>DBCR01000004.1:0-192675 GCA_002293125.1 Opitutia bacterium UBA953
CCGACGTCGGGTCCCTCCGTCCATTTCAGTCCGAGCCAGCGCAGGTCCTCGATCGCCGCCTCGGCGAACTCTGGACGGCAGCGTCCCGCATCGAGGTCTTCGGTGCGGTAGATCAGCATCCCGCTGGCGGCGCGGGCGGCAGCGAGGGCGAACGTGCGGGCGTGGCCGACGTGCAGGTAGCCGGTCGGGGTCGGGGCTAGCCGTCCGCGGGTCATCAGAGCGGATTGCCCGTGGGGATGAATTCCCACTTCACGCCAAACTCCGCAGCCACCGCGGCGGCGAGGGCCTTCACGCCCCAGGTTTCGGTCGCGTAGTGTCCGCAAGGATAGAGATTCCAACCCTGCTCGTGCGCTTCGTTGAAATGTTCTTCGCGGAGCTCGCCGGTGATCAGCGTGTCGCACCCTTCGGCCTTGAGGTGATCAAGGGCGCTGCGGCCGCTACCGCTGAGAATCGCGATCCTCTTCGGATTCGCTGACCCGAACTCGATGCCCTTGTAAGTCTGCGGATACGACGCCTTGAGGCGCTTGCGCAAGGTCGCACGCGAGATGCCCTTACAGATGCAGGCGATGGGTAGGCCTTCGTAGTCTACGAACCAATCGACGACTTTGAGGCCAAGATCTTGGGCGATCAGCGCGTTGTTGCCGATGGCCGGGTGCGCGTCGAGCGGCAGGTGACTGGAGTAGAGCGACAGGCCAGCCTTCTTCAGGGCCGCCTTGCGCATGGCGCGGACTTCGCGCTCGGGCGAGACCGGACGCCAATACATCCCGTGGTGGACGATCAGGAAATCGACGTCGCGGCGGGCGGCTTCGGCGAAGACCTTAGCGCCCGCGTCCACGGCCGCGCCGACCTTGCGCACTGGGCGTGTACCCTTGTGCTGGAGGCCGTTGCGGGAGCCTTCGAAGTCAGCGATGTGCTTGCCGTTGGTGAGCAGGTCGCAGTAACGGGCGACTTGGGTGGCGGTGACTCGGGTCTTCACAGTTTCTTGAAGTTAGCCGGTGTGGCGGCGGGTTGCGCGAGCGTGGCGGGTTCGAACGTGGAAGGAGCGAAACTTCCGCCGAGCGCAGCTTCGGTGATGCGGAGCAGGTCGGCGTCGCGCGTGGTTTCGTCGAGCAGGCTGCACGCGGCGAGCATCCACTGCTCGTCGACCTTCGAGAATTCCTCGACCTGCAGTGTGCGGGTCTTCTTGCCGTTCGTGTCGAAGCAGCTCGCCTGGATGAGCACGCCGTAGACATGGTCGATCGCGTAGTTTACCTTCGCGGGTTCGTGGCCGATTTGATTGAGCGCGTCGAAGGTGTGCACTGGACGTCGACGTTTCTCAGTGGTCAGGTAGGCCGTGGCGGGCCAATGCGTGAAGGGCAACTGGAGGTCGAACGGCGTGAGGATGAGTCCCTCCGCGAGCGGGATGAGCGGAGTCTTGTTATCGAGTTCCTGGGCGGGGGCGCCGTGGCGGGAGACCCAGACGCGGCTACCTTGGGCCGACTTGACGGTGATAAAGGCCAAGGCGGGCTTACCTTGAGCGTCATTGATCTCGCCGCGGAGGAGTTGGGCTGAGCCGTGCGACGTGGCCCAGAGCGTGCCTTTGACCGCGGGCAGTGACTCGCCTTTGCGCGGCTTGTGGACGACCTCGAAGCGCAGGCAGAGAGCGCTGTTTAGACGGGCGGTGCGGAAGCCTGCGAGGAAGGCCAGGCCTTGCTCAGGCGTCAGCTGATCGAGCGCCGGGGCGGAAGGGACCCGTGATTGCGCGAAGCAACCGAGTGCGATGAGACACGCTACCCAGCGGACAGACAGGCTGAGCAGTCGAGTTCTCACTCAGGCTTACTTGGCCGGAGCCGGAGCGGCGGGCTTCGCCGGAGTCGTCGCGGCCGGAGCCGGGGTGGACTGGGGCGTGGCGGCGGCAGGAGCAGGGACGGCAGGAGCAGGGACGGAAGGAGCGGTGGGCGCAGTGGCAGCCGGAGCAGCCGGAGCAGCCGGAGCGGCGACGGGGGCGGTGGCCTTGGCATCGAGAGCCTTGGCGGACGGTTTTTCGCGGGCGACGAAGCCGAGGTAGAGGCCGAAGCTGAGAACGAAGAGGATGACCGTGAGGGTCGTGGTCATCTTCGAGAGGACGTTGGCGGATTCGCCACCGAAGACGGTCTCAGCGGCACCGCCGCCGAGGGCCGAGCCCATGCCAGCATTGGCGCTGGGGCGTTGCATCAGGATCACCAGGACCACGAGGATGCAGACGAGGAAGAGGGCTACCACGGAGGCGTAGAGAAGGAAGTCCGACATGCCGCCCATCCAAGGGGTCAATTCCCCATAAAACAACGCCAAAATCAGGCCTGAAGGTACCTGCCCCCGGAGACCCGGTAGGTCAGCCACTCGCCGGAGGGCGGGGGAACGGTGCCAGTCGCGATAACCTGATGCTTTTCACCGACTTCGTTCCAGAAGGCTCGGCGGCGGGTATCGTCGAGTTCGCCGAGGACATCGTCGGCCAGGATGACCGGTGGCGTGGGGGCGAGGAGGGTGTCGCGCTGGAGACGGGCGAGGCAGAGGGCGAGAACGAGCAGCCGTTGCTGGCCTTCGGAGGCGTAGTCGGAGGCATCCTTGCCGGCGAAGAGCATACCGAAGTCGTCGCGTTGCGGGCCGCGGAGGGTTGTGCCCGTGGCGAGGTCGGCGACACGTGTCTTCGCCCAGATCTCAACGAGTTGTTCGGCGGCGACGTCAGGTTGGTAGGCCAAGTCGGCACCTTGATCAGGAAAACCGGCGCGGGCGCAGGCATCGCGCAAGGTTACGGCGAGGTCAGGTAAAATACGGGCGCGGGTCGCGGCGATGAGCTGGGCCGGCGCGAGCATCGCTTTCTCGAAGGCGCGCAGTTCCTCGTCGGAGCGGACGGTTGACTTCAAAAGTGCGTTACGCCCGTCGAGGGCGCGACCGTAGTCGCGGACCGCGGTGAGATAGGCGGCATCGGTGCCGCCGATGGCAGCATCGAGCCAGCGACGGCGGTTAGAGGGCGAACCGCGCACGAGGCGAAGGTCGTCGGAGCAGAAGACGATCGTCGGGAATTGCCCAAGGTGCTGGGCGACCGAAGCGACCGGCGTGCCATTGAGCAGCGCTTTACGCGAACCTTTGGCGAGGCGGATCTCAACCTCGGCGTTTTCCACCGGGGAAAGCCGGACATCGAGGCGCAGGCGGGCCTCGGTGCAACCCGCACGGACGAGCGGTGCGATGTCGGTCGTGCGGAAGGAGCGGAACGAAGAGACCAGCGCGGCGGCCTCGAGGAGGTTGGTCTTCCCTTGGCCATTATCGCCGAGCAGGAACACGCGAGGGGCGTCCGTGGAGACGTCCGCGAAGGTCAGGTTGCGGAAATCGGCGGCTCGGATGCGCGTCAGGCGCATGGCTTACTCCGGAAGGAGGATCACCGTGCCGATCTTCGGCAGGCTGTTGACCGACGTCATTTTGTCCCGGTTCGCGTTATAGATCGCTGAGATCCGCGTCGGACTGGCATCACCATAAATCTTACGGGAGATACCGGAGAGGGTGTCGCCCTTGGCGACCGTATATTGCCGGAAGCGCTGGGGCTTACCGTCATCGGTCGTCGCCGGTTTTTCCGCCGGCTTCTCGCTCGTAGTCTTGGGCGGTAGGACGAGCCCTTTCTGGGTACGGTTGTAATCGGCCAGTTCGCGTTTCAGTTTCTCGTTCTCCAGCTGGAGGTTACGGAGTTTGGCGTTGAGGTCGGAGCCGCCGAGGGCGTCGGGTTCCATCGGTCTTCCGGGCAGCTGCTGCATGAACTGCTTCTCGGCGGTCTTGATCAACTGCCGGACGAGGTTCGATTGCTCGGACGTCGGTTTCATCCGTATATACTGGTTGAAATGGTAGATGGCCGGCAGTGGATCCTGCAGTTCGAGGTACATGCGGCCGGCTTCGAGGTTGGATTCCGCGGCGCCCTTACGTTTGTCGATCACCTTCAGGTAGCACTCGAGAGCCTTGCGGACTTCGCCGCTCTTATAGAAGTTCTGACCTTGGCGGAAATCTTCGTCTTCGACGTCGAGCGTGCGGGAGTCTGCGCGCGAGCCGTCCTCGCAACCAGCGAGGAGTAGGACCATGAAGACGAAGACAGCGCGAACCATGGCCGGACAATCTCTGTCCGACTCGGTTCCTTCAACCCAAAATCATTCGCCGATCGCCTGGCGGAGGGCCGAGTCGAGGTCGGGCTTCGCGAAGCGGAAACCACCGTCGCGCGCCACGGCCGGGCGGGCCGCGAGGTCGCTGAGGATGGTCTCGCGCCCCATCTGTCCGAAGAGCATGGAGAGGGCCCAGGCGGGCATCGGCAAGAAGCTGGGGCGGCGGAGGACGGCGCCTAGCGTGTGGGCAAATTCGGCTTGGGTGACGGTCTGGGGTGCTACGGCGTTAAGTGGGCCGCGGATGGCTTGGTTATCCAGGCACCAGACGATGAGTTCGATGAGGTCGGGGAGGCCGATCCAGCTCATCCGTTGCCGCCCGCCGCCGATGGGGCCACCGAGGCCAAGTCGGAACGCCGGGAGCATCTTGTTCAAGCCGCCGCCAGTGGAGGAAAGAACGAGCGAAGTCCGCAGCAAGACCGTACGGATACCTCCCTTGCTGGCCGCTAGGGTCGCGTTTTCCCATGCTTCGGTCACGGCCGGCAGGAAGCCCTCGGCGGAGGGCGCGGAGGATTCGTCCAGGGTTTCGGCCCGGTGCAGTCCGTAGCGGTTGATACCGGACATAGAGATGAATACTTCTGGTTTTTGCCTCACGCTGATGAGTGTCTCGGCGAGCAGGCGGGTGCCATCGCGACGGCTGGCCATGATGCGTTCCTTGGCGGCAACCGACCAGCGTTGGGCGATGGATTCGCCCGCGAGGTGGATCACGGCATAGGCGCCTTCGAGGGCGGCGTGATCGATGTGGCCGGTGAGGTGATTAAAGCCACCGGACCCGTCATGGCGGGAGCGGAAGGGGATGACTTCGTAGCCAAGCTCGGTCAGTCGTCGGGACAATGCGGAACCGATGAGTCCCGTGGCCCCTGTCAGGATGATACGACGACGAGCGGTCATCCTAGAGAGAGTGAAAGGAATGCTTCCGACTTCAAGCCGCCGGCTTGTTCACGACGAGGATCCAAGGCTTTCCGGGCGTCGGGTAATAGCCGATCTTCTCGACGTGGAGGCCGGCGGAGGCCTGCTGTTCGGCGAACTTGAGTACGATGTCAGATTCTTCGGGTCCGCCAGGGTGTCCGGTGTAGGCGACGCAGATGAGGCGACCGCCAGGGCGGAGGTTATCGTAGGCGTCGCGGAGGGCGCGGTCGGTCGAGGCTGGCTGCGTGATGATGGAGGCATCGCCGCCGGGTAGGTAGCCCAGATTGAAGATCGCGACGGCGATCTTGCCGCGCTGGGCCGGCGTCAGGACGTCGACCAGTTCCGCGTGGCTGCGGAGGTGCAAGGAGACGCGGTCGAGGAGGCCCGCGACCTCGAGGAGGTTGCGGCTGGAGGCGATGGCTTCCGGCTGAATGTCGAAGGCGTGCACATGCCCCGTGGGGCCGACGGCTTGGGCCAGGCAAGCGGTATCGCGGCCTTTGCCAGCGGTGCCGTCGACGGCGATATCGCCGGGACGGAGAATCTCGGAGGCGAGTTTTTGGGCGCGCTCGGTGACGCGGATCGGATTTATGGGAGCCAAGGGAATTTTCGGAAATCAGGAGGGCGCTTCTCGTTCCAAGCGGCGCGACCTTCATCGCCCTCTTCCGAAAGATAATAGAGCAGGGTGGCGTTACCGGAGAGTTCTTGGATGCCGGCCTGGCCGTCGAGTTCGGCGTTGAAGGCCGACTTGAGGCAGCGGATGGCGAGCGGGCTCTTGGTGAGGATTTCCTGCGCCCACTTCACGCCTTCGGCGTCAAGTTGCGCGTAGGGGACGACCGTATTCACCAGACCCATTTCGAGGGCCTGCTTGGCGTCGTATTGGCGGCAGAGATACCAGATTTCGCGGGCCTTTTTCTGGCCGACGACGCGGGCGAGGTAGGAGGCGCCGAAGCCGCCGTCGAAACTGCCGACTGTCGGGCCGGTCTGGCCGAAGACGGCGTTATCGGCGGCGATGGTCAGGTCGCAGATGACGTGGAGCACGTGACCGCCACCGATGGCGAAGCCGGCCACGAGGGCGATGACGACCTTGGGCATCGAGCGGATGAGGCGTTGGAGGTCGAGGACGTTGAGGCGAGGGACGCCATCCTTACCCATGTAGCCGCCTTTTTTATCGCCGCGGATCTTTTGGTCGCCGCCAGCGCAGAAGGCGAACTTACCGTCGTCCTGCGGGTTGGCGCCGCGAAGGAGCACCACGCCGATGGAGGCGTCGTCACGCGCATCGGAGAAGGCCTTCAGCATCTCGGCAATCGTCTCCGGGGTGAAGGCGTTACGGCGAGAGGGGCGGTTGATGGTCACGCGGGCGATACCATCGGCTTTCTCGTACACGATGTCGGTGAACGCTCCTTGCTTTTGCCAACTGATCTCGGACTGCATGGGCTTAACTTGGTGGACGGGGGCGTTTTTTCCAACGAATAAGCGACGAGACGCTTGAAAATCGGCGGAGGGTCCCACACTTTAGCGGTCTATGGCCCGACTGACCCCCGAACAGATTTCCAAGGTTTCCGCCTGGGTGGCCGAAGGCGCCACGCTTTCGCAGATCCAAGAGCGTCTTTCGACGCAGTTCGAGGTCCCGATGACCTACATGGACGTCCGTTTCCTCGTCGACGACCTTAACCTTGCTCTCGTCGAGAAGGAAGAGCCCAAGCCAGTGGAAGAGCCCGTCGCCGACGCCGCCCCCGCTGAGGCTGGCGTCCCGGCTGACACCGCCCAGGGCGCCGGTGTCGTGACGGTCGAAGTCGACACGATCGCCCAGCCTCATGCCATGGTCAGCGGCCACGTCACTTTCTCCGACGGTGAAAAGGCGGATTGGTATATCGATCATCAGGGTCGCCCCGGCATGGCCGCACGGACGCCGGGATATCGTCCGACGCCGCAGGACATCACCGACTTCCAGACGAAGTTGGATGCTGCGCTCCGTCAGGCCGGTTACTGAGCGCTTAGCGTGTCTTGAGGATTGCTTCCGCCAAGACAAAGTCCGCCGGACGCGTCAGTTTCAGGTTCACCGAAGGGTTCTCGACCAAAGAGACGTCTTGCCCGACGAATTCGACGGCGGAGCTATCGTCGGTCACTTTGCGCTGCAGCTCAGCGACCTTGCGATAGGCCTTGAGCACGATGGCGGTGCGGAAGACCTGCGGCGTCTCAGCCGTCCAGACGAGTCCGCGATCAGGGGACGTCTCGACGGAAGCCGAACCGACCTTGGCGATCTTCACCGTGTCGGCCGCACGTCCGGCCAGGATGGCGGCGCCAGTTTCCTTGGCTTTGTCGCGGACCTTGCGGATGGCTTCGGGCGAGACGAGCGGACGGGCCCCGTCATGGATGTGCACCAAGCCGGTATGGCCTTCGCAGGTATTGAGAGCGGCGAGGACGGAATCCTGGCGGGATTCGCCGCCAGGCACGAAATCGATTCGGGTGGCCGTGGGCAGATGACCGGCGAGCTGGGCCTTCAGTTTGGTGAGCTGAACTGCGTCGCGATAGGTCATGACGACACGGCCGATGAGGCCCGTGCTGAGGAAGGCCTGCAGCGAGTGGACGAAGACCGGTTTGCCGGCGAGGAGCGCGGTGATCTTGTCGTCGACGACCGCTTGCATGCGCCGCGCGGAACCCGCGGCGAGAAGGACGAGGATGTCGTCGGCCGCGCTCATGCGATCTCGCCGATGTCACGACGGATACGGAGCGTTTCAGCGGCGGGGTCCTTGGCCTTGAGAATCGGACGGCCGACCACGATGAAGCTGGCGCCCGCGGCGGCGGCCTGGGCTGGCGTCATGACACGATTCTGGTCATCGCCCGCGGCGTCGGGATAACGGATGCCCGGAGTCACGAGGGTGGGACCAGCACCGAGGTCGGAGCGCAGGATTGGGAGTTCGAGTGGCGAACAGACGAGACCGCCGATACCAGCGCCGATAGCCATGCGGCCGAGCAGGCGGACCTGTTCTTCGGGGGTACGGGCGACGCCCGTGGCAGAAAGCTGGGCATGATCCATCGAGGTCAGCACCGTGACGCCGAGTACCGTGCAATCAGGCAGGGTGGACTTCGCGGCTTCGGCGGCGCGTGCGATCATCTCGGGGCCACCGCAGGCGTGGATGGTAAGCAACGAGCAAGGGCGACCCTTGAGGCTCTTGATCGCCGAGGAGACCGTGTTAGGGATATCGTGGAACTTCAGGTCGAGGAAGACCTTGAAGCCCAGCGCATGGAATTCGTCGACGATGCCCGGACCGTGCCGCGTGAAGAGCTGGAGGCCGAGCTTCACCCAGGCGAGATTACCGGCGAGCGGGCGAGCGAGCGTCAAGGCTTCCTCCTTGGTCTCTACATCGAGGGCGAGGATGAGTCGGCAAGGCGAAGCCATGCCGTCTTTATGCAAACGGCTGGGCTTTCCTGCCAGCGTAAATCGTCCCTCGGCCCGGCTTACTTCTTCGCCGCCTTCTTCGGCGCCGGCGTACTGGGTAAGGAAGAGATATCGAAATTAAAGGGCTTAGCCGGCTGCTGGCCGAGGAGATGGAGGCTGAACCATTCGGCCATACGCACGTTGTCGTCGGCCATCTCGACCCAGCCGCCGTGGGCGCCACCAAGGCGGATCAAGACTTCGGCCTTGGCGCCGACTTCCTTGGCGCGGGCGAGGTAGCGGCGGGCCTGGGAGTCGGGGACGAGCGGATCGGCGTCGCCCTGGACGATATAGGTGGGCGGGGTCTGGGCGCTGATCCAGAAGAGGGGAGAGAGTTCGCGGCCGGCACGTTCGCGTCCTTCGGCGGTGGTCACGATCGGTCCGAAGGCCGGGGCGCGGGTGGTCAGTGGCCCGATGCCTTCGTTGCTGTCGCCTTCCTTGGCCCAGCTGAGGAAATCTACCGGCGGGTAGTAGCAGGCGACCGCGTTGACCTCGGAACTCACCTGTTCGACGGGATCCTTTGACTTCGGATTGGCAGGGAGGACGCGCGTTCCGAGCATCAGGCTGAGGTGACCACCGGCGCTGCCGCCGGTCACGCCGATCTTGTTCGGGTCGATGCCGAACTTGGCGGCATTGGCGCGGATGAAGCGGACGGAGCGCTGGAGGTCGCCGACGATTTCGCCGATGTGGAAGCGAGGCTGCGTGCCGTGGACGACGACGAACGTCGTGAAGCCGTGCTTCGGCCAGCCGCCGTCGCCGATGCCGTTATGGTTGGAGTTCCAGCCGCCGCTGATGATTTTGACGACCGCGGCGCCGTTCGGTTTAGCGGGCGTGAAGACGTCCATCGTCAGCGCCACGCCGTCATGCTTCGCGTAGATGACGTCGGGGAGGCGGGTGACATCCTGAGCAAAGGCGAGGGTGTAGGTGAGGGCAAGGAGCAGGCAGGCGCGGAGTCTCATGGGGTTGACCATAGGACACCGTAAAGCCGGCGAGGTTGCAAGCCGCTCAGGCCTTGAGGCGGAACTTGATGACTACCTTCAGGATTTCGGCCGGTGTATCGACCTGCACGCCTGGCTGGTGGCCATCCTGCGGGTGGAAGATCGCGAAGTTGCCGCGGCCAAGGGTGAGCAGGGCGAAAGGGCCGGAAGGGGCTGCGTATTTCTCAACGTCCTTTTCGGCGATGTAAGGCTTCGTCACGACGAGGGTCTTTTGGTCCGCGTGGCCGCAGAGTTCGAGGCCTTGGTGCACGACCTGGATGTCGCCGTAAACCTGGTGGGCTTCCCAGAGCTTATCCACGGAGGGGGCTGTTTGGTAGCGCTGCACGATGGCCACGAGGTCCCGGCCTTGGAGTTCATATCTACCGTCCGCCGTCTTCACGTCGAACGAGCGCAGGTAGGCGAAGGCTTTGGGGAAGAGCGGGTGGAGCGACTCGTAATGAGCGGAGGCGGAAAGTTGATCGAGGATCATGTGAAAAGGCTAGGTTTCGTCGGCGAGCCCCTCGACATCGTCGAGCGGTAGCTCGACCGGCTGGTCGGAGCCGAGGATGGAGAGCAGCAGCGCGATGCGTTTCTGCGGTGACTCCAGGCGGATGACCTCGCCTTCGGAACCGGTGAAGATGCCCCGAATGACGCGGGCCTTCGCGCCGACCTTCAGCTCGTCATCGAGCATCGAGAGGGTCGCGTCGGGGCCGAGCGCATTGAGCTCATCGATCACCGCTTGCTCGACGTCGACGGGCCGGCCTTCGCGGCTCACCAGATGGAGGACGCCGCGGGTGCTGCGGATCGTGGACTGGAATTCCATCGGATCGAAGCGCGCGAACACGTACCCCGGGAAGAGCGGTTCGACGACGACCTTGTTCTTGTCGTGGCCACGTCGGGTACGACGCAGACGCGGGAAGACCAGCTCGCCGATGCCGACGGCCCGTAGGTTCTGCACTGCCACGGCCTCTTGGCGAGGTTTGGCCTTGATGCAGAACCAGGTCGGGCCGGCGGCTTCGGTCATGCGGTCTTGAGGGCGCCCTTCGAGCGGTCAGGCAGCCAACCGAGGGCGATCAGCGCGAGCTGCGAAGGGCAGAATACGTAATAGAGCCAGAATGCCCCTGTCTCCGTGAAGCCGTAGCTATGGAGGCCGACGCCGAGCAGATTCGTTCCGAACCAGGACCAGGCCGTGACGATGTTACCGAAGATGAGGAGCTGCATCAGCCCTTCGCGACGGACGAGTCCACCCCAGCGGGCGTGGAGGCAGAGCGCGCACCAGAGAACGATGAGGATGGCGCCGTTCTCCTTCGGATCCCAGCCCCAGAAGCGACCCCAGCTCTGGTCGGCCCAGATACCGCCGAGCATCGTGCCGATGAAGCTGGCGATGACGGCGAAGGCGAGGATGCCGTAGGCGGCGCGGGCGACGCTGTCGCCCCAGTTGTAATCTTTCTTGAAGGCGCGGAGCGCGAGGTGGAGGGCGCCGAGGAGGCCGGCGACGAAGGTCGCCGAGTAGCCCAGCGTCACGATGGTCACGTGCGTCGCCAGCCAGAAGTTCGTATCAAGCACGGCACGGACGCTCTCGAGGTTATCTTCGCCGGAGAGGCCGAGGTTATGGGCGACGATCAGGGAGACGAAGCCGGTGACACCTGTCGCGACGGCGCCGATGCCGTTCTTCCAGACCCGCTCGAGCATGATGCCCATGCCGACGGCGCCCCAGGCGACGAAGATTCCCGTTGAATAGAGGTTCGTCACGGGCGGACGGTCGTGCAGCCACATACGATAAAGGAGGGCCGCGGTGTGCAGGATGAAGGATACTATCAGCAGGCGGTAACCCCAGACGCGCAGGCCTTCGGAGCCGGTCGTCCAGGAGACAAGGACCATGAGCACCACCACCACGTAGGCGATAAGGAGCCAGTAAAAAGGTTGGAGCCGGCCGAAGCGCGCTTCGGCTTCCGCCCGGGCGGTCCAAGGACCCTTCAACGAGGCTGCGATCGCTGAGCTCAATCGGGCGCAATCGTCGTCCTTGCCTTCGCGCCATGCCATCGAGAAGTCGGCGTAACGGGTGATGATGCCGTCTTCGGCGAGACCGGCCCGGTGGGCCTTCTGGTCCTTGATGATGCCGAGGAGGGAAGCGCCGAGATTATCCCAGCGGGCGAGCGAAGTTTCGTCCTTGGGGGGCATCAGGCCGATGACGCCTTCGCGTTCGAAATCCTGATAGCGTTCCACGAACGTCTTGACCGTTTTCTGCAGTTCGGGGTCAAAGGCCTTGCCGGTGGCGCTCGCGTTCATTTCGGTGAGCGCACGGTTAAGCGCGGAGATCCACGCGCCGTATTCGCGGCGCGGGGTGACGTCGAGGGGTAGGTCTCCGGGGATGAAGGTCATGCTCAGCGTCGCATACTGCCGGGCGGCGCTTTCGAGCGTGAGGAGGCCGCGGTCTTCGACGTCGCGGTCGGCCTGGGGGCGTTTGCGCGCCTGTTCGGCCGCCTTGCTGAGCTCGGCGCTGTTTTTCAGGATGCCATCCCAGCTGACGTAGAGGCTCTTCTCGGGGTCGCCACCGACGCGTTTGAGCACGTTGGGGTGTTCAACGCGGAAGGTCGGGAGGTGGCGGGCAATCGGAGCGCGGAAGCAGACTTCGATCAGCCAGTCGACCGAGCCGATGGCACCGCCAGTGAGTCGGACGGGACGCTTCTCGAGCAGTGCTTGGAGTTCGGTCGAGAGGGTCGGGAGTTCCTTGGCAATCGCTTCACGCTGTTCTGCGGTCCAGGTGGACGGGCGCTGGCCGAAGGCGACGCGTTCGAGCTTCGAGAGGCTGATCGAGGTGCGCGAGCGCATCTGGAGCAACGACCCGGTGGCGAGGGTCTCGATCGGTACGACGCGTCCCCCGCTTTGGACGGGAATCGTGCCAAACTCACGGCTGTTCCAGCCGGCGTCGGCCGCATCGGCCGTGGCGGTCAGGAAGCCGAGGGTCAGCACCGCGGCGGCCTTGGCGGCACGACCGCGGAGGAAACGCAGCAGGGAGACGCCGAAGTGCCAGATGAGGCCGAGGGACATCAGCGCGACGGAGATGTAGGGGATGAGCCAGCCGGGATTGCGGACGACCTGAAGTACGCTGAGGTCCTTGCCGTCCTTCGTGCTGCCGAAGCTCGACTGGAAGAAGGTCAGGCCAGCATGGCGAAGCGGTTGGTTCATCGAGATATTGAAGGGGAAGGAGCTCGCACCTTCCTTAAGCGTCACGTCGCTGGCGAAGCGCTTGGGAGTCTCGGTTCCCGGATACTTCTCGTGGGTGAACTTATCCAGCTGCACCGTGAAAGGGACGTAGTAGCGGGTCCGGCGGAGCGAGAGCTCGTGGGTCTTGCCCGCGTCCTCAAAGGTCTGGGCATCGAAAGATTCCGTCAAGTTGAGGTTGAGGGCCCAGATGCCGAGCGACTTTTCCTTCGTCTTGAGTTCGACGATCGCGGTAGGCGCGTTGGGCTTGTTGTCGTCGTAGCTTTCCGGGAGAGGCTTGTAGGCCAGCTCAGTACGGGCGCCGATTCCTTGGGTCGCCTTGAGGTCGATGCCGTCGCTCATCTGCGATTTGGCCCGGATCATCGCGTTCGGGTGATAGGTCTGGACGACGAGCGTGTAAGGCGTGCCCGGGAGCTCGACGTCGGCCGGAGTCTTCTTGGCGGCGATGTCGCGGAGGATTGAATCCGGAATCGTGACGACGACGTCACCGGCGGTGGATTTCTCGACGAGCGCGATTTCGAAATCGCGGAAGGCTTCGGAGTAATTACGCTGCTCGCCTTCGGGGATGATCATCGCGGACTCTTCCTGGTAGATCGCGG
Source organism: Opitutia bacterium UBA953 (assembly GCA_002293125.1). Lineage (GTDB taxonomy): Bacteria > Verrucomicrobiota > Verrucomicrobiia > Opitutales > UBA953 > UBA953. The sequence continues at coordinate 13,304 of DBCR01000004.1, forward strand.
TGACGAAGCCTCCTCCCAGCAGAAGGAGTAGGCCGGCGTGGATCATGAGGTTACCGACCTTGGCGGCGCTCGCCTTGAAGTGACGGACGTGGGCGAAGGCCAGGTTGATGATCAGCAGGGCCCCGAGCGTGAAGCCAGCCGGCAGCGGTATGCGTAAGGGCGCCGTCGGGTCCATCGGGTAGAAGCAGAGCCAGGAACTGAAGTAGACCTTCTGGACATGCCAGATACCCCAGTGGACTTGTTCGAATGTCCCCAGCAGGATGAGGATCATCGACAGGATGAGCAGGAGCACCGTCAACTTGAGCGATGCCAACGTGTCGACGAGGCCACGGCCGCTGTCGGCCTTCTTTTGGTGTTCTTCGCTGTTCACGGGAGTTGGGAGGCGGAGAGGAAGGCGACGAACGCGGCGCCATTGGCTTCGACGGCGGCGGTCTCGCCGTTCATCTTGAAGAACCAGGTGGCTCCGTCCTTGGCGGTCAAGACGGCATCGACCGACTTCTTGCCGTCGGCGGAGGTCATCACGAAGCGCTGGCTCTCGATGCCGCCGACTTTGAGGGTCTTGGCGGAAGCTAAGATCTCATCGGGGCTGGCCGGAGGGAGGCCGATCTGGCCGCGCCAGCGATTCACATTGGCGGTCAGGCCACCGACGTTGCCGGGAAAGACCGTCACGGCGATCTCAGCCTTGCTGTCGTTCGGGCCCGAGACGATCCAGGTGGCTTTGCGCATCGAATTTTCAGGGCCGACGGACCAACCGGCGGGCAGCTTCGCCCACTTGGGGGCGTCGAAGCCGGCCGCTTCGGCTTTCATCGAGGCGGGAGCGACCATCGGGGCGGCCACGGCCGGCGAGGGGGCCGGCGTGGCGGCGACCGGCGCGGCGGGAGCGGTCGCGGGCGTGGCGGCGGCCGGAGCGGAGTCGGACTTCACTTCATAGCGGGCGACCTGCGGGGCAGGTTTGCAGCCGAAGACGAGCAGCGAAGCGGACAGGAGGAGGAGAGGACGCATGGTGGTAAGGAAATTATTTGCTGGTGGCTTTGCCGGAGTTTTTTTTCTTCGCGGGATTATTGCTCTCGTGCTGGCCGGTCTTGAGGCGCACTTCGTATTTCTCGTCGCGAGGCAGGATGATGCCGCGCTTCACGAGTTCGTCAGGGTGCAGGTCGGCGAGGGGGCCGCAGCGGGCGAGCCAGGCGTCGCACTCGGCGCGCAGCTCGGCGAGCTTGGCGGCGTTGGCCGGGTCGCCGGCGATATCCTTCACTTCCCAAGGGTCGCTCTGGGTGTCGTAGAGTTCTTCCTGAGCGCGGTTGGGATTAAAGTAGAGCGCTTGGACCGGGGTCAGCCTGCCCTCGGCCTGAACGCGGCGGAGCTCGTGCATCGTCTGGCCGACTTCTTGGTAGGCGACCTTGCCGGCCTCATCGACGCCGGGGGCGAGGTTCCGGACGTAGCGATAGCGGGCGTCGCGGACGGAACGGACCTTGTCAAAACTCTCATCCATGAAGTCACGGAAGGAGTAGGCATATTTCGGCGGGTTGGCGGCCATGGGCAGGAAGCAATGGCCATCGAACTCGGCGGGCACCGGCACTCCAGCCAAGGTCAGGGCCGTCGGGGCGAAGTCGATCCAGCTCGCGAAGTCTTCGCGGACGGTGCCCGGGGCGATCTGTCCGGGCCACCGCACGATGAGCGGGACACGGGTGCCGGTATCCTTCACGGAACGCTTGAAGCGTGGCATGCCGCGACCGTGGTCACCGGTGAAGATGACGATGGTATTTTTCTCGAGGTCGTGGGCCTTCAGCCAATCAAGCACGCGTCCGAGGGAGTAGTCGACGGCGGTGACGAGCTCATGGTAGTGGGCGACTTCACGGCGGACGGCCGGGGTGTCAGGATAAAAGGGCGGGAGCTCGACCTTGGCCGGTTCGCGACGATCGGAAGGCTTGAGCGCGGCCGTATTCTTGGCGTGTTCCGCGTCGGAGGCACGGACCTGGCTCTCATGACTTACGGAGTCGTTGAAATAGGCGAAGAAAGGTTCCTTCGGCTTGGCGGTCAGCGGACCGGCTGGGCGGTTGGCCGGGTTGACCCAGTTCTTGCGGTCGTTCGCGAGGTTCTTCTCGGGCACGCCTTGGAAGTCGGTCTTGCCGGGCCACATCACATGATAACCCGCGGACTGGAGTTTTTCGGTGAAAGGGTGGGGCGGGTTGACGACTTTGGAGCGCATGTTCTGCGCACCGTACTTGAACGGGTATTGGCCGGTAATCATGCCACTACGCGACGGGGCGCAGACTCCGGTGTGGGTGAAGGCGCGGGTGAACAGGGCGCCTTCCTTGGCAAGGCGGTCCATGTTCGGGGTGATGGCGTCCTTGCAGCCGTAGGCGCCGGTGTCGGGTCCCATGTCTTCTCCGATCACCAGGACGATGTTCGGGCGAGAGTCGGCGGCAGTCGCGATGGCAGCGATCAGCAGGGCGACCAGGGCGAGGAGGCGACGGGGCATGGGGTTGGGACAAGGTCCTTGGCCAATGGTTGCGGGGTAATCGGCCAAAGCAAAAAGAAAGGACGCTTTTTGGCGTCCTTTTCGAGGGGGTGGGGTGTTTGGCCTAGGCCCGATCCTTAGTCCGTGAAGCGGAAAAGGGCCACGTCGCCGTCCTTGAAGAGGTACGACTTGCCTTCGAGGCGGTAGCGGCCGGCGTCACGGGCGGCGGCGACCGACCCGTTCTTCACCAAGTCCTCGTAGGAGACGATTTCGGCTTTTACGAAGCCCTTCTCGAAGTCGGTATGGATGACCGCGGCACACTGGGGGGCGGTCATGCCGCTGCGGAAGGTCCACGCGCGGACTTCCTTTTCGCCGGCGGTGAAGTAGGTGGCCAGGCCGAGGAGATGATAGGCGCCGCGGATGAGCGAGGAGACGCCGGAGTCGGTGACACCGAGGGACTGCAGGAATTCCGTGGCTTCAGCGGGCGAGAGGTCGCAAAGCTCGGCTTCGACCTGGGCGCAAATCACGACGTGCTCGCATCCGTGGCGTTTGCCGATGAGGGCGGCGACATTGGCGACATGCGGGTTCTTGGAAGGGTCGGCGAGATCGGCCTCGGCGACATTACAAGCGAAGAGCACCTTCTTCGAGGAGAGCAGGTTATAGGTCTTCAGGCGGGCGCGCTCGTCGTCGGAGACGTCGAGCGAGGAGGCCGGCTGGTTTTCGTTGAGGTGCTTCACCAGACGGGCGAGCAGTTCGACGTTGGCGATGGCTTCCTTGTCCTGGCTGCGGACCTTTTTCTGATTACGGTCGAGCTGCTGCTCGGCGGACTGGATGTCGGCGAGGATGAGTTCGGTTTCGATGACCTCGATATCCCGGATGGGGTCGACCTTGCCCATGCTGTGGACGATATCGTCGTTATCAAAGCAGCGGACCACGTGGATGATCGCGTCGCACTCGCGGATATTGGAGAGGAAGTCGTTACCCTTGCCTTCGCCCTTGGAGGCGCCGGCGACGAGGCCTGCGATATCAACGATGTCGATGGTGGCAGGGATGACGACCTTGGTGCCGGCGATGACCTGTAGTTTCAGCATACGGTCATCAGGGACGAGGACTACGCCGACGTTGGGCTCGATGGTGCAGAAAGGGTAGTTGGCCGCCTCGGCCTTACGCGAGCGCGTGAGGGCGTTGAAGAGGGTCGACTTGCCCACATTGGGAAGTCCGACGATACCTGCCTGAGTCTTTGCCATGGAAGGGGCACCGTGGGCATCCGCCCCTCGGAGGTCAAGAGCCGGAACTCAGGGCGGCAGCTCCTGCGAGCGTTCGCTGAGGTCCGTGGAGGGCAGGACGACTTCGTCCCGGGGCTGAGGCTGTCCGCGGACGATGCGGGCGACGGCGATGCGACCGCGTACTCCGGTGATTTCGAGGACCGCCGTGGGGTTGAGGCGTGGGTCGCGAGAGACGACGATCATCTTGTCCTGCACCTGGGTGCCGGGGAGGAGGAGGACGGGTACCGAGAGGCTGGTCAGCGGGTAGCCTTGGACGAAGCCTATTCGAATATTACGCGGAGCACCCGCCGGGAGGGCGAACGGGTTCGGTTCTTCGGCTGGCTTCGGCTTGGTCCCGGCACAGCCTGTCAGCAGCGCGAGCAGCAGACAGACTGGGCGGAAGCGGTTCACGCGCGGCTGGAAGTGCCGAGCCCTTCGGGCGGCTTGCCGATGAAGGCAGCCAGCGCGGAGTTGGGCGGGAGGCCGCCAGGGAGGCCGCCGGGAGAGAGCGGGCCCGGGGTCTGCTCGGCCTTGTCTTCTTCCGAGATGAACTGGTCGAAGCCCGGACCGGAGGTATCGAGTTCGCCTTCGAACATACCCTGCAGCTGACGCATGCGTGTCGGGTGGCGCATCTTGCGGAGCGCCTTGGCTTCGATCTGGCGGATACGTTCACGGGTGACCTTGAAGTGGCGGCCGACTTCTTCGAGCGTGCGCTGGACGCCGTCGAGGAGGCCGAACCGGAGGATCAGGACTTCCTTCTCGCGCTCGGCGAGGGAGCGGAGGACGAAGTCGATCTTCTCGCGGAGGAGACGAGTCGAGGCGGTGTCGGAGGGGTTCTCTGCGGACTTATCTTCGATGAAGTCACCGAGAGAGGTGTCTTCGCCGTCGCCGACGGGCGACTGGAGTGAGATGGGCTGTTGGGCCATCTTCATGATCTGCTGCACGCGATCGATCGCCATGTTCATTTCGTTGGCGACTTCCTCGGCGGTCGGCTCGTGGCCGAGCTCCTGGGTGAGCTGCTTCTGGACCTGCATCACCTTGTTGAGCGTCTCGATCATGTGGACCGGAATGCGGATGGTGCGGGCCTGGTCGGCGATGGAGCGGGTGATCGCCTGGCGGATCCACCAGGTAGCGTAGGTGGAGAACTTATAGCCGCGGCGGTACTCGAACTTCTCGACGGCCTTCACGAGGCCCATGTTGCCTTCCTGGATGAGGTCGGTGAAGAGCAGGCCGCGGTTCTGGTACTTCTTCGCGATCGAGATGACGAGGCGGAGGTTATGCTCGACCATCTCGGTCTTGGCGCGCTGCGCCTCGTCGAGGTGTTTGCGGACGTTGCGGGAGAGGTGCAGGAGCTCGGTCGGCGTGAGGCGCCAGCGGAGCTCGATCTCGCGGGTGCGGGAGGCGGAGATCTCGGGCTTGATGGCCTTCTTGGCGCGGACCGGGCCACGAGCGACCATGGTCGGTTCGACGAGATTACGGGAGTCGTCGATGTCGCCCTTGATATCAGGGAGCTCAAGCCATTCTTCGAAGAGCTTCATCTTGAAGCAGAATTTGCGCAGGATGTGCAGGCAGCCTTCCTTGGGGGTCTGCTCGACCTTGCGGTAGGCTTCGCGGGCCTTGGCTTTCTTGGGGGCGTCGGTCTCGTCGAGGTATTTCTGCCAGGCCTTGTCGAGTTTGGCCTTGAGCTTGGTGCACTCGTCCGTGGCCTTCGGGAGCATCTTATAATAGGCGTCGCGGGATTCGACCTTCTTATCGATGACGACCTTATCGAAACGTTCTTCCTTGCGGAGGACCTTGAGGGCGAGGTCGAGCTGGTAGGAGAGGGTCAGCCAGCACGAGAAAAGGAACACCTGGGCTTCAAGTTCGGCGTCCTCGATGCGCTTGGAAATCTCGACTTCTTGTTCGCGGGTGAGCAGCGGCTTGTGGCCCATCTGCTTCAGGTAGACGTTGAACGGGTCGTAAGGGGCGTCGGCCGGGACGGTGCGGGCGGCTTCTTCTTCAGAGTCCTCGACCTTCTTGCGGTAGGTCTCGACCTCGTCCTCGTCGAGGAGCTTGATGTCGAGATTATCGAGGATGTTCATGATGTTCTCGATCAGCTCCGGGTCGGTGGCGCTGTCGGGGATGACTTCGTTGATGTTCTGGACGGTGACGTAGCCGTTCTTCTTGGAGAGGCTGACGAGCTGCTGGACCTTTAGGTTGATGCCTGGGTCGATCGGCGGAGTGATCTTGAGCGCCTTGGCGTTCTTGACGGGCGCGACGGCCTTGACGGCAGGAGCCACCTTGGCGGGGGGCACGGCTTTGCCGGCTGGGGCAGCCTTCGCGGTTGCCGCGGCTTTCGCCGCCGGCTTGGCGACGCCGGCCTTAACGGGCGTCTTCGCCGCGGGCGCGGGCTTGACGGCGGCTTTGACAATGGGTTTAGCCTGCTTGGAGGCTTTGACCGGCTTGTCGGTGGTCTTATTATTCTTCTTGTCGGGCATCTTGGGAAAATCAGGCGGCGGTGAGTGACGGAGGTGTCGCGTGCGATTTACGCAGGGCGATCTTTTCCGACTGGAGCTGGTTGAGCGTGGCGATGTCGTCGCGGGAAGTGGAGGCGATGCGGGCGTCAAGGCTGCGCATGAGGGCCTGGACGTGGCGGCCGTGGAAAGACTTCAGGATCGTGTTGGCGCGGGGTAGGATATCCTTCTCGTCGTCGCGGCCGGCGTAGGTCTCGGCGGAGAGGCGGGCGGCTTCGGTGCGCAGTTCGTCGTCGAGGGCGCTGATCGCTTCGCGCAGGCCGGCGAAATGGCCATGGGAGGCTTCGTTGAGCAGGGCCATCAGGAGTTGGCCGCTCCGGCCGGACTGGTCGATCCACTCGAGCGGCAGCGACTGGGCGATGGGGACGAAGTAGGAATCATGCCGCAGAAGGAAAAGTATCAAATCCTCCTCCGACGTTGTCAAGCCCCCCCCCTTGACAACTGGCGTGGGGGGTGGGTCATCGGGTCCGCTGAGCTGGGCGGCGGGGCGTTGGGCCTGGGATTGGGCCCGGTGGCGTTCGTAGGCCATGTGCATCTCGCGGATGCCGATGCCGGCATGGCGGGCGGCCTCGTTGAGGGCTTCGCGGACGATCTCTTCGGCCCCGGCTTGCTCGACGATGGGGAAGATGGTCTCCAGCAGACTGAGGCGGCTGGTCAGGGGCAGGTTGACTGAGCCTTCCGGGACGAGGGACTGGACGCAGAACTGCATCGCGCTCCGGGCGCCCGCGACGAGCCCGGCCCAGCCGGCGGCGTCATGCGTCGAAAAATACTCATCGGGGTCTTTCCCGCCGGGGAGGGAGAGGAAGCGGATGTCGAGGCCTTCGCGAAGGCCGATGGGTAGGAGGCGCAGGGCGGCCTTCTGGCCGGCGGCGTCGGAATCGAGGAACACGATCAGGCGCTGCGTGAAGCGGCGGAGCTGCTGCATATGCTCCTCCGTGACGGCGGTACCTTGGGCGGCGATCGCGCCCGGAATGCCAGCCGAGTGGCAGCGGATGGCGTCGAGCTGGCCTTCGACGAGCACGAACGGTTCGGCGTCCTTGCGCGTCATGCGCGCCCGGTCGATGTTGAAGACCGTCCGGGATTTCTTGAACAGCTCGGTCTCGGGCGAGTTGACGTATTTGGCTTCGCGGGACGGGTCGTCCTGCGGGGTGATGTCGAGCGTGCGCGCGGTGAATGCGATGACTCGGCCCTGGATATCGCGGATCGGGATGACGAGGCGGCCGCGGAAACGGCAGCGCCAGCGGAGCGGGTCAGGCACGCGGTCGACGCCGAAGAATAGGCCCGTCTGGGCGAGGGCATCCTTGCCGTAGCCCTTGGCGAGCAGTCCGGGGATGAGCTTGGAGTCGTCGACGGGGGCGAAGCCGATGCCGAAGTCATCCGCGACCTCGAGGGAGAACTTACGCTTCTGCGTCCAGTAGTCGCGGATCCATTCGCCGTGCACGGGGTCCTCGAGGAAGCAGCGGCGCCAGTAGTCGGTGACGAGTTCGTGGATCTCGAGGAGCTGGCCACGGAAAGATTTCTCGTTCTTGCCGTCGCCGCCGGTCTCGTAGTCGAGTTTGAAGCCGAAGCGGGTGGCGACGCGTTCGATGGATTCCGGGAAGTCGAGGCCTTCGCGGGTCATGACCAGTTTGAAGGCGTCGCCGCCTTGCTGGGTGGAGAAGCAATACCAGAGGCCGGTCTCGGGGTTGACTTTGAACGAGGGGCTTTTCTCGGACTTGAAAGGACTGAGGCCCCACCAATCGCGTCCGCGCTGCTTCATCTGGGTGTAGTCCCCGGCGAGCGCGACGATATCGGCCCGCTGGCGGAGCTCGTCGATGGATTTACGGGAAATACGGGCCACGGCTGTCAAGGGGTGTCTGTCAAGTGAGGCGGGGCAAACGTAAATAATTCCCAATCGACGATAGGGAGTCCTTCCGTGGTATGCCTAGGGGGTTGGCGGGCGCAAGGGGGTGGGCCCCTTTAGCACTCGTCGCAGAGCTTATGGCGGATCCGCTTGGCCTCTTCCCGCAGGCGGGTGGCCTCGGCCGGCTGGCCAGCCTTCTCCAAGACGTCGGCCAGGTTGTCCAAGACCGAGGTGGTTTCACGCTTCTCGGCTCCGTGGAGTTTCCGGACCCCGGTGAGTTGGCGGCGGAAAAGGGCTTCGGCTTCGGCCAGTTTCCCGCGTTTGAGTTCGAGTCCGCCCAGGATGCTCATGGTGCCCAGCGGGTCAGGGTGGCCTTCGCCGAGAGTGGCGACTTCAATCGCCAGCACCGAGTGGTAGAAATCCGCGGCCTCGTCGAGGCGTACCTGACGGTAGCAAAGTCCGGCCAGTTGCGTGCGCAGGTTGATGATCGCAGCTTCGGAGCCGCGGGGGGCGGTCTCGAGCAAGGCGAGCGCCTCCCGATAGAGCTTTTCTGCTCCCGCTAAGTCGTCGGCGGACATTCGTAAGGCGGCGAGCTCGCGACGGAGATCGGCGGAGGCGGCGCGTTCATCGCGAGTCTTTGTCTGCTGAAGCGTGATCGCCTGCGCGAGGAGTCGAGCGGCCTCCTCCGCCCGACCTTCGCTGCGGCTGACCGTCGCGCGTTGGCGTAACGTCTCCGCGTCTGCGACCGGGGCCGCCGGGGAGGCGTCACGGCAACCCGCCGAGAGAATCGCTAACAGGATGAGCGCGCCCCTGGACATTAGTCGCCCAAGAAGCTGGCGTCGTCGCACTGCGCCTTGAAGTAAGGGGCGTTGCCATCGACTTCGACCGTCAGCGAGTGGTTGCCGGCAGGAATCGAAGCGGCGAAGGCGCCAGCCTTCAGGTCGAGGGCCTTGCCGTCGAGCCACGCGGCTTTCACGCCGGTGAGGAGGAGGGGCTTGGTCGTCGCGGCGGCGGCCGTGAAGCGCGCCGTGGCGTAGAGACGGCCAGGGTTGAATTCCTTGGTCAACTGTCCGTTGACCAGCGTGTAGACGGGCGTGGCTACGGCGGATTTGGCGAGGGCGCCGGGCGGCTGGTCGTCGAAGACCCAGAGCCGGGCGACGTTGCCCTTGCTGGCGTCGAACGGACCAGGTTTACCGATCTCGCCGAGGAAGGCGTAGAAGTTACGACGGGAGACGCCGGTGATGCCGTCGGCGAGACCGGCGGGCATGATGCTGCCGATGTTGTCGCGGCTCACGATGTTGGCCTTGAGGATGGCCAGTTCGACGCCGGGGCCGGGACGGATGAAGAGCTCGGTCGCGTTCTCGCGCGCCGGGATGCCGACCATCTGGCTGCCGTCCTTCATCTTGAAGGAGAAGCCATGGTAGCCTTCCTTCACCTTCGCGGCCGGATTGAGCACGCTCTCGATGATGTAGTCGAGCGGGGCGCTGGCGCCGATGCTGCTCAGGTCAGGGCCGAGCTTGCCACCGGCGCCGCCGATGGCGTGGCAGATCGCGCAACCGTTCTTGCGATATTGGATTTCGCCGTCCGCGGGGTCAGCACCCTTCTTGATCGTATCGATCATACCTGCGATCTCCGCGGAGTAGTCGCGCGGTCCGGCCGTGAGTCCGGTGAGAGGTTCGATGGTCTTGACCAGTGCAATGCCACCGCGACCCAGCGAGCGAGCGGATTGCAGGGCGGCGGCCAGATGTTCGGCGCTCAGGCCCTTAGGGAATTCCTTGGCGAGGCGCTGGGAGAAGCCACCGACCTGGAAGAGATTAGTCCACACGGCGGCGGCTTCTTCCTTCGTCTTGATCTGGGCGAACACCGAGGGGATGGCCTTGAAGGCTTCGCCCGGGGCGTGGACGGCGAGGGCAGGGAGGGCGTCTCGGCGGACGACCGACGGGCGCGTTTCGGCGGTGAGGCTACGGAGCGCGTTGAGTGACGGCTGCTGGCCGATGGCACGGAGCGCCCCAATCGCAACTTGGCGGAGCGCGCCCTCTTTCTCGCGACCGGCGAAGTCGCCGATCTTCGGGACGAACTGGACCAACTTCCACTGACCCGCGAGGCGGACGCATTCGATGAGCAACTGCGCCTGGGTCTCATAGCTGAGGAGAGCACCCAGACCGGAGAGATCGCCTTTCGGGCGGACATTGCGGGTACCGGCTTCAGCGAGCGCACGGGCGACGCGCTGGCGGGTCGACGGTTGGAGGGAGGCGTCGTTGATGAGCGCTTGATAGAGCAGGGTGGCCTCGTCGGTCGTGCCGGCCTTACCGACCAGCTCGATCCATGGACCGGTGCCGGCGGCGTCGATCTTTCGACCGACAAAGAGGCGCTGCACGTAAGGCGTGGCGATACCTGGGTCGATCGCCTTCACGATGGCATCCAGCGAGGCTTCCTGTCCGTCGATCTTGGAGGGCTGAGCGGCGACGTCTTCGAGCCAAGGGCGGGCAAGTTCATTGATGCTCGTCCAGGCGGCGAAATCGAGGAAGCTGTCTTCGGGGTTCTTCGGGAGATGCGCGAGCACGGCGCGGGCGCTTTCCGGGGTGCGCACGCGGGCCAGGGCGCGATGGGCCTCGAGTTGCACGCGTGGATTGACGTGCGCGAGGAAAGGAGTGATCAGGCTGATATCCGTCGCGCCACGGGCGCCGAGGGATTTGCCGAGTTCACGCAGTCCGACTTGGATGCTCGCCGGATCCTTGCTCTTCAGGAGTTCGGCGAGGTGCGCGGTGTCGTCGGTGCGGCCGCTGAGCAGCCAGGCGGCGTGACGACGGGTGACGTCATCCGTGGTCCAATTCTTGAGGGCTGCCTGCAGTTCGGCGACCGGGAGCTTGGCGAGCTCGCGGCGGGACTGTTCAAACGTCCAGCGGTTGGGGGAGCGGAGGTTGGCAAGGAGTTCCTTGGTCGGCTTGCCGAGGACCGGCTGCCACGCGAGCGGCTTGGCGGTTTCAGGCACGATGCGCCAGATACGACCGCTGATCTTATCGCGACGTGGGTCGCGGAAGTCGACTTCGCCGTGGTTGATGATGGGGTTGGTCCAGTCGGCGACGTAGAGCGCGCCGTCCGGGCCCATCTTGACGGTGATCGGACGGAAGGCGACGTCGCTCGTGCGGACGACATCGGGAAGCTCCTTGGTCACGTAGCCAGACTTCGGCGTGGTTTCGGAACTGAAGTCGTTGAAGCCGAAGCGGACGATGCGATGCGCCCGGAAGTCGCATGTGATCGCGTTGCCTTGCCAATCGGGGCCGAAGACCGGGCTGTTGATGAGTTCAAGTCCGCTGAACTTCGGATAAGAACCGGGGCTGATGCTGCCGATGAGGCGACGGGCACCTTCGGAGGGAGGGAAGGTTGCGCCGGGGAAGGCCCAGTGGACGCCGGTACCGTCGGCGCCAGAAGTGAGGAAGGTCTGGCCGGCGGCGTCTTCCTGCTGGCCCCAGGCGTTGACGAGTCCCTTGGAGTGGACTTCGAGGCGTTCGGTGTTCGGGTCGTAGGCGAAGGCGACGCCCGAGTTGGCGCGCACGAGGCCCCAGGGGGTCTCGAGGTGCGAGTGGATGTAGATCGTCTGGTGGAAGTAGAGACGGCCATCGATGCCCCAATGCAGCGTGTGGATGATGTGGTGGGTGTCTTCGGTGCCGAAGCCGCTCAGCACGATGCGGCGATCGGCGAGGACGCCGTCGGCATTTGCTTTCGTGAGGTGAAGGAGCTCGGTGCTGGCGCCGACGTAGACGCCGCCGAAGTTGTCAGGCGCGACGCCGGAAGGGATGAGCAGTCGGTCCGCGACGATACGGGAGACGTCGGCGATGCCGTCACGATTGGTGTCTTCCAGGAGGATGACCTTGTCGTTGCCGGTGGACGGGCCGAACTTCGAGGAATTGCCGGCCATCTGCGCGGCGAGGTCCTCAGGGTTGACTTGCGGGTAGGTGTTGGAGGTCGCGACCCAGAGGCGGCCGGAGGTGTCCCAGTTCATGTGGACCGGCTTCTCGAGGAGCGGGTTCTCGGCGAAGAGCGCGATACGCAGGCCGTCGGACATCTTGAACTCAGGGGCGGGCAAGGAAGCGCGGACCTCGAGCTTCGTCGGGGTCTTCGGCTCGGGAGGCAAAGTGCTCGGCTTTCCGGCGGAGACCGCGATGGCGTCTGCTTCGGCCGTTTCGATCAGCGGGTCGAATTTCGGGATCTCGACGGCGTTGTTGCCCTGTTCGCGCTTACGGAAGCCGAAGATGTAAGTGTAGTTGGCCGGGCGGCTGCGGTGGAAGAAGAGCGAGTTCTTGCGGAGAACCGAGGCGCGCAGGGCTTCGGCGGCCGTGGCTGGCTGGTCCCAGGATGTCTTGTTCACGTTCCAGCCGAGCTGGGCAGCGACGCCTTCGCTCAGTGCGCGGTAGCCGCGTTCGGTCAGGTGGATGCCGTTGTCGGTACCGAAGTCGAGGGCGATGCCCTGGGACTTCCATTCCGCTTGGATGAAGGGCACGTTCTTTTCCGTGGCGAGTTCGGCGAGGCTGCGTCCGTAGGCGGCGAGCAGGGCGTTGTGTTCGGCGGGGTCAGGTAGACCCGGGCGGGAGCCCCGGAGGTCTTCGTGGGCGACTGGGCCGAGGATGACGAAACGGACTTTGCCGCCCGCGCTATGCTTCGTGATGAGATTCATCAGCTGGGCGACTTCGCGCTTCAGTCGGGCCGGAGTGTGCTCCGTGCCGTAGCGGGCCGGATCCGGATTGAGGGCCGGGTCGTTCTTGCGATAGGTGAGTTCTTCAAGTGAGGCGGCCATGCCGTAGCCGATGATCGCGACCGTGGGCTTCACGACGGCGAGTTGTTCCTCGAGCTGTTCGATGCCTTTGGCGACCGGATCGAAGCTGGCGCGCGAAGCGCCGAGCGGGGTGTCGCCGGAGTAGCCAAGGTTGCGCACCGCGAATTTCTTGCCGGGGAATTCCTGGCGCATCTTGGTCTCGAGCACGCCGTAGTTATTCTCGCGCTCGATGAGCACGTCGCCGATGAGCAGGACGCGGTCGCCGTCCTCGAGTGTGAGCTTACGGTTCTCTCCGGCGGCATGGGAGCTCGGCTGGAAGGCGATGAGGGCACAGAGCGCCAGCAGGGTGGTGAGACGGGGCATGAGAGGATTGGAAGAGGTTTGGGTGCTAAGGCGAGGCGACTTTCGACCCTGTGGGGGTGGAGTTGTTGCGAGGAAACCGCCTTTAATTTCGCTCAATTAAACCAGCCGCTCGGAATCAGTCGGCGAATTGCGGCCAGCGTGCCCGAAAAGCGAGTTGGGCGTCCTTGTCGGGAATCTCCGGGCGGGCGGGGTCAGTCAGGAACTTGAGGGGGAAGGCTGGCTTGAGGTGGAGGACGTGGACGGTCGTCCCTTTGACCTCGAAGACGGCAAACCAAGCGCCGCACCCGATGTCGAAAAGGTCCCCGTGGCGGCTGCGGATGCGGCGGGTACGGTGGGGGGTCGGGTCGCGGCTCAGGATCTCGAGCAGGCGGGCTTCGAAGTCCACCGACCAATCCTGCTTCAGCCAAGCCATGTGTTCGGCGGCCTGGGGGGAGAAGGTCACCGTGAACGCCGGCGGGGCGTCGAGCGCCGCGTCCACTTCATCGATCCATCCCGCTTTCGCGTCAGGAAAGGAGTCGTAGGAGGGTATGTAGGGCTTGATGTCGAAGATCGGCGTGCCGTCGACCAGGTCACACGGGCCGAGAATCAGTTTCCCTTTTTTGATCTCGATCAGCTGCACCGGCGTGATGCCGATCGGATTGGGGCGATGGGGGGAGCGCGTGGCGAAGACGCCTCGTCTTTTCGAGGGGCCGCGCGGCGGGAGGACCTCGGGGCGCCAGTCGGTGTTACGATGGAACCACCAGATGAGCCAGATGCGGTCGAAGCCTTCGAGGTCCTTGAGGGCCTTCTGGTATTTGTCGCCGGGCAGCATCTCGAGGACGTTGGTCTCGGCCTGCTTCTCGTCAGGCTGATGACGGGCGTCGAATTTCAACGGCTTCCCCGAGCGGATGAAGCCGATGGGCGTGATGGTGAGTCCCGAATCCAAGATGACCAAGGCCTAGGCCACACAGGGCAAAAGGCAAAGATTCATTGTCTTACCTTCATGGCCTCGTTAGCCGTCCTTCTACGCAATGTCCGCCGAGGTAATCAATCTCTCCTGCTATAAGTTTGCTCCCTTGGAAGGGCTGGAGGAACTGCGGACGAGCCTACAGGAGGTCGCGATGGATCAAGGGCTAAAGGGTACCATCCTGCTGGCCCCCGAAGGCATCAATTTCTTCCTCGCGGGCACCCGTCCGCAGTTGGCGGCCATCTTAGGCGTCATCCGGGCTGTGCCAGGTCTCGCGGGTATTACGCCCAAGGAGAGTCCGAGTTCGGATCAGCCGTTCAAGCGCATGCTCGTGAAGATCAAGAAGGAGATCATCGCTTTCGGCGTCGAAGGCGTCGATCCCGCCCGCCGTCCGTCCCCCAAGATCACGGCGCAGCAGCTCAAGCAGTGGCTGGACGAAGGCCGGCCGGTGACGTTGCTCGACACGCGTAATGAATACGAGATCCGCATGGGCACGTTCAAAGGGGCGATCGTGCCGCAGATCTGGAATTTCCGGGATTTCCCCGCGGCGGTTCAGGATCTTCCCGCTGAACTCAAGTCGCAGCCCGTCGTGATGTTCTGTACCGGCGGTATCCGCTGCGAGAAGGCTGGTCCTTTCATGGCCATGCAGGGTTATACCGATGTGCTGCAGCTCGACGGCGGTATCCTGAAGTATTTCGAAGAGGTGGGAGGCGCGCATTACGACGGCGAGTGTTTCGTCTTCGATGAACGCGTGGGCGTGGGACCTGACCTTCGCGAGACCGGTTCGATTATTTGTTTCAACTGTCAGATGCCGTTGACTATCGAGGATCAGCAGCGTCCGGATTACGTCTACGAGCAGACGTGTCTGCATTGCGTCAACGGCAAGCCGAAGGGCCGGGGCAATACCGCGCAGCGCGGCGCTTGAGCCTTACCAGCGGAGTTCCGGTAGGCTGAAGACGCGGCGGGTGCCTTTCGGCAGACGCGCCTGCAAGGAGGCATCGTCTTTGTCGATGAGGATACCCGTTCGCAGTAGCAAGCTGTCGAGGCCGGCCCCGGCGGCACCGGCGATGTCGTGCTCGGGGCTGTCGCCGATCGCCAGGACCGTCATGGGAGGCGGATTGCCGAGTGCGGCCAGCGCGGTACGATAGATATCAACGTGTGGCTTACCGAAATAGCGGAGCACGGCGCCTTTGCGTTCGAGTTCAAGGGCGATGGCGCCGGCCGAGGGGCGGACGCCTTTGGGCGTCAACATCTCGAGGTCGGGATTGCAGACGGCAATCGTGACACCGCGTTTGGCCGCCGGGGTCAGGTCGCGGATCTGTTCTCGCCAGTTGCGGTCAGGCTCCTGGCAGGCGGCGAGGATGATGCCTTCCGCTTCGTCGGGCCAGGTGAGCGTGAAGCCAAGGTCACCGAAGCCGTAGTCGTCGCCGGGCTTGCCGGAGATATGGACCTTCGCGCCGGCACCGAAGCCAGGGCCGAGGGCGCCGGAGCGGATCGCCGCTTGGGCGGCGTCGCCGGACGTGACCACCGCATCGAAGTGTTCCGGGCCGAAGCCAAACTTCGCGAGGCGGAGGATATTGTCTGCGCCGGTCTTCGCAGAGTTGGAAAGCACGGCCACCTTGCCGCCGCTCTCCCGGAAGCGACGCAGGGCTTCGGCGGCATGCGGATAGGCGACGGTGCCGTCGTGGAGCGTGCCGAACTGGTCTACCAGCAGGGCGCCGTACTGGCCGGCGACCTCGGAAAGACCGGTGATGGACGTAAGCGTGCTCATGCGAAGGCGATCTCGTGGCCGAGGGAACGCCAGGCCAGCCGGGCGGCACCGGCCGCGGCTTCTTCGCTCCAGGAAGGAGTCTGCGGCACGCCAAGGGCGGTCGCACGCAGGCTCATCCAAGCCGCGCTACGTGAGCCGCCGCCGGCGTGGCGGACGCTGCGTAATGCGGGTCCGCCCAGTTCAGCAAGTTTGGCGAAGCCCGTCTGCTCGACGCGGGCGAAGGCTTCGTAGATGCCTTGCAGGAATTCGGCATCGGAGGACGGCCGAGGTGTCAGGCGAGGGGCGAGTCTCGCATCGGCGACGGGGAAGCGTTCGCCGACGGAGGGCAGGGGGTAGTAATCGCTGCCCGTCGGTTTTACAGGATTGAGCGAAGATTCGAGGGAGGCCAGTTGTTCGGCTGTGAAGAACTGGAGGAGCGTCTTACCTCCGCAGTTAGAGGCGCCGCCGGCCAGCCAGGTATCGCCGATCCGGTGGCTATAGATGCCGAGTTCCGGCGCGAAGATGGGACGGTCACTGAGGAGCTTCAGCACGATGGTCGAGCCCAGCGCCGTGGAGGCTTCGCCGGGTTCAGTCGCCCCGCTAGCGAGGAAGGTTGCGCATCCGTCGGTCGTACCCGCCGCGATGGTGATGCCTTCAGGGATGCCGAGCGCGATGGCCGCCTGCGCGGAGACGTGTCCGATGGGCGTGCCGACTGGCACCACTTCAGGGAGGAGGCCGGGAGAGAGTCCGAAGTCGCGGAGCCAATCCGGCCAGCCGCGGCTGACGGGATCGTAACCCGTCTTGAGCGCATTATTCTCATCGGTCTGCCAGTTCGTGGCGCCGAGGCAGCCGTTGATCCAGTCGGCTTGGTGGATGATGCAGTGCAGTCGCGGCAGCTTGGCCCACTCGAGGGCACGAGCCGCTGGAGAAGTGGCGCCATGGGCGGCGCTTTCGCGCGGGGCGAGCGTCTTGATCTTCGCCGCCAGGTCGCCCGTGTCGGCGTCATCATACATCCGTGCCAGGGCGAGCGGACGGTTATGGTTATCGACGGGAAGAATCGTCCCGGAAGTCGCGTCGACCGCGATGGCCCGGGCGGCGGACAGGTCGAGTTTCTGACTCAGTCCATCCAAGGCCGTGCGGCAGCCGTTCCACCAATCTTCAGGTGATTGCTCGCGGCGGCCGCTGGTGGACTTCGTCGCGGGCAGTTTCGCCTCACCCAGTCCGAGGATCTTGCCGGACGCGTCGACGGCGACCGCGCGCACACCTGAGGTGCCAAGGTCGAGTCCGATGACGAAGCCGTGCATCCCGCTTTATTGAGGGGCAGGGAAGGGCTGGGCAAGGACTGAGGAAGGTATTGGAGGCAAGCGGGTGGCGGTTAGCGGTTGGAATCACCGCAGTAAGAGGGGAGATACCATAACCTCAGGTCTCGGGTGATCCTTACCGCCAACCGCTATCCGCGAACCGCTTCTTACCTTGGGTTTAGTTCATCCCAGCTCTTCAGACCGCAGGTCTTCAGGTAAGGTTCGGCGGCGGCTTTCCATCCGTCGGTGTCGGCGGCTTTGAGCAGGTGCCAGATCGGGCGCTTCTGGTCGGGCTCCGAGATTGTGCCGGTCTTGTTGCTCCAGAGTCCGAAGCGCAGGCCGTTTTCCAGGGAGTGGTCGACGTGGCGATGATAGTGGAAGGCGTCGACGGCATCGCCGAGGCGCAAGACCTTTTCCCAGGCATAGGCGTAGGCCGCGGCCTGTTCGGCGAGTCCTTCGGGGCGATCTGGCAAGTCGAAGCCTTGTTCGGTGAAGCTGAGGCGGCGCGGTTTGCCGGCGTAGAGCATTGCGGGCGTCGCCAGTTTCTTGGTCAGCACCTCGAGGTTCTTGAACGTCACTTTAGGCGTGTTGTCATTGAACGACACTTTATCGAGCCACGTCCGTGGATCGCGTAGATTCGAAGGGTAGGGATGGAAGGCCAGGTTCCAGTCGAAGTCCCCGCGTTCACGGGCGCGTTTCGCGAATAGTTCGAGGAGGGTGCGACCCGGGCAGGCTTGGAGCGGATCCTTGTGACCCTTGGCCGTCCAGCTGTGCGTCATCGAGATGTAGACGCGGGCGTTGGCCGAATGGCGACGAAGGGATTCCCAAGCGACGCGGACCTGGTCTTCGTATTGAATGGCGACCTCCTCGGCTGTCGCCGGCCCCATCTGATGCCACTCGTTATGGGCGTTTACTTCATTACCGACGATCCAACCCCAGACGCGTCCATGCTTGGCATCAGCCGAAGACCAGCGTCGGGCGATGAACTCCGTGAGCGCCTTATAGCAGGCGCGACCCTCGGGGGTGACCGTATCGGAGGCCATCGTTATGCCTTTGATCGGGTCGGCCTTCGGGTGGATGGTCAGCTTCCGGATGCGTTCGTCGGGCGAGCGTGAGGTGGTGACGATCAGCGAGACCACGACGCCCTTGTCGCTCATGGGTTTGATCTGACGATCCAAGGACCCGACGTAATTCTGGTTGAGCACGAACGTGAAGCCATCGGCCGAAGCGGTGAGCTGGCCCGGTTTGGCTTCCTTCTCGGGGGAGAGGAGGCCGTTGAGCCTGATGTTCAGGTTGGCGTGATGGATGCCGAGTTCCAAGGCATCGGCGACCATCTGAACTTGAAGCCCCTTGGGGCTGCTCTTGGTCGGGTGCGGCGTCGGATCGGGTGAGGCAAATGCCGTCAGTGAAAGGCAAAGGCAGGCAAGAAGGTAAGCGCGCATGAAGGTCGGAGACAGGTTGGCATAAGGAAGGTTTCAATAGGCTGCCGTTTTACCGATAAAGGTTACCGATTGACGGATACGGACTCGCATTCATAAATCGTCATTACCCCATGCGACTCCTGACACTTCTTCTCTGTATGGTCAGCGGCCTCTTGTCCGCCGCTCCGGCCAAGCAACCGAACATCGTGTTCATCTTCTCCGATGACCACGCCTACCAGGCGATCAGCGCCTACGGCGACGCCCGCAAGCTGATCCAGACCCCGAACATCGATCGCCTCGCCAAGGAAGGCATGCGCTTCGATCGCGCCCTCGTCACTAACTCCATCTGCGGACCTAGCCGTGCGGTCATCCTCACCGGCAAGTATTCGCACCTGAACGGATTCTACAATAATTCGAATTCCGTCTTCGACAGCACGCAGGTCACCTTCCCCAAGCTCCTACAGAAGGCCGGATACCAGACCGCCGTCATCGGCAAGTGGCACCTGGTGAGCGACCCTGTCGGTTTCGACTTCTGGCAGGTGCTGCCCGGTCAGGGCCTCTACTATAACCCGCCGATGAAGAACGCCCAGGGCATGGTCAAGGTCCCGGGTTACGTCACGGATATCGTCACGGACCTCTCGCTCGACTGGCTGCGGAAGCGCGACAAGGCCAAGCCCTTCATGCTGATGTGCCAGCATAAGGCGCCGCATCGCGAGTGGGCCCCGAATATCAAGGACCTCGGTTTCGACAAGGACCGCGTCTACCCTGAGCCGGCGACGTTGTTCGATGACTACGCCGACCGGGCCAAAGCCGTGGCGGAGAATGACATGACCTTGGAGAAGACCATCGTCCCGCTGGACGTGAAGCTGGTCCGTCCGCCGAACATGGACGCCGAGCAGTCCGCCGTCTGGGACGCCTATTATGAACCCCGCAACGAGGCCTACCGTAAAGCCAACCCGCAGGGCAAGGACCTCGTCCGTTGGCGCTACCAGCGCTACATGCATGACTACCTCGCGACCGTGAAGGCCGTCGATGACAACATCGGCCGCGTGCTGAAGTATCTCGAGGCTGAAGGTCTCGCCGAGAACACCATCGTCATCTACTCGTCCGACCAGGGTTTCTACCTCGGCGAGCATGGCTGGTTCGACAAGCGCTGGATCTTCGAAGAATCGGTGCGTACGCCTTTGCTCGTCCGCTGGCCCGGCGTGACCAAGCCGGGCGCCGTCAGCAAGGCGATCGTCTCGAACGTCGACTACGCCCAGACCTTCCTCGACATGGCCGGGCTGCCTTCCCCTCCGGAAATGCAGGGCCGTAGCCTCAAGCCGATCCTCGCGGGCGACACCCCCGCCGACTGGCGCAAGGAGTTTTATTACCACTATTACGAGTATCCGCAGCCGCACCATGTCGCCCCGCACTACGGCATCATCACCGATCGCTACAAGCTCGTGCGTTACTACGGCAACGGCGAGACCACGACCGACCTCTTCGACAGCGAGAAAGACCCGCTCGAGCTGAAGAGCTTCTTCGGGCAGCCAGGCTATGAAACCGTTCAGGCTGACCTTGAGGCACGTCTCGCCAAGCTGCGCACCGACCTCAAGGTGCCAGAGACGGAGGACGAACTCGCCTCCGGCGTGAAGAGGCGCACGCCGCCCGCCGGCAAGAACGCCGGCAAGGGCAAGGCCAAGAAGGCCCCAGAGGCCAAGTAAGCCTCAGCGCCAGCTGGCGCGGACGACCCGTTCCCATTCGTCGGCCATCAGTTGGTGGCCGGCCGTGGTCGGGTGGACGCCGTCCCAGATCCAATAAGAAGAAGGGGCGCGGCGTTGGGCGTCATCGAAGACCTTCTGGAAGTCGACGAGCGTCGCGCCGTGCTTGGCGGCCAGACGTCGCACGACCGGGACGAGGAGGGCGAGGCGTTCGCGACGTCCAAGCGACTTGTCGATGGCTGGTCCGGAAGAGCCGAGGAAAGGCGCGCAGAGCACGAGGCGCAGCTTCGGGTTGGCCGCCCGCGACGCCGTCAGCAGTTCGTCGTAGGTCTTTTCAAAGACTTCGGGGGCGACGCCCTTGCTGCTGTCGTTGACGCCGATCATCACGCTGAGGACGTCGGGCTTGAGTTCGAGCGTGTCCTTGGGCCAGCGCTTGGAAAGATCGAGCACCGTGTTGCCGGAGACGCCTCGATTGAGGAAGGTCGCGTTCTGCTCCGGGGCGCCGCCGCCGACACGGGCGGCGAGGAGGTAGACGAAACCGTGGCCGTGGACGTGGTTGAGGTCGGCCCCGCGTCCGCGGTTGCCGTCCGTGATCGAGTCGCCTTGGAAGAGGATTCGCGGGTTTGGCGGCAGTCCGGGCAAGGGCTCGCCGGCGAAGGCTTGGCAGGCGAAAAGCAGCCCGAAGAGGGAGCCCCTCATTTCTTCTTCGCCTTGGCGTTCTTCTTGCCGTGGTTGGCGTCGGCGGCAGGGTCGAAGGCCGGGTTGGCTGTGGGGAATTGGGCGTCGACCGATTTAAGCCAGGCGTCGAGTCGCGTGCGCAGGGCCTTGGCTCGGACCGGCTCGGTCGCCGCGAGGTCCTTCGATTCACCGACGTCGTTCGCCAGGTCGTACAGTTCGTCGCGGCCGTCTTCGTAGAAGTGTACCAGGCGGAAGTCGCCGCTCCGGATGGCGCTGTAGGGCGTCGCGCCTCCCGGGTGGTAGTGCGGGTAGTGCCAGAAGATCGCGTCGCGGTCGGGCTTGGCGCCCGACTTCAGGAGCGGGGCGAGGCTGATGCCGTCGACGAGGGACTGGAGCGGTTTCACGCCGGCGAGGTCGAGCACCGTCGGGTAAAGGTCCATCGTGATGGCGGGCGTCGTTTCGACCAGGCCGGCCTTGGTGACGCCAGGCCAGCAGATGATGAGGGGGACCCGGACTCCTCCTTCGTAGGCCGAACCCTTACCCACGCGGAGCGGTGCGTTATTGGTCACGCCGAGTAGGCCGCCATTGTCGGAGGTGAACACGATGAGGGTGTTCTCCTCCAGTTTGAACCGCTTCAGTGCGGCGCGGATCGTGCCGAGCGAGTCGTCGACGCTGGCGACGAGGGCGGCGTAGGTCGCGTTCTTCTGCGTGACCTCGGGCTGCTTTGCGGCCTTCGCCTGGTATTTGGCGACGACTTCGGGTTTGCCGGCGATGGGCGTATGCACGGCGTAGTGCGGGAGATAGATGAAGAACGGCTTATCTTTATTGGTTTCGATGAACTTCACCGCCTCGTTGGCTTCGCGGTCGGTGAGGAATTCGCCGGCTGGTCCTTCGGTCAGCGTGGGAATCTTGTAGGGGGCGAAGAAGCTGGGCGGCTGACCGCGGGCGTAGCCGCCGATGTTCACGTCGAAACCATGCTTGTCCGGATAGTAGGCTTCATCGCCGTCTTTCAGTCCAGGCGTCAGGTGCCATTTGCCGATGCTGGCGGTCGCATAGCCGGCGGATTTGAATTGTTCGGCGAGGGTGATCTCTTCGAAGGGCAGGAACTTCTGCCAATCGGGGATCTTGAGCTTGGCCTTCGGGCGGTCGTGGCCGGCGATCCAGTCGGTGATGTGGAGTCGGGCCGGGTACTTGCCGGTCAGGAGCGCGGCGCGGGTGGGGGAGCAGACCGTGCAGGCCGAATAACCGTTGGCGAAGCGGACGCCGTCCTTGGCGAGCTGGTCGACATGAGGAGTCTCGTAGAACTTGCTGCCGTAGCAGGAGAGGTCGGTCTGGCCCATGTCATCGACCAGGATGACGATCACGTTAGGGGGACGGACCGGGGCGGTTTCGGCGCCGGCCAGGAGCGGGGCTGCGATAACCGCCGATTTAACAAGAAGCGTTTTAAGCCAATGGAGCATGCAGATAAAAGGGCTTTAACTTGGCGTTTTGCAACGAATAACCCCTCGACTTCGGTCCGAGTCGTCATAGATTTATCCCTATGCGTCCCCGTCGCCTAATCGTCTTGTTCAGCCTGTTGTTCCTTACGCTGATCGCCGGCGTATCTTACCTCTCCCGCAGCGGGGAATACGTCGAGTTCGCTCCGGTCGACGTCGCCGTCCAGGTTGCCCCGGCCGCCCCACCCCCTGCGCCCGTGTCACTCGCGCCCGCCGCGCCCGCCGCGCCCGTCGCCGCCCCTGCCGTCTCGCTCAGCGGAGTCTCCGCCTTACTGGCGGATGCATCGCGCGCAACGTCTCCGACGGCAGCCCCTTCCGCTCCGATGGCGGGGAGCACCAAACCTCTGGCCACGGATGAGACCTCTAAGAACCCTAAGCCTGCCGAAACCTCTGGTCAATGGCGGCGGGCATCCACGGTCTCCAAGGCGGAGATCGAAGCCGCCATACAGCGCGACGCCATGACCCCTGAGACCGCGGTGGCCTTCCGTTCCGCTTGCGGTCACGACCACGACCTTCATTTCGACGCCAAGGGTAAACCCCTCTACGCCTGTTCCATGCAGATCCAGGTGGGGCCGGACACCACTCCCATCACCTCGACGCCATCTTATCCGCTCGCTGATACCTTCAAGCTTCATAGTCGCCCGACCGCGACGCGAAAGATCTACCTCGATTTCGACGGGCATGTGACCACCGGCACTCCGTGGAACTCCGGTCGTAGCGCCACGCTGACCACCCCTCCTTTCAGCAGCGACGCCAGCCCTGATTTCAACGACGCCGAGAAAGCCATCATCCAGGAGTCTTTCCGTCGCATCGCCGAGCACTTCGCGCCTTGGGATGTCGACGTCACGACCGAGGATCCCGGCGTCGAAGGCCTGCGCAAGACGAGCGGGGGCGATCTCGCGTACGGAATCCGGGTCCTCATCGGGCCGAAGGCTTTCGATATTTCCGCCGCCGGCGTCGCTTACCTTAATTCCTTTGACGACTCCATCGACACCCCTTGCTACACCTTCGCCGAAGCAGGCTGGAGTGCCGCGCTCATCGCCGGTGTCACTTCCCATGAGGTCGGACATACCGTGAGCCTGGTCCACCAGGGCCAGAATCCCGGCGACGGAGAGTATTTCGGCGGCCATGGCACCGGCGCGCTCTCCTGGTCCCCGATCATGGGTAATGGCCTCCGCCCGGTGAATCAATGGGCCAAGGGCGAATACCAAGACGCCTCCAGCACGCAGGACAATCTTGTCGCCATCGCCAATACCAACTCGGGCATTCCGCCCATCGCTGACGACCATGGGGACACGGAGGCGAACGCCACCGTTGTGCCTGGCCTCTCCGTGACGGGTGGTGGCATCATCAGTTCCGCCTCTGATTTGGATGTCTTCAAGATCACCGCTGGACGCGGCAATATCGTCATCACCCCGAAGGTGTCCCTGGTCGCTCCTAATCTGCGCCTTGAGATCAGTGTGGTGAGTTCTACCGGCGTCGTCTTGGGTACCTTCAACGGTGCGGGGACGGCAGGTAACATGGCCCCGGCTCCCATCACCTTCTTCGCACCAGCCGGGGGTGTTTACTATCTCGTCTTTCGCGGTATCGGGAATGGCGACGGCTTCACGGAGGGTTACACAAACTATGGCTCTATCGGCTATTACAGCTTCACGGCCTCATGGCTGGATTTCGTCCAGAAGCCAGTCGCCGTCATCACTTCTGACCGCACGGGCGGCATCTTCCCGGCCGCCGTGGCCTTTGATGGTGGAACCTCCTCCGATCCTGATGGAGTGGTCGTTGGATATAGTTGGAATTTCGGAGATCCAGCATCCGCAGGCGACAACACCTCGACCCTGCGAAATCCGTCCCACACGTATGCGGCTCCCGGGGTCTATACGGCCACGCTTGTCGTCACGGATAATCAGGGCAATTCCTCCGCTGCCGCGACCAAGGTAATCACGGTCAGCGGCAGCGCTTTGCCCAACTCGGTGCACGTAGCTTCAATGACCGGCTCGTGGGTCCGCATGACTAACGTCGAGGTCGCCGCCACGGCTCGCATTCGTGCCGTCAACCAATACGGTCAGCCCCTGCGCTGGATCGCTGTTTATGTCACTGTCACTGGTTCGGTATCTGGTAAGGCCGCCGCCAAGACCGATGCGAATGGCTATGTCACCATCCAGATGCGCAAGCAGCGCATGACGAATCCGTCGACCTACACCTTCACGGTGACTAGTCTGGTTCGCCCAGGGTACCCCTATGTCGCCGCGGATAACCTGCCGCTGCCTGCGTCCGTCACGATCACCCGCTAAGGTTGTCTTTGACGGTAAAAAGAAGGCGGCCGCCAAGCCGCCTTCTTCGTGTCCGCACCGTTGCGCCGCTCAGGTCAGCACGCCTTTGACGACGTGGGCTTCTTCGACGCCGGTGAGCTTCACGTTGAGTCCGCGGAACTTGAAGGTGAAGCGTTCGTGATTGATGCCCATGCAATGGAGGATCGTCGCATGGAGGTCGCGGAGATGCACGCCATCCTTGGCGATGTTGTAGGCGAAGTCATCGGTCACCCCGAATTCGAAGCCGGGCTTGATGCCGCCGCCGGCGAGGAAGACCGAGAAGCAACGGCCGTGGTGGTCGCGTCCGCTGGCCGGGTTGCCGAAGCCGCCTTGGGTGAAGGCGGTGCGTCCGAACTCGGTGGCGAAGATGACCAGCGTGTCTTCCAGTAATCCGCGGGCCTTAAGGTCTTTGATCAGGGCGGCGGTGGGTTGGTCGATGTCGTGACACTGGTTGGGAAGCTGACGGGACAGGGCGACGTGTTGATCCCAGCCGCGGTGGAACAACTGGACGAAGCGGACATCACGTTCGAGCAGTCGACGCGCGAGCAGGCAGTTGGCGGCGTAGGAGCCAGGGCGGGTTACTTCGGGCCCGTAAGAGTCCAGGGTGGCTTTGGATTCTTGGGAGATGTCCGCCAGCTCAGGGACTGAGGTCTGCATGCGGAAGGCCATCTCGTAGGCTTTGATGCGCGTGATGGTCTCCGGGTCACCTAGCTCGCGAGCGCGTTCTTCGTTGAGCGTCGCCAGGTCGTCCAACAGCTCCCGACGCTGGGCGCCATCGACCGTCGGAGGGTTCTGAAGGTAGAGCACCGGATTGGCGCCCGGGCGCAGGCCGACCCCTTGGTGATTGGAGGGGAGGAAGCCGCTGCCCCAGAGACGGGAGAAGACCGGCTGTCCCGGGTTCTTGCCAGTCCCTTGGGAGACCATGGCGATGAACGCAGGCAAGTTGGCGTTCTCAGTGCCGAGCCCATAGCTCGCCCAGGCGCCCATGCTAGCATAGCCGGGCTGCTGGTTGCCGGTATTCAGGAACGTGATCGCCGGGTCATGGTTAATCGCCTCGGTGTTCAGGGTCTTGATGATACAGATATCATCCGCGATGGTCTGAATGTGCGGGAGGAGGTTACTGATCCAGGTACCATGTTTGCCGCAGGCTTTGCCTTCCTTGAGCGGGGGCCGGACAGGGTAGTCTTTTTGTCCGGAAGTCATCCCCGTGAGGCGCTGGGTGCCTTTGATCGAAGGAGGGAGGTCTTTACCCGCAAACTCGTGCAAGGCGGGCTTGTCGTCGAACAGGTCGACGTGGGACAAGCCGCCGGACTGGAAGAGGCAGAGGACCCGTTTGGCCTTGGGGGCGAAGTGCGGAAGGCCCGCCAGTCCACCTTCGCGGGTCTTCGAGCCAGCGGCGAGGAGCTCGGGGAAGAGCATCGAGCCGAGAGCCAGTCCGCCGACCCCGCGGGCGGATTGCCCGATGAAAGTGCGGCGGGTGAGATGATTCTGAAACTCGTGTTGAGGATTCATGGCTTTAGTTGCGGGTCACGGTTTCGCTGAGGTTGAGGATGAGGGTGGCCACTTGCATCCAAGCGGCGTGCTCCGCCGCCGGGATGGAGATATCACGCTTGGATTCCCCGGGGCTGAGGACTTTCAGGGCCCGCTCGTTGTCCGCCGCATAGCGGCTCCGTTCGCGGGCGAGAGTCTTGACGACGAGCGCCTGCTCCTTGTCCGACGGCGGACGGGAGACGCACTCCAGGAAGGCCCAGCGGATGCGGGCAGCGTCATCGGCGCCGTGATGGATGATGCGTTGGGCGAAACCGCGGGCGGCCTCGACGAACTGGACGTCGTTCAAGGTGACGAGTGCCTGCAGTGGAGTCGTGGTGTTGCTACGGCCGATGGTGCAGACCTCTCGGTTGGGGGCATCGAACGTGACCATGTTGGCCGGCGGGGCCGTTCGTTTCCAATAAGTATACATCGAGCGGCGGTAGAGTTTCTCGCCGTGATCCTGCACGAAGACCTGGGAGGTCGCCGGGGAGCTGCCGTAGTGGCTGACTTCGCGCCACAGGTCGAAGGGCGAGTAAGGGTTTACGCTCGGTCCACCGAGCTGGGGGACGAGTAGGCCGCCGGCCTGCAGGGCCTGGTCGCGAATGAGTTCAGCCTGCAGTCGGAAGCGCGGGCCGCGGGAGAGGAGGTGGTTGGCGGGGTCTTTTTCCAAGAGCACGGCGTTCGTGCGCGATGTCTGGCGATAGGTCGATGAAGTCACGATCTGCCGGATGAGTCCCTTGAGATTCCATCCTGATTCGACGAAGTCGACCGTGAGGGTATCGAGCAGCTCGGGGTGGCTGGGCCACTGGCCTTGGAAGCCGAAGTCCGCCGCGGTCGTCACGAGGCCGTCTCCGAAGAGGAGTTTCCATACGCGGTTGACGGCCACGCGGGCGGTCAACGGATTCTCCTTCATGACGAGCCACTGCGCGAGCCCGAGACGATTGGCGGGCGCTCCTGCGGGCAGGGCGGGGAGCTTGTCGGGGGTACCGGCTTCGACTTTTATCGTGGGCTGGGAGTAGTCGCCGCGGTTAAGGATAAAGGTCTCCCGCGGTTTGGCCGACAAATTCATCACCATCGTCGACTGGGGTTCGGTGAGGGTCTTGGTTCGCTCCTGGGCATTGGCCAAGTCGGTGCGGACGGCTTTCATCTCGTCGGAATGTTTGGCGCAATAGGCCCAGAGGGCCTGCTGCTGCTCGGCGGTGCGTTCCGTCGGCTTGGTCGCGAGGATGCGTAGGACGAACTCCGGCAGGTCGGTGCCGTCGTCGTGGCCGGTGAAGGCGAAGAGTTCGCCCTCGCTGGGAGCGCCGCCTATTCTATTTCCGAAATAGATCTGCGTGGTGAGGTAGGGCTGGTCTTGCGCGTTGATGGGCGTGGTGAACGTCACCGTGAGGTGGTGACTGCCGGTGGCCGCGGGAGGCGACCATCCTTGGTTGAGCACGTTGAAGGCGCGCACGTCCTTCGCCGGATAGTCCTCGGTCCAAGCATCGGCGGTGATACGGCTGAACTTCTGGAGGCGATGGATGTTCACCTGGTCGCTGGCGATCTTATCGGCGGTGACGTCGACGGCGGTGAGCACGAAACGTCCGGCGAATTCATCCATGGGTTTAGGTGCGACCGGTGCCACCTTGGTGGCTTTCGCGGCCTTGGCGGCCTTGGTCGGCTTCGGGGCGGCCAGCGTATCGGGGAAGACGAGGCGCAGTCCGGCGATGGGCTCTGCGGCTGGCGGGGTTTCGCCGAGGATATCGAAGGCGGTCTTGGTGATGCCTTTGAACTTGTTCCCTTCGACGGTGAAGCCGCCGCCGCTGTTGGGCGTGGAGATCTTAAGCAGTTTGACGGGGATGAGTTTGAGGCCGCGTTTCCGGTCGGCTTCCCGTTGCTGTTGCGTGCGCTCCCACTGGGCGAGCACCTGGGAATCTGGTACCTGCAGCCGTCGATTGAGGGCGGTGATACGTTCGAGCAGGGCGGGGAGCTCATCCGTCTTGAGGACGGTCTTACGTAGGGCGGAGGGGAGCGAGTTCACGCCGGCGTTGCCGTCGGTCGCGCGGTCGTCGAGGGTATTGAAGAAGGCGAACATCCGGAAGTAGTCCTTCTGGCTGATCGGATCGAACTTATGGTCATGGCACTGCGCGCAAGCGAGGGTCAGGCCGAGGATGGATTCACCGAGGGTCTTCACGCGGTCGGCGTTGTAGTTGACGAGGTTCTCGGCGGCAATCGTGCCGCCCTCGTGGGTGTTCATGTTGTTGCGCTGGAAGCCGGTGGCGATGAGCTTGCCGTCATCGGTGTCCGGCATGAGGTCGCCGGCGATCTGCTCCGCGATGAAGCGGTCGTAGGGCTTGTTGTCGTTGAAGGCTTGGATGACCCAGTCGCGCCAGAGCCAGAGGTGACGCCCGCCGTCGATGGAGAAGCCGTTGGTGTCGGAGTAACGGGCGGCATCCAGCCAATCGAGGGCCATGCGTTCGCCGAAGTGGGGACTGGCTAGGAGGCGGTCGACGAGTCGGCCGTAGGCGTCAGGCTTATTGTCCTTAACGAAGGCCTCGACTTCAGCGGCGGTCGGGGGCAGGCCCGTCAGGTCCAGTGAGACGCGGCGAATGAGCGTGTAGCGGTCGGCTTCAGCAGAAGGCTGCAAAGACGCTTCGGCTAATTTCTGGGTAACCCAGTAATCAATCGCGGGAAGTTTGTTTCCGGACGGCAAGGCGGGGCGCTTCGGGGCGACGAAGGCCCAGTGCTCTTCATACTTGGCACCTTGCTCGATCCAGGCCTTGACCTTCGCCTTGTCGGTCGCCGTGAGCTTCAGATGGGATTTTGGCGGGGGCATCACGTCGTCTTCATCGGTCGAAAGGATACGTTCCCAGACGACGCTCTTGGCCAGATCTCCGGGGACGATCGGGGTGCCGCCTTTGTGTTCGCGCGTGGCCTCTTCGGGGAGGTCGAGGCGGAGCTTGGCCTTACGGGCTTTCTCGTCGGAGCCGTGGCAACTGAAGCAGTTTTCGGAAAGAATCGGGCGGATGTCCCGGTTGAACTGGATGTCCTCAGCTTGGACGGTCACTACGGCGTTCAGGCTGAGAAAGAGGGCGACTTGCAAGGGGCGATGCATCGGGTCTTTTGGCTATGGTCGGAAAGATCGGTAGGGGTGTTGGCCAGACTTAGAGACTGCCGGGGCGGACGGTCGCCTTAGCATCGGGTATATGATATAGACAACGACGAGCGGGATGGGTTTCAATCTGTATCGTCATGGGCGAGCCCTGAGTGTTCACCTTACCTTTGGGCTGGAGGGGGCGGGGCGATGGGGTAGATTTTGCCGACCCCCTATGGCCTCCGAAATCCAGCCTTCCTCGCGTCGTGAATTCCTCGGTGCCGCCGCGTTCGCGTTAGCCGGCCTCGCCACCGCTTCCCGCCTCACCGCGGCCGATGCGCCTAAGGCGACCGGCAAGCGCCCGCCGAATCCTTACGTCTACAAGTTCAACATCGGCAAGATCGAGGCCTTCTCGATCAGCGACGGCCACATGCTCTTCAAGCAAGGCCTCGAGCTCATGTGGCCGGAGTCCGACCGCCCGACCATGAAGGCCGCCCTGGAATTTAACCGCGAGCGCCTCGATGCGCTCCCGCTCTACGTGAATATCATGGGGCTGAAGATCGGCGACGAGGTCGCGCTGATCGACGCTGGCTTCGGCGAGCGTCATCCCAATCCGAACTTCGGCTGGCTCGCCGAGGGTCTGCGTCAGCTCGGCATCAAGCCCGAGCAAGTCACGACGGGCTTCCTCAGCCACTCGCACTCCGATCACCTCGACGGCTTCGTCGACAACGGCAAGCCGGCCTTCCCGAATGCTAAAATCTACCTCCTCAAGGAGGAGTATGATTTCTGGCGCGGTCCGAATCCCGACTTCTCTAAGTCCAAGCGCGATAAGAAGCCGTTGCCGAACATGGTGAAGACCATTTGCCGCAACTTCGATATCCTCAAGGACCAGCTCGTCATCGCCAAGGACGGGCAGAAGCTCTTCCACGATGCCGTCACCGTCATCGCGGCCCCCGGACACACGGATGGCCACGCCTGTTTCGAGATTCGCTCCGAAGGGGAATCACTTGTGCACATCAGCGACGTCGTCCACCACCACGTGCTCATGTTCGACAACGTCGGCTGGACTGTCGCCATGGATCATGATCCCGAGACTGCGGTGAAGACGCGGAAGAAGCTCTTCGAACGGATGGCCAAGGAGAAGAGCCGTGCTTTCGGCTTCCATCTGCCGTGGCCCGGCATCGGGACCGTCGTGCCCAAGGGCGATCAATACGCCTGGGTGCCTGAGCGTTTTAGCTGGGGGTCCTAAGACCCTTTACTGAAAGACCAGCGGGGCGGCCGGAGCGGCTGGGGCCGAGGCAGGCGCCGATGTCGTCGCTCCGTTGGCCACCGGCGCGGCCGGCAGGCTTTGGAGTCGCTGGATCTCTCCGAGGATCAGGGTGAGGCCTTGCTGGCGGAGGCTGTTCATCTCGTTGAGCATGCCATCGCGATCTTTCTCCGGGGCGGCGGCCCAAGCGGCTTCGATCTGGTGACGTCGGTCAAGGAGGGCTCGATATTCCGGACGTCTGACCACTTCGTTGTAGGCTTGAGCGGCCTTCGGATCACTCGCGAGCAGGGTCTCGCGGACACGTCGCCCTTCTTCCTTCAGGTCAGAGAAGCGTTCTTCCATCTTGGCCCGCTGGGCGGTCATCTGGCTGGGGGCCACGGGGGCGGAGCGGACGACGGGCGCGGGGGCGACGGGCTTGGCGACGCGGACGGTCTCGATTGGGCTGGCGGTCTTCATGCGCTCCATCGGGTTCTTCGAAGGAGGGGTGGGGGCGAAGGCACGCCAGGCGCCGAAGCCGACGGCGGCGAGCAGGAAAAGGGCGAGCAGGGTCTTACGCATGGGGGTCATTCGGTTTGTCAGGCAGTCGTCGGCGGAGTTCCCGGATTTCCGCATGCAGCTCCCGGAGTTCCTTACGGAGCTCCTCGTGATCCTTGGTTTCCTTGGGGAGGATGAGCTTGGAGGTCACGATGGCGGACATCGAACCGAAGAGGGCGATGCCCACCAGCATGAGCACCGAGGCGATCAGACGGCCTTCTCCCGTGACCGGGAAGGTGTCGCCGTACCCGACCGTGGTGACGGTCGTGAGGGCCCACCAGAGCGCATCGCCGCCGGTCTTGATGGTCGCGTTCGGGGCGCTACGTTCCACTTCGACGATCAGCATCGTGCTAAAGAGGACCATCACCAGGGCCACGCCGGGCAGGGCGAGCAGCTTTTCGTTCAGCGAGGTGCCGTGCGTGAGGGTGCTGAGTTTCTTCAGGATACGGATGAGCCGGATGAAACGGTAGATGCGGATCGCCTGCAGGGAGCGGAAGGCCGGCTCGAAGGGGATGCTGGCGAGCACGTCTAACCACGCCCAGCGCCAGTAGCTGGCCGCATACTTCTCGCGCCGCCAGCGCACGATGACGTCGGCGAGGAAGATGACGCAGGACAGGGTGTCGACGGTGCGTAGGACCGACAGCATCGCCGGCGGTACGTGCAGGAAGGTCTCAAGGAGGACAAGCAACAGCGAGACGACCGCGACCACGAGTACGAGCCAATCCCAGGGATTGAGGCGTTGGCGCAGTTCCTCGTCGGTCTTCATAGCTCGGATTAAGCCGAAAGGGCTCGTGCAGGGCAACTTTTTCAGCGAAACGGGGTATTAACAGAACCACATGAGATTCCTGCTGTTATTTGCCGCTTCGATCCTTTTAGGCGCACCGGTTCCACCGGCCCATACGGTCAAGCCTTTCGGAGAGGAGTTTCCTGGTCTCGATTCGCTGGCGGTCGGTGCCTGGTGGGAGCCACGTCCCGCGGCCAAAAGCAAGAAGAAGGCCGCCGCCAGTCCGGGCGCGCCGACGATGCTGGTCGAGCGTGATCAGGTCATCGCGTTCGCCCTTTATACCCAGCAAGCAGGTGTCCTGAAGCTTTCCGCTCAGCTCTATCCTCTCTACCCTGAGGAATCCAAGCAAGCGCGACTGGAATTCAAGCGCGATGGCCAATGGATCGAGTCGGCCAAGACCGAGGTGGTCTTCCCTGGTTGGAGCGCGCACTTCCGGGTCGAAGGCTGGGATGGTTCCAAGGACGTGGCCTATCGCGTTCGTCACGGTGAGAAGGCGGTCTTCGAAGGCCTCGTGCGTCGAGATCCGATGGACAAGGACGCCATCGTCATCGCCAACATGTCTTGCAATTCGAGCCGCACGACAGGGGCCCGGCCAGAGATCCTCGATAACCTGATCCATCAGAATCCGGACCTCTTATTCTTCGCCGGTGACCAGACCTATCGCCACACCGAGCACACCGCAGGTTGGATCGAGTTTGGCCTGCAGTTCCGCGACGTGATGAAGGATCGCCCGACGATCTGCATTCCCGACGACCACGATGTCGGCCACCCGAACCTCTGGGGTGAAGGCGGCAAGCTATCCGAGCGGAAGGACAATGCCGACGGCGGCTACTTCTACCCAGTGGCCTATGTGAACATGGTGCAGCGCCAGCAGTCGTGGCATCTGCCGGACGCGTTTGATCCGACTCCGGTCCAACGCGGTATCACGACGTATTACACCCGCCTTAAGGTCGGCGGCATGGATTTCGCCATCCTCGAGGACCGCAAGTTCAAGTCAGGCCCCTTCGGTAAGATTCCGCAGCAAGGACCGCGCCCCGATCACATCACCGACGAGAAGTATGATCCGAAGAGCATCGATTTGCCCGGCCTGCAGCTTCTCGGCGAACGCCAGCTCAAGTTCCTCGCCGCGTGGTCCGAGGACTGGGTGGGCGTCCGTCACAAGGCCGTCCTGTCCGCTTCGGCTTTCTGTGGGGCGGTCCACATGCACGGCGGTAAGGATAGCCGTCTGTTGGCGGACCTCGATTGCAACGGCTGGCCGCAGAAGGGCCGCGATGAGGCCCTGCGCGCCCTACGTCGCGTGCAGGCCGTCCACCTTTGCGGTGACCAACATCTGGCCGTGACGGTCAAGCATGGTATCGAGGCCTTCGGCGACGGCCCTTACTCGCTGACCAGTCCCGCCCTCGTGAACACCATCTACGGCCGCTGGTGGCACCCGAGGGATGAGAAAGCCGGCCCTAATGCCGTGGTCGGAAGTCCCTTGCCCTGGACCGGCGATTTCCTTGATGGGCTTGGCAATCGGATGTCGGTCATCGCCTACGCCAATCCTGGGGATGTCCAGGACGAGCGCCAGCGTGCGGATGGTTACGGTGTCGCTCGTTTCGACCTGAAGCAGGATAAGGTCACTTTCGAATGCTGGCCGCGCTTCAGCGACTCACGCAAGGGCGATAGCCAACAGTTTCCCGGTTGGCCGCAGACTTTCGCTCTCGCTGATAATGATGGCCGTAAGCCGACTGGTTTCCTACCGTCGGTCGATCTCCCCGCCGGCCCGGCGGTCGTGCAGGTCGTCGCCGAGCAGACCGGTGAGACGCTCTACGTTCGTCGTCTGGAAGGCGGTAAAGCTTTCGCCGCGCCGGTCTTCGGGCCCGGCAAATATACCGTGAAGATCGGCGTCGATCGTCCGGACCAGCGCACCTTGACCGCGCAGGAGCCCGTCGCGCGTTAACGCTTCAGCAGGGCGTCGGTCTCGCTCAGCTTGAAGCGGACGCTGACGACGGAGTTCTGTTCAGGGCCTGCGGCGTATTGGACGTACGTCGTGGCCACGATCGTGCCGTCGGCGAGGAGCTCGACGCCTGGATAACCGCAATCCCCGGCGCGCTTGCCGTAATGATGGAGCAGCTTGACGCGCGTTTGGCCAGGGCGTCCGGATTTAAGGTCATCGTACGTGCCGACCCAGGCGACGAAGTGTCCTTTGGTGGGGCTGTTGAGGGCTTGGTCGCGGAAGCAGATGACCATGCGGCCGTCGGACGTGAAGACGCCGTTATGGCGATCGCCCGTGAGGCCCGTGCTCGTATCGACCGGGGTCGACCACGTCGCGCCTTCATCTTGGCTGAACATCATCAGGCTACGGCCCTTGTGGGTATTCTCGCGGAGGAGGCAGGCGAGCTCCTTGCCGTCGGGAGAACGAAAGACGAAGGGCTCGCAGGGGTTCTTGCCGGAGACCTCGGCGACGATGCGGGGTTCGGACCAGGTGAAGCCACCGTCGGAGGTGATCGTCTGCAATGTGACCAGCGGGGCCTTGTCGGCGCCGCCCGGACCGCGGTGATAGAGGCCGAGGGTGCGGCCATCCTTAAGTCGGACCACGCTGCTGAACGTCATCACGCAGGGGAAGTTGAGCGGCGGCATTTCTTTCCATGTCTGGCCATCGTCCTCACTCATGATGCTCGGCATCCCCGGGCCGCCGCGTTTGCCGAGGGCGGCCGAGAAGACCCAGAGACGGGCTTTGCCGGCTGGATCGACGATGCGGTAAATGCTCGGGCAGTTCTGGTGGGTCGAGAATCCCTTCGGCAGGGTGGCATCAAGGCGCGTCCAGGATTTGCCGCCATCATCGCTGCGGGCCATCGGGCCGGCGGCGCCACCGTGATTGATGCACCAGACCGAGAAGATCGTCTGGCTGTTCGGCATCAGCAACGTCGTCGGGTGGCCTTGGTAAAGCGTCGGCGTGCCCGCGGCCACGACCACCTGGCGTTCCTTCTGGCCCGAGAGGTCGACCAAGGGCAGGTTCGGCTTCTCCTCGGCTGCGATCAAGGCGGCTAGGCAGAGCAGGGCGGGGAGCAGGGGGCGCATGGGGTCAGCCTGGTGGACGCCACAAGGGCTGCCAAGTCCTTTGCCCGTCTAAGCACATCGCCACAGGCTATGTAATCAGTCCGTTTGCGGAGTCAGGGGCTTTCGTTTAGGTCACGGCATGTCCGTGCCGCTGGCTTTCATTCCGACCCGGGCCGCTGCCTTGGCTCGCCTGCAGGAGTTTCTACCCATCGCGGGACGCTATGCGACGGACCGCAATTTTGTCCGGCCGGGACACCCCAATATCTCGCGACTTTCTCCGTGGGTGCAGAAACGTCTGCTCCTGGAGCAAGAAATCGTCGATGCTGCCCGAGCCCGTTGGCCTTTCGAGACCGTCGAGAAGTTCGTGCAGGAGGTCTACTGGCGCACCTATTGGAAGGGCTGGCTCGAGCAACGTCCCGAAGCATGGTCCCGCTGGGTGGAAGCCGTGGCTCGCCTTCGCGATGCGTTGAGTGCCGGTCAAAGGTCGACGCTGGAAGCCGCGCTCGCTGGCCGCACCGGTATCGCGGGCTTTGATGACTGGACCAAGGAACTCGTGGCGACCGGCTACCTGCATAACCACGCCCGGATGTGGTTCGCCTCCATCTGGATCTTCACGCTGAAGCTGCCGTGGGAGCTCGGTGCCGCGTTCTTTTACGAACACCTGCTCGACGGGGATGTCGCCAGTAATACGCTCTCCTGGCGCTGGGTCGCCGGGTTACAGACGCCGGGTAAGACCTACGTCGCCAAGGCCGATAACATCGCACATTACACCGACGGGGATCATGCGCCGCAGGCCAGTCAGCTGGCCTCCGCTCCGTTTGCCATCAAAGAGGAGCCTTTACCCAAGGTGGTAGCGTGGACCGAAGACCCGGCGCAGTTGGCTTCGCTCAAGACTTACGAACGACTCGGCCTGTGGGTGCATCCTGAAGACCTTGCAGTCGAGCAGGGTGAACTTGCCGGCTTGAAGATTCAGACCATCAACGCCTCGTGGCCTAAGCCCATAGTTAAGAAGGCAGGATGGTCGGAGGCCGTCGCTACCTTGACGCAGGCCGCCTTGAGCGATGGCACATCCAGGGCAGCTGCTCACTTCGGGGCAGATGTCTCCGCTGAGCCCGCGGATGATCTTTCCGTAGCGATCGTGGACTGGGCCCAGAAGCATCAGCTCAAGCGGGTCGTCGCTTATCGTCCGTTCGTCGGTCCTTGGTTGGCCGAAGCCCGGGCCATCGAGTCTGCTCTCGCCCAGGCCGGCATCACTTTCACCTGGCGCCGTCGGGCCTGGGACTCGCGTCATTTTCCGCATGCGACCCGTGGTTACTTCCCCTTCTGGGAGTCGATTAAGTCGGCTGGTTGAAAGTTGGTGGGCCCACCGGGATTTGAACCCAGAACCAAGGAATTATGAGTTCCGTGCTCTAACCGTTGAGCTATAGGCCCGTGCGATGGACTTTGGCCGAAAGGGGGTGGGAGGGAAAGCCGATTCGCTGGGTTGAAACGGAGTCGGATGAGGCCATAGTGCCCCCATGCGCACCCCCGCATCGTTCTCCCGTCGCAACCTGATCAAAGGCCTTTTGGCCTCTCCGTTCTTCGCCGCGTCGGCCCGCGGAGCCGAAGCGCCCAAGCTTGTCGATCCCGCGCGAGGTCCGGGCGCCGGTTGGACGATCGCGGTCTTCCCCGATACGCAGAACTACGCGAAGTATGCCAAGAACCAGGCACACTTCGAGTTGATGACGAAATGGGTGAAGGAGCATCGCCAGGCTTGGAACATCGGCTTGGTCATGCACGAGGGCGATTTCGTGGAGCAGAACAACATCGCTGTCGGCGGAGGCGGAGGTTACGGCGACCAGAATTCGGAGTCGCAGTGGGCCTCGGTCAAGCGCGCCTTGCGGGTCTTCGATGGCGTGGTTCCGACGGTCTTCGCGACGGGTA
Organism: Opitutia bacterium UBA953; assembly: GCA_002293125.1. Lineage (GTDB taxonomy): Bacteria > Verrucomicrobiota > Verrucomicrobiia > Opitutales > UBA953 > UBA953. Next base: position 50,277 of record DBCR01000004.1, read on the forward strand.
ACCACGATTATGGGGTGCGTAACGCCGAAGACCGTACGACGCAGTTCAACGACCATTTCCCGCTGACGCATAATCCGCTCACGTGCGACGGCCAGGGCGGCGGTATCTTTCTGGAAGGCCCGGCCACCCGCGACGGTAAGGTCACGCTCGAGAACGCGGCCTACGTCGTCAAGGTACCTGGCGGACGTAATTTGCTGATCGTCTCACTGGAGTGGGGTCCGCGGCGCTTCGCCGTCGAGTGGGCGCGCGAGCTCTTTGCCCGTCCTCGTTTCCGCGACCACCTCGGCATCCTGCTCATCCATGATTACCTGCTACCCAGCAATCAGCGCGACGGACAGGACGGCAACCGCAAGCGCCCCGGTAATCCTCATTGGTATAAGACCGGCCTGGCCGGCGACACCCATGACGGCGAAGACCTCTGGAACACCCTCGTCCGCAAGACGCCCAACCTGCGCCTGGTGCTCAACGGACACGAGATGGGTGCCCACGTCGGGTATCGGCAGGATGACAACGACGCTGGCAAGGCGGTCCACCAGATGCTTTTCAACGCGCAGGGCCTCGGCGGCGGTTCCGATCACCGCGGTAACGGCGGCGATGGCTGGCTGCGTCTGCTGACCTTCGAGCCCGACGGACGCACGCTGTCAGTCCGCACTTTCTCTCCGTTACGGCTTCAGGACGGCCGTTCGCATTATTGGGACGACCCGCGCTGGCGCTTCAGCGTGGACTTCGGCGGCTGAGGTCAGGCCTTACTTCGCGACGACGTCAATCAGCTGGCTGCGGACCGGGACGACGGTCGCGCGGTGCTGCTCGACGGCCGCGGCAAGGCGGGCGACGACGTCCGGATGGTCGGCGGAGATCTCGTGGGCTTCGGAGGGGTCGACGGCGAGGTTGAAGAGGAGCGGCTTGGCGTGCTCGACGGGTTTGGGGTCTCCGTAGGAGCCTTGGGTGATGAAGTGGATCTTCCAGTCGCCGAGGCGGGCGGCGAAGAGCTTCTCGCCACGGTAGTAACAGAAGAGCCCGCGGTCGACGGCGCGTTCTTCGAGCAGGAGCGACGAAAGGTCGGCGCCGTCCATCGGTCGGTCATTCGGTATTTTAGCGCCGGCAAGTTTCGCGGCGGTCGGATAGAGATCCAGCATCGTGCCGACGTTGTCGGTCACGCCCGGCTTGATCTTGCCGGGCCACCAGGCGATACCGGGTACGCGCATGCCGCCTTCCCAGGTGCTGCCCTTGCCGTCCTTGAGCAGGCCAGCGCTGCCCCCGGTCTCGGTGCCCATGAGCGTCCACGGGCCGTTGTCGCTGGTAAAGAAGACGAGGGTGTTGTCGGCGACGCCGTTGGCCTTGAGGGCCTTGAGCACCTCGCCGACGTTCCAGTCGAGTTCGGCGAGCACGTCACCGTAGATGCCGCGCGAGCTCTTGCCCTTGAAGCGTTCCGACGCGAAGAGCGGCGTGTGCGGGAAAGTGTGCGGAATATAAAGGAAGAACGGCTTGTCCTTGTTTGTGCCGATGAACTTCGTGGCCTCTTCAGCGTAACGCTTCGACAATTGGGTCTGGTCGGTGCGGGGTTCGAGGAGCTCGCGGCCGCGGTAGAGGGCGGCGTTCCACCATTCCGGATCCTGGGCGACGAGCGCGTTGGCGCGCGGTGGCTTCGGCTTATCGGACGGGTTCATGTCGTTCGAATGCATCAGTCCGAAGTGAAAATCGAACCCGTGGGCGAGCGGGTGGTGCTGCGGCTGGTTATTGGCCCAGACGCCGAGGTGCCACTTACCGATGATGCCCGTCGCGTAGCCAGCGTCCTTGAGCGTCTGCGCCAGTGTGACTTCGGAAGCGGGCAGGCCGCCGGTGGAAATCGCGCGCAGGACGCGGAACTGGTTGTGGGCCATGCCGGAGCGGATCGGGTAACGACCCGTCAAGAGGGCGGCGCGACTCGGGGTGCAGACCTCGGCGGCGGAATAGAACTGGGTGAAGCGCAGGCCTTCGGCCGCCATCTTGTCGAGATGCGGCGTCTTGATCGTCGGGTGGCCATAGCAGCCCAGGTCGCCGTAGCCGAGGTCGTCGGCCAGGATGACGACGATGTTCGGACGAGGCGCAGCGTAAGCACCGAGGGAGACCGCGATGAGCAGAGCTAGTAGCAGGGGTTGCATAACGACAAACACACCGCCAAATGGGATTGGAGGCAAAGCCCATTTTGATGACCCCCGAGCAACGCGCACAGTTTAGTCAGGCGGTCTTCCGGTTTGCGCCCCTGCCGGCGGATTGGCCGGCGGATTTCGCGATCATCACGGCCTATGATCCTGATGGGTTGCCGAAGGCCCCCGAACGTAATCTCGAGGCTGACACGGCCTTAGAGGCCGAACTTCGGGCGGCGGGGTATCGCCCGCATCGGATCACCGGCGGTTCGGCCGACGGGGTGCATCTTGAGCCCGGCTGGGGCGTGCCCATCGGTCTACCCGGGGCGGTGGAGTTCGGGCGTCGCTATCGTCAGCTGGCTATCTTCGCTGTCAGGGCGGGGCGATTGGCGTTGGTAGATTGCGAGGACGGCTCAGCCGAGGACCTAGGGCGGGACTTCCGGGCGTTCTGACGATTTTCGGATTGGAACACCTCGGGATTTAGGGACTCTAATCCGTAACCCCTTACACCCCATGAAGAGCCTAATGTCCCTCCTCGCCGTCCTGGCCGCCGTTGTCGGCGTCCGCGCCGCCGATGCCCCCGGTCTGGTCAACGGTCACCCGCCGGATATCCGTACGCTCAAGCCTGGCGATACCGCTCCTGACTTCGAGCTGCTCGGTACCGACGGCAAGAAGCACAAGCTCGCCGAATACACCGGTGGCGAAGCCCTCGTCGTGCTCTTCACCTCCAACCACTGCCCGACCTCGCACAGCATCGAGCGCCGCCTCCAGAAGTTCTACGAAGAATACAAGGGCAAGGGCGTGAAGCTCGTCGCGATCAACCCCAACCACCCGGACGGCCTCAGTAAGGATGAGCTCGGTTACGGTGAGTTCGGCGACTCCTACGCCGAGATGAAGCCCTACGCTGAGAAGAACAAGTGGACCTTCGACTACCTTTACGACGGCGACACCCAGACCGTGGCCCGCGCCTACGGATGCCTCGCTACCCCGCACGTCTTCGTCTTCGATAAGAACCTCAAGCTCCGCTACCAGGGCCGTTTCGACGACTCCCGCTTCTACGACGACAGCACCGTGAAGTCCAAGGACTGCCAGAACGCCGTCGACGCCATCCTCGCCGGTAAGCCGGTCGAACTCGAACTCACCAAGCCCATGGGTTGCTCCACCAAGTGGCGCGAGAAGAAGGCCCTGCACGACGTCAAGCACGAGACCTGGGCGAAGACCCCGGTCACCGTCGAGCTGATCGACAAGGCTGGTATCGCCAACCTGCGCGCCAACAAGTCGAACAAGTACCGCATGATCAACGTCTGGGCCACCTGGTGCCCGCCTTGCGTCAAGGAGTTCCCTGACCTCGTCGAGATCTCCCGTAAGTTCGACATGCGCGACTTCGAGCTCGTTACCATCACCCTGGATGACCCCAAGGACAAGGCCAAGGCCGAGGCGTTCCTCTTCAAGCAGGCCGCCGGCCTCAGCAAGAAGGTCGAGAACTCCCTCAAGAAGGAAGGCCGCACCACCAATAGCTACCTCTTCGCCGGCAGCGGTGACGATCTCGCGTCCGTCCTCGACAAGGAGATGCCAGGCCCCATCCCGCACACCATCGTCGTGGCTCCTGGCGGCGAGATCATCTACCGTCACACCGGCATCATCGATCGCGCCGCGACCGAGAACGCCATCCTCGACAAGATGAACCGCTTCTATTCGCCTGGTGCCGTGAAGGCCTCGGCGAAGAAGTAATTCGTTTCCCCTGAAAGAAAGCCCCGGACGTAGTGATGCGGCCCGGGGCTTTTTGTTGGATAACCGTCAGACTCAGATCGCGATGGCGAACGTCTGATCCAGCGGGTTGAGCCAGACCTTCACGCGCGGCATCCAAGACGGGCCGATGATCGCGTCGATATCAAGGGCGCGCAGGAACGGACCCATCGGTACCGGCGAGATGCCGCCACCGAGCACGCACGGGGCTTCGCCGACGGTTTCGAGCAGGTCATGGCCGGCGAGCGTGAAGGGTAGCACGTAAGACTGCGGGATATGCAGGTCACCGAACATCGGGCTGAAATCCTTGAAGCCGGTCAGGGCCTTCGCGCCCTTCACGAACTTCTTGTCGGTCACGTAGCCATACTGCGCGCCCGTGTCCCAGAGCACGCGGGCCGGATGGCCGCTGAGCGTGACATGGAAGAGCGGGATGTCGGACATCGGAGCGAGTTCGTAGGCCTGAGCCTTGAAGCCAGCCGGCATCTCATCGCCGGCCGTCAGCGTGCGGTGGGCGACGTCGAAGAGCAGGGTGGTCTGGGCGAGCAGGTCCATGCCCAGCAGCGCGTCGACCTGGGCGCCGATCTCGGCGGACAGCTTGTCGAAAGTGAAGCCCATGTAGCCGCCCTTGTTCACCCCGTGGTTCTGGTTCTGCCAGGTCAGGCGGCCAGAAGTCGAGGAACTGAAGGGGGCGCCCGTATCGATCAGGGCGCGACCTTCGGGGAGGTCGATGAACAGGTGACGGTTGAGGAGATACAGCTTGTAGGTGCAGACCATGGAGGAAATGTGCGTTTTACGGGACATGGGAGGGATTGCTGACAGTTGTAAATGGTAACAGTAAGATGTCAAGCGACAGAACGCCTGAAAAGGGAGACCGGAAACCGGATGATTGGCTGGGGCTCATTCTCAGGTTCCAGGTCTCGGCTGCAGGTTCGGGTGCGGGCACAGGTTCAGGTACAGGTCCCGGGCCCTGCACCTGAATCCGAACACCTGAACCAGGCGCCCGATACCCGAGACCAGAGACCTGAAAATGACCCGCAGCATCCTTTCCGGTCTCCCTTTGAGCCCTTGTCTCTGTCTGGGCATAAAGAGGCCCCGGATCGGGTGATCAGGGGCCTCTGGAGGGCGGCTGGAGGGCTGTTTAGGCCTTCTTCACCTTAACCCACTGCTTCGTCTTGGCGGACTCCAGGATGGCGTCGCAGACGTACTGGGTACCGAGCGCGTGACGGAAGTCCGGGTAGGCCTTCACGGCCTTCGGATCGTCGAGGCTCTTGAGGAACTCGGCGAGGGCGTGGGTGAAGGAGTGCTCGTAGCCGAGGCAGAGGCCCGGGACCCACCAGTTGCCGGCGTACGGATGGTCGCCGTCGGACGTGTGGATGCTGGACCAGCCACGACGATCGCCTGGGACGGAGTGATCGAAGTAGTTGAGACGGTTGAGGTCGTGGAGGTCCCACTGGAGGGACTTCTTCTCGCCGTTGATCTCGAACGTGTAGAGCGCCTTGTGGCCGCGGGCGTAGCGGGTGGATTCGAACTGCGCGATCGAGCCGTTCTCGAAGCGGCAGAGGAAGATCGCGGCGTCGTCGATGGTGACGGCCTGCTTCTTGCCCGTGGCGGTGTGGACGCGTTCCTTGATGAACGTCTCGGTCATCGCGGAGACTTCGGTGATGTCACCGTTGATCCAGCGGGCCGTATCGATGCAGTGCGCGAGCAAGTCGCCCGTCACGCCGGAACCAGCGGCGGCGGCGTCGAGGCGCCAGAGACCGGCGCCGCCCTGAGGCAGTTCGGTGGAGATCGTCCAATCCTGGAGGAAGTTGGCGCGATAGTGGAATACGCGGCCCAGCTCGCCGGCGGCCACGATGTTCTTCGCGAGCGTCACGGCAGGGAGGAAGCGGTAGTTATACCAGACCAAGTTCGGGAGGCCGGACTTCTCGACCGCGGCGACCATCTGTTCGCCCTGGGTGCCGTTGAGGGCGAGGGGCTTTTCGCAGAGGATCATCTTGCCGTGCTTGATGCACTCCAGGGCGATCTCGGCGTGCGAGTCGTTCGGGGTGCAGATGTCGACGGCGTCGATGTCGGCGCGGGCGACCAGCTTGCGCCAGTCGGTCTCGTAGGAGGCGTAGCCCCACTTCTCGGCGAAGTCCTTGACCTTGGCTTCGTCGCGACCGCAGACAGCTTGGCGGACGATGTGGTGGCCGGCGGTCAGCTTGTCCTTCGGGAAGAAGTGACCGACCTGGGAGTAGGCGTTGGAGTGGGTGCGGCCCATGAAGCCGTAACCGATGAGACCGATGCGAATGGCTTTAGACATAGTTCGAGGGGATGAGAGGTTGGAGTATCGAGTATGGGGGAAGGCGCTCAGAGGGCCTGCTTCACCTTGACCATGGCGGACAGAATCGTGTTCCAGGTCTTCGGGTTCTCGAGCGTGGCGTTCGGGAACATGCAGCCATCCCAGCAGATGTGCTTCATGCCGCGATCGGCGGCGCCTTCGAGCCAGACCTTGGAGCAGGCGGCGATATCGAGTTTGCCGTTGGCATCATCGGCCTGGCAATGGCGACCGGTCTTCTCGTGGGAGCCCGTGCCATGGACGGTGCCGTCGTTCTGGGCCACGTGGAAGTCGAGGGTCCAGGGACGGAGCTTGCCGACCATCTCGTGGTAGGCGGGCCAGAACTGTTCCGAAGTGTAGCCTTCCTTGAGGAGGGCGGCTTCGGGTTCGTTGTAACCCATCAGGTAGAGGTAGGTGTGGGCAAGGTCGGCCTGGAAGCCGAAGGTCTTCGGCATGCCGACGCCTTCGAGCGTGTCTAGCATTGCCTTCCAAGAGTGCATGCCAGCCCAGCAGATTTCGCCTTCGGCAGCGATGCGTTCGCCATGTCCTTCGGCGATCTTCGCGGCCTTCTTGAAGGTGTCGACGATGCGGGCCGTGTTAGCCTTCGGGTTCTCGCGCCACTTCTGCACGCCGAACTCGGCGGAGTCCACGCGGATGATGCCGTACTGGCGGACGCCATGCTGGTTGAGGAGCTTGGCGACGCGGCAGGCCTTCTCGATCGCGAGCAGGAACTTCTGCTGCTGTTCGTCGGTACCCATCGCGGAATCACCCACCGTGCCACCCCAGACCGGAGCGACGAGCGAGCCCACCTTAAGGCCCTTGGAGGCGATGAGGTCCGCCATCTGCTTGAGGTTGTCCACGGAGATGTCGGGGTCGGTGTGCGGGTGGAACAGGAACAGGTCGACGCCGTCGAACTTGTGGCCGTCGACGTTGGCGGCGACGGTCATGTCGAGCATCTGCTCGAGAGCGATCGGAGGGTGATCGGTGTTGGGCTCCTTGCCGACGAGGCCGGGCCACATCGCGTTGTGCAGTTTCATGTGATTAGGGGTAGGGGTAGGGATAGGGGCAGGGATGGGTGGGTAAGCGAAGGCTTACTTCTTCTTTGCCTTCTTGTAGGCGCCCATGGCCGGAGCGTCCGGGTTCACTTCCGGACCGAAGTAACGCAGGCAGACCAGCGGCTCGGTGGTAGAGGTGTTGCGGAAGGTCACGCCTTTCTTGGCGCCGGCTTCGGTGCAGAAGTATTCGTCTTCGGTCAGCTCGTTGAAGCGGATGAGCTTCGGGCTGTTGAGGACCTGGCCGTTGATCGTGCCGGAGCCCTGGACGCAGATGAGGCCGTAGGCGCCCTTGTCCGTGATGGTGCACTCGGCGCCCGGTTCGACGGTCAGTTCCTTCGCGGTGAAGTACTGGAACTTGTCGACCTTGCCGTAGACGATCCACTTGTCGGAGTAGCCCTTGCCCTGGACGGAGACGACCGGCTCGAGGTAGTGGTTATCCTTGAAGTTCGGGTCGACGTTCTTGTCCCAGTCGAGTTGGTCCACGATGAAGTCGACGTCCTTGTGCTTGGACTTCGGCATGTCCTTGACGAGGAGGGCCCACGGTACTTCGCGGCCTTCGACGAGGTTCTGGTACATGCCGAACACGTCGGAACCCCACTGCGGCTCGTAGGTGCAGAGCGAGCCAGGAGCGTGGAGGATGCAAGGGTCGATGAGCCAGCCGGTGCCGGGCTCGAGCTTGTAGGCCTTGGAGAGCGCGAGGATCTTGTTGTCACCTTTGTCCCAGTTGGCGATGCACTCGCGGACCTGAGCCTTGGTCGTCCCCGGCTCGAAGCCCATGAACGTGTAGGGGAAGTTGTTGCCGACGTTGTTGTGCTGGGGCGGGAAGTAGTAGGACTCCGGCTTGCCTTCGAGACCGAGCAGCTTGGCCTGCTTGGCGTTCTGGTGCATGTGGTGCGGAATCGGACCCATGTTGTCGAAGAACTTGGAGTAGACGGGCCACTTCTTGTACTTGCTCCAGATCTTGGAACCGATGAGCGCAGAGCCGCATTCCTTGACGGCCTGCTTGAGGGTGAAACGGGTGTTGCCGATGACGACGTAGGACAGGCCTTCGTCGGGCGTGCGGTTGTCGTTGGCGGCTTCGGTCGTGGAAGCGAACCATCGCTCGTCGATACCACCGCGGCTCAGACCGAAGGCGTAGAGGTCATCCGGGTGCAGCTTGAGGCGCTTGCCGGGCTGGAGGAAGGAGCGCGGGACCCAGCACGGAGCCAGGCGAAGCAGGCCGCCGGTCTTGGCGAGTTCTTTCTCCACGAGAGAGGCGACGCCGCTCTGCTTGGTGGAGAGATCTTGGACAATCTTAGGGGAGGACATGGGTGGGTTAAAGGAGGGTCGGGGAGGTCGGATTTAGGCGACTCCTTGGGCAGGGACAAGAATTGAGTAAGCCGACTTACGACTTCAAAAACTGCCAATTAATGGGGCAGGTAACGGACTGGCCGTTTTCGCCCGTGATCCGGACGGCCTCGGGGCCGGCGGGGACGATGCTCTGGACCTGCCCGAAGTCGGCGGACACCGCGGCGGCGGCCTGAATCAGGGGGAGACGGACGCGCTCGTCCTTGCGGAAAAGTCGGCTGGTCGGGATGCCCTTGGCGGCCAGGCGATCCTCGCGGGCGACGTCGACGCCGTCGCAGAAGTGGGAGCAGACTTCCTCTAGGCCGAGGCGACCGAGGTGGCGCTTCTCCCACGGGTGGCCGGGGCGGCCGCCGTTGGAGAGCCAGAAGAGGGTGGAGGGAAAGTCGGCGACATTCTTAAGCGAGAACCAGACGTAGCCCGGGAAGGTGACGGCCGTCCAAGCGAAGGGCTGGGCCTCGGTGGCGGGGACGTTAACGAGCATGATCAGGTCATCGTTGCCAGCGCGGGCGGGGTAGTGGGTGAGGTCGGTGTTCGTTCCGTCCTTCATCGGGACGGATTTCAGCGTCGAGAATTCCGCGAAGGGCTTGAGTGCGCCGGATTCACCCGAAGCGGGATTGGAGAACTCGCCTGCATAGACGGAGCCAAAGCGGAAGGGGCTCGTCGCGATGCGGGCCGCGCCGGCAGGAACGTGTGACAGGTCGAGCACCGGGTGATTGCCGTAGTTCCAGCGGCCTTCGAGGTTCTCGATGAGGTGTTCCCAGTAGATCGCGTGGTGGCCCGGGGTGAGCGTGAAGTTCTTCGCCACCGTGGCGCCGGTGTCGGTGCCGGTCTGCGTCAGTTTGAGGGAAGTGGCGGAGGAAGAGACCAATTGCCAAGGCGCATTGGCCGTGTCGCCATGAGGCGGGCCTTTCTGCTGGCCGCCGAAGGGCAGGCACATGAAGTCGCCGCGGAGATAGGTCAGCAGGTTCGGCAGCGACTGGTCGATCTGCATCGGCGTCCAGGGCGAGAGCGAGTAGGGTCGGGCCTCGAGGCCGGGGAGATGGAAGGTCACCGGCGCGAGGTGTCCGGCGGTCTGAGTGACGGCCAGTTCGACCTCGGCGGTATACAGGGTATAGCTGGGGGCTCCGTGAATGGTTTCCATGGGGAGGCGTCATTTCCTGCAAGAGCCGCCGGACTGTCAACGCCTCGGGTGCTCTCCGCTTGCTAACCTGGGCTGGCCCCGCTTGGTTTCCGTCATGCCGCAGCCTCTGCCCGTCCTTTACACCAAACCCGGTTGCCCTTGGTGCACCGAAGCCCTCGAGTTCTTTGCCAAACAAGGGGTAAAGCTCGACGTCCGGGACGTCATCGCCGACATGCATCAGATGCGCCAGCTGGTCGCCCTTACGGGCCAGTCCAAGTGCCCGTCGTTCCGCTATGGGGACTTCATCGTGGCCGATTTCGGGGTGGATGAGTTCATCAACAAGGCCCGCAAGCACCCGGCCGTCTGCGCCGAACTGGGCCTGAAAGTCTGATCTTAGGCAGAATCCCTAGGGGCTCAGATTAGTCTTGGACGTCTAGGGTAATCCCCCTAGTTAATCTTCTATGAGGTTCACCCCAACCTTGGCCCTACTGCTCTGTGCGACCTTGTTCGGCGCTCGTCCTAACGTCGTGTATATCATGTGCGACGACATGGGGTGGGCTGACCCTGGTTGCTACGGTTCGACCCAGAACGTGACGCCGAACATCGATCGACTGGCCAAGGAAGGCCTGCGCTTTTCGAGTTTTTATGCCACTCAGGCCGTGTGCACGTCGTCCCGCACCGCGTTGATGACCGGTTGTTATCCGAATCGTCTCGGTTTGGGCGGCACTGCCCTCGGGCCGCAGTCGAAGACCGGGCTCAGCAACGACGAGCAGACGCTCGGCACCTTGTTACGCGATGCCGGCTATCGCACCAGTGTGGTCGGCAAGTGGCATCTGGGCGATGCCCCTAAATTTATGCCTTCCATGCATGGCTTCGACGATTCGATGATCCTGCCGTATTCGAACGACATGTGGCCATTGGGCTACGCTGTCGGCGACGAAACCCGTCGGAAGATGTATCCCGAACTGCCGCGCTATGTGAATGACCATCCGATGGGCTTTATCCGCGATTGGGTGAGTATGGATAAGTTGACCTCCATGCAGGGCCTGCGCGCGGTGAACTTCATCCGCGAGAGCGCCGGCAAGGACAAGCCGTTCTTCCTCTACCTCGCGACCTCGATGCCGCACACCCCGCTCGGCGCTTCGTCTGAATTCAAGGGTAAGGGAGTTACTCCGTACGCCGATACCATGGCTGACATCGATCGTACCGTCGGCGCCGTGTTGAAGGCCCTTGCCGACAAGGATGTCGATAAGAACACCATCGTGGTCTTCACCAGCGACAACGGCCCGTGGTTGAACTTCGGACGCCATGCCGGTTCGGCTGGTCCGTTCCGCGAAGGCAAGGGGACGACTTTCGAAGGCGGTGTCCGCGTGCCGTTCATCGTTCGCTGGCCGGGCGTCGTGAAGCCCGACACCCGCACGGATGCGCTCGCCGCTAATATCGATGTCGTCCCGACGATCGTCGAAGCCTGCGCGGCCAACAAGCCGAAGAACGAGATCGATGGCCAATCTTTCCTCGCTCTGCTCAAGGGCGAGAAGTCCACGGCCCGCGAAATCTTCAGCTATTACTACGGCGATCGTCTTGAAGCCGTGCGCAAGGGTAAGTGGAAGCTCCATCTTCCTCATGCCTATCGCAGTTACGTCGATATGATCCCTGCCGCGAGGGATGGCCTGCCGGCCACGACACACCAGCGTCAGATCGGTCTTTCGCTCTACGACCTGGAAGCCGATCAGGGCGAGAAGAACGATGTCTCCGCCGCCCATCCTGAGGTCGTGAAGGAACTGCAGGAACTCGCCGCTGCGGAGCGCAAGAAACTCGACGCCGGTAAGCGCCCTGTCGGTCGCCTCTGATCAGACGAGTCCGGCGATACCGGCGACGCGCCAGGCCATCACGCCGAAGCCGACGATCGCGACCGCGAGGCAAAGGGTGCGTCGCGCCTTGGGCTCCGTCAGGCCGGTGCGGAGGATGGTCCAGAGAAACGCTGCAGAAATCAGGATGACCGCTATCTGGGCAAGTTCGACGCCGATATTGAAGCCGACGAGGATGCGGACGATGCTCCCATTATCCCAATCTTTCAGGCGATCGGAGACCGCCGCGGCGAAGCCGAGGCCGTGGACCAAGCCGAAGACGGCCGGGACGACGAGCATCTGACGGTTGGTGGCGGTCCCGCGATAGGCCATGAGTCCGCCGAGGCCGATGGTGAGCGCGATGAAGGGTTCAATCCATGCACCCGGGTTACCGACCCAGCCGAGCGCGACCGCGCTGAGGGTGATGCTATGTCCGAGCGTGAACACGAGGGAGCGACCGAGGGCCTGACGGAGCGAGGTCGCGCCGAGGAACATCGCCAACATGAACAGACAATGATCCCAGCCGTCGGGCAACACATGGCCGAAACCGTCAGCTAGGAGTGCGACGATGGTCTGATTGTCGGTGGCAACCGTGTCGTCGCCGATCTGGAATTCACCGGGTTCGTTTTTTGATACCGCCATGACCGTCTGGAATTCCATGCCCTTGCGGAGATTCGTGAAGACCGTGCCGAGGGCGTCAGGGAAGCGGAGCAAGAGTTTCTGCGTGCCGGCGGGTACGGCTGCCGTGAACTTTGCGTTCATCATCACCGGATAGCGATCGGCTTCACCTTGGCGGCCGGACTGCGCGAGGATCTGTTCCGCGGTCGGGAAGGCCTCGATTTTCCATGCCACGGGTTTTCCGTCAGCTTCGAGGCGGAGGCCGGCGAGGAATTGTTGGCGGCCTGGTTCGATGGACGAGTCCAGGCGCCCGGGCGTGAACATCAGCACATCGAGGTCCTTGATCGGTGCGTCCTTAGGCAGCTGGCCTAGGAGAAATGAGGGGACGTCGAACTTCACCGTCAGCGCGAAGGCGTTCTTTTCGTCGATGACGCCGAGGCAGGAGGCTTCCTTCCACTCCGGGTGGGCCCAGAGTAGTGTCGGCAGGAGGGCCGATAGCCAGAGCAAGAAGACTCGCCGCATAGGAAGTGAGTACGACGGCAGGCCGTCGCGTTCCAATCAAAACCGCTACTTGGCTCCTCCTTCGCGGCGAGGCGGGCGTTTCTCTTCCTTGCTGTCGCTGGCGCCGGCCGGGCGGGTGTAGAGCACGGTCAGATCGGCTGCGGCGAGAATCTTGCCCTTCATGGCGGCGAGAAGCGGGTCGACGGTGATCGGGCTTTCGGCTTGGGAGAGGTCGGGCTTGGCGGAAAGGGCGAAGAGCGTGAGGACATATTTCTTTTCGCCCGGACCTTTGGAATGGGGCGACGCGTACTCGACGCGATGATGGACGGTGCTGATGCCCATCTTGCCGAAGCCGGTGGCGTCCTTGGTGACGCTCGTGGTTCGCGGACTGATGTCATGCATCAGCCAGTAGATCTTCGTCTTACCTTCCGGGTCGAGGTGGTGCATGATCAGCACCAGGCTCTGGGTGCCTTCCGGCATGCCGGACCAAGCGAGGGGCGGGCTGGCGCTCGCGCCATCGCCGGTGAATTCGATGGGGAGTATTTCGCCATCCTTTACCGCGGGGCTGGTGAGCTTGAATGTGATGTTCTTTTCGACTGGCTTGGCTGCCGCGACGGTGTCGACAGAGCCCGCCGGCGGCCCGCCTTTCCCTTTGCCCTTCTTGCCTTCAGCGGGAGCGCCGAAGCCGAGCGTTGTTCCGCATGAGAAAACGAGTAGCACGAGTGCTAGGGGGCGGAATGATAAGAGGGTCATGTCGTGGAGATTCTAGCAGAGGGAGGCTTATGGTCCGATGAAGGGATTACTTTTTCCCTTTCCCCTTAGCGCCTTTCCCCGCGCCTCCGGCAGTTGCCGCGGGTAGGCCTTGCTTCAAGGCATCCAGCTGTGCGCCTAGCTTGGCAGCGAGCCCGGGTTGGGAGGCAAGTAAGTCCTTACTTTCGCCGAGGTCAGTCCGGAGGTCATACAGGCTTCGCCTTCCGTCGCTGGTCTCGATGATCTTCCATTCGCCATCGAAGAAGGCGATGTCGCGCGCGGCGATCAGGAAAGCGGGGCGCGGGAGGGTCTTACCCGTCGATAGCGCGGGCCATTGGTTGGACCCGTCGAACTTCACCTTTTCAGGAATCGGGAGACTGAGCGCAGCGAGCAGGGAAGGGAAGAGATCGTGCGCAGCTACCGGCTGTTGACTGAGTACGCCGGCCGCGACCTTGCCAGGCCAGCGCACGATGGCGGGCACCCGGATGCCGCCCTCTTGGACGGTACCTTTGCCGAAGCTCAGCGGCGTATTCGGGCTGAAGCGGCGCGTGGCGCCATTGTCGGAGCAGAAGATGACCAAGGTATTGGCGCGAAGGCCTTGTTCATCCAGCGTGGTCAGGATGCGGCCGATCCCGAGATCCAGGCTCTCGATGACGGCTGTGTAGAGAGCGTCGGTCTTGTGTTTCGCAATCAGTTCGGCTGGTGCGGCGAGGGGAGTGTGCGGCGCGTTGAAGGCTACCTGCATGTAAAAGGGCTTTCGGCGGTCACGTTGTTTAAGTTGCGCGATAGCCTCGTCGGCCATCAGCGTCGTCGCATAGCCTTTTTCTTCGACAGTCTTGCCGTCCCGGGACCAGTCAACGACGCCTCGTTGGTTGACGTGGGTGAAGTAGTCGATTTCCGGACCAAGGAATCCGTAGAAGTGGTCGAAGCCGTAGCCGAGCGGGCCGGGATTAGTCCCCAGATGCCACTTACCGATGAGCGATGTCCGGTAGCCGGCACTTTGCAGCGTCGAGGCCAGCGTGGGCGTTCCTTTCGGGATGCCTTGCTGCCCAGGTCCGACCACGTCGGTCAGGCCGAAGCGCCGCGGCATGATGCCAGTGAGCAAAGCCGAACGGGCGGGGCTGCAGACGGGGTAACCGTAGAAGCGTTCAAGCTGAACGCCTTCTTTGGCGAGTTGGGCAAGGGCTGGGGTCACCATCTTAGGGTTATGGTAGCTGACCCCATTCCAGCCGAGGTCGTCGGCGATGATCAGGAGGACGTTCGGCGGGCTGCTCGGCGGTTGCGCATCGGCAAGGACGACGACAAGGGCGAGAGCCACAAAGTGACGGAGAAAAGTCATGGTTATTTATTTCCCACCTTTAGGGGCACCCTTACCACCTTTGGGGCCGCCTTTACCACCCTTGCCGCCGTTACCGCCGGTTTTGGTCGCGTCGCAGATGTCGGCGTCGCCGAGGACAGCGGTGCCGAGGGGGCCTTTGAAGCCGCCGACGATGTAGGGCCACTCGTTGCTGACGTGGTAGTGGTAGCCGAGCCCGTCGTGGTCGTGTCCGCTGATTGAATCGAGTTTCTTGGGGGTGGAACCGTCGGCTTCGGTGGGGCCGCGGACCGGGAAGCCATCGAGCGCGAAGCCGACGACCTTGCCCGACTTATCGCCGTCCATGACGGACGGCGCACGGTGGTAATGGTACTCGTGGCCAAAGCCCGTGTGACCGCCCTTGGGGTCGAGCGGAGCGATGTTCTTGAACGCCGTGATGCGATTCACTGGTTCCGGAGGGAAGAAGCGGACGCCATTGGTGCTGATGCCGAGCCCCGAGCGCGGCGAGAACTTCGCCTGGCGGAGCGGGGTGACGGCCTCGGAGGCCTTCGGGTTCTTCGGCAGGAAGATCGT
This sequence comes from Opitutia bacterium UBA953, assembly GCA_002293125.1. Lineage (GTDB taxonomy): Bacteria > Verrucomicrobiota > Verrucomicrobiia > Opitutales > UBA953 > UBA953. Next base: position 65,592 of record DBCR01000004.1, read on the forward strand.
CACGATCTGTTCGAGCGGCTGAAGTTCGATGACCGAATTCGTGACACCGTCCTTGGCGGCCTGTTCGTAGGTCCAGCCGGCCAGCTCCTGGCGGGCGACCTTGTCGAATTCCGTGCGGTCTTTCGTGCGGTGCACCGTGCCATCGGCGTCGAACATGTCCCACCCGCGCTGTTTCAGGATTCTGAGATAGTCGGCGTCGACGCGGTAGAGCTTCTTGTCGACGGTGTCTTCCCAGTAGCCACCCTTGTCGTTAAGCGTGGCCGGGGACCAAGGGCCCATCGCGTGATCGTGGGGCAGGGAGCGGACGACGATTTTATAGACCGTGGCCTTGGAGCCGTCGCTCAGGATGCCTTCGATCTCGGTGATTGGTTTCACGAGGGCGCGCTTGTCGAAGAGCGACGGGAGGTCGACCGGGGCGGCAGTGGCCGCTAGGCTGAGGGTGGCGCCGACGAGTGAGAATAATCTCATAGTAAGGGTATTATGCCAGAAAAGGCCTTAACCCAACATTAAGAGATCATTATTCCGAACTGTCGGAGTCTTTGTAGCTGCGCAAGACGCGCGGGTTCTGAAAGGAGCCGGGCTTAAAGAAAACTTTCTCCATGAAGAGCCCGCGGGCGGGCGCGGTCGGCACTTCCGAGGTAATGGCACGTTCTTTCCGGTAGGTGAGTAAGCGTTCTGGGGTCATTTTCCCTTCGCCGACGCGGAGGAGTCCTCCGACGAGCCGGCGGACCATCTTGTAAAGGAAGCCGCTGCTTTCGGCGATGATGGTGATCCGCTTGCCGCGGCGGCGGACGTCAAGCCGGCGCAGGTCTTTGACCGGATTTTCCTTCTCCATGCCTTGACCGTGGTTGGCTCCGAAGGCGTAGAAGTCATGCTTGCCGAGCAGAAGCTTGGCGGCCTGTCGCATCAGCTTCACGTCGACGGTCTTCATTCCTAATCCCAGGCAGAAGCGCGCCTCCCAGGGCGGCGGGTAACCATCGCAGATCTCGTAACGATAGCGTTTGCCGTTAGCATGCCAGCGACAATGGAAAGTGGGCGCGACCCGCTGAATCTGCGTGACGAGCAGACCGTTTTGCTCGCACGAGTTCATCGCGTGGACGAGGTAGCTGCAGGGGTGTGGCCAGAAAGCGTCAAAATGAAAACGTTGTCCGACGCTATGGACGCCGGAGTCCGTGCGACCGCTGCCATGGATGACGATCGGGGTCTTGAGGATGCGTGACATGCGGGCCTCGAGCTCGCCTTGAATCGAAAGCCGCCCCGTCTGGACCTGCCAGCCGATGTGGTCGGTACCGTCGTAGGCGACCGTCGCCAGGAAGCGCTCGAGCTTCGGCGTGAAGGGCTTCTTGGTCTTGGCGGGAGGCATATCAGGAGCCGAGGCCGCGGCTATTGAGAAAATCCTGGAGCAAGACGGCGGCCGCGCGCGAGTCGCGCTCTCCGGTGCGGGCCTGCTGCTTGCGCTCGTTGGCCGAGCGGGCTTTCCGTCTTCCGAACTCATCGGCCGCTTGGCTCGTGAGGGCTTCGTCGACCTTCTCGATGGGTAAGGCGAAGCGCCGGGTGAGTTCAGCCGCGAAGACATCGACCTCATCGCAGCGCTTGGTGCGTTCACCTTCGACCGACAGTGGGTAGCCGAGGACGAGCAGGGTGACCTTGAGGCGGGCGATCTCCTTGCCGATCTGAGCGAAACGCTCTTCGGCGCTTTCCGCGACTGCGGCGGGCAGGGGGAAGGCGAACCCGAGTTCGTCGGCATGGCTCAGCCCGACCCTGCGGGAGCCATAATCGATGCCGAGGAAGACCGATGCCACGGGGTCAAGTTGGGGCACCTTGGCGGATTATTCAATCCGACACGTGGAAGGGGCGGTTTGACACCGCTCCATGCGGGGGTTCCACTGTCGGTATGTCCGCGGAACAGCGCCTGAGCGACCATGAGAGGGCCTTGTACTCCCGGCAGATTCGTCTGCCCGGGGTGGGGGAGTCCGGCCAGCTGCGTCTGTGCGAGGCCAAGGTCCTGCTCTTGGGTGCCGGCGGCTTAGGTTCTCCCGTCGGCCTCTACCTGGCTGCCGCCGGTGTCGGACTCATCGGCATCGCCGACCCGGACAAGGTCGAAATCTCGAATCTGCATCGTCAGATCATCCATGGTTTCGACACCTTGGGGCTCCCGAAGACCATTTCCGCCGCCGAGGCGCTCGGGGAGATTAATCCCGGTCTCAAGGTGGCATTGCATCCCGAGGGCTTCACGGTCGAGAACGCGGCCGACCTCGTCGCCCGTTATGATGTCGTGGTCGATGGTACGGATAACTTCGCGACCCGTTTCCTCGCGGCCGACGCCTGTGTGCTGGGTGGGCGACCCCTCGTGCACGGGAGCGTCCTGCGCGAAGCTGGCCAAGTTGGCGTCTTCCTCCCGAAGACTGGCTGCTACCGTTGTCTTTACCCCGTCATCCCTGACGCCTCCTCCGTGCCGACCTGTGCCGAGGCGGGCGTCTTCGGTGCGACCTGTGGGGTGATCGGCTCCTGGATGGCTTCCGAAGTCATCGCCGTCCTACTCGGTAAACGCTCGGCCTCGCGCCTGCTGGTCGTCGATGTCGGCTCCGGTACTTCTAAACTGATCGCCTTGTCGGCCGACCCGGCCTGTCCGTGTTGCGGTGCTTCTCCTGCCATCCGTTCGCTCGAGAAGGCCGCCTATGCAGCTATTTCCTGCCAATCCCCTGAACCCATGTCCGAAACCCCCCTTGAAGTAACCGTCGAAGAAGCCCAGCGCCTGTTGTCCGGCCCTAATCCACCCCAGCTCATTGATGTCAGGGAAATGGACGAGTATGCCGTCTGCCGAATCGAAGGCTCGCGACTTATTCCCATGAACACCGTGCCGATGCGATTGGCCGAGATTCCGCAAGACGTCCCGGTCCTGGTCCAGTGCCACCATGGCGGCCGGAGCATGAAGGTTACCCATTTCTTGCGGTCCAAAGGCTATACCCGCGTCAGTAACGTCAAGGGTGGTATCGACGCCTGGTCGCTCAAGGTCGACCCCCAGGTCCCGCGCTACTGAGCGAGACTAGGCTTGCCGACTCCCGCCCTCTGTTATTTTATCTCCTTTCTCACTATGAAGCGTTTCACCTTCCTTCTCGCTGTCGCCGCCTTGAGCGTCGGTTGCACCTCTCGCATCCCTTCCGGCTTCAACCCGCTTGCTTCCGGTAACGGCGGTCCCGGTGGCCCTGACATCATCGATCACCGTTCGTCCAATCCACGTCGCGATGCCCTCGCCGCCCAGATTCTCGCAGGCAATATCCCCCCCGAAGCCATTCTCACCACCGTCTACTTCGATTTCGACAAATACACCGTCTCCGCCAACGAGCGTGCCAAGATCGACGCCGTCGCGGGTCGCGTGAAGGCCACGGATGTCATCATCGCCGGTTACACCGACCATTTCGGCACCGCAGAATACAATCTCGGTCTCTCCGATCGCCGCGCCCAATCCGTCCGCGAGTATCTCGTCAAGAGCGGCGCCAACGAAGCCAGGTCTGAAATCATGGCCCTCGGTTCGCAGCAAGCGGACAAGAACGCCGCTGGTCGTCAGTCCGGCGCCAAGGACCGTAAGGCTGTGATCGTCGACGTGAACTACTCCGGACCGATTTCCGCTGCCCCGGCCGCTCGGGTCTCCGCCCCGGCTCCGTCCGTCGGCGCTGCTCCGGCTCCCGTCCCCACCGCGCTCTGAGCGACAGATTGAACCAAAGAAAAGGCCCGCCGTTCGGCGGGCCTTTTCTTTGGTCTGGAAGCTTCGGCTTACGGTAGCGTCGCGATGAGGTAGGCCAGCGTGCCGCCAAACAATCCCAGTGACACCAGTTTGGCTGTCAGGCGTTCGCGGTCGCTACGGTGCAGCGCGCCCCAGCGGCCGAGCACCCAGCAGGCCGTGGCGATGAGGGCGAGTCCCAGTGAGGCGTCGCGCACCCAGGCGGCATCTTCCACGAGTGCATTGAGTACCCAGAGCAGGTAGAGCGCGTAGGCGAACAGCGGGAAGGACATGCCTTGCTTGAGGGATTCCATCCACTCGCCTGGGCGCGGGAGCATCGCGGCAAGGCGGGGGAACATCGAAAGAAGCAGGTAGGGAAGCGCCATGCCGAGACCGATGACGGTGAAGAAGAGCAACGTCTCGCCCGTGGAGCGTTCCTTGTCCAAGGCGAAGCCTAACGCGGCGCCGAGACCGGGTGCCGTGCAGGGAGTGGCTACGACCGTGGCGAGTACGCCCGAGAGGAAGGTTGCGACCCGTCCATCGCCATCGCCCGCGGAGACGCCGCCCAGGCCGACACCGATCTCGAAGACCCCGGCGAGGCTGAGTCCGAGGACGATCATCAGCACGCAGGTTCCGAGGACGAAGCCGGGGGATTGCATCTGGAAGCCCCAGCCGACGGAGGAGCCACCGGATTTAAGTCCGATGATGAGGAGCGCGAGGGCGAGGAAGCTGGCGATGACGCCGGCGGAATAGAGGAGGCCGTTGAGGATCACCTTGCTACGCGCGGCGCCGGCTTCCTTGGCGAAGCCGAGGACCTTGAGACCGATCATCGGGAAGACGCAGGGCATCAGGTTGAGCAGGACGCCACCACCGAAAGCCAATAGCATCCAGATGAAGAATGAGTGCGTCGTGGTCTCCGCTTGGTAAGGCTTGCCCGCCGAGACCGCGGAGAGCGCCGAGAGGACTTCGGTGCCTGTAAGGGCCTCGGAGAGGATGGCCGGGGGCTGGCCCGTTTTCAGGAAGACGTTGAGTGGAATCCCCGTACGTCCGTATTTGCCGAGCTCGTTGGCAATGACCGCATCTTTCTTCGTCCAGTCAGCCTTGAGCATCACCACGCCCGCTTGATTAAGCGCCTTGGCCACGTCTTCTTGGGTGTAGACGCGCTTGTTGACCTGGCAGGTGGCGCACCAGCGCGCGGTGAAGTCGACGTAGACTATCTTGCCGTCGGCGAGAGCCTTCGCCTGCGCCTCCGGAGACCAGGGCTGCCAGTCGCCCGCCGCCTTGGCCGGAGTGTTCGGCGTGGGTGCCGGCTTCGAGGGTGCTGCGCCTAATACGGCCTTGATGTCGACGAACCCGCCATCGGCTGACCGCGTGGTAAAGATCAGGTCTCCCGAATCGAGGGTCTCGGTCGCGTCGGCCAATTCGATGACGATGGTATCTCCGACCAGCTTCTGTTTGGCCGTGGCCGTGGGTGAGACAAAGCCGCGGACGGGGAACCAAGTCTTGGTCAGTTTATCACCAGCCGGCAGGACAACCGTGAGCGACTTACCATCGGATGATGCCGTGGTCGACAGGCGTGGGCGAAGGGCGGGGTAGAGCTTAGCGTCGTATTTATAAGGGACGTTACCGGCGCCCACTTTGACGGTCATTTCGACCTGCTTGTCGTGCGGCCAGCATCCGGAGTCGTCGCACTCGAGCCATTCGGCTTTGCCTTTGAAGGTCAGCGTGCCCTTGGCGTCACTGGGGACGGCGACTTCCATGAGCAGCAAGGTCTCGTCCTCGTAGACGAAGTTCATCACGCCGGACTGGTCGATCAGCTTGGGGCCGGGCCAGATGAAGGCGCCGACTTTCGTGCCGGAAAGTTCCTGCCATTCCACCGTCGGTGCTTGTCCGGCATCGCCAGGATTCTGCCAGTAGATGTGGAAGTGCGGGTCGCAGCGGAAGCGCATCGCGATGAGCGCCTTTTCTCCGGGGCGGATATCGGGCGTCAGGTTGACGAGGTCGACCTTGGTGCGGACGGCGGCGCTTAGGTCGCCGAGGAGGGCGAACAGCGAGAACAGGCCAAGGGCAAGGAATCTCATGGGCCTACCTTGGGCTCAAACCCAGCAGGATGCAAGGCGTCGGAGACGCCTTAGGAGACCAGGTGGCAGGGCAGCAGGGCCGCGTCACTCATTCCATGGATGATCTTCTTATCCGCGGGGCAGAACGTCGAAAGGATGCCGGAAAGCTCCACCGTATCGTTATCGACGAAGAAGTAGGGGCAAAGACGGACGCGTCCGTCGGCGGGAACCACCGAGCCGTCATCGGCGTAGACCGGGTGGGTCAGGCGCGAGGGCTTATGGTATTCCTGCATGACATGGAAGGTCTCGTTCTCGGGGTTCAGGGCGTTCTCGATGGCCTCGAGCCATTCTTCGCGGGAGACGTCGCTGCCGAGCGTCACCGAGCGTGCGCCCCAGGCGGTCTCGTGGAAGCCGCTGGCCTTGATGATCAGGTTACGTTCGCGTTGGGAGGCCTCGGCGAGTTCGGTCCATTCGCGGATGGGGCGCCCGGCAAAGCCAGGCGCATGTAGCACGGCCGTCGGCGGGAGCTCGGTCTTCTCCATGATCCAGGTCTGGGGGATGATACGAAAGAGGGCTTCATAATGATCCTCCGGGAGGTTTTCTTTCCAAAACTCGGCGAGTTGAGGGTGGTGGAGCAGGGCGAGGCCCAGCTTCTCTTCTTGGAAGGCCTTCATCGGCGGCGTCAACGTCAGCGTGCCGGCTTCGACCGCGTTGAAAATACCGTCAGCGCCCTTGACGTTGGCGAGGTCGAAGAGTTCGAAGAAACGGTAGAGGATGTCGACGCGGCGAGGCGCGCCGTCGACGGGGATGTAAGAACCATCGCCCATCTGCATGATCTGGGCGGGCGTGATGACGTGCACGTCATGGCCGAGGGTGCGCAGCTTCTCGCCGAGCCACTCGAATTCCGGGCGATAGGTCGCGGCCTCGTCGCTGACGACGATGGCGACGAGCGGGAATTTCTCCTTCGGGGTCAGGCGGGCGAGCGAGGCCATGAACCGGTCAGGCATGCTATTCGCGCCGATGACGCGGGGGAAGTCTTCGGCGTAGACCTCGTTGAGGTAGGCCGTGAGGCCGACGCCACCAGGGACGCTGTCCAACTCCGTCATCGTGAAGCCTTGGTCGGTGATGAGCAGGTCTGGGCGTAGGACGACGGGGCACTGGCCTTTGACGGCGCGGTGGCGGCCATGCGCGATGAGGCCGGCGGGCTTGTAGCGGTCCAGGTATTCGGCGACCCATGGCGCGTAGACCTCGCGGTTGCGGAGGATCTTCTTGTTGGTGAAGGAGCGGACGTAGAGGCGTTCGAGCGCGCGATGGTAGCTCAGGCAAGCCGAGCCGATACGCTTTATGTCACGTAGCTGCGCTTCCGTGATGGGCCAAGGCTCCGGCGAAAGCTTCCAGATCTTTTCCGCAAAGAGCGGGGTATCGAGGAGCTTCTGGCGGAGGATGTCCCGGGTGGGCATGGGGGCGGAGGACTTAGTCCTCGATCTTGATGTCCTTATTGCGGGTGCGCGGGCCGCCCGCGCGGAGCCAACCGTTGATGAACGCGTCGATGTCGCCGTCCATGACCGCCTGGATGTTGCCCGTCTCGACCCCGGTGCGGAGGTCCTTCACCATCTGGTAAGGTTGGAAGACGTAGGAGCGGATCTGGTTACCCCAGCCGATGTCGCCCTTTTCGCCGTAATATTTCTCCATCTCCGCGCGCTTGTCGTCGATGGTCTTTTCGTAGATGCGGGCGCGGAGGATCTTCATCGCGAGGGCGCGGTTCTTGACCTGGGAGCGTTCGCGTTGGCAGGCCACGACGATGCCCGTCGGGATGTGCGTCAGGCGGACCGCGGATTCGGTCTTGTTGACGTGCTGGCCGCCCTTGCCGCTGGAACGGTAGACGTCGACGCGCAGGTCGGCTTCGTTGACTTCGACGTCGATATCATCGTCGATTTCCGCGACGACGTCGACGGAGGCGAAGGACGTGTGGCGACGAGCGTTGGCGTCGAAAGGGGAGATCCGGACGAGGCGATGGACGCCGCGCTCGGCCTTGACGTAGCCATAGGCGTTGGGACCTTCGAGGCGGAACGTGGCCTGACTGATACCCGCGCCTTCGCCTTCGGCGATGTCTTCGACTTCGATCTTAAAACCACGACGCTCGGCCCAGCGGGTGTACATGCGGTAGAGCAGGTCAGCCCAGTCATTGGATTCCGTGCCACCGGCGCCGGCCTTGACGGTGACGATGGCGTTGGAGCGGTCGTGCAGGCCGGAGAGGAACGAAGCGATCTCGAGTTCGGAGACGGCGGCGAGCAGGTCGGTGCCGAGCTTGCGGAGTTCCTCGACCTCGGCGTCGGCGGTGCCATCCGGCGATTCCGTGATCAGCTCGGCAAGGGTCTTGGCGTCTTCTATCTGGCGTCGGAAGGCGACCTGGGGGGCGACGATGACTTTATGGCCGTTGCACTCCGAGATGACCTTCTGGGCGGCCTTCTGGCTGTCCCAGAAGTTCTGGGCGGTCATGAGCTCTTCGAGTTTCGCGATGGCGGCTTGCTTGCCCGCGACGTCGAGGAACTTCCAGAGGTAGCCGGCGCGGCGTTCGACTTCGTCGAGGCTGGCTCGGATTTCGGGCGGAATATACATCGGAAAGCGGAAAGAAGGGGGAGGGGCCCTGCTTGGTTGGCGGGCGAAGGTTGGGAATACCTAGGCCATCCTTTGTTTTCAATGTCAGAGTGGGGCTGGTCGGGCTCTCATTTGCCCGGGCACGGACTGGTCGCACTTGCACCCCGTCGAGGCTGGGGCATACATCCAGCCCATGTCGTATCTCGAAGGCCTGAGTTTCGCCCAGATTGCCGGCCCCTTGCCTGAGCGCCGGGTCCTTGCCAACGGACTCGAGGTCATCTACTCCCATCGGCCCGGCATCGGGCTGTGCACCGTCCAGGCCTGGGTCCGTACGGGCAGTATCCATGAGGGACGTTGGGAAGGGTCAGGCATCTCCCACTACCTTGAGCACATGGTCTTCAAGGGTACCGGTCGTTTCACGAACCGTGAGCTCACCGACGCCATCCATCGCAGCGGGGGTTCCTCCAATGCCTACACGACGTTCGACCGGACGGTCTATTACGTCGACGCGCCGCAGGAAGGTTTTGAGACCGCGATGGAAGCGATCGCCGACATGGTCTTCGATCCGCTCATCACGGATGCCGATGCGAAGATGGAGCGTGAAGTCATTTTACGCGAAATCGCGATGTGCGACGATGAGCATGACCAGATGCTGGCCAAGTCCGTCTTGGAAGAGGCGATCCGTTCGCATCCTTTACGCCAACCAGTAATCGGCCATCGCGACCTTTTTGTGCGCATCACCCCGGAGGACCTGCGGTCCTATCACGCCAGCCGCTATGTCCCGACGAACGTCGTCTTGGCCCTGGGCGGTAGCATGCCCCCGGAGGAAGTCTTCGCTTCCGCCGAACGTTGGTTCGGCCGTTTCGCTCGCCGACCCCTCATCGATATCGCTGCGCACCAGGAGCCGCCGCAGGGCGGGGTCCGTCGCGCCGATCTCATCCGCGAGATCAATACCTCCAAGGGCGTCGCCTGCTGGCGCATCCCTGGTTATTTCGACGAAGGTCGCCTCGCCACGGATCTCTTCCTCGGTGTACTCGGCGCGGGGAACAGTTCCTTGCTTTGGAGTGAGCTCCGCGAGAAGCGTAAGCTTATCCACGGCATCGACGCTTCTGGTTTCGGTATTCGCGACGTATGCCTCGCTTGGTGCAGTTGGACGGGTGAAGCCGGTACATCCGCCCCCGTGGTGGAACAAGCGATCGCCGAAGTCGTCGACGGCCTCCTGCAGAAAGGCGTCACGCCTGCCCAGTTTGAGAAGGTGCGTCGCCAGTCGGTCGTCGGCATGGTCAACGGCCAGAAGAATATACACGGGCTGACCAGCCGCGTCGCCCATGCGGCTACCATCGGTCATGATATTTCCTGGCCGCAACGCGGCGTGGAGCATCTCGCCAAGCTGGGTGCCGAGGACCTCACCCGCGAAGCCCGCAAGTGGCTTCGCCCGGACAACGTTACTTTCGGTACCATGCGCGGGGGGAAGGCGGATGCGTCCGCGGCCAGCGCCACGGCGACGGCCACGCCGGATCGCTTCGAGACCTTCACCTTGGATAACGGCGTCCGCGTCGTCCTCCAGCACGACGCCACCATCCCCAAGGCCGGAGTCGGCGTCTTCCTCGCCGGCGGCCTCGCTTATGAAGCGCCCGACAAGCGTGGCACCACGGGCCTGCTCGGCACCATGTTCGCCCGCGATAACGTGCATCGGACCAAGGAAGAGGTGGCTCACCTCGTCGACAGCATCGGGGCGACCTTCGCCGACCACGGCTCACAGGTCTCCTGCGGTCTCTGGGGCGAGGCCCTGAGCTCGGATTTCGAAAAGATCTCCGAACTCATCGCCGACGGTATTCTCGGTCCGAAGATCCTGCCCGAAACCTTCGCCTTGGAGCGCGCCGCCATCATCACCGCCTGCCGCGAAGCCGAAGACGACATCGTTGAGAAGGCTCGATTGCAGCTCCAGCGCCAGTATTTCGGCGGGCATCCGCTCGCGATCGACGCCTGTGGTACGCCGGAAACCTTGGCGAAGATCCAGCCGTCCGACTTGTCCGCGTTGCACCGGTCCTTAGTCGTCGCCGACAACATCGTCATCGGCGTCAGTGGGGCCTTCGATCGCCCGACGGTCATGGAGTTCGTCAACCGCCGCTTCGGCTCCTTGCCGAAGCTGTCGCTGAGCCGCCGCGGGCTGCCCAAGCATGCTCCCTCTAAGGCTGGTAAGGTCCTCGAGCGGGCGCAGGGTGAACAGGCCGTCGTCGCCATCGCTTTTCCTCATTGTGGATTCGGGCCGGACGAGGTCGTCGCCGCGAACGTGACCGAAGAACTGCTCAGCGGCATGGCCAGCGGGTTGTTCCGCCGGGTGCGCGAAGAGAAGGGCATGGCCTATTTCGTCGGTGCGACGCGGGTCGAAGTCGTCGACCAAGGTATGTTCTACCTTTATGCCGGCACCGCGCCAGCCTCGGCCCAAGAGGTCGCGAAGGAGATGCGTTTGGAGCTTGATCGCCTCCGTAAGGGTAAATTCGCCCCGAATGAGATTGAAGATGCCAAGCGCCGCATGCGGGTTTCCCGTCGTCAGGGCCGGCAGTCCGCCGGCGCCCGGATGCAGGGGGCGCTCGTGCGCGAGGTGGCTGGTCTAGGGGCTAATTTCGATGCCGAGTGGGAACGTCGCATGAGCCTGACCGATGAAGCCGCCGTGCAGGCGTTCGCCCTGCGCTACCTCGACGCTCAATTCGAGCAAGAGCTCATCGTCCTCCCGAAGGAGTGATCAGGCGTCCTCGAAGTGCCGCTTCGCAAACCAGGCCGAAAGAATGCCGGGGATGGCGAGGCTGAGCGCGAACAGGAAGTATTGGGCGTAGCCGAGACGCTCGGCCAAGTGGCCCGCCCAGAGTCCTGGTAGGTAATTGGCGAGCAGGGCGAAGGTAGAGAGCGCGGCGTAGCGCACGGGGGCCCCGGGGCCCGACGCCAGTTTCATCATCGCCAGGATCAGTGCGCAGAGGCCGGCTCCGTAAACGATGTACTCCACGATGAAGACGCCGCCGATGATCCAAAGGTCATGGCTTCCGTCGTACGCCAGCCAGGCGAAGGCCAACAAGGGTAGGTGCATCGTGACTCCGAGCGGCAGGAGCGCTCGGGCCAGGCCGAGCCTAGCCACCACGAGTGAGCCGATGACGCCGCCTAGCGCCAAGCCGCCGACGGCCGACAGCATGCGGAGCACCGCGTAGGTCTCGTTGCTAAGGCCTAAGCCGCCGGCGGTGGCCTTCGTGGCGAAGACCGGGATGATCCGGGCCATGTGTACTTCGCTCGCCCGATAGAACAGGATGAGGGCGAGGACGGCGAGCAGGCGCCTATCGACGAGGAGCGATTTCAGCCCCGCGAGCATCTCGCGGAAGCGCTCCCGGACGGTGCTCGTGTCGGCGGAGGTGGTGGGCTCCGCCGCGAGCCCCCAAGCATTGGCCACTAAGGTCAGCAGGGCGAGGATGCCGGCTGTGGCCAGCGCCCACGACCAGGCATCAGCGGTCTGCGGCCCGTAGTCCATGATGCGACCCACGAGCCAGATGAGTCCGGGGCCGGCGAGCACTACGCCGACCTTCGTCGCGACGTTGAGGATGCCAGAGTGCGTTGCGCGCCTCTTGTCGTCGAGGGAAGCGACGAAGTAACCATCGAGGGCGAAGTCATGGGCGGCCGCGAAGAGCGAGAGCAGGATGAGGCAACCGATAATCGGGGTGGTTGAGAATTGGTCGGCGCCCACGTAGTAGGCGAGTAGGCCAAGCAGGGCGGCGATACCCAGTTCGGCCGCGAGGATGAAGCGCCGCGGGTTGAAGCCGGCGACGAGGGGGGAGAGGAGTATCTTACAGCCGACGATTAAGCCGAAGACCGCGACGGCTTGCGTGATCTGGGAGTCCGCATAGCCAAGGTCCTTGAGCGCCACCGGCAGGGCTTCGTCCCGGACCGCCGCAGGAATGGATTGGAACAGGTAGGCCGCGAAGACCCAGAGCCAGGCGCGGCGGGGAATCGTCGCGGGCTCTTTCATCGCTTAGGCGCCTTCGCCGAGCTGAGCGCGGCCGAAGTGATCGACCGAGCGGAGCAGGCCGTCGACGAATTTGGCGACGGTGATGTTCAGGCCGAGCAGTTCGGAGTCTGTCAGGTCCAGCATTTCGCCTGGCTTAAAGGTGCGAGTGGTGTCCGTCAGGCGCGCGACCATCTTCGGCTTATGCTCGTCGGTGAGGCCGTGGCGCGTGACCCCCGGCGGAAGTTCGGGGGCTGCTTCCGGGGCCTTTTCAGGTTCGGCGGGGGCTTCGAAATCCTGCATCGCTTTGAACTCCAGGGTGAGGGAGCCGTCCGGGGTGATGTCGTCGTTGGTGACGAGGCCGCCGCGGACGAGTACGCGCAGGGCGGCGGCGAGGCTGAAGACGCCGTCCTCCAGGTCGCAGACGATACCGAAGTTCTCTTCGAGGGCCGTGAAGCGGTCCTGCAGCGTCATTTTTTGGAAGGCGTTCTGTTTATCCGAAATGATCTTCTCGATGAGCGGGTCGCGGCGCTGATTTTTGCCTTGTTCGCGGATGAACAAGCACAGCAGGTGGCACTGCACCATGGCTTCCGAGGAAAGTGTCAGCAGGTCATTGACCGTCGTCCGCATCATCAGGCCGCGGGCATAGGCGAGCATCTGTTCCGGCGGCAGGTGGGCCTGCGGGACGGGCATGACGCGCGAGACCGAGGAGAAGTGTTCGTAAGCCTTCGGGTCGGCCGTGTGCAGTCCGGCGATGCTGAACGCGAGCATATCATGCTGGCGTTGGAGGGCCGTGAAGAACGTGCGGCTGATGTTCTGGAGCGAGAGGACGTTCTCGCCGTTGCCGGGCGGGGGCTGCGACATGGGTATTAGCTGGTCGGATTGGAACCCTTGTCCTTGGCGTGGCGAGCCCTTTTGCGAGACAGGAAGCCGTCGGCGCGGGGTTGGGGGGTAGACGCGAACCAGGCGATGGCCAACGGGGCGATCTCGGAAAGGGACAGGCCGGGCTGGCTGACGAGGCCTGGGAAGCGGTAGCAATGTTCGACGCGTGGCTGGATGTCGGGGTCGAGCTTGCCGCCCGGGATGAGTAGGGCGAGGTGACGGCCGGGGACGCGGACCGGCACGGCGAGGTCGATTTTGCGGCCGATCTCAGGCGAGAGCGCCACGACGCAGCAACGGTCTTCAACAAGCTTCAGAAGTCCACCGAGGGCGGCGGCGCGCATGAGACGCAGCTGTTCCATGGCGCCACGGGAGAGGTTCCAGGCTTCCGGATGGAAGGAGAGCTTCTCGGTGCCGCCGGAGAGCAGGAGGCGCTTCAGGCCAAAGGCGGCCATCGAGCGGGCGATGGCGGCGAGGTCGGCTGCGTCCGTGACGCCATCGGCGATGACGATGCTTTCGCGGGACTCGCGCCATTCGGCGAAGTCGGAGATACGAGCTAGCCCGAAGTCGGGCCGCATGGTGAGCGCGCAAACGTCGTCGCAGGGGCCTTCGGCCGTCTTGACGAGTTCGATCGGTCCGACGATGCGGGTCTTGACGCCGAGTTCAGCGAAGGCGGCGTCGTATTCAGCGAGGTTGGGTGCGAACGCAGCGGTCGCGACGACCTCACGCAACGCCTTGGGATGGTGTTTGAGGCAGGCGAGCAGCGCGGCGATGCCCCGGATGACCAGGCGGTTGGGATGGGGGTCGTTGGTATTCACAAAATGCGTCCTTCGTCGAAGTCGATCATGTCTGCGAAGGAGATCACGTCGGTGCGTTGTTCGGCGCCCATCTTGCTTTTGGCGCTGTCGAGGGCTTCGCGGCCCATCGGGCTCATGCCTTTCTGGACCAGTTCGCGGTTCCAGACGGCCACGCGGAGGTCGGCGGGGAAAAGTGCTTTGAGCCGGACGTCGAGTTCGGCTTCGGTCTGCGTCTCGCGGACGCAGGCGATGACCTGCTCGGGGTCCACGCCGAGATGGAGGCAGAGGAAGCGATCAAAGCCTTTACAGAAATTGCGCTGATAAGATTTTGGCAGTTCGCCTTTCAGGTGCTTGCGAATCTTGGCGAGGAAGCGGGGCAGGTGGAGCAAGCCGGTCGCGGGGTGCGGGATATAGGCCGACGGGAGGTCGTAGCAGATTTCACCGGTGGCTTCCGAGAAGCCGTCAGGGCGAGGGGCGGAAGGCGTGGTCATTTCGACGAGGAGGCGGCCGGCAAGAGCTTGGCGATCTCGGCCGAGACCGTGGCAAGGTTCGCCGATTGGGCCTTTTCGAATTCGGTCGGCGTACGTTCCTTGAGCGGACGGGATTGCGAAAGCGTCTTGGTCGCGAGGAGGGTACCATCGGACTTTTCGAGGCGGAACGTGACCTGCAGGGTGGCCGTATCCGTATTCGGCGCCGTGCCTCGGATGGAGAAGATCGAGCGCCCGGGGCCGGCGGGAGTAAAGACTTCCATTTTGTCGACGGTCAGAAGGAGCACGAGATGCTCCTCGGCTGGCGACTGCATCGAAGACGGTAATCCGGTCAGCGAGGTGAGGTGGCGGCCGACGGCTTCGGGGACGGCGCGGTCGAGCGGAGAGATCCAGCGGTGGGCGTCTTCCATGCGCACCCAGCCCGTGTCGTCGATCAGTACGACGTTTGGTCGGCGGAGGGCGGAAGGGATGATCGCGCGAGGGACGAAGAGGGTCGGGCCGGAGCGTGTGGTGACGGCGGCCGGCGAGGCGAGCTGGTGGAAGGTGACCGCCTCGCTCTTCTTGTCGAAGATGATGCAGCCGCTGAGAAGTGCGGTCAGGCCAAACAGCAGGGCGCGGGATTTCATTTAGCAGCCGGCTCCTCCTTGGGCTTCGCATCTTGAGCGGGCGACTTACTGCGACCCTGGATGATCGTCTCAGGGTTGCGTTCGATGAAATCAGCGAGCGAGCGGATCGCCTGGGCCGCGTCCGAGACGTCGGCCAGTGCTTGGTCGAGGTCGCGGCGGGCCGGCGAGCCTGGCTTGGTGAGCGTGCGGAGGTTTTCGGAGGTCTCGTTGAGTCGCTCGAGGGCCTTGCGACCGGCCGTCACCATCGCCTTGATGTCGTCGGTCACCGGGTCGACCTTGCCGCTCAGGCGTTTGACGAGGACATCGATGCCTTGCATCGCGGCGGAGAAGTCCGTGACCGCGCGGGCGATGGCCGGGTCGCCGGTGATCTTCGAAATATTAGAGGAGGCTTGGACGAGGTTGCCGTTGATCTTCTCGAATTCGATCTGCGAAGCGCCTTTGTCGATCCGGGTCAGGATCGAATCGACCTTCTTGGTGATCGAGACGAAGTCGATGCGGCTGAGCTGATCGAGCGTCTGGGCGACGGCCTTGGTCAGCGCGCCGAGGTTGGAAGGCTGCGTTGGGATCTCCGGCATCTCCCCTTTCGGGTCATGCAACTTGTAGGCCGTGTCGGGAAGGTAATCCAGCTCCACGTAAAGCACGCCCGTGATGACCGACTGCTGCTGCAGCTTGGCACGAAGTCCTTTCTCGATGGAGAGGCGCAGGCCTTGCTTCTGGAGCAGGGCCTGATCGATACCGCGGCGGGTGAGGAGGTCGGGCGAGAATTCCATGACCACCGGGACGGAGTAGTCGGACGCCGACTGACCCGAGGTGCGCAGGAGCACCTGGCTGACCTTGCCGATGCTGACGCCGCGGAATTTGACCGGTGCGCCGATATCCAGGCCACTGACAGAATCTTCGAAATAAGCGATCGCCGTAGGCTTGGCGCCGGTGAAGGAACCGGCCCCAAGCAGGACCACGGCGGCGATGATGAGCAGGATGCCTCCGACCACGAAGGCCCCGATAAGTGTCATGTTGGCGGATCTACGCATGGTCAGTCGAAACGAGCTTGGGTGAAGAAGGCGTGTACCTTCGGCGAATTGCCAGCCTGAAGGAAGCCCTTTGGAGGTCCGTAGCCACCGATGGTACCCGTGTCGGGGTCGAGATAAACGCAGAAGTCGGCGGTTCGCAGGATGCTAGGGATTTCATGGCTCACTAGGATGATGGTAGTGCCATAGGCCTCGCGGAGGCGGAGAATGAGCTCGTCAAGGCGCCCCGAACTCAGCGGATCAAGGCCCGCGCTGGGTTCGTCGAGGAAGATGACGGCCGGGTCGAGGGCCATGGCGCGGGCGATGCCGGCGCGCTTAGCCATGCCCCCGCTGATTTCCGAGGGAAGTTTATCCATGGCATCGGCTAGGCCGACGAGGGCCAACTTGTACTCGGCGAGCTGGCGGATGTCTTTGCGGGGAGCCTTGAGGAACTCGCGCATGGGCATCTCGATATTCTCGCGGAGGGTGAGCGAGGAGAACAGGGCGGCGCCTTGGAAAAGGAAGCCGCTCTGGCGCAAGATATCCTGGCGCTGCTGTCCGTCTGCCGCGGCGAGGTCGACGCCCATGAGCGTGGTCTTACCGCCGAGCGGTTCATCCAGTCCGCCGAGGGCGCGCATGAGCGTGCTCTTGCCGCAGCCGCTGGGTCCGACGATCGCGAGGATCTTGCCGGGCGCGAGGGACAGGTTGAGCCGATCCATGATCACGGTCTTGCCGTGGCCGATAGCCAAGCCCGTACAGGTGAGGATGTCGGAGGTGTCGTTCACAGGTCGAACAGGTTGAAGATCACGGCGAAGATCGCGTCGAAGATCACGATGAAGGTGATGCCCAGCACCGCGGCGGAGGTGGCGGCCTCGCCGACGCCGAGGGCAGAGCGCTTGGCGACCGAGCCGCGATAACATCCCGCCCAAGCGGCGATGAAGCCGAAGGCGATGGACTTGATGAAGCCGACCAGGAAACTCTTGAAGGAGATGGCGCGGATGGCCTGCGTCAGGTACTGTTCGATGCTGAGGTCGCCAGCGCAGGCGACAATCATGCCCCCGAAGATACCGATGAAGGTGGCGAAGACCGCGAGGAGTGGCACCATCAGCGTGACGGCCAGGATGCGGGGCAGGGCAAGGTACTCGATGGGGTTGATGCCCAAGGCGCGCAGGGCATCGGTCTCTTGGCTGACGTTCATGCTACCGAGCTGCGAAGCGTAGGCGGTCGAAGTGCGTCCGCATGCGATGATACCGGTCATCAACGCACCCATCTCGCGGGTCATGGCGAGGGAGACGAGGTTAGCGACATAGACCGTAGCGCCGACTTGGCGGAGCTGGATGAGGCCGACGTAGGCCATGATGAGCCCGGTCAGGAAGCCGAGGAGGGCCACGATGGGCAGCGCGTCGACGCCTGAGGTCTGCAGCTGGAGCTTGAAGTCTCCCCAATTGACCTTGGCCCGTCCGACCAGCATCTTGAGGAAGCCTAAGGCGGTGTGGCCGATATGATCAAAGGCGCGGGCCCAGGAGCCGCCGCTTTCGACGCCCCAACTTCCAAAAGTCTCGAGTAAGCCCGCGTGGTCGGATTGGGCGTGGTCGGATGAGGCCTTTTCGGCCATCTGCACGAGAGACTGCAGCCGGACGGGTAGGGTGGAAATATCCAGCTGACGGATATTCTTGAAGTTGTCGTAAAGCCATGCCGGGAGCGACGAGTCGAAGTCGGTTAGCCCTTCGGCCACTACCTTGGCCCGATCTCCCTTGATGACGATGGACGGGAGCGGTTGATTCAGCTCCCAGGCGCCGCCGATGGTGACCAAGGCCGTGCCATCGGCCAGGACTTCCGTCCGGGCAAAAGGTAAGCCTGTGGGAGCATGGGACATCCTGACTGTCAAATACTTGGGCGAGCCGATGTTCACAAGTCAGAAAGGCGTGGACGCCCCCTCGGAGATACCCTTTGCTGATGTTTCAGAAATGTCGATTTCACGTCTCATGGCCATTGCCTCGGCTGCCGCCTCTGCCCATGCCGCCGAAGTCCCCGCTCCGGCGATTCCGAGGTCCGTCTGGGTCGTCTCGCTCACCGAAGAGAACGACAAGTTCGCTCCGCAGAACAAGGATCGTTACTACACCCAAGGCCTGAAGATCGCCATCAATCGCGGCGATCACACCTTCTTCTCGCTCACGCAGGAGATCAATACGCCTGCGGATACGACGAACCCGAATCCTTCGCTCGACGACATGCCTTATTCGGGCGCACTTTATCTCGGTTGGGGGTATGGCGCCATCTTGGACCGAGGTGGCCGCCGCGACTGCATGTTTTCGGTGGAGGCTAAGCTCGGCGTGATCGGACCCTCGGCCGGTGGCGAGACGATCCAGAACAAGTTCCACGACCTCATCGGCACGCCGCAGTCCTCCGGCTGGGGGACGCAATTGCCCGACGAGTTATTGATCAATGTGGACGGCGAGTTCCGCCGTCGCTTCGACCTAGATTCGTCCGGCCGTGGTTATCGTGACCTGATCGCCCGCGGCGTTTTAGAGCTTGGTACCTTGCGTACCGCGGTGGTCCTGGGTGGGCAATTACGATGGGGAGTCAATCTGGACAAATCGTGGGGCCATTCCTTCATCCGCCACTCGAATGGTTACGATCCCATCGATGCGCTGAAGACGCCGGCCTCCCGTCCGAACTTCTCCTACTGGGCCTTCGTTGATTCCCAGGTCGAGGTCATCGTCCGTAATTATGCGACCGACGGCACGAACTTCCGCGAATCCCGTGGCGTCACTCGTTCGCCCATCGTGCTCCAGTGCGCGGTCGGAACCACCTTCCAAGTTTATTCCTGCTCCGCGACTTATTTCATCGCGGCGCGGACGAAGGAATTCGAGACGCAGGACGGCGTTCATTTGTTCGGCGGCCTCAAGGGCCAATTTCTATTCTGAACATGTCCGCCATCGCCGTCGTCGACGTAGGCTCCAATTCCATCAAGGTCGCCATCGTGGACGAGCAGGATCGTCGCGAGCTCGGTCGCTTGACCGAATCCGTCCGTCTGCAACAAGACGTCAATCCGGGCGATCCGCTTTCGGCTGAAACTCAGGCCGCCGCCGCGGCGGCGATCGGACGTCTGCTCGATTTCGCCCGCACCAAGGGGGCTACGCGTTTCACCGTTCTCGGCACGAGCGCCGTCCGGGAATGCTCCAACCGCCAGGTCTTCGCGGAAACGGTACGCGCGGTCACCGGCGTACCCCTCACGATTGTCTCCGGCGAGGTCGAAGCCCGCCTGGCCGGCTCAGGGGTGAGGACGGATCCGGCTTATCAGGCCTATGCCAATATCATGGCCTTCGATCTCGGCGGCGGCAGCCTCGAGGTCACTGCCATTCGCGGACAGCATTACGTGCTGGCCCGTAGTTTTCCTTTGGGTTCGGTCCGCATGACCAACGGCTATCTCCGGGGCGGGGCGGGTGTCGTCGACGAACTCGATCAGGCCTCGATTCGCACCCATCTCATGGGTGTCCTCCAGACCATCATTCCGGCCAACGCAGCCGAAAACTACCTCATCATCGGGGCCGGCGGCGCCTTCGCGGCTGTCGCCCTGCATCTTGAGGCGATGGGGGAGCCTCCGGTCGGCGGCCGTCTGCCCGTCCTGCGTATCCGTGAGCTGCGTGACCGCATGTGCGCGCTCGATCTCGACGGACGTCGCAAGATCCCGGGAATCCCGGCGGACCGGGCCGATATCATGCCGGCGGCTTTGATTACCCTTTGCGTGCTCGCCGACCTGACGGGGGCAGAATCCTTCCATCTTTCGCACTATGGCGTTCGACACGGCATGGTTGAGTTGCTCCTTGGTCCTTCTGGAGAGCATCTCTTAACATGATTCGCACCTGCATCTTTTTCTTGGCCGTAATCGGACTTACCGCCGCCCCCGAAACCGGTAAGGTAATCTCCGTCTCGACTGATGGCTGGGCGAAGATTATCCATGCTGATGGTTCGACGAACTTCCTTCGCCGCTTCTCTGAAGGAGACCGCAAGGTGGGCTGGGTCGGACGGACGGTACGCTATGAGGTCGTGACCGAAGCCACGGAGACTCAGGCCCGCGGGATTGTCTCGGCCGACGCCGAGGAGTTGCGTCGGGTCGCCGAAGTCACGGACACGCTACGCCGCGAGACGGTCGATAAGGGTCGTATGGTCTCGCGCATGCCGAACGAGCTCATGCCAAATATGGCGCTCTGGGATCAGTCTGGCCGTCTGGTCATGAAGAAGGATTTCCTGGGTCACCCGCTCGCGTTGAACTTCGTCTTTACGAGCTGCCGGGTCGCCCGCATGTGCCCCGCCTCCACCCGCAGCATGAAACAGCTCGGCGATGCGCTGGCCAAGCTTCCTGGCGCCGCCAATGTCCGCCTGCTCACCATCACCTTCGACCCCGAGACGGATAGCCCGGGCGTCTTGCGCACTTATGCCGACGGTTACGGCATCGATCATGAACGTCACCGCTTCCTGACCGGTGATGCCGGCCAGATCAAGGACCTCATGCGCCATTATGGCATCCAAACGCTGCGCGATGACGGTACCATCGTGCATAATGCCGCCTTGATCGTGATCAGTCCCGAGGGCCGCATTACCTATCGCAGCGAAGGGGCTTCCTTCGACGCCGAAGACGTCGCCGCACGCCTGCTCAAGCTTTCCGGCACCGCTGGCACGAAATCCCGATGACGCCACAGCGACAGATCCTGCTCATCAGCGCCCTAGCCATCGTGGGCTTCTTCGGCTTGCGGGCCTTGCCTGACACCCAGTGCGCTTTTCTTCATGCCGACCATCAGCCGGTCATCGTCGACGGCATCGAGTTCTGCGGGCTCAATGAGGAGGCCAATTTCTATTCGCCCAAGGCGTTGCGCTTCCCGGTCGATCTCAAGGTCACGCTCTCGCCTGACGGCGCCAAAGGCGAAATCCGGCTCCTCAAGGACGACGGTCATCCTTACTACGCCCATGAGGTCGCCGTATCGCATACCCAGAAGATTCATCTCCATCTCCGTCAGGTCGGTGGCAATCGGGACTACGCCCACCTTCATCCCGTGCCCGGTGATGACGGCTTCTGGCGTTTCGACATGCCCGCGAAGCTCCGCGGTTCCGATCTCGAGGTATATGTCGATTTCTCGGATGTCCGGACCTCTCGCGTGATGCTCGCGCAGACCGAGGTCAAGGCCCCCCAGGTGGCTTTCGACGCCTTCGTGGTGCCGCCCCGTAATACCATCCTTACGATGGTGGCATCTTCGACGGTCGCCGACACCTCGGCCGCCTTGCGCATCAAGCTTTCCGGTCCCGAGGGCCAACCGCTTAAACTCAAGCCGATCATGGGCGCGCTGGGCCATGTGGTCGTCTTCTCCGCGGATCGCCGACTGGCCGGCTACGCCCACATGCATCCCACGCTCGAAGGCGATGAGTATGCGCCTAACCCGACGCTTTCCTTTCATCTCCGGCTCCCGCCGCCCGGCACCTATGACGTCTGGCTGAATCTCAACGACGGTCAGGAGGAACTCCTGCGCACGACGTTGGTCGTCACGCCTTGAGTCGGCGGAAGTAGTGGACCGTCTCGGCTAGTCCGGCGCTGACGGACGACTGCGGTTTCCATCCTGAGGATCGGAGCCGTTCGGTCGAGGCCAGCGAATGACGGACATCACCGGCCCGGGGCGGGAGGTGTTCGATCTTGGACTTGGAGCCGGTGAGCTGGATGATCTCCTGCGCGAGCGCGAGGATCGACTGGCTTTGGCCGTAGCCGACGTTGTAGGTGCCAGACATATCCTTCGAGTGACCCGCATAGGCGAGTGCTCCGACGATATCGGCCACGTGGATGAAGTCGCGCGTCTGACCGCCGTCGCCATGGATACCGATGGGTTCGTCACGGAGAGCCTTGGCGATGAAGATGGGCACGGCGGCGGCGTAGGCGGACCGAGGGTCCTGCTGCGGGCCGAAGACGTTGAAGAAGCGAAGGCTGGCGGTGCCGAGGCCATGGGCGGCGCGGTACTGTTCGAGCAGCATCTCCCCCGCGAGCTTGGTCTCGGCGTAGGGAGATTTTGGCTCCGGCGGCATCGACTCGAGCTTCGGCGTGGTCGGGTTATCGCCATAAATGGCGGCGGAGGAAGCCAGGACGACCTTAAGGGCGCCCGCGGCCAAGGCGGCATCCAGCACTCGGCGGGTGCCCTCGGTGTTCAGCTCGGCGCACTCAGCCGGCTTGGCGACCGACTCGGGTACGGAGACCATCGCGGCGAGATGATAGACCTCTTCGGCGCCAGCGATGGCCTGTTTGAGGGCGACGTCATCCAGGATGGACCCTGGGAGAAAACGGCAACGGACACCCTCGAGGTTCCGGGCATAGCCGCTGCGCAGGTCATCGAGCACCGTGACTTCAGCTTGCTCGGCGAAATGACGTGCCAGGTGTGAGCCGATGAAGCCCGCGCCGCCGGTGATGAGGATGCGCTTGCTCATGCGCTTGCGACCAGCGCTTGCATGGCGGGAAGCTGGGCTTCGATGGATTCGACGAGTCTGAACTGCGTGCGGGCTCGGTCGAGATTGTGCGTCGGGCGCTTAATCTTGAAATAGGTATCGCCCTCCAGCCAATCAGTGAGGAAGCGTAGGCCGATCTCGAAGGTGATGAGCTTGCCGGCAAAAGGCAGGAGCGCTCTCTCTCTTGGCGTCAGGAAACCGCGGGTGGATTCGAGGTAGCCTTTGACCAAGGCTTCAAACATGGGAAACTGCATCCGAACCTTGGCGAGGTCAGTCTCATCCTCGGCCGCCGGTGAAGTCGAAGTGCGCACGAGGTCGCCAAAATCATAGAGCACGGAGCCGGGCATCACCGTATCGAGGTCGATGACGCAGACCCCTTCCTGGGTGATGTCGTCCAACAGGACGTTGTTCAGCTTGGTGTCATTATGCGTCACGCGTTCAGGTATCGTGCCGTCGCGGAGGGCTTCGACGACCACGCTGACTTCGTGGGCGCGGGCCAAGGCGAAGGCGATCTCAGGCACGGCGGCGGCGGCCCGGCCATAGGCGTCGTGCGCCAAGGCCTGCTGGAAGCGGGCGAAACGGGACGGAGTGTGATGGAAGTCCGGGATGGTCTCGTGGAGACGGCCGCCAGGAAGATCGGCGAGCAGCGACTGGAAGGCGCCGAAGGACTTGGCGGCGGCGTAAGCTTGTTCCGGTGAACGTACGACGTCATGGCCGGTGGCGCCTTCGATGAAGTGGTAGCAGCGCCAGCGATTGCCGGCGGCGTCGATATGCCAAGCCTTGCCTTGGAGGGTCGGGATGAGCCGGAGCGTTCGGCGTTCGGCGTCGGGCTCACCGGCCTCTTGGAGTTTGGCGAAAGCGTGGGCGCAGACGCGTTCCACGTTGGCCATGAGTTCGTCCGGACGACGGAAGACGTTATGGTTGATGCGTTGGAGCACGAAGCGGCTTGGTCCGCCCGCGGGCTTCACGTCGACCTTGTACGTATCATTGATATGGCCGCTGCCGTAGGGGGAGGCCGATACGATCTCGCCGACGAGCGCAAATTGATGCGCGATGGCGAGGGCGTCATGTCCGGCGGCGGTGGTCATCGTCACGCCCAGAGGGAAGGGGGATAGGCGCCGCTACTGACCTGCTGGGCGATGCTCGCTTGGACGATGGGCTTGTCTTCGCGATAGGTGACGCCGAACCAAGTGGAATCGGATCGCAGCACCTGACAGGTCGCCTGGCTGGCCCGAATAAGAGTGCCGACGGACATCGGGATATAGGCTTCGCTTTTCATCTCCGCGCCTTTGGCTGTCAGAAAGGCGCGGAAATCGGCTTCGAGTTGCGGGAAGATCGCGGGAGTGAAGCCCCACATGTTCATCGAGACAGGCTCTTCACCGGTCAGCGCCACGACCTTGCCATCGTCTCCGCGGTGTTCAGCTCCGTGCGCGAGTTTAGCGATCTTCGTGAGCTCCTGGATGTCGGTCAGATTACCGCCGGCATCGGTCTGGCAGACGCCGCGGGCGACCGTGCCATGTTCGGAGAGGGTGTTCTTGAGCGTGAAACCCACCATGGCGTATGCCGTGGACTCACTGGAGAGGCCGGCGAGGTAGCGGCCGAGCGTCGCGTAGGAATCGCGTCCATAAAAGTCGTCGGCATTGATCACCGCAAAGGGCGCGGTCACGGCATCACGGGCGCAGAGGATGGCATGGGTGGTGCCCCAAGGCTTTTCGCGCCCCGTCGGGACCGAGAAGCCTGCGGGCAGTTGACCGATGGTCTGGAAGGCGAAGCCGACGTCGATCCGGCCGGCGAACTTCGCGGCGATGCGTTCGCGGAAATCTTTCTCGAAATCAGGACGAATGATGAAGACCACCTTGCCGAAGCCGGCACGGATGGCGTCGAAGACCGAGTAGTCCAGGATGGTCTCGCCGGAGGGTCCCATCGGGTCGATCTGCTTCAGTCCGCCGTAGCGGCTGCCCATGCCGGCGGCGAGGACGAGGAGGGTGGGTTTCATGTCAGAGGGATTTGCGGATGCGCGCGGTGACGTCGGCTTTAAGGCGATCGATGAAGCCGACCGTGTAAGCGACGGGGTCGAGGGAGTCGTCCTGGATGAGCGGCGTCAGGTCCATGGCCCACTGCATGGCTGATTCTTGGTCGGTGGAGTGGGCATTGCTGAAGGTCGCGTTGGCCGTGCGGCGGCCGAGAACGGCGAGGTCGTAGCGTTTGCCTCCGGCGATCTGCGTGGCGAACACTTCGTTGAGGGCGCGGGCGAGTTCCGGGCGTGCGGAGACAGGCATGGCTGTCTTCTCGCTGTCGACGAGCCAATCGAGGTCGCGCCAGACTTCGCAGCCGTAAACCATCTTCGGCCGTTCGACCTTAGGCAATTGGCGCATGGCCTCGATGCAGCGGAGCGAGCAGCCGACATGGGTGTCATGTTTATCGGCGAGGTTATGCAGGTAGACGACTTCGGCTCGGCTCGCTTCGAAGATGCGGCGGAGGTCGTCGCGGACGGCGGACTGCTGGGCGTCGCGGACGGCGGCGCTGCCAAAGCCTAACTGGGCGATGAAGGAATATTGGCCGATGACCGCGGCGGCTTCCTGCTCGCGAATGCGTTCAGCGGCGATCTGATCATCCGTCCAGTCCTTGAACCGGCCGGCCCGCGAGCTGCCGCGTCCGTCGGTGATGGTCACGCCTCCGAACCAGCAGTCGGTCCGATCGTAGCAGGTGAGGATGCCATGGAAGGCCATGAACTCGAGGTCATCTTGGTGCGCTCCGACACCCAGGTGGGTGGTACGGCTGATGGCGTCTGGGCCAGTCTTGCCGTCCGGGGTCACGAGGCGCGCGAGGGGGTTGAGGGAAATCATCGGCTCAAGGCGGGGAGGGAGGCGGCGGCGATAGCTTGGCCGTGGCGTTTATCTTTCTCCGCGGGTACCAGGAGGTCGATGCGAAGTTCGGGGAATTCATCGAGCAGGACCATCCGGGCCTGTTCGATGATGATGGTGCCGCCTTGGCCGGACGTGACCCGTCCCATGATGAGCAGGCAGCTCAGCTCGTAGAAGCTGGCGAAGTGGGCGAGCGCGTAACCGAAAGCGATGCCGATGGCCTCGTAGACTTGTAGGGCTCGCGGGTCTCCAGCGAGCAGGAGCTTTTGGAGCTCCTCGAGCTGCTCGGGGAGGCGCATCGAGGCGGGCAGTTCGATGCCGGCAAGCGGCAGCAGGCGCCCCACGCCTTGCTGGCTGAAATATTGCACGGCGCATCCGCGATCACCGGACCATTCGTCGGCGGGGCCGTCTAGCCGGTAGTCCACAGGCACGAAGGCCAGCTCGCTGAGCCAGTTGGTCAGGTTACCGGCCGAGTCGACGTAGCCCGCGGCCACGCTCGTGCCCATCGCCACGCCGAGGACGGCGTTACGTCCGAGGGACATCGACCCGGCGAGGGCCGTGACATCGCCGTCGTTGAGGACTTCGAAGGGAACGCCGTAGGACCGGGCGAGATCCAGGAAAATATCCCGTACCTGCGAGTCAAAGACGCTCACGTCGGTAATGCCACGGAAGAGCGAGGCGACGCGCACCTTGTTGTTGACGTAGACACCGGCGGAAGAGCCACCGATGGCGTCCACGCACGGCAGATGGCTGGCGGCGAGATCCAGCGAGTGACGGATGCCGGCGAGGTGATAGGCCGGGTCGGACTGGAAATAGGGATCCCACTTCACTTCCTCGGAGAAGACTACCTTGCCGTCGATGAGGGCGGCGCACTTGCGATCGGAGCCGCCGAGATCGAAGCCGATGCGGCAGCCTTCCAGGTTACGGCCGAGGGACAGATGGGCGGTGGAGGCGACGGGAAGTTCGGATACGCTGACCTCGCGGAATAAGAGGGGGCGCTCGAAGACTTTGCAGAAGAAATTCGCATCGAAAGCGCGGCAGCCTTTAGGCGAGTAATCGGCCTGCAGGCGGAGGACGAGTCCGGCGGCTGCATGGCCGCAAAGCTGGATATCGGAGGCGCCGCGGGACCAGAGCAGGAACTTTACCGTACGTTCAACGTGTAGGTAGGTTGCTTCGTCGTCGACTCCGCAGGCGAGCACCTGGGTGCGGAATAAAGAGGCGGTACCATCTTCGCGGCGTAGGGCGATGGTGAGTTCGGTGGAGCCTCCCGTGCGATCGCAGCGGCGCAGGTAGTCCCGGGTCCAGAGCACCGCCGGGACAAGCCCTGGGTCGATGGAGGAGCGATGGCGGGGGACGGCGTCCATCTGACAGGTCAAAGGGCTTTGGCGGCCGCCGCGTCGAGGTGGAAGGTGCAGCCGGGATGCTGTTGCAGCCAGGTCGCTGGGCAGCTCGGGGAAGGGGCTTCTTCCATCGCGCGCCGGACGATCTCGGCCTTGGCCTCGCCGAAGGCGATCAGTTCGATTCGACGGGCTTCGAGAATCGTGGCGACCCCCATCGTCAAGGCGCCGTGCGGGACTTGGTCAAGATCGCCGAAGAAGACCGAATTGTCGCGGCGGGTGACCTCATCAAGGTGGACCCTGCGGGTACGACTATCGGCGGCCGAGGGTGGTTCATTAAAGCCGATATGCCCCGTGCGACCGATACCCAGAATCTGCAGGTCGATGCCGCCGGCGTCGCGGATGGCGGCTTCGAAGTCGGCGCAGTTCTTGGCGGGGTCATTCGTAAGGCCGTCCGGGATGTGGATGTTAGCCGCAGGAATATCCAGATGGCGGAAGAGGTTCTCTTCCATGAAGAATCGGTACGAATGCGGGTGCGTCGGGCCAAGACCTTCGTATTCGTCCAGATTAAAGGTGATGACTGTGCGGAAACTCACGCCCGCTTCACGATGCAGACGGATGAGTTCAGCATAAAGTGGGAGGGGGGTAGAGCCTGTCGCGAGTCCCAGCACCGTCGACTTGCCCGATTTCGAGCGTATCTCGATCAGGTCGGCTATCTCCCGGGCAATCGCCTGCGCGGCGGTTTGTTTGTCGGGGTGAAGCCTGGTCGCGATCATCTTAGCCTAGCGTGGCGAGCATGCGCGCGATCTCGTCACGCTTGGCCTTGGCGTCGTCGAGCTGTTTGCGAGCACCTTCGAGGATCTTAGGCGGAGCTTTCGAGACGAACGCGTCGTTGGTGAGCTTGGCTTCACCGGCGGCGACCGCCTGTTCGAGCTTCGTCAGTTCCTTGGCGAGACGGATCTTTTCGGCGGCGACATCGACCGTACCCGCGAGCTCGAGCAGGACCGTACCGAGGGAGTTGAGTGCGCCGGTGCGATCACCGGCATCGTCGGCGAACGTGATCTCGGCCAGGCCGGCCATGCTGCTGAGCTTGTCGCGATTCGACTGGAGAAGCGCTTTCGCCGGGGCGTCCTTGGCGACGATCGTGATGACCGAATCACGGCGAGTTGCTTGGTTCGCCTGCGATTTGAGGCCGCGGACGGAGGCGACGAACTCGCGGAGCAGGGCGACATCAGCCACCTTGGCGGCGCTGAGTTTGATGCCGTTTTCGCGGAGGACGCGCAAGAGGTCACCGCCAGAGCCGGTGTGGTGGTTCTGGATGAAGTCCTTTTCCGTGCCGTAGCCCAGCAGGTGCCAGAGTTCTTCGGAGATGAACGGAGCGACCGGGTGGAGGAGCAGGAGGAACTGGCGCAGGACGAGGTCTTGGACCGCGAGGCAGTTGTCGACCAGGGTCGGATCCTTGAGGCGAGCCTTCGAGGCTTCGACGTACCAGTCGCAGAAGTCGCCCCAGAAGAAGGAGTACAGCCCCTGTGCGTAGGCCGTGAACTCGTGCTCGTCGAGGTTCTTGGTCGTGCTGTCGGTCAGTTCGGCAAGTCCCTGTAGGATGGCGAAGTCGTCATCGTCGAGCTGCGCGGCCTTGAGGCGACTGACCACGGCGACGAGCGTCGAATTATCGGCCATCGGGCCCGACATCTGGCGGAAGCGGGCGGCGTTCCAGAGTTTGTTGCAGAAGTTACGACCTTGGCCGACGCGATCTTCGTCGAAGAGGATGTCCTGTCCCTTGGGGGCGATGGACAGCAGGCCGAAGCGGAGACCGTCGGCGCCGAACTTCGCGATGAGGTCGAGAGGCTCAGGCGAGTTGCCGAGGGACTTGGACATCTTGCGACCAAGCTTATCGCGGATGATGCCGTTGAAGTAGACGCGCTTGAAGGGGATGCGCTGGCGGATCTCGTCGTCGGTGAGCGTCTTCTTTTCCGGACCGTGCAGTTCGAGGCCGGCGATGATCATGCGGGCGACCCAGAGGAAGATGATGTCGGGACCCGTCGCGAGGGCGCCGGTCGGGTACCAATGCTTAAGTTCTTCGGTCGTCTCTCCGGGCTTGCGCCAGCCGATGGTCGCGAGGCACCAGAGCCAGGAGGAGGCCCAGGTATCGAGCACGTCGGGGTCCTGCTCCCAGTTGGCGGCGTCGGCCGGGGCGGCGAGGGAGACGTGAAGGTTCTTGGGGTCGTTGCGGTCGGCGTCCTTACGGTACCAGACG
The DNA here is from genome assembly GCA_002293125.1 of Opitutia bacterium UBA953. Lineage (GTDB taxonomy): Bacteria > Verrucomicrobiota > Verrucomicrobiia > Opitutales > UBA953 > UBA953. The sequence goes on from DBCR01000004.1 coordinate 94,697, forward strand.
GGGATGCGGTGGCCCCACCAGAGCTGGCGGCTGACGCACCAGTCCTGGATGTTTTCCAGCCAGTGCAGGTAGGTCTTCGTCCAGCGTTCGGGGTGGAACTTGATGATGCTCGAAGTAACGGCGCGTTTGGCTTCATTAATCTTCGGGTAGCGGATGAACCACTGCTCGCTGAGGCGGGGTTCGATCGGCACGTCGGCGCGCTCGGAGTAACCGACGGTATTCTCGTAGGGCTCGGTCTTCACTAAGGCGCCGAGTTCTTCGAGGAGTTTTTCGGCCATGGCGCGGGCCTTGAAGCGTTCGATGCCCGCGAGCGGACCGGCGTCGGCGTTCATGGTGCCATCCGGGTTCATCACATCGACGACCGGGAGGTCGTGGCGCTTGCCGATATCAAAGTCGGTGCGGTCGTGGGCGGGGGTGACCTTCAGGACACCGGTACCGAAATCTTTCTCGACCGCCGTATCGCCGACGATCGGAATCTGGGTGCGAGGGAAGGGGCGCCAGACATGCTTGCCGATGAGGTGCTTGTAGCGTTCGTCGTCGGGGTGGACCGCGACGGCGGCGTCGCCCGGAATGGTCTCTGGACGCGTGGTGGAGATCTCGAGGTACGTACCAGGGATCTCGGCCACCTCGTAGCGCATCCGGTAGAGCGAGCCCTTGGTTGGCTTCATGATTACTTCTTCGTCGGAAAGGCCGGTCTGAGAGACCGGGCACCAGTTGACCATGCGCTTCCCGCGGTAGACGTAGCCGCGTTCGTAGAGCGTGACGAAGGTCTGCAACACCGCCTGCGAGTAGCCGGCATCGAGCGTGTGGACGGTACGATCCCAATCGCAGGAGGCGCCAAGCTTGCGGAGCTGCCCGAGAATGATGCCGCCGTGCTTGTCGCGCCATTCGGACGCGACCTGGATGAATTGCTCGCGGCCGAGGTCGTGGCGCGTCTTGCCTTCTTTCTGACGGAGTTCTTTCTCGACGCGGGACTGCGTGGCGATGCCAGCGTGGTCGGTGCCTGGAAGCCAGAGGGCGGATTTACCCTCCTGTCGGGCGCGGCGGACCATGATGTCCTGCAGCGTGTTATTAAGCAGGTGGCCCATGTGCAGGACGCCCGTGACATTGGGCGGAGGGATCATCACCGCAAAGGATTCGCGGGAGTGGTCTACCTTGCCCTTGAAACAGCCGGCCGCGACCCAGCGGTCGTACCACTGCTGTTCAACGCCTTGCGGCTCATAAGATTTGGGGATTTCGGCCATCGGAAAGGGGAATGATTAGGGGTTAAGTTGGGGATTGAAAAGAACGGACTAGGCGGGCATTAAGATTAGCAAGCCAGGCCCCATGCAATGGGTGGCCGACGAATCCCGCCAGGTCCGGAAGGAAGCAACGGCAGTCAGTCCATCCGTGTGCCGTGGCAAGCCTGGCCCCTTGCTTTTTCAATCGACGCCTTCCCTTCATTTGGGTGGGCGTCCTTGTTCGGGCGCAAAATAAGAAAGGGTGCTATTCGCACCCTTTCGTTCAAAAGTCCTTCCCTGGCTCAGAGCGAGTGGATGCTGGACTTGCTGACGGCCATCGCGGCTTCCTTGAAGGACTCGCTGACGGTCGGGTGGGCGAAGCAGGTACGAGCCACGTCTTCGGCGCTGCCGCCGTATTCCATGTGCGCGCAAGCCGCGGCGATCATCTCCGAGGCGCCTTTGGCGACCATCTGGACTCCAAGGAGTTTGTCGGTCTTGGCGCAAGCGATGACTTTGACGAACCCAGTGGTGCAATCGGAAGCGATCGCGCGGCCGTTGCCGGCGAGCTGGAACTTGCCGATGGCGACTTCGATATTCTTGGCCTTGGCCTCGGCCTCGGAGAGACCGACGCAGGCGACTTCAGGATCGGTGTAGATGACGCCGGGGATGATGGCGTAGTTCACGTGGCCATGCTTACCGGCGAGATTCTCGGCGACCGCGACGCCTTCTTCTTCGGCCTTGTGGGCGAGCATCGGGCCGGCGACGACGTCACCGATGGCGTAGACGCCGGGGAGATTGGTCTGGAAGTGGGCGTCGATGACGATGCGGCCGCGCTCGTCGAGCTTAAGGCCGGCTTCCTGGGCGCCGAGTCCAGTCGTGTTGGCCTTGCGGCCGACGGCTACGAGGATCTTGTCGGCTGCGAATTCGAGAGGCTTGCCATCACGCTCAGCCGTAAGGGCGGAACCGGCAGCACTCTTCTTCACGCCAGTGACCTTGGCGCCTAATTCAAACTTCACGCCCTGCTTCTCGAAGGCGCTCTGCGCGGCTTTGGCGACGTCGGCGTCATAAGACGGTCCGCCGATAGTGGTGAGCATCTCGACGACGGTGACCTGGGAGCCAAGGCGGGCCCAGACGGAACCGAGTTCGAGGCCGATGGCGCCCGCGCCAACGACGACCATCTTTTCGGGAACAGCTTTCAAGGAGATGCCGTGGTCGGAGGAGATGACGGTTTCGCCGTCGAACTTCATGAACGGGAGTTCGATCGGAACCGAACCGGTGGCGATGAGGATATTCTTGGTCTCGAGCGTGCGGTCGCCGGCGGTGGAGCGGACGAGGACCTGGCCGGACTTCACGAGACGGCCGAGGCCGCGGACGACCTCGACGTTGCGCTTCTTGAGCAGGGCACCCACGCCCATGTTGAGCTGGGCGACGACCTTGTCCTTGTTGGCGAGCATCGCGGAGACATCGAAGGTGATCTTCTCGGCGCCGACGAGGCCGTGCTTCTTGCCGTGCAGCGCTTCTTGGTAGACTTCAGTCGAATGAAGGAGGGCCTTGGAAGGGATGCAACCAACGTTGAGGCAGGTGCCACCGAGGGAATTATCCTTTTCCACCAGGGCCACCTTGAGGCCGAGCTGGGCGGCCTTGATGGCGGCGACATAGCCACCGGGACCGGAACCGATTACGACGAGATCGAATTGAGACATTGAGGTAGGATTATGAAAGGGGAATCAGACGCCGAACAGCAGCCGCTGGGGGTCTTCGATGAATTGGCGCACCTTGACGAGGAAGGTCACGGCTTCCTTGCCGTCGACGATCCGGTGGTCGTACGAGAGAGCGAGGTACATGATCGGACGAATCACGACCTGGCCGTTTTCGGCGACAGGACGTTCGACGATATTGTGGAGGCCCATGATGGCGGCCTGCGGGTGGTTGAGAATCGGCGTCGAGAGCATCGAGCCATAAATGCCGCCGTTGGAGATCGTGAAGACGCCCCCTTGGAGTTCGGGCAGCTGGATTTTGCCATCGCGGGCGCGCTTGCCGAAGTCGCCGATGGCCTTTTCGATACCGGCGAAATTCAGCTGGTCGCAATCGCGGACGACGGGGACCATCAGGCCTTTGTCGGTGCCGACGGCCACGCCGATATCGAAGAAGTTATTCTCCACGATATCTTCGCCGTCGAGCTGTGCGTTGATGGCGGGAACTTCCTTCATCGCCTGGACGGCGGCCTTCACGAAGAAGGACATGAAGCCGAGTTTGACCCCGTATTTCTTGAGGAATTCTTCGCCGTGACGTTTGCGAAGCTCCATGACCGGAGCCATGTTGACCTCGTTGAAGGTCGTGAGCATCGCGGTCTCCGTCTTGGCTTGGACCAGGCGTTCGGCGATCTTGCGACGGAGCGGAGACATGCGCTTACGCGTGGTGCGACCATCGCGCGAAGGGATGGAAACCGTTGCGGCCGGAGCGGAAGATGCGGCGGCGGAAGAAGTCGGTGCGGCCGAGGTGGCGGTCGGAGCGACGGCACGAATCGGAGCCTGGCCGGCGAGGGCGGCGAGCATGTCGCCTTTGGTTACGCGACCGGCTTTGCCGGAACCTTCGACGCCGGCTGGATCCAATCCGGTTTCGGCGGAGAGACGACGGACGGCGGGAGAAACTTCGGCGGCGGCGCCAGACTTGGTGGCGACGGGTGCGGCTTTCGGTGCGGGCGTGGCCGCGGCAGTCGGTGCTGCTTTGGTGGCAGGTGCGGCGGGTGCCGGGGCGGAGGATGCGTTGCCGGCGGCGCCAGCTTCGATCGAGGCTACGACCTGATTGACGAGCACTTCGGTGCCAGCTTCGACGGCGATGGTGATCTTACCGTCGACTTCCGCGGTGCCTTCGGAGGTCACCTTGTCGGTTTCGTAGGAAAAGAGGGCTTGGCCCTTGCGAACAGCGTCACCGCTTTTGACCAGCCATGCGGCTAGGAGGCCCCCGGTGATGGATTCGCCCATGGGAGGGATTTTGACTTCGACGGCCATGAAAATTAGGTAGGTTCAACCTTGGAAGCCCTTCCTGCCTGTTTCAACGGGGAAATGACCCTTTAAACGACCTAGGATAGGCGTTTAGGGGGTAGAAGGAGAGGTTCCTAGGGTGAGAAAACCCGCTACTGTCGGCTATTAGGTAGTAAAAGCCTGCCTCACCATGTCGGCCTGCTCGATCTTGTGGACCGCGAGAGAGCCGACCGCCGGGGAGGCCGCCGCATCGCGACCAGCATAAGCAGGACGGATGCCCAGGGTAGACTCAATGAGGTCGGCCACAAAGGACCAACCGCCCATGTTCTTGGGCTCATCCTGGACCCAGACGACCTTCTTGGGCGAACCCAGCGAGGCGTGGACCTTGGCGAGCGCTTCGCCGTCGAAGGGATAGAACTGTTCGAGGCGCACGATGCTCGTGGTCGTGTCCTTGCGGGCGGCGCGTTCGGCGTCGAGTTCGTAGAAGACCTTACCGGAGCAAACGATGAGACGGTCTGTCTTCGCGGCGGGCGTGGCGTCAGCGAGCACGGATTGGAAGCGGCCCTTGGTGAGGTCGTTCAGCGTGCTGACGCAGCCTTTGTGGCGGAGTAGGCTCTTCGGGGTCATGACCACGAGCGGCTTACGATGTTCAGACTTCACCTGACGTCGAAGCGCGTGGAAGAGCTGGGCCGGGGTCGAAGGCTGGATGACCTGCAGGTTGTTTTCAGCGCAGAGCTGCAGGAAACGTTCGAGGCGGGCGGAGGAGTGTTCCGGACCCTGGCCTTCGTAGCCGTGAGGGAGGAGCATGACGAGACCGCTGGTCTGACCCCACTTGGATTCGGCCGAGGCGATGAACTGGTCGATCATGATCTGCGCACCGTTGGCGAAGTCGCCGAACTGGGCTTCCCAGATGACGAGCGAGTCCGGAGCTTCGAGCGAGTAGCCGTAGTCGAAACCGAGGACGGCATATTCCGATAGCGAGGAATTGACCAGCTCGACTTCGGCGCCGGCGATGGAGCCGAGCGGGCAGTATTCGGCGTCGTTCGAGGGGTCGTGCAATACGGCGTGGCGGTGCGAGAAGGTGCCACGTTCGCAGTCCTGGCCGGAGATACGGACAGGGTAGCCTTCGGCGAGCAGGGAAGCGAAGGCGAGGCCTTCACCGAGGCTCCAGTCGAAGTTGGAGCCGGACTTGTAAGCCTCGGCCTTGGTGTCGAGCAGGCGCTTGATCTTCGGGTTCGGGGAGAAGTCGGGAGGCATCTGCCAGAGCACCGGCGCGACCTTGTCGAGGAGCTCCTGCGGGGCCGAAGTGTCGACGTTATGTTCGTAAGGGGAGCGGAAAGGACGCACGCCGACGGGATTCTTTTTACGTTCCTCGATTTCAACGGCGAGGGCGGCCTGGGCACGTTCCTGTGCGGCGTTGAGCATGATGTCGAACTCGGTACGCAGTGCGATGAGTTCACCGTCCGGGGCCGAGCCGGATTCAGTGAGACGTGAAGCGTAGAGCTCAGCGACGGAGGGGTGGAGCGAGATCTCGCGGTAGAGGACCGGCTGCGTGAAGGCGGGCTCGTCGGTCTCGTTGTGTCCGTAGCGGCGGTAGCAAACGATGTCGACGACGGCGTCGGCCCCGAACTTCTGGCGATATTCCAAGGCGATCTCGGTCGCCAGGACAACGGCATCAGGGTCGTCTCCGTTGGCGTGAAGGATGGGGGATTCGGTGAACTTCGCGATCTCGGTGCAATGACGGCCGGTGCGGCATTCGTCGGGGTTCGAGGTGAAGCCAACCTGATTATTGGTTACGAGGTGCAGCGTGCCGCCGACCTGGTAGCCTTTCAGTTCGGCTAGGTTGAGCGTCTCCATGACAACACCTTGGCCGGCGAAAGCAGAGTCGCCGTGCAAGAGAATTGGCAGGGCTTTCGAGCGATCGCTGCCGCCTTGCACGTCAATGAGTGCGCGGGTGCGACCGAGGACGACCGGATTGACGGCTTCGAGGTGGCTGGGGTTGTAGGCGAGGGTGATGCTGACTTCCTTGCCGTCGACGACGCGGGCGCCGGCGTAGCCGAGGTGATACTTTACGTCGCCGTCGCCATGCGTGGTGTCCGGGATGTGGTTTTCGGAGAAGGCGCCGAAGAGGGCTTCGGCTTTCTTGCCGCAGATATTGACCAGGACATTGAGGCGGCCGCGATGGGCCATGCCGATGACGAGATCAGTCACCCCGAAGCCGGGAGCACGGTGGATGACCTGATCCAGTGCGGAGAGCATGACTTCGCCACCTTCGACGGAGAAGCGCTTCGCGCCGACGAAAGTCTTGTGCAGGAAACGTTCGAACTGTTCGGCCTGGACGATCGAGCGGAGGAAGCGCCGACGGGCGGCGGCGTCATAGCTCGGACGGAGCCCGGAGGACTCGATGCGTTCCTGAAGCCAGCGGCGGCGCTCGCCGTCCTGGACATGGGTGAACTCAACGCCGATCGGGGAGCAGTAGGTGGACTTCAGCTTCGCGACGATTTCGCTCAAGGGCAGCATCTTGCCACCGAGAAAGTCACCAGTGTGGAAGACGCGGTCGGCCGGGATGCCGTCGAGGCCGAGGGCCTTGTCGGAGAGTTCGAAGTGGGGCGTCGGTTCGGCGAGAGGGTTGATGCGGGCCTGCTGGTGGCCGAGCGTTCGGAAGGCGTTGATTGCGGCGAGGACCTTCCACTGGGCGGCGGCGTCGACGCCTCCGGTGGCGGGCACAGCCCCTTTGGCGGGCTTGGGCGGCAGGCTCATGCCGAGCTCGAAGCCCTCGAAGAAGGCGCGCCATTCCGCGTCCACGGAGGAAGGGTCCTTGGACCACTGTTCGTGATAAGAGGATACGAGGTCCGCGTTCCAGCGGGTTCCGACGCTAAGATGTTTCATTTCTTTGCCTGTAAAAGTGACCTGAATCCTAGACGATTGGACCTGTGCATCACAAGCCCAGACCCAGTCAAAACCATGCCCGCCCCTGCCTGAAATTGGCAGAGTTTGGGGGTTGTAAGAGGAAATCGGGGCAGGTTTAATTCGGGTCCGTCGATGTCGTCCCCACGTCCGGCCAATCGCTCCTACTCCACGGAAGCCCTGGAGCGGTGGTTCGTGTCTCTTCCGGAAGAGTGGGAGTCGGCCTTCAAGGAGGCTGACCTCGTCGAAGGTCGTCGACTTTATACCGAAGGATTGGTCAGACAGATCGAACTTAAGCCAGAGAGCGCCGAAGCCGTCACGCGGACCGAGACGCAGACCGTCCGGGCGGTGATCGAGATTAACGGCGCCAAGCTGGAGTGGCGCACCTCCTTGCCCGAAGAGGAGAACGGCGCGCCTTTCGCCGTGGCTTCCATCTATGAGATTGAGGAGCTCATCGCGGATGAGATTCCCGCCATCGACGAGTCCGCTGCGGCGGCCGCGCCTGAGGCGCCCAAGGAGCCCGAACGCAAGGATGCGAATGCCCGCACCTCGCTGAAACTGCAGGTCTCTTTCGATCTTTCTTCCGATGGGCTGAAGATTTCCGCCGCCTGGACGGGGCGGGGCGGTCATGCTTGGAACTGTTTCGGCCCGGGGGCGATCCCGGGAGACGAGCTTTCCGACGAGCAGCGTCAGACCCTTTTCCGTTTCAACACCGTCGCGCACCGGGCTGGCTTCGTCTACAGCAAGGCCACCGGCGCTTGGGCCATCGATAACATCGGCTGTATCGAACGGTTCGTCCGCGAGGAACTCAACGACTGGCGCAAGCGCTTCAAGCTCATCGGCGAGGACACCCTCAATATTTTCCGCAACGAACAGCTCCAAGTCGCGGTCGACGCCGAAGCCGAGTCCGCCGCCGATGGCAGGTCTTTCAAGCTGAACTGGCGCCTCAAGGCTGGTGGGCATCGCCTCCTGGCTGACGAACAGAAGTTGCTGCTCAAGGCCGGCGGCCGTCCGGTGATCCTGCCTGGTAAGGGTGTCGTAGCCTACAACGCCGCCGTCGCGGACTTCTCCGAAGATTGGCGTGCCAAGGATGGCGAAGTGCCCCGGTATCTGCTGCTATCGTTGTTCGATCACGCCGCAGTCGGCGCCCTGAAACTCAACGACGACCTTAAGGCCTGGAAGGACAAGCTCCTCCAGGAGCCGACTCCCCCCGATAGTCTCCCCGCCCACCTCCGTCCGTATCAGGCCAAGGGCGTCGCCTGGCTAGGTCGACTTTGCGAACTCGGCTCCCATCCGTTACTCGCCGATGAGATGGGCCTCGGCAAGACCGTCCAGGTCCTCGCCTTGCTTGCTTCGCGCCCGGTGGGCGAAAGGTCTATCATTGTCTGCCCCGCCAGCGTCATCCCGGTCTGGCTCGGCGAGATCAAGCGTTTCCATCCGGAAATGAGCGCCGGCGCGGCCGTGCTTACGGCTGACGAGGATTTCGACACGAATCCTTCGGCCAAGCTTTGGATCTCCAGCTACACCCAGTTGCGTCGCCATGCCGACCTGTTGGCCAAGACCCGCTTCGGCTACGCGGTACTCGACGAAGCCCAGGCAATCAAGAACCCCGAATCCAAGACGACGCAGACCTGTGTTTCGTTGCAGGCCGACCATCGTATCGCGATCACCGGCACGCCGCTCGAGAACCGCCCGACGGACCTGTGGACGATTTTCCGCTTCCTGATGCCGGGCTTGCTCGGTAAGCGCGCTAATTTCGAGCGTCAGATGCTCCGCGATCCTTCGATCGCCCTCGGCAAGGTCCGTCGCCAGGTCTCGCCTTTCATCCTGCGCCGACTCAAGCGCCACGTCGCGGCGGACATCCCGCCCAAGATGGAGGTCGTCCTGCCTTGCCCGCTCACCCACGAACAGCGTGCGCTCTACCAGCATCTCACGCAGGGGAGCGGACTATCGGGCGAACTCGCTTCGTTGTTGTCAAAGGATGCGACCTCGGTGCTCACGCTCCTCATGCGTCTTCGTCAGGTCTGTTGCGACCCTGGTCTGCTGCCCGAAAACTCCCACTGCCCATCGGCCCACTCGGGCAAGGTTACGTTGCTGGTCTCCAAGCTCTCCGAAATCAGGGCTAACGGCTCCAAGGCCGTCGTCTTCTCCCAGTTCGTCTCGCTCATCGAGCGTGTGAAATCGGCGCTGGCCCGCGACCTGCCGTCGCTGCCCATCTACGAACTGACGGGTGAGACCAAGGACCGTTCGGCCCCGGTCGAGCAGTTCAAGGAGACCAAGGGACCGGCCTTGTTCCTCGCTTCGCTAAAGGCCGGCGGCACGGGCATCACGCTCAATACGGCCGAATACGTCTTCCTCATGGATCCATGGTGGAATCCTGCCGTCGAAGCCCAGGCGGTTGATCGCGTCCACCGCATCGGCCAGAAGAACCCTGTGCTCATCTACCGCATGATCGCTCCGGGCACCGTCGAGGAGCGTATCGAAGAACTTAAGCAGGAGAAACGAGAACTATTCTCGACCGTCGTGGGAGACATCCCGGACATGACCGACTGGACGCGCCACTTCACCTCATTGGATGCGCTCATTCGCCTCAGCGATTCGCCGGCCGCGGCGGCTTCGGCGGAAGCGGCGCCCGAACGCGACGTCGAAGGCTGATTACTTGGCGATCAGGTCGTATTCCTCGGCGCCAGTCACCGTTACCTCGGCGAATTCGCCAATCGGGAGCTTCTTCGGCACTTTAACCACACCATCGATCTCCATGGCGTCGCCGACGCTGCGGGCGATGCCTGGGCTTTCGACGAGGACACGGAGCTTGCGGCCCACGAAGGCTTCGCCGCGCTGCTTGGAAAGACGCTGGAGGAGGAGCATGGCGCGGGCGTAACGATCGGCTTTCACCTCATCGGTGAGGTGGCCTTCCATCTTCGCGCCCTTGGTGCCTTCTTCCTTCGAGTACTTGAATACTCCGACGCGGTCGAACTTGGTCTGTTCGAGGAAGGCGAGGAGTTCGGTGAAATCTTCTTCGGTCTCGCCGGGGAAGCCGACGATGAAGGTGGTGCGGATGACGAGATCCGGGATGCCGGCGCGCATGCGGGCGATCAGGTCGCGGATGTATGCGCCATCGGTCTCACGCTGCATTGCGCCGAGCATCTTGTCGGAGACGTGCTGGAGAGGGATGTCGACGTAGCGGACCACGTGCTGGGACTGGCCGATCGTCTCGATGAGCTCGTCGCTCCAATGAGCCGGGTGCGTGTAGAGCAGGCGAATCCAGAAATCGCCTTCGATCCGGTCGAGCTCGCGGAGGAGCGAGGCGAGGGATTCGCCCTTGGAGGAGTCGACCTTGCTGCGTGGGTTCGGGCGAGCGTCGGTCCAGCGGTCCATGCCGAAGTAGGTCGTATCTTGGGAGATCAGGTTGATCTCCTTCACGCCTTCGGCGACAAGCTGACGGGCTTCCTTGACGACCGATTCGACCGTACGGCTGCGATGGCGTCCGCGAATGCGCGGGATGATGCAGAAGGTGCAGGGGTGGTTGCAGCCTTCGGCGATCTTGATGTAGGCCGAATGGCGTGGCGTCAGGCGGAAGCGAGGGGTGTCAAAGTCTGGGATGAAGGTCGTCGTCTTGGCGAGGAACTCGGTCATGCCGGCTTCGCCGCCCATGACTTTATGGATGACCGGGACGATGTTCGTGACCTGGTCGAGGCCGATGAACGCGTCGACCTGCGGCAGCTCGACGCGGCCCTTGGCACCTTCGACGACGGGCAGGGCGCCCTGGTAGCGCTGGGACATGCAACCGGCTACGATGAGCTTCTGGCCTTTCTTGCGGGCGGTGGCCTTGCCATCGCTCATCTCGTAAATGGCTTCGAGGGCTTCGTGCTTCGACGCGTCGATGAAGGAGCAGGTGTTGACGATGACCACGTCGGCTTCCGAGGCGTCGGCAGTCATGGACATGCCGGCCTTGGCGAGGTGGCCGATCATGATCTCGGAATCGATCAGGTTCTTGGCGCAGCCAAGGGAAACGAGGCCTACTTTTACGGACATGGCGGGATAAGGAGCAGAGAAGGGGCGGAAAGCAACCCCAGGCTCAGAGAGTCAGCCAGGCTTCGGCTGGAATCGCCTCTGGACGAGCCAAACTGGTCAATCCGTAGCGGGGCAGGTCCGCCAGCCAGGCGGTGACATCTGCGGCGCCTGGGAAGAGTTTCTTGGCGGCGGAACCGACCTGCTTGCGCCGCTGGGTAAAGAGCATGCGGGCGACTTCGCGGGCGCGCGGGCTGAGGCGCTTGGCGTCGGGGCGACGACGGAGCACGAGCAGGCACGAGTCGACCTTGGGCGGCGGGTTGAATGATTGGGTGGGCACCGGGTGCACCTTGACCTTCTCGAAAGCGAGGTGGACCTGGGCGGTGACCGCGGACCAATGCCCCGTGCCGACTTCAGCGGTGAGACGTTCGGCGGCTTCGCGCTGGAGCATCAGCACCATCATCGAGGGGTGAGGTCCGGCGCAGATCGCATCCATCCAAGGCGTGGAGATCGCGTACGGAAGATTGGCGATGACCTTGAAGGAGCCATCGGTCGGGTCGACGAGTCCAGCAAGAGGGAAGTCGACCGCGTCTCCTTCCTTGAGATGGAAGGTCTTCGGGAAACGCGGCAGCAATGATTCCGTCAGATGGAAGTGCATCGTGCGGTCGGCCTCGATCGCGTAGAGGTCGGTACCGGCGCAGAGCAGGGTGCGGGTCAATGTGCCCAGTCCGGGGCCGACTTCGAGGACCGTGTCGCCGGCCTTGACTTCGCCGAGCTCGAGCGACTTGCGGACGATGTTGCCGTCGATCAGGAAGTTTTGCCCGAGCCACTTCTTCGGCATGTGGGAGAGGCGGGCCAGCAGGTCCCGGGTCTCGTTCGGAGAAAGCGGCCCGTCGTTCATGCGTTTTGCAACGCCTTCATCAGTGCAGTCGGATTCTGCTCGCGCATGAGGGACTCTCCGACGAGCAGGGCGTGCGCCCCCGCGGCGCGCATGCGGGCGGCGTCTTCCACCGTCTTGATGCCGCTCTCCGCGACCTTCAGGACGGACTTCGGCATATGCGGGATGACGCGTTCAGCGAAAGATAGGTCGATCTGGAAAGTGGAAAGGTTGCGATTGTTCACGCCGACCATGTCGGGGTCGTGACGCAGGGCACGCTCAAGCTCGGCTTCGTCGTGGACCTCGAAGAGAGTGTCCAAGCCGGCGAGCTTGGCTGAACGGTGAATCGGGATGATCTCATCGTCAGTCAGGCCTCGGACGATGATCAGGATGCAGCGGGCGCCGGCTTGGGCCGCTTCAAGTACCTGATAGGGGTGCACCATGAAGTCCTTGCGGATGCAGGGGAGGGGGCGTTTCCAGGAGGGTTGGTCTCGGACGACTTGGATGAGGTCCTTGAGTTCGCCTTTGAAGTATGTCGTTTCCGTGAGGACCGAGAGGCAATCGGCCCCGGCGGCGGCGTAAGCACGCGCCTGCGTGACGGCGTCCACGCCTTCGCGGATCTGGCCGACGCTGGGCGAGGCCCGTTTGACTTCCGCGATGACGCTAAGTCGGCCTTGGACCTGCAAGGATTGACGGAAACCTGGCGTCGACTGCTTGCCGGCGAAGGCCGCCAGCTCGGCGTCCGTGACCGCACGGGCGAACGGGGCGATTTCCCGGCGCTTGGCGTCCATGATTTCGGTCAGCTTGTCCACTGGCCCTAAAGCAAGCGCTCCTTAGGCTTCTGGCAATCGTTTTGACTCCCTTCCTTCCTGCCTTCTGCATCGGGTCATGCCCGGCATCGACCTCCTGCTTGCGACCACCGCCCGACTCCGCGCTCCTGACGGCTGCCCTTGGGACCGAGAGCAGACGCATCGCACTATCTGCGACTGCTTGGTCGAAGAAGTCGCCGAGCTCCTCCAAGCCATCGATTTGAACGACGACGCCAATCTGCGCGAAGAACTCGGTGACCTCCTTTTCCATATCGCCATGCACGCGCAGCTCGCCGCCGAGGCTGGTAAATTTACTTTCGACGACGTCGCCCGCGAGGTGAACGAAAAGATGGTCCGTCGGCATCCGCATGTCTTCGGCGACGGTGCTAAGCTCGGGACCGCCGATGCTGTCGTGACGCAGTGGGAGCAGATCAAGCTCAAGGAAAAGGGCGCCAAGAAGCCCACCGTCTTCAAACACCTTCCCCCTTCGCTGAACGCCATCCTGACGGCTCGTGAAGTCTGGAAGCAGGTCCGCAAGAAGCAGCTCGATGCCGGAGCGACGGTCGACGTTTCCCAGGTCGACGCTCTGGCCCACGGACTGACCGAGGAAGCCGCCGGCCAGAAACTCTTCGAACTGATCGCCGCCTGCCGCGACGCGGGTATCGACCCCGACTCCGCGTTGCGTCGGCAGACGGCCAAGGTTGTCGCCGAGGCTGAACTGCGCGCCCCTCAAGGTTGAGCATGGAGCAGGACGACCAGCCCATCACCGTGCACGTCGGCGGACGTCCCGTGCAGGTCTGGCCGTGCATTTCCGCTCGCACCACTCGCGTCAGGTTATCGGTTAAACCCGGCCCGAAGGTCATCCTCACCTATCCGCCGCACGCCTCCCATGCCTCCGCGCTAGCTTTTCTCCGCGACAATCTTCCTTGGTTGGAACGCGTCCTTGCCAAGGCGCGCACCGTCCAGCCTTCCCTGGCTTCGCACCTCCGCAAGTTCCCCTGGGTAACGCTGGATGACCGTTTGTTGGCGATCGAGACCGAGCAGGGGACTCGCGGGAGCATCCGCATCTCCAAGACCGAGGATAAGGTGAATCTCATCATGCCCTCGGCCGATCCGGAGCGGGGAGCCGTCCGGGTTATTCGTCGACTGGCTGAGACCGGCCTGGGCTTGGCGGTCGACCGGCTGAGCAGCAGGGTCGGCGTGACGGTTGAGCAGGTTAGCGTGCGGGATCAGACCACCCGTTGGGGCTCATGTTCGACGACGGGTACGCTGTCGCTGAACTGGCGGCTGGTGCTGCTTCCGCCGCTGTTGCACGACCATGTCATTCTGCATGAGCTTTCCCATCGTCGTCACATGGATCATTCCGACCGATTCTGGAATCAACTGGCCGCGTGGGATCCAGATTGGAAGAAGCATGACCGTGAGTTGAATAAACGGTGGAACGTCATCATGGACCTCGGCCGATGAGCCGTCGCGAAGTAGGCCAGTCGCCGGATGAGATATTCGATGTCGTCGATGAGCGTGACGTCGTCGTCGGTCGGGAATTCCGTCGGGAGATCCATCGGCGCGGTTTGCTCCATCGGGCGATCCATATCTTCTGGCTCCGGAGTGACGGCCAGCTCTGCCTCCAGCGGCGTTCCTATGCGAAAGATAACTGTCCGGGCCTGCTCAGTTCTTCGTGTGCTGGCCATGTGGACTCAGGCGAAGACTACCTGCGCGCGGCCGTGCGGGAGCTGCATGAGGAACTGGGTGTCGCCGTCCCGCCCGCGGCCTTGCTCGAGATCGACTACGCACCCTGGCATGCGGACCTTGGGAATGAGTTCGTCCGTTCCTATCTGTTGCGCGGCGACCATCCGACGAAGCTCGCCGAATTCGAGGTGGACTCCCTGATTTGGCGGACTCCCGCCGAGGTCTGGTCTTGGGCCGAGGCCGAGCCGACCGTGTTCGCGACGCCGCTCACGCACTTATTTCGCAGACCGGACATCCGCCGCGCCTTGGGTCTGTCTGCGTAATTGTTTGAACTAAGCGCGGGGAGGTGAGATAGAGGGGAGTGTCCGTCGCCCCCCAAGAACCTTCCGATGCCCCCGCGGTGGTACCATGGTATCATTGGGCGTGGGTCGTGCCGATGGCGCTGTTCTTTCGCCTATGGCTGGCCACTTTGCGTTTCCGGTGCAACGTCGAGCGCATCGATGATTCCGCGGGCCCCGTGGTCTTGTTGCTCTGGCACGACAAGCTTTTCGTCTCGTCGTGGATCGCGAACCGTTACTTCTCCCGACCAGTGACGGCGCTCATCAGCACGAGCAAGGACGGCGCTTGGCTGGTCGCTTTCTTCAGGTTCATGGGTATCGCCGCGGTCCGGGGGTCTTCCAATCGTCGCGGCGCCGCCGCTTTGATCACCCTGACTCGCTCCATGCGCGCGGGTCACCACGCCGGCATCACTCCGGACGGACCGAAGGGCCCCGCCCTTGAGTTCAAGACGGGGGCGGTGTCGCTTGCTCGCCTGACGCGCAGTCCCTTCGTTGTCATGGGCATCCGTTACCATGCTTGCTGGCGCATGCGCAGTTGGGATCGGTTCGCGATGCCGGTCCCGTTCTCGAAAGTGGTGGTCACCTTGGAGCGCGAGCCGATGCCTGCGGAGGGAGAAGCAGACGAAATCATCTCCGCCCGATTGAAGGCCCGCCTGGACGAGACTTCGACTGATCCCGCGTAAGGGCCTAGGCCTTGCCGAGGAGCTTCTCGGCGTACTTAGCCAGAAGGTCGGACTCGAGATTGACCCGGTCTCCGGCTTTACGGTCGGAGAGGTTGGTCACTTCCAGGGTGTGTGGGATGATCCAGATACGGAAGCCGCCCGGAATCACGTCGGCCACCGTCAGCGACATGCCATCGACGGCGACGCAGCCTTTGCGCACGACGTGGCGGAGGAAGGTGTCGGAAGCCTTGATATCAAGGCGCCAGTCCGCGCCATCCTGTCCGAAGAAGAGGACCTCGCCGCAGCCGTCGATATGTCCGGTCACGAAATGCCCGCCCATCCGGTCGGTCGGCAGGAGGCTAGGCTCGATATTGACGACCGAACCTGGGCGGAGATCGCCGAGATTGGTCAATCGGAGCGTCTCGGCGAGGAGGTCGAAGCTGGCTTGCTCTCCCTGTGGGTCGACGACCGTCAGACAGCAGCCATTGGTGGCGATACTGTCGCCCGTCTTGGCACAGGCGAGCAAGGGGTGGGTAAAGGTCAGGCGGGCGCCGTCCTTGTCGCGAGGAGAAATGGTGAGGACCTTGGCGGCTCCTTGGACTAGGCCGGTGAACATCGGGAAATGAAAAGGGGCCTTGGCAGGCCCCGGAGGTGTTAGTTCTGCTTGCCGTCTTGGGCGCGCTTGGCGCGCTCTTCGGCTTCGAGCTTGGCCCGGACCGCGGCACGCTCTTCTTCCTCGATCTGCTTTAGGCGGAGCTTCTTGCGTTCGTCTTCTTCGACGGCGCTCCGTACTTCGTCTTCGACTTCATCGGAAGCCTTCTTGAATTCGCGCTTGGCCTTGCCCAGGCCGCGGGCGAGTTCAGGAAGCTTGGAGCCACCGAAAAGGAGCAGGACGACGAAGAGAACAACCCAGATGACTGGGCCATCGAGTAGGGCTAGAGGGAGGTTCATGGTCAGATTGCGGTTGCTGTGAATGAGGGAGCGTCAAATATTTCGATAAGTCTCGGTTATGTCAACCCATGTCTCCCATCGTGATATCTGGTATGTAGGCCATGTCCAAGGGGTCGGTTTTCGCGCCCAAGTCCTCGGTTTGGCCCGTGGTTATGACGTGACGGGTTACGTCCAGAACTTGACGGACGGCAGGGTGTATCTGCACGCCGAGGGCGACGAGGGTGAAGTGGAAGCCTTTACCGACCAGATCGCCAAATCCCTCGACGGACATATCCGCGGCGAGGAGATCAAGACCTTCACCGGACGGCGCACCTGCCGCGAGTTCGCTATCCGCCGATGAATTACGCCATCTCCGTCCGCCATCTGACCAAGGATTTCCGCATCGGTATCCGTGGGCTTAAGCTCCGCGCGGTCGACGATCTCTCGCTCGAGATTCCCCGCGGTCAGGTCTACGGGCTGCTCGGACCCAACGGCTGCGGCAAGAGCACCACGCTTAAGGTCGTCCTGGGGCTCGTCTCCGCGACCGCCGGTGAGATCAGCATCCTCGGCGAACCTTCCGCCACCAGCGCCGCGCGGCGTCGTACCGGCTTCCTGCCGGAGGCTCCCTATTTCCATAAGTTTCTTACCGGCCGCGAACTCGTGCGCTATTGCGCCCAGCTCAGCGGCGTCGCCGCCTCCGAACTCGATGCCGCGGTCGAGGATGCGCTGGGATTGGCCGCGATGAACGAGGCCGCCGGGCGACCGATCGGTACCTATTCGAAAGGGATGCTCCAGCGCATCGGCTTCGCCCAGGCCGTGGTCCATGATCCCGAACTCATCATCCTGGACGAACCTACCGCGGGCGTCGACCCCGTGGGCTCGGCCTCCATCGGCCGGATGATCCATGCCATGCGCGACAAGGGGAAGACCGTCGTCCTCTGCTCCCATCTCCTCGGACAGGTCGAGCAGGTCTGCGACCGCGTCGCCATCATGGACCGCGGTAAGCTCGTCCTCGAGGGTGCCGTGGAGGATGTCCTGTCTCGTCGTGATCGCCATGTGATGACGATCGAGGCCATGACGCCCACCGCGCGGGCCGCCGCCGAAGCCGCGCTCGAGGCGCATGGGGCCAAGATCACCTCCGTCACCCATCCCCGCCGCTCCCTGGAGGACCTCTTCCGGGAACTCGTGACGGGAAGTCGCGACGCCTGACATGAAAGATTCCCTCCGCCGTACGCTTTGGATCTCCCGGGTCACCTTCCTGGAGGCAGTCCGCCAGCGCTTTTTCGCCTTCCTGCTCGTGCTCAGCGCCGCGATGGTCCTGTCCTCTGTCTCGCTCCGGGTCTTCGACTTCGGCCATGGGGAACTGAAGTTCATCGCCGACTTCGGCTTCGGCGGGATGTTCTTCTTCGGCTCGGTGCTCGCGGTGGTCATGACCGCCCAGCTGTTCTTTAGTGAGATCGACAACAAGACCGCGCTTACGTTGCTGGCCAAACCCTTGAGCCGCCCAGAATTCCTCCTGGGTAAATTCTTCGGCGCCTGGGCGGTCTTGGGTGTCTTTGTCTTGGTGTTAGCCGGCCTCCAGGGCGTCGTCCTGTGGGCCCGCGAGCAAGAGCTGGTTGCCGCAGCCGAACAGGCGGGCAGGATTCCCACTACTTTCAGCATCGTCGGTCTGTGTCAGTTGGTCCTGCTCCAATGGCTTCGCCTGGGCGTGGTGATCGCCATCGTTTTGGCGATCTCCTCATTGGCTCGTACTTTCCTTTTCACGGTGGTGGTGGGCTCTCTGGCGGTCGTCGCTGGTCAGCTCCAGTGGATTGCACAGGACGCTTTTCTTCGTCCGACGGATTCGCCCGTTTATACGGCCTTCCTTTGGGTCAGCACCCGGCTGATCCCCAACCTTCAGCAATTCAATCTCGCGGACGCGCTCGTGCTCGGTTCCGCGGTCGTCGAGGAGGGCGCTTTGATCTCCGTCGGGTTCTCTGGTCTGGCCTACCTCGTCGCCTACCTGACCCTTGGGTCGCTGATCTTCCGCCGGAGGGAAATCTGATGCGTCGCTTCGCCCCTTGGTTGCTGGTCGGCGTACTCCTCCTCGGCGCCGGGACCTTGGCGGAATCCTCCTGGCTTCGCATCCGCCCGAGTATCCCCGAGATCGGCCGCAAGGAGCTTGAGCCCACCCTAGGACAAGGCGTGCTGCTCGGCGTCCTGGGCGGACTACGCACGGTCGTCGCGGACATCGCTTGGATCCGTAGCTACGTCTTCTGGGAGCGACGCGATCGTCCCGGTTGCGAGGCTTTGATGCGGACGGCTTGCGCCCTTGATCCGCATTCCCGTTATTTTTGGGAGAACACGGGGCTGCGTATCGGGCTAGACATGGCTCACTGGGAGATCCGTCGGCGGGGCGGCTATGCCAAGGTGCCCGCCGAAACCCAGGAACGACTTTTCCGCCAGTATGGACGTCAGGGACTGGATGTCCTGGAAGAAGGCATGGCTTATGCCCGTAATCGCACTTCCTTGCTGCTGGCGGCGGGCTTTCTAGCGGAAGGAAAACTCAAGGATCTCCGACTCGCCGCCGATTACTATCGTCAGGCGGCGGATGCGCCCGACGCCCCTTGGTATGCGGCCCGGATCTGCGCCGACTTCGATTGGGGTGCCGGCCGTAAGGTCGAAGCCTACGGTTGGTACCGTAACTACTGGGAGACGCGCATGCGCTCCAAGCAGGACGGTTTCCCGGAAGACCTGATCAGGCTACGCACGATGGAGACCGAACTGCGACTCGGCGTCCTTCAGCGGATACCCCGGCAGGGTTGGGAGCGTTGATTAAAAAGGCTCGTCCGACTTCTTCTCCGCGGGCACACCTTTGGGGGCGCGAGGCTTACGCGGGGGGAATTCGAACCACCAGCCCTTCTGCTTGTCGGCGACAAGGAAGGCTTCGAAGGTGCGTTTGGTCCGATTGGAGACGAACTTCTTGAGCCCGGTCTTACCTTCGTTGAGGAGTCGACGGACGTCGTCGGCCGAGATCGGCGACTTGAGCATCTCAGAGTTGAGGCTGAACGTCTTCTTGGCGCCGGCTTCCTGGGCCTTGTGCGGGCAAACACGGTAACCTGCGGTGGGGGTGTGCTGGACAGCCAGGCCGCTGACGGGGCAGGCACCGAGGACGGGCCATTCGGCGTCGAAGGCGTCCGGGTTGCCATCCGCGCCTTCGCGGGGAGGGAAGTAGAGCACAGCCTTGAGCTTACCGCTCGGGGCCTTGGGCTTGGTTTTGCGTGGGGCTTTGGCCGGCTTGGCTTCTTCGCCTTCGGCGACAGGGGCAGGGGCGGCCTCGGTCTTCTCTTCGGTACCGCGAGGCTTGATTGTGTCCGGATCGACGAGGTCGATGTAGCCCGTGAAGTTCTTGCCCGATTTCATCGAGCGGAAGTCTGAGAACGGTCCGATGCGACGCTTCTCGATCAGTTCGGCGACTTCGGTCGGGGTGATGGTGTGTCCGTTCATGCCGACGTAGATGGTCAGCTTGGGGCGATCGGTCGTGCCGACGGTATCCTGGGAGAAATATTTCTCGCCGTCGGTCTGCAGCGGCTTGCTGTCGGTCGGAGAGAGAACCTGCGGGGACAGTTCGAGTGAAGGCGGCTTAACAGCGCCTTTCTTCACGATGATTTCAAGGAGCGCCTTGATCTCCTTCATGAACTCGCGAGGGCCCATCTTGCCGTGCTCGATCTGCTTGAGCTTATATTCCCATTCGCCCGTCATCTGCGGTTCGGTGAAGACGCCCATCTCCTTGGCGTGCAGGAATTGGTGGAGCTGGAAGGCTTTGGCGAGGGGGACGAGTTCCTTGCCTTGGCGCTCGATGTAGGTCTTGGCGAGAAGTTCTTCGATGGTCGCGGCGCGCGTAGCAGGAGTGCCGAGTCCGCGTTCCTTCATGGCTTCGGCGAGGGCTTCGTCGTCGACGAGCTTGCCCGCGTTTTCCATCGCGCCGAGAAGCGAGGCTTCATTGTAACGGGCCGGCGGCTTGGTGGCGTCTTCCTTGACGTCGACGCCGTTGACCTTGGCCTTGGCGGGAGAGCCGTCGGCGGAAGCGAGGGCGGGGAGGCTCGCGGAGCCTTCCTTGTCCTTATCTTCTTCGGCCTCGGCTTCCTGGCCCCAGACGGCGCGCCAACCGGCGACGACGAGCACCTTGCCGGTCGTGCGGAAATTATGTTCGCCGACGAGCGTCGTGCGGACGGTCTCCTCGAACTCGGCCATCGGGAAGAAGACGGCGACGAAGCGACGGACGACGAGGTCGTAGACCTTCTGCTCGACGTCGGTCAGGCCGTGGGGGACGGTGCCCGTGGGGATGATGGCGAAGTGATCGCTGACCTTCTTGTTGTCGAAGACGCGGCGGCCGGCGGAGTCGACCCAGCCGCTGCGCAGGGCTTCCTTGGCGAAGACGCCGGCGGGGTGGGCGCCTTCGAGCGACTGGAGGGCCGCCTTGGCGTTCGGGAGGTAATCCTCGGGGAGATACTGGGAATCGGTACGCGGATAGGTGAGCGCCTTGTGCTTTTCGTACAAGGCCTGGGCGACGCCGAGGGTGGTCTTGGCTGAGAATCCGAAGCGACGATTACCTTCGCGCTGAAGGGTCGTGAGGTCGAAGAGGCGCGGGGCGCTTTCCTTCTTCGGCTTGCGCTCGTCGGTGACGATACCGGTGCCGATCTTGAGCGACTCCTCAGCCACCTGGCGGGCTTGGGCTTCGTCATAGAAACGTTCGGCTTCCTTGCGGTCGGTGACGCCCGGTACCTGGGCGGCGCCGCGGTAGCCGCCGTTGGAGACTCCGAAGTCGCCTTCGATCTTCCAGAAGGTCTTCGGGACGAAATTACGGATCTCGAGCTCGCGCTTCACGATGAGCATGAGCGTGGGGGTCTGGACGCGACCGACGGAGAAGACTTCGCGCTTCGCACCACCGATGATGATGGTTGAGAAACGGCTGGCGGTCATGCCGACAAGCCAGTCGGCCTGGGAGCGGCAGATGGCGGCATCGAGCAGGCCCTGCTTGGCTTCCGCGGGGAGAAGGTGGTCGAAGGCTTCGGCGATGGCGGTGTTCGTCATGCTCGCCAGCCAGAGGCGCTGGCAGGGCAGTTTGCACTTCGCGAGCTGGTAGACGTAGTGGAAGATGAGTTCACCTTCGCGACCGGCATCGCAGGCGTTGACGACCGTGCCGACGTCGGGGCGGTTGAGGAGTTTCTTCAGCAGCTTGTAGCGGTCGCCGTTGTTGCGCTCGCTGATGACAGCCTTGAGGATGTCGGGGCTGGCAGTGCCGTCGAACTTGACCGGATCAATCGGGAGATCCTTGAGGGTCCAGCGCTTGAACTTCAGGTCGATGTCATCCGGGTCGACCAGGCGCACCACGTGACCGATGGAAGAACTGATCACCCATTTCTCGTTCTCGAAGTAATCGCTGGTGGCCTTGGGTACTTTGAGGACCTTAGCCAGATCGGTCGCTACCGAGGGCTTCTCGGCGATGACGAGGATCTTGGAACCGGCGGGGGCGGAAACTTCTTCGGACGACTTGGATGATTGCTTGCGCATGCGTAGGATGATAACCGATCGTCAAATCCGGTTACATTCCCTGCTCGGCGAAGGAATCGTCAAGGGCGGCAATCAGGGTGGAAATGGTGGCGTCGGTCTCGTCTCCCATGTTAGAGATGCGGAACGTCTTGCCCTTCAGTTTGCCGTAGCCGCCGTCGATGACGAGCTTGTGGCGGGACTTGAGGGTCTTGTTGAGGCGCTCGAGGTCGGCGTTGCGGTCATTCTTGAAGCAGTTGAGGCCACGGGTGCCGAACTGGATTTCAGGCAGGAGCGGGAAGCCCTTGGCGAGGCCCCAGGCGCGCATGCGTTCATTCAGGCGGATGTGGCGAGCGTAGCGATTTTCGAGACCCTCGGCTTCGACTTCGAGGAGACGCTGCTGCAGGCCGTAGAAGAGCGAGATGCAGGGCGTCGAAGGGGTCATGCCCTTGACGTGGTTATCATGGAACTCGATCAGGTCGAAGTAGTAGCCGCGGTCGGGGGACTGCTTGGCCCGTTCGCGGGCGCGTTCGCTGACGGCGAAGATCGCGAGGCCCGGGGGCAGGGCGAGGGCCTTCTGCGAACCGGTGAGGAAGATATCGATGCCGAGTTCGTCCTTCTTGACGGGGATGGTCGAGAACGAGCTGACGGTGTCGGCAATCGAGATCACGTCGGGGAACTCGCGGACCACGGCCATGATGTCGGCGATAGGCGAGAGGGTGCCGGTGGAGGTCTCGGAGTGGATGAAGGTGATGCAGTCGAACTTACCGGTGGCGAGGGCCTTGCGGACGGCTTCCGGGTCGATGGGCTTACCCCAGTCAAACTGGAGGGCTTCGGCGTACTTGCCGCAACGTTTGGCGACGTCGTTCCACTTGTCGGAGAAAGCGCCGTTCATGCAGTTGAGCACGCCTTTGCGGCAGACGTTACGCAGGGCGCCTTCCATCACGCCCCAGGCGGAGCTGGTGGCGAGGTAGACTGGATCTTGGGTGAAGAACATGGACTGCAGGCGGGGCTGCATGTCGTTGTATAGCTTGACGAAGTCGCCGGAACGGTGTCCGACCATGGGTTTGCCCATGGCTTGGATGATCGAATCAGAGACGGTCAGGGGTCCGGGTATATATAGACGATAGCTCATCGTTGGAAAGTGGTCAGGAGGGAGGTGGGGACGTCGGGGTTCTCGAGGCGGACGATACGACGGTTACCCTCGGCGAGGGTGGCGGTCCGTGGTTTCCAGGTCGAGGCGGCAGATTCTTCCATCTGGGTAAAGGTCATGACGACCAGGAGATCGCCCGGCTTGCCTAGGTGGGCGGTGGCGCCGTTAAGGCAGACCTCGCGGGTCCCGGCGGGGGCAGGGATGGCGTAGGTCTCGAAACGCTCCCCGTTGGCCAGGTTGCCGACCAGAATCTTCTCGTAAGGGAGCATCCCGACGAGGGCCATGAGCTCCCGATCGATGGCCAAGGAGCCCTCGTAATCGAGCCGGGCCGCGGTGACCTCGGCTCGGAGAAGTTTGGTGCGCAACAGGTGTACGAGCATGGCGCTGAGTCGTCCTTCTCAATCGGGATGGTTGCCTTCGTCAAACAACTTTGCATCAATTCGTCCATGGCCGCGAAGCATAGAGGGTTCTTTTCCTCCCTGGGTGAGGCCGTGGCCAGCTATGCCGTAGACGTGGTCTACGAGCGCCGGAAAGGGCCCGGGGCGGCCTTGCTTGGAGCCGTCCTGAAGGTCCTTTCATGGATTTTCGAGGTCTTGGTCCGCCTGCGGCTCTGGCTCTATCGCAACCGACTCTTTCGCGACACTCCGCTCGGTTGTAAGGTCGTTGTCGTGGGCAATCTCACTGTCGGTGGCACCGGGAAGACCCCCATCGTGCTCAAGATGGCCCGCGTGCTCACGGCACGCGGACGCAAAGTGGCCATCCTTTCACGTGGGTACAAGGGAGCTTCGGATTCGATGCTGAAGCGTTTCTGGCGTTGGCTGACGCAAGGTAGCCGACCTGATCCGCTCGTAGTTTCCGACGGTAAGACCGTCTTGGTCGGGCCTGATGAGGCGGGTGACGAGCCTTACATGCTCGCCCAGAATCTGTGCGGTGAAGGAGTCATCGTCATCGTCGATCGCGACCGTGTCGAGGGCGGCCGCTTTGCGCTCCGACGTTTCGGCGTGGATACGATCCTGCTCGACGATGGCCTTCAGTACCTTCCGCTGCGCGGGCAGATCAACCTGCTCCTTGTCGACAGTCGTGACCCCTTCGGCAACGGCTCGCTCCTTCCGCGTGGCGTCCTGCGGGAGCCGATTTCCAATCTGAGCCGGGCTTCCTATGTCTTCGTGACGAAGTCGGTCGGTCCGCCCGATCCCGCCTTAGTCAGCCTGATCCGTCGGCATAATGCCAAGGCCGAGATCATCGCGTGCTCGCACAGTGCTCGCGAGCTCGTCGAAGTCGACGGTCCGAAGCGCTTGCCGATGACGGACCTGAAAGGCCGCCGTATCGCGGCCTTCTCGGGCATCGCGACCCCGGAGCGGTTCGAGGAGATCCTGACCAATCACGGCGCGAGGATCGTCTCCAACCGCCGCTTCCTCGATCACCACGCTTTCGCGGACGAAGACCTCGACGAGGTCCTCGATCAGGCCATCCAGGCCAAGGCCGAGATGATCATCACGACTGAGAAGGACGCGGTCCGCCTACAGGCACGTTTTCGCCCCCTGATTCCTTTGATGTTCGTCCGCTTAGAGGTGGAGATTCTGGGCGACGCGGAGGGCTTCAATGCGGCCGTCGAACGGATCTGTCTGGGGGCTTCTATTTCTCCGTCTGCTCGCTGAGGCGCGCTTGCGCGGCCTTGGCTGCGAACTGAAGGAAAGTGTCCTGCGCTCCCGGCGCGAGTCGTCCCATGGGCTCGCAGTTGACGTATTCACCGTCGCTAGCAAGGGCCTTGGCATCGCCTTGACGGTCGCGATAGACGGCCAGGATTTCCTCTTCGATGCGACGGCGTACGTGGGCGGAGCGCAAGGGGAAGACGCACTCGATACGACGTTGGAAATTACGCGGCATCCAATCGGCGCTGCCCATGAGGAGGATGGGTTGCGCCTCGGCGTTCTCGAAGCGGAACAGTCGGCTGTGTTCGAGGAAGCGACCGAGGAAGCTGCGGACACGAATATGTTCGCTTTTACCGGCGATACCAGGCTTGAGGCAGCAGATGCCGCGGACCACAAGCTCGATGCGGACACCCGCCTGAGATGCTTCGTAAAGCGCGTTGATGACCTCAGGGTCTACGAGGCTGTTGACCTTGGCGAAGATCGTCGCTGGCATCCCGGCTTTGGCGTTCGCGGTCTCGGCTTTGATGAGTTCCACGATGCGTCGCGCCAAGTCGAACGGCGCGATGAGGAGGTGCTTGAACTTGGGTCCGGCGAGGTTTCCGGTGAGGACGTTGAAGAGAAGTCCGACATCCGCCGTGATTTCCTCGTCGCAAGTCAGCAGGGAGAAGTCGGTGTAGATGCGGGCGGTCTTCGGGTTGTAGTTACCCGTACCGAGGTGGGCGTAGCGACGGAGTCCATCCTTTTCCTGACGCACGACGAGACAGGCCTTGCAGTGGGTCTTGAGGCCGGCGAGGCCGTAGACGACATGGGCGCCGGCCTCCTCGAGTTGGCGGGCCCACTCGATGTTGTTAAGCTCGTCGAAACGGGCGCGGAGTTCGACCAAGGCGGTGACCTGCTTGCCGTTGCGCGCGGCCTCTTTGAGCGCCTCGACCACGGGAGAGTCGCCGCTGGTTCGGTAAAGGGTCAGCTTGATGGCCACCACCGTCTCGTCCTTGGCGGCCTGGCGGATGAAGTCGACGACGGGGGAGAAGGATTCGTAGGGATGGTGAAGGATGATGTCATGCTCGGCGATGCGTTCGTAGAGCTTGGTGGGCTCCGTGCACTCAGGAGGAATCACCGATACGAAATTGGGGTACAGGAGTTCGGGTCGACCGACCATGTCGATCAGGCTTCCTAGGCGGAGCATATTGACCGGGCCGGGGATGCGGAAGGCGTTGTCGGAAGTAAGATGGATGGAATTCAGGAGCCACTGCATCTCGCCTTCGGGAACGTCGGCTTCGATTTCCAGCCGCACGGGCGCGCCTTTGCGCAAATTACGGATCTCATCCTCGATGGCTTCGAGCAGATTGACGGCTTCTTCCTCGTCGACGTAGAGATCGCTGTTGCGCGTGATGCGGAAGGCCCAGGAGCCTTGGAGTTCGAGTCCCGGGAAGAGCCGGTGGATGAACAGCTGAATGACCTGGCTGAGGAAGGTGAAGCTCTTGCGATCCGATAGGCCGAGGATGCGCGGCAAGATGCGCGGGACGGGGACGACCGCCCGGCGTAGTTCACCAGAGGCCGGATCACGAAGCAGGGCCAGCAGGTAGAGACCTTTGTTGGTCAAGACCGGGAAGGGGTGTGAGGGGTCTATGGCCAGCGGGGTCAGCGCCGGGAGGATGTCACGATCGAACCGAGGGGACAGTTCGGTCCGGGCGCTATCGCTTAGCTGCTCGCGGGCGAGGACCTCGATGCCGTGGGCGGCGAGTGCAGGCAGCAGTTTCTGCTTCCAGCAAAGTTGTTGGGCGTGGACCAAGTCGCGGGTGCGTTGCAGGACGGAGGCGAGGAACTCCTTGGTGGCCGGATGGCTGGCGGACTCTTCCTGCTGCATGATGCCAGCGACGCGGATCTCGAAGAATTCGTCGAGATTCGAGCTGACAATCGAAAGAAAGCGTACGCGTTCGAGGAGGGGGACGGAGTCATCTTCGGCGAGTTCGAGGACACGACGATCGAAGCTTAGCCAACTGAGTTCGCGATTAAACATAAAGGGATGGGGTTGTCCACGTTTCCATCGGGAAACTAGGCACTTCGCTTATTAAACTCCTCTTCAGGTCGGCAGGCAAACAAATGCCCTGCCGACATTGTTACATTATGGTTCCCGAGGAGCCTCGGGCGTCCAAAACACCCTTAATTCCTCATGATTGGCCAAGCGTAATTTCGGAGAGGCCGGGTGCGGATGCTGGATAATGTCCCCGCGTCCGAAGGTAGCCGCCAGTTTTTTGACCTCATGTTTAGAGAGGCCGCGGGTCGGAACTTCGACCGATTCGATTGCGCCTTCGCGGATGGTGATGAAACGCAGCAAGCCCTTGATGATCTGGACGTCGGATATGAGACGGCTCAATCCGAGCGGAAGTGGAGCCAGGGGGGCGTCCGAGAAGGCGGCGAAAGAAAAGCGCACTTCACGTAGGTCCCGATGGAGGTGGCGGTTGACGAATTCGGTCGAGGCGGGAGCTTTCCAGGCCCGCGTCTCGTGGCTCCAATGCTCGCCGGGTCCGAGCTGCGGGTCAGGCAGGGCATCGAGTTCGGGCGCGATGCGGGTCATTTCTTCGGCCGCGACGTCGTCGCTGAGTTCCTGCAATCGTTCGGCGGTGATCCGTAAGGCCGGTTCAAGGATCAGGATGAGGCCGCCCGGGGCGAGCCTGGCCTTGAGTTCACCGAACCAGCGGAGCAGGGCGGCGTGGTCGAGTTGAGGCATCTCGTTCATGACGAAGCCGGCGACGATGAGGTCGAAGGGGCCTTCGGGCCAAGTCTCCGGTCGCGATGCGTCACCGATACGGGTCTTCGTCTCCACATCCTCACCAAGGGTGGCCTGGGCGAAGGACTCCATCGAAGCCAAGGCACACGGTGACTTATCTACTCCGTGTAGTTTAATCTTTTTGATACCGGCTTGGCGGAGACGATAGGCAGCCGCGACGCCGCAAGACCCTGGGCCAGAGCCGAGGTCGAGAATCGCCGGGACTTGGCTCGAAGGCTTCCAGCCGCGGAGTCCACAGGTCTGGGCCAGTGCGATAGAAGTGCGGGTGAAGCTCTGGGGCAGGAAAAATACGCCATAGGCCGCGAGCAGCCTGGGGTCCGCGAAGTAGTCGGGGAATTTCTTACCGGGACGCTCGGTGGTGAAGAGGTCTGAAAGATGCGCCACGGCGGGTGTCATGCGCTCGAGGGCTTCATCACCGAGCTTTTCCGCTACCAGTTCGGCTTGGCCGACCCAGAACGCCTCCGCTTCGACCGGGTAGGCGATGGACGAATTAGTTGGCGACATCGCGACGTCCCTCCAGCGCGCTGCGTAGCGTGGCCGGATCGGCGAAAGTCAGACCGCTGCCGCTGGGTAGGCCGAAGCCGATGCGAGAGATCTTGATCGTGGGGCGAACCGCATGGATTGCTTCGCTGATATAATGACAGGTCGCTTCGCCTTCGATGTCGTTGCCGAGGGCTAGGACGACTTCCGTGATGGGTTCGTCCTTCAGGCGTTGTTCGAAGCTGGCCAGGTTGAGCTGGTCGGGTCCGACGCCGTTTATGGGTGAAAGCCGGCCATGCAGGACGTGATAGGTGCCGCGATAGGCGGCAGAGCGCTCGATAGCCATCAGGTCGGGTACTTGTTCGACGACACAGATAGACCCAGGTTCCCGCTTGGGTTCGAGGCAAATGGGGCAGAGTTCAGCCTCGGCAAGGCTTCCGCAGCGGGCGCAGCGTCGGACCGCGGCGGCGGCGGATTGCAGGGATTCAAGCAGTGGCGTCAACTTGCCCGGACGCTCAACCAGTAGATGCAGGGCGATGCGTTCGGCGGAGCGATGCCCCATGCCCGGGAGCATCTTAAGGAGTTGGCGAACCTTGTCGAAAGAGGGAGTCACGAGGGATTACATCCCGGGCAGGGAGAAACCAGCCGTGGCCTTCGACATCGTGGCTTCGTGGAGCTCGCGAGCCTTGGCTGAAGCCTCTTGCAGGGCGGCGACGAGGGCCTGCTCGACCATCGCCTTGTCCTCTTTGATGAACTCCGGGTCGATCGTCAGGGCGAGGACCAGACCATGGCCGTTGACCGTGATCTTGATCGCGCCACCGCCATGAGAAACCTCGAGTTTCTCCGTGGTGAGCTGCTGTTGGGCCTCCGCGATGCCACGCTGCATCTTCTGGGCCTGTTTGAGGAGTTTGCCTACGCCTGCCATAAGTCCGTCCAGACTCCCGAGCCCGGCGGGGGAGTCAAGGTCGTCCCGTCGCCCGCTCCCTGCTTGCCACCCTCTCGACAGGTCTCAGGTTGGTGGCCATGCGGCCGCCGCGAGACCTTCAGATTATCGGTGATTTTGTCGCCATCACCTGGGAAGACGGCCGGGAGCAATGCCTCCGCGCCGAACTCCTCCGTGAGCTTTCGCCGAGCGCCGAGAACATGGGTGAGGTCGACATCCTCGGGCAGCGTTGGGGGGGCGACGGCCCTCGACGGTTCCCGGGTGTCGTCGTCACCGGATTGAGCCGCGTCGGCAACTATGCCGTCACCTTGGAGTTCAGCGACGGACATCGTACAGGGATCTACAGTTGGGAATACCTAAGCTCCATCGAGGGCACGAAATAATTTTTTACAGATTGCCCTCTGTCTGATTTCGGTCACGTGAGGAGATGTGAAAAAGACTTACGTCCTGGACACCAACGTACTCATTCACGATCCCGAGTCCCTGTTCAAGTTCGATGAGCACATCGTCGCAGTGCCTGTCGAGGTCTTATCTGAGCTCGATCGTCTCAAGACGCAACAAGGTCAACTCGGAGCCAGCGCACGACGGGTTAATCGTTCGATTCGAAGCCTCTTTGAGGACCGTCCTCTCAAGGAAATCGCTGAGGGTGATCCCTCTAAGCCTGGCGCCCTGCACGCCAAGCTGCGTGACGGCGGCGAGCTTCGCATCGTCATCAACGAATCACTCATTCGCGATCACTTCAATGGCGCCAAGGCCGATCGAGTCCGCGCCGTGTTCATGCAGGTCGACGCCCCGGACCATCGCATCATCGCTTCCGCGATCTACCTGCGCGACACCTCCAAGGGTCCGGTGATCCTCGTCACCAAGGACGCCTGCATGGCGCTCAAGGCCCAAGCCCTCGGAGTGGACGTCCAGGATTATCGTAACGACCGCGTTGAGACCAGCGATGAAGGCGAATACCGTACCATCAAGGTGACCGCCGCGGCCATGCGTGACTTCCGTGAGCTCGGCCAAGTTCAGGTGAAGGTGAAGGAGGAGCCGCCCCTTATCCTGAACGAGTACGTGATGTTTACGTCCGATTCCTGGACCGAACCCGCCCGCCATGTGGGCGGAGGCGCTTTCGTACCTCTCGGACTTTATCGCGAGTTCATGTCTTCCGATAGTGGCTCCCGTAAGGGTCTGCAGATGCCCCGTGGAATGCGTGTCATCCCGAAGAACTTCGAGCAGTGGATCTTCCTCGACGCTCTCTTGAATCCGGAGATCCGTCTCGTCACCTGCTTCGGTCGCGCCGGTACCGGCAAGACGTTCCTTTCCATCGCCGCGGCTCTTTCGCAGGTCCTCAGCGATTTCTCGCCTTATAAGAAACTCTACGTCTCCCGCCCGGTGGTCCAGATCGGTAAAGACATCGGCGCCCTCCCTGGCTCCAAGGAGGAAAAACTCTCTCCTTACATCCAGCCTTACTTCGACAACCTCGAGGTCCTCTTTTCCAAGAACGGCAATTCCGCACCCACGCCGTTGGCCAAGGAGGTCGTGGCCACTGATTCGCAACGTCGGCAGAAGAAGGCACAGGCGATGAAGGCCCCTCAACCTATTTTCGGTTCGCAGTTCCAGGCCGTCAATCAGCCGCGTAAGCCTTACCAGTGGCTCATCGATTCCGGTCTCATCGAGATCGAAGCGATGACCTTCATCCGTGGTCGCTCGATCGGCCATGCCTTCATGATCGTGGACGAGGCGCAGAACATGACCCCGCACGAAGCGAAGACGGTCATCACGCGTATCGGCGAAGGCTCCAAGGTCGTCCTCATCGGCGACTTGGATCAGGTCGACACCCCCTACCTCGACGGCAAGTCCAACGGGCTTATTCATACCCATGAGCGCATGAAGGGCCACGCCATCATCGCCAACGTGCGACTGATCAGTGGTGTCCGCAGCGCCCTGTCCGAGCTCGCGGCTCAGCTGATGTGAGCAACTTCCCGCCCCTCGGGGGTGGGGGAGGGTAGTCCGTTCTTGCGCACACGTTTGCAGGGAGTTTCCCTGCTCGCAGTGGAAAAGGAAACCCCGATGCAGCGGCAGTACCGCGAGTTTCGTGAGAAACTCGCCCCGGGCACGGTCTTGTTTTTTCGCCTGGGCGACTTCTATGAGGTCTTCGGCGAGGATGCCGTGGTGGCAGCCAAGGTCCTTGGCCTGACGCTCACGAAACGTCACGAGACACCGATGGCTGGCTTGCCACATCATGCCGCACCCGCCTACGTGAACCGTCTCCTTGCTGCCGGCTGGAAGGTTGCGATCTGCGATCAGCTCGAAGCGCCGGTCGCCGGTAAACTGGTCCGGCGAGGCCTGACCCGCATCCTGACTCCCGGTACGGCGCTTGAAGATTCGCAGCTCGATTCACGACGGGGAAACTACCTGGTGGCCATCTCGTGGGACAAGCACGGCTGGCACGCTTCGTGGCTCGATGTCTCGACCGCTGATTTCCGTCTAGCGACGGACGCCTCTCCAGCGCGTCTGTTGCCGTTGCTTCACTCGGTCTCTCCCCGGGAAATCATCCTCCCTGAAGGACTCGAACCCTCCGCCGAGCACCGTGAAGCGCTCGAGGTCTTCTTGCAGGGCAGGGCGGTCTCCCGTCTCCCTGGCTGGAACTTCGATGGCGGCGCCGGCGCCCGGCTCGTGGCCCAGACGCTTTCCGTGCATGGTCTGGCAGGCTTTGGTCTGACCGAGGAACACACGGCCTTGGGCGTAGCCGGCGCCGTCCTCGGTTACGTCACCGATTCGCTCTGCGATCGTCCGAAGAATCTTTTCCGCCTGATTGAGGCCAAACTGGGTTCGTCCGTGCTACTGGATGCGGCCTCTTCCCGTAATCTCGAACTTTTCACCTCGTCCAACGGCTCGCGCGAGGGTTCGCTGCTCGAGACTATCGATCGCACGGAGACTCCCTCCGGGGCCCGTCTGCTGGCGCTCTGGCTCGCCGAACCCTCGACGGATCTCGCCACGATCGCCCGGCGCCAGAACGCCGTCGGCGAATTCTTCAAGCATCCCGGCGCCTCATCCCGCGTGGGCGAAGCGTTGCGTGGCGTCCGGGATATCGCGCGCATCCTCGCCCGCTTGCAGAACCGTCTCCGGAATCCACGCGAACTCGGTGGCGTCCGGGATACGCTCCGCTCCCTTCCTCCCATTCGCGAAGAGCTACTGGCTCTTCCTGGCGGCGCACTCGCCGAACAGGCCGGCCGCATCAATCTCGAGCCCGCGCTCCTGGCACGACTGGAAGCCGCCTTGGGCGATGAACTTCCCGTCGACCTGAGCGAGGGCGGGGCGCTGCGGGCAGGTTTCGACGTCGAACTCGATCGCCTCCGTTCGCTTGCCTCCGACAGTAAGGGTTGGATCGCTGAGTTCGAGCGCAATGAACAGAACCGGACGGGCATCAAGTCCTTGAAGGTCCGATACAACGGGGCCTTCGGCTACGCCATCGAGATCACCAAGGCTAATCTCGCTGCGGTGCCGGCTGATTATATCCGCAAACAGACCATGGTGAATGCTGAGCGCTTTACCACCGAAGAGCTGCGCACGAAGGAACGGGAAGTCTTACGCGCCGACGAACAGGCGCTCGCCCGCGAGACCGAACTCTTCCAGGCCCTTCTCGCCGAAGTCATCGCCCGCACGGAGTCGTTGTTGGCTACCGCCCAGGCGGTGGCCGAAGTGGATATCGTCCGCGGCTGGGCTGAGCTGGCTCGCGAAGCCAACTGGACCAAACCCGTCGTTGATGACACCGACACGCTTGAGATCGAACAAGGCCGCCATCCTGTCGTGGAGCGGATGCTGCAATCTCGTCCGGGCGCGGGCTCCTTCGTTCCCAACGATACCCGCCTGAGTTGCACGGGCGAGCAGATCGCCTTGCTCACCGGTCCGAACATGGCCGGCAAGTCGACCTACATCCGCCAGGTCGCCTTGATCGCGATGCTCGCCCATCTCGGTTGCTGGGTGCCGGCCACTTCCGCCCGGATCGGCCTCGTCGACCGCATCTTCTGTCGAGTCGGTGCTTCCGACGAACTTTCACGGGGCAACTCCACCTTCATGGTCGAGATGAATGAGACCGCCAATATCCTGAATAACGCTACGACCCGTTCTTTGGTGGTGCTTGACGAGATTGGTCGCGGCACGAGCACCTATGACGGCATCAGCATCGCCTGGGCCGTGGCCGAACATCTCCACGGCGGAGCCGAGGCCGGACCCCGCACGCTCTTCGCTACTCATTATCACGAGCTAACCAAGCTGGCCGACTCCATGCAGCGCCTGCGCAACTGGTCCGTCGCCGTCAAGGAGTGGAACGATGAGATCGTCTTCGTGCGCAGGGTGGTCCCCGGGGCCGCTGACCGTTCCTATGGAATACAGGTCGCCCGCCTTGCCGGTATGCCGCCAGCGGTCGTCCAGCGTGCTCGGGAGATTCTGGGAGGGCTCGAAGCAGGGTCAGGCTTGCCTGCCAAGGCTTCGCCGATGACCGGAGTGCCCGCACCCTCACCGGTGCCCAAGAAGGCCGTAGCGCCCAAGCCAAAGGGCAAGGAAGCCGGTCCAGAACTTGATCTCTTCGCTTAAATCCGCTCGTTCCAATCGCGGGAGGCGAACTTAGCCCAGGTCCCTTCATGGTCGAACTGATGATAGGTCGGTTCGGCGACGTGCACGGCAGGGCTTTCCAGGACGGCGCTGAGGGTCTGGATGAAGTCCTTCTCAAAACGTCTCCAATCGCAATCGGGCAGGAAAGGACGCCAAACGTAGCCTTCGATGAGCAATCCGCTGCGGGTACGTTTCTGGGCCGCGCCGGCCACCTTGCGTCCGTCGTCGCTGCGGACGAGGTCGTTGGGCTCGGCGCGTCGGGCGCAATCGTCCGGAGATTGGAAATCGCGATTACCCGCAGGCATCGGGGCCAGCTTCACCGTCTGACCTTGGAGCAAGAGGGCCTGCAGCAGGGCTTCGTGCACGGCAGCGTAACTCGCCATCGCGTCAGCCTTGAACAGAGGGTGACCGTCAGGAATCACCAAGGCGAAGGTCCAGTCGTCAAGATGGGAAACCAAGCCACCGCCGGTGCTGCGTCGAACGAGCGGGTAACGAGCGGGCACGATTTCACGGTATTTGGCCCAAGGCTGAGACACCCCGAAAGTGAAGGCTGGCTCGGACCAAGTATACGGACGGAAGCGGATGTTCTTGGGCGAAGGGTAGGACTCCAGCAGTAGGAGGTCGTTCGCCATATTGGCGACGGCGTCGGCGGCTTGGCGTGGGAGGACGTCCATGCTCAGTAGTCTATGCCTTTTTCCAGACGACGCACGACCTTTCGCCCGGTCTCTTTTTCATACCAGTCCTCACAGCCGCGCGGAATACGCAGTCGCGCGAGTTGATCATCGAAGGACTGGGCCTGGGTCCGAAGCTTTCCAGCCAATGGGTGCAGGCGTAGGCTCAGGTCTCGCGGGCGGGCTGTCGCCGAGGGGACTTCGGCTCGGCTGATCGGTCGCACGAGGGTATCGGCATCGAGTCCGAAATGTCGAGCGACGCGGACGCCGATCTCGTACCGGCTCATGGCTTCCGTGCCCGCCCAGTGATAAAGTCCCGATAGGTTGCTCCGTTCGCACAGTTCGATCGTCACGTCCGCGAGATTGGAAACCTCGACGGGCTGGCGGATCTCGTCGGTGAACAAAGGGGTGGCCTTACCCTCCTTCCAAGAGGCGAAAAGGCGTTCATGCAGTCCCCGGTCGCCACCGACGGAATTACCGATGATCGGCGAGGTGCGCAGCACGGCGGCATGCTCCCGGCCGTAGCGGAGCACTTCCACTTCGGCGGCCGCCTTGGTCTCGCCGTAAAGGTTCAGCGGGACGGGTTGGTCGGTAGGCTGATAGTTGCCGGCGACCCCGTCGAAGACGGTGTCAGTCGAGAGGTGCACGAGCTTCGCGCCAAGGTGGAAGCAAAGTTGCGCCAGCTTCTTCGGTACTTCGGCGTTGAGCGCATGGGCTCGGGCCGGGTCCGCCAGGCAGGTTTCAATCGTCGGCAGGGCGGCGCAATGTACGATCGCCTGCGGGAACTCCTCGAGCACGAGGGCTTCGAGGGCTGCTTCGGAGCAGAGGTCGAACGCCCTCGCCTGCGTCACGCCCGGGATCGTCGGCGCGCGGGACCCGCCCAGAGCCAGGACATCATGTCCGCGTCGCAAGGCTGCGAGGCAGACCTCGCGACCCAGGAATCCGGAGGCGCCGGTGACGACGAGTTTCATGGTGCACGCTTAAGCCTCGGCGGTGCCAGTGGCAAGCGGGGAGGGCGGTCGCTCACGCTTGCCAATCCGGCCAACACTCGCATTGATTGACTCATTCATGGCTTCCTATTCAGACCTAGCCAATCGGCCCGTGCTCACCCAGCCCGTCTACGAGGCCGGTCGACCCATCGAGGTCGTCGCCCGCGAGTTCGGCCTGGATCCCGCGGCTGTCATTAAGCTCGCTTCCAATGAAAACCCGTTGGGCCCTTCGCCTCTTGGATTGGCCGCCGCTCGCAAGGCCCTCGATAATTGCCATCTTTATCCTGACGGCGGTTGCACCTTCCTCCGCGAGAAACTGGCGAAGAAGTGGGCGCTGGAGCCGGGTAATTTCGTCATCGGCAATGGTTCGAACGAAGTGATGATCATGCTCTCGCAGGCTTTCCTTCGTCCGGGCGACGAGGTGGTCTTCGGTTCCCAAGCCTTCATCGTGTACAAGCTCGCGACGATGCTCTTTGGCGCGACCCCGGTCGAAGTCCCGATGCCGGGCTATCGCCATGACCTCAAGGCCATGCGGGACGCGGTCACCCCGAAGACGCGGATCGTCTTCCTGGCTAGTCCGAATAACCCGACCGGCGGTACCGACGAACCGGCCGACATCCTCGCCTTCGCGGCTTCGTTGCCGGAAGACGTGATCTTCTGCCTCGACGAGGCCTATACGGAATACCTCGAAGCCTCGGCCGATCTCCGCCCTCTGATGAAGTCGGGTCGTAAGGTCGTGCTTTCGCGCACTTTCTCCAAGGCCTACGGACTCGCCGGACTGCGCGTCGGTTACCTGATGGGTTCGACCGAAGTCTGCGGTCTCCTCAATCGCATCAGGCAGCCGTTTAACGTCAACCTCCCGGCGCTTGCCGCCGCCGAAGCCGCGCTCGATGACGATGCCTTCGTTCGTCGCACCCGAGAAGTAAACGACGCAGGTATCGCGCAGCTATCCGCAGGTCTCAAGCGGCTCGGCTTCGCCTATATCGATGGTAAGGCCAACTTTCTCGCCGCGCAGATTCCCAAGGCCGAGGAGGCTTTCACTATCCTGCAGAAGGCTGGCGTGATCGTGCGTCCGCTCCGTGGTTATGGCATGACGGGCTGGCTCCGCCTGACCGTCGGCACCGAAACGCAGAACGCCCGCCTCCTCTCCGAACTCGCCAAGCTCTGACCATGGATTTCGACGAAGCCGTCCGCATCATCCGCCAGAAGGATGCCCGTTATCAGCCCCAGGCCTATGACGTGGTCCGCCTCGGTCTCGACCTCGCCCAGAAGCTGACGCATGGAGAACCCAAGAAAGGCAAGAGCACCACGAACCGGCACGTCAGCGGTCCGCAGTTGCTGGAAGGCTTCCGTCAGCACGTGCTCGAAACCTACGGTCCGATGTCCTATCCGTTGCTCCATAACTGGGGCCTCCGGAAGTCGGCTGACGTCGGCAATATCGTCTTTAATATCATCGATACCGGATTGTTTGGTCGCTCGCCCGAGGATGATCTCGAGGACTTCAAGGAAGTCTACGACTTCAAGGACGTCTTCCAGAAGCCCTACGAGCCCAAGTCTAACTGATTACGCGTTCACGAAGCTGATCGCCCGGACTTCCTGGCATCCACGCAGGAGCCGGATCTTCGCCAGCATCGCCCGTTCGTGGAAGCGGATCTCGGATTTGATCACGGAGTTCTCGCACTGCACGACGAGCTTGCCGCCCTCAAGCACGCGCAGCGGGGCAGAGCGCTTGGCTAGTTTCAGCGGAAGCAGTTCCAGCCAATGGGCCACGATGGCCGTTTCTGGGACAGGTTTGTCCAGGCGTAGCTTCTTGAAGGCGTCCTGCACCGCGTCGTCGATCGTCTTCATCGCGCGGTCGGTGGAGCGGCCGCGGTCTTCAGGTAGCCCGCGAAGATTCGCGAGTAGGTTCTGGACGGTACGCGAGAACTTGCCCTTGAGTTTTCCTTCGGTGAGCAAGGCGCGGATCGCGTAAGGAGCTTCGGAGATCTTTTCGTTCCGCAGGCAGCGATCGGGCGCATGGGCGCCGCCGACGACCACGCCGGTGGCTCCGGCTTCACGGGCACCTTCGCCGTCTTCCGTCGGGCTATCGCCGAAGTGCACTAATCCGGAGACTGAACTACCAAGCGCGCGAGCCGCCAGGCCGAAGGCCTTGGAGTCAGGTTTGGAGTGTCCGGTTTCCTCAGACAGGAAGATGCCGTCCAGGTGGCGCGTCAGCCCATGGCCATCGAGGACCTTGCGCATCCTGGCGTCAGCGTTCGATAGGATGCCCACCTTGACGCCCAAGAAGCGGATGGCGGAGATCGCCTGGAGCGAACCAGGTGCCATGCGCCAGGATTCGGGCCGGGCAAATGTCTCCCAGCATTCCTTGAAGACCGGGTCGATCTTGGAAGCCGGCAGCGCCGGACCAAAGCAGCGCTGGACGACTTCCTTCCAGAAGACTTCGGGTTTAGCGTTCTTCGGGCCGCCTTTGAACGCCAACGGAAACGACGCGTCCAAGACGGCGGCTTCGATCTCGATGCCATGTCGCTTCGCGCAAGCCGCATACACGGCACCGACCGACGGGTGCGGGAAGAGCAGGGTGCCTGCTAGGTCAAAGGTGACGGCTTGGACGCGGGCCATGGCGTGAAGGGGAGTGATGCTGACCCCAAAGGTCAACAGGTCCCATCATGTCCCTGCTTGTCCCGGCGCGAGAACGGGTAATAAACAAGTTATGCACCGCCTCAGGCCGGCCATCCTATGCTTCCTGGGCGTTGTTTTGCTTGGATTCGTCGGCTGTTCCGCCGGCTCCCCTCAGGCCGGACTCATCCGGAGTGTGTACGTCGAAGGCTCGGTTGGCGCCCCGCCACCAGATTTGGCTCAGTATGCCGACGTCATCCACGACACCTCCGTGCGGGTACTCGTTGAACGCGGCTTTGTCGCTGCCATGGAGCCGGCTAGCGCCGATGCCTTCCTTCGTGCGTCCTGGCTCTCTCGCCCTGCGATTGCCGGAACTCCGCAGAGTCGGGTGACGCTGCGGATGACCTTGGTATCTCGCGGCGGGGC
Organism: Opitutia bacterium UBA953; assembly: GCA_002293125.1. GTDB lineage: Bacteria > Verrucomicrobiota > Verrucomicrobiia > Opitutales > UBA953 > UBA953. Next base: position 132,979 of record DBCR01000004.1, read on the forward strand.
CGTTCTAAGCGACCTCGACATCGTCACGGATACGCCCGCAGGCTTTCTGAGCAGGGAGCGAATCTCCGACCATATCCGCGAGAAGCTCGGAACGATTATCCGCGGGCCGCGATCCGTGCCTTGATTTCGGCGACCAGCTTTTCGGTCTCGGGCATCTTTACGCCGGCAGCGAGGCCGCGGCGCAGCGGTTCACCCCAGATACCTTCCACCTCGACCTCCCGGCCTTCGACAAAATCAATAAGGCTGGAGGGGCGATACGGACCCATGCCGACCGTGACCACGAACTGTCGCTTGATATGTGCGTCTTCGAAACCGTGACCTCGGGCGACGGCCGCCGCCTGCACTTCCTTCATGAGCACATAAGCCCGCTCATTCAGGGCCGGATTTGCGAGGATGAGGTCAGTCGGGATACTGCCTCCCGCGATGGAGAGTCCGTTGAACGGGATATTCCAACAGAGCTTTTTCCAGAGGACGGATTCCAGGGAGGCCTCCGCTAGGCAATCCACACCGGCTGCGGCAAAGGTAGTCACACAGGTTTCGACGGCTGTACTGATTGGCCCAGTGGCAGCGGCCATGCGGACGTAGCCAGCGAGCGTCGTGTCGATCACGGACGGGGCCAGGCGGTTGATGCAGACGAAGCAAAGGCCGGCGACGACTCGCTCAACGGGTAGCAACTTCGCCAAAGCTTCCACGTTGCCCATGCCATTCTGAAGGGTCACGACGATCGTGCTTGGGCCGAGCAGCGGCGTCACGAGCTCAGGCAGGGCATAGTTGGAAGTCGATTTGATCGTGACGACGACGAGGTCGCACGGGCCGATGGTCCCGGCGTCAGGCGAAGCGGAGGCGACCCGCACGGTCCGTTCCTGGCCTTTGTTGCGGATGGTGAGCCCGTTGTCCTGGATGGCTTTGAAGTCACTCCGGGCAAGGCAGCGCACTTCGTGCCCAGCTTCCGCGAGCAAGGCGGCATACCATCCTCCCAGGGCTCCCGTCCCAACGATACCTATCTTCATGGACGACCTTGGGGTCGGCGCACCGAAGTGTGGCGTGCTTCGACCAGCTTCGCCGGGTAATCGAGGGTAAAGTGCAAGCCGCGGCTTTCGCGACGCTGCAAAGCGCAGTCGATGATGAGCTCGGCCACCTGAATGAGATTGCGGAGTTCGAGCAGGCGAGGCTCGACGCGGAAATTCCAATAATACTCCCGGACTTCGTCCGATAAGGTGCCGATACGCGTACGCGCACGTTGGAGGCGCTTGGTGGAACGGACGATGCCAACATAGTCCCACATTGTGCGCCGAAGCTCATCCCAGTTGTGGGTAAGTACCACGCGCTCGTCCGGGTCGCCGGCTGATCCATCGACCCAGACCGGCAGAGTCATCGCCTCTCCGCGCTTAGCGCTGATTTCGTCATGAGCGGCCGCTGCGCCATCGTGAGCGAGCACCACGGCTTCGAGAAGGGAATTAGAGGCTAGGCGATTCGCGCCATGGAGTCCGGTGCAGGCGACTTCCCCGACAGCGAAAAGGCCTTGGAGGGAAGTTTGACCGCGGAGGTCCGTGGCGACCCCGCCACAGAGGTAATGGGCAGCAGGAACGACCGGGGCAGGTTCCTTGGTGAGATCGAAGCCGGCCTTGAGGCAGGTGGCGTGGATGTGCGGGAAGCGTTCGGCAAAGTGGCCTTTGGCTACCTGCGTGGCGTCGAGCAGCACATGCGGGGCGCCGTCACGTTTCATGACTGAGTCGATGGCGCGAGCGACGATATCTCGCGGAGCCAGGTCGCCCAGCGGATGGAAGTCCTTCATGAACGCCCGCATAGATACGTCGCGGAGGATGGCCCCTTCGCCGCGGACGGCTTCGGAGATGAGGGCACGGCTTCCGTCGGGAGCCTTGAGCGCGGTCGGATGAAACTGGACCATCTCCATGTCGCGTACTTCGGCTCCCGCGCGATAGGCCATCGCAATCCCGTCGCCGGTAGCGATGTCGGGATTAGTCGTGAACTGGTAGACCTGTCCCGTACCACCGGTAGCCAGAACCACGGCATTGGCCGAAAGCGTCTCGACCCGGCCAGCCTTGGTATCGAGCACATGGAGTCCGAGGACGCGATCATCGGCGGCGCCGATCGGGCACGCTCCGAGTTTGGCGCGGGTGATGAGGTCGATGGCGAGGTGGTGCTCGAGCATCACCACCTTCGGTGAGCGGGCGATGGCGCGGAGCAGGGCGGATTCGATGGCGCGTCCGGTCATGTCGCGGGCATGCAGGATGCGGCGCTTAGAATGACCACCCTCACGTCCCAGATCGGGTCGGCCATCGGTACCGTTCTCGAATTCGACGCCCCAGGCGATCAGTTCGGCTACCCGGGCAGGACCGGACTCGATGATGTGCTTGACGGCATCCACATCGCAAAGGCCGTCGCCGGCCGTCACGGTATCCTTCACGTGGCTCTGAAAATCGTCGGTCTGGTCGGTGACACAAGCGATGCCGCCTTGGGCCCAGTTCGTGTTCGATTCCGAACTCGTCTTCTTGGTCACGATGGCGACGGAATATCCGCGCTGAGCCAGGTTGAGCGCAAAACTCAGCCCGCCGATGCCGCTGCCGACGATGATTGCCTCGAAATGGGTCGCCATTAAGGGATAGACCGTAAGGGGAGGCAGGATGTGAACAAGCGGATTTGACTGTTCACTCGCCACTCCCTAGTAAGTTTGGGTGGAATTATTCGTGATATTAGCCTGCTGGGTGACGATCGGCGCCTTCGAGCTTACAGAGATGGCGCTGGTATCCTCCAACCGTCGTCGGCTGCAACGGTTGGCCGAGCAAGGGAGCAAGGGGGCCAAGGCCGCCTTGGAACTCCTCGCCAATCCCTCGGTTTTTCTTTCGACGGTCCAGGTCGGCTTGACTTTCGGCGCCATCATTGCGGCGACGTTCGGTGGTGGCCCCATGGCCGCGGAACTCAAGCCTTACCTCGAGGCGAGCGGCTGGCCTTGGCTTCAGGAGAACGCCGAAGTCATCTCCCGCATGGGAGTATCCTTCTTCGTTGGCTCCTTGACGATTATCTGCGCGGAAATTGTACCGAAGCGACTCGGTCTCTCCAACCCCGAGGGTTTGGCGGTCCTCCTCGCGCGACCCATGCAGTTCATTTCGCTCTTGGTCTCGCCCCTTGGCAGCAGCTTGAGCTTCTGCGCGAATATCATCCTTCGTCTTTTCGGCATCAAGCGCTCGCCGGAAGACACCATGTCGGAGGATGAACTTCGCATGATGGTCGACCAAGGCATGGCTTCGGGGGTGCTTCACGCTGCGGAGCATCGCATGGTGCACGGCGCCTTGTCCTTGGACCTGGTGACGGCCGAGCGTCTCATGACGCCGAGCAATCGCGTCGTCTGGCTTAACCTTGAAGACACCGACGAAGTCAATTGGCGCAAGGTCGTGGCCTCGGGTCACACCTGGTTTCCCGTTTATCGAGGTTCGCCCGATCGCCCGCTGGGCGTCGTTTCGGTGAAGCGCCTCTGGGCTAATCTCTCGCTCGCCGGCAGCGCCTCGATCAAGGACTTGCTCACCGAGCCTCCGACCGTAGCGACCAACTGCACGGGAACCCAGCTGTTGGAAATGTTCCGTAAGGACAAGATTCATATCGCCCTGGTCACGGACGAGTTCGGCCGGGTCCGCGGCGTCGTCTCCTTGAACGATGTGCTGGAATCGGTCGTCGGCGAGCTGCCGAACGAAGGTTCGCCGATCGCTCAACCCAAGCCAATCCGCCGCCGTGATGATGGTAGCTGGGTCGTCGAAGCGGCGGTCTCGCTGGACGATTTTCGTGAATCCACGGGCATCATCGGTCGTTTCCCCGGCGAAGGGTCTGGGCGGTTCACCGCGATCTCTGGCTTCATCATGCGCACGTTGGGACGAATTCCCACCGAGGGTGATCGCGTGGAGGCCTTAGGCTATATCTTCGAGGTGGTGGACATGGATGGTCATCGCCTGGACAAGATCCTGGTGATGCCGAAGGCGGTACCGCCCACCGTCGGTTAGAGTCGGACAGGCAGGCCGGCGGCACGTAGGTGCTCCTTGGCCTGACGGACGGTAAAGGTGCCGAAGTGAAAGATGCTGGCGGCAAGGACTGCGCTGGCACCGCCTTGCTTGAGGACGTCAGCCATGTGGTCGAGATTGCCGGCTCCGCCTGAGGCGATGACGGGGACTTCGACGGCCGAGGAGACGGCAAGGTTGAGCGAGATGTCGTAACCGGCGGCGGTGCCATCGCGGTCCATGCTGGTCAGCAGGATTTCGCCGGCACCGAGGGAGTGAGCCTTGCGGGCCCACTCGATAGCATCGAGTCCCGTGGCATTACGACCACCATGGGTAAAGACCTCCCACTTGCCTGGACCAACGTTCTTGGCGTCAATCGCCACCACGATACACTGGCTACCGAACTTGCGGGCGGACCGTAGGATGAGGTCAGGGTCCTTGATCGCAGAGGTGTTGAGGGAAACCTTATCAGCGCCGGCATTCAGCATCGTGCGGATGTCTTCGACGGAACGAAGTCCACCGCCGACGGTGAGCGGCATGAAGACCTGGTCGGCGGTCCGTTCAACGACGTCGACCATGGTGCGACGTTCATCACTTGATGCGGTAATATCTAGAAAGACCAACTCGTCGGCACCTTGCTTCTCATAGGCCGCCGCGACGGCGACAGGGTCGCCGGCATCACGCAGCTCTTCGAACTTGATGCCCTTGACCACGCGGCCGCCATGGACGTCCAGACAGGGGATGATACGGACGGAAAGCATGGGCGGCCTTCAGACGTAGCGATGACGGGTGCCGAGGTTAAGCCTAAACTATTCAAGTACCACGGTCACCGGACCGTCGTTCACGAGTTCGACCCGCATGTCGGCTCCAAAGACTCCGGTCGGCACGGGCTGATCGAGGAGGATGGAGAGTTCTTGGACAAAGAGGTCGAACAGCAGCTTGGCGCTTTCGGGCTTGGCGGCGCCATTGAACGAAGGGCGATTTCCTTTGGAGAAATCAGCCAGCAATGTGAATTGGCTTACGGCCAAAGCCTGCCCGCCGGCATCACGTAGACTGATGCCCATCTTGCCTAGGGCGTCGGGCATCAGTCGGGCGTTGGAGACATCCGTGGCCAGCCTGCGGACGGTGGCTACGTCATCGCCGGCGGCCAAGCCGACAAGCAGGAGGTAGCCTGGACCGATCATGCCGGTGGTGGTTCCGTCCACGGACACGGATGCCGTGAGTACGCGCTGGATCACCACCTTCATCCTCAGAACAACGCTTCCAGAATCGTGCGAAGCTTCATCTCGGTTTCCGTCGACTCAGCCTCGGGATTCGAGCCGGCCACGATACCGGCGCCGGCAAAGGCACGCGCTTCGGAACCTTTGAGTCGGGCACAGCGAAGGGCGACGAAGAGCTTGCCGGAGGCGCCATCTGAACGAACCCAGCCCACGGCACCCGTATAGAGGCCGCGCTGGTGCGGTTCGAATCCGGGGATGAATGGAAGCGCCATCACCCGGGGCTTACCGCCGACGGCCGGGGTCGGGTGAAGTTCGCCGGCGACCTCGAGGAAGCGACGGTCAATCGGCATGGTGCCTTCGATCGGCGTACGCAGGTGCATCACGTTGCCCAGACGCAGGAGTTCGGCGTTACGCGAGGTCGCGGCAAGGACGCCGACCATGCGCAGACGTCGCAGGATAGAGGCGGTCACGGCGCTGTGCTCGCGCAGATCCTTTTCACTGGTCAGCAGGGCTTCAGCCAGGCTGGCGTCTTCGGAGGCTGATTCGCCGCGACGGGTCGTACCGGCCACGGATTCCGAACGGATGGCGCCGTCGAACAGGGAAAGCAGCGTCTCGGGTGTGGCGCCGACCAAAGCGCCGTCGGCCTCGTCGACGAGGAAGGTGTGGCATTGGGGGTTGCCACGACGTAGGCGGTGCAACGTCGCATAGATGCTAAAGGGTTCAGCCCTGCGCCAATCGAAGGCGCGCGACAGGACGATCTTCTCGAATGAACCTTCCTTGATGAGCTCGGTCGCGCGGATGACCGCGGACGGGAACCATGACCCGCCGACTTCCGAAAGGACGGTCGGTACGGGGGCACGAGGGGGTGGTGGGTTGGAGTGATAGCTGAACTTCCGGAAACTTTCCGCACGGATGGCCAGGCGGGCGGCGCAGCCAGGGGCTGCTGGCTCGCAGAGGGTGACGGTCGTCAGGCCGTCTTCGCTGACAACTTGCCATCCGGGCAGGAAGAGCTTGGCCTGCGCACCATCAGTGTCGCTGCCCGGGTAGAAGGGGAAAGTCGCGATGACTCGCGGGCGCGGACCGACGCAGGTCAGGCTGGCATCCAGGGCGCGCAGCCAGCAATCGGCTTCGATGAACCGTTGTTCGCCTCGTCCCGCCCATTGGCGAAGCGGAGAGCCAGCTGCGTGGGAACGCTTCCGCGACGGATTCTCGAAATATCCCCGAGGCGCCGGTTCGTTCAGTGTTTCCAGGACGGCCAACGGATCGAGTTCAGGTACCGGAAAGGTGTAACTGACAAATCCTTCGCCACCGGCGCTCTTTTCAGCGTCAGCCAGCAAGGCGACTTCGTCGATGGTCTTGACGGAATCCATGGCGGTGAAGGTAAGGTCTCCGCGGAAATTGTCCAATCAGGCCGGAGGAGTTTCGGCCGGAGCCTCGATCGGCGGGAAAAGGATGCACTTTTCGGCGACCTTTGAGCCCGTGCAGGCGGCGGACCACGTTAGCTGACCTTCGAAATGGGTAACGACGGGGCGACCGATGTTGGTCAGCAGCTTGTCGCAGGTGGCCGGCATCACGGGAGTGAGGATTGTGCCGACTAGGCGAAGGCCTTCCGCCACGTGCGCGAGGCAGGAGTCGAGGCGTGCGCGATCGGCGGCGTCAGCAGACTTCGCGAGTTTCCAGGGCGCCCTGGCCTCGATGTAGGCGTTCATGGCGCTGATGAAGACCCAGAGGGCTTCGAGGGCGTGGCTGACCTGGTAATCGGCAAAGGCTTCGTCGTACTTCTTGAGCGAATCGCTCCAGAGCTGACGGAGATTCTTTTCGAGGTCTTCGTCGGCTGCGGCGCCGGGAATCGCACCGGCATAGTTGCGGCCGACCATGTTAAGGAGGCGATTGACGAGATTGCCGAGATTGTTGCCGAGGTCCGCCTTGTAGCGGTTCTCGAAAGTGGTCGTCGAGAAGTCCGCATCCTGCCCGACGACCATCTCGCGGCACAGGTAGAAGCGGAAGGCGTCGGCACCGTGGGAGGCCGCGAAGCCGAGCGTGCTGGTGGCGTTGCCGGAGCTCTTGGAGGCCTTCTGGTTGTTGACGGTCCACCAGCCGTGGACGAGCAGCTGGCGCGGCGGCTCGATGTCGAGGGCCTTCAGCATGCACGGCCAGTAGACGGCGTGAGGCGGCGACAGGATGTCTTTGCCGATGACATGGACATCGGCGGGCCAGAGTCCTTTGTCGGCGACGGCGGAGTAATAATTGGTCAGCGCATCGAACCAGACATAGGTGACGAAGGAAGTGTCAAAGGGTAGTTCGATACCCCAGGTGAGTCGGGATTTCGGACGCGAGATGCAGAGGTCGTTCATCGGCTCCTTGAGGAACTCGAGGACCTGGTTCTGGCGGAAGCGCGGCGTGATGAAGTCGGGGTGCGACTTGATGTGTTCGACGAGCCAGGGCTGGAACTGTGAAAGCTTGAAGTAGTAGTTCTCCTCGGTCGTCTGCGTGACCTCTCCGTAGATTTCAGGCCAGGAACCGTCCAGGTCCCGATCCTTGTCGGTCAGGAACTGTTCTTGGCGGGTGGAGTACCAGTCGGTCTTCTGTCCTTTGAAGATTAGCCCTTGGTCGAAGAGCTTCTGCAGGAACTGCTGCACGATCTTCTTGTGACGTGGTTCGGTCGTGCGGATATAATCGTCGTGCGAGATGTTAAGATCGCCGAGCATGTCCTTGAAGACCGCGGCGATCTCGTCGACGAGGACTTGGGGTTCGACGCCGCGCTTGAGGGCGGTCTGCTGGACCTTCTGGCCGTGCTCGTCGAGACCGGTGAGGAAGTGCACCTTGCGGCCGCTCATGCGCATGTGGCGCGAAATCACGTCGGAGAGGACTTTCTCATAGGCATGGCCGAGGTGCGGCGAGCCGTTGGCGTAGTCGATGGCCGTGGTGATGTAGAACGGACTGGGCATGAAAAGATACCGTAGGCAATAGGGCACCGGAAGGGCCTAGGACAACCCCGAAGGCTGGGCGGACGGGTAAACCGACCTCAGACTGCATCCCCAGCCCGCACGACGTGGGGCTGGTAGGCGATTTCGAAGGAGTAGTTCATGCCGGCGCGCAGGGGCATCGACTTGTCTCGCTGCAGGGTCTGGTAGAAGTGGACCTTACCCCAGCAGGTGCGGTGCTTAGGGCTGTCGCTCACGACCTTGGTCTCGGCCCAGGTGGAATGGAAGTCGTCCTTGATCACTTCGCAGCGATGGGACTCGGCGCCGAGCACCAGGGAGTTGCCTGGAGTCATGCGCGAGTGCGTCGTGGCGATGGGGAGTACGAGGCGGAAATCCTCGAGCATGACCGCGGACTTGGCGGTCAAGGTGAAGCGGCCGACGATACGGCCGCCGTTGAATTCCCAATCGACCTTCAGCGAGGCGATATTTGAGGAAAGCTTTTCGTCGCGGTCGATCAGGTCAGGCTGGTCGTAGCGGAAGTGGTAGGTGCCGGCCTTGGTACCCATGGCGACCTGGGCGTTCTTCCCGTAGAAGGAAGGGGTGTAGACTTTGCCGGCGATCGTGAACTCCGGGATGAACGGGCTGGTCTGCTGGTTGGACGGCCAGTCAAAGACGCCCGGCATGTGCGGGAAGGCCAGCGAGTCGGAGAAGCGGTGTGAACCCGACGATACCAGCGGCAGGATGATGTGCAGGCCGGAGGCAGGATCCTGATACGAGAGCAGGCCTTGTTCCTTGCGTGGGGACTTATCGAAGGAGAAGAAACGGCAGACCGGCAGGCGGCTGACAGGTTTCACGACTTCGAGGTCGCCACCAATGGTCTTGGCGAGGCGCGACCACTGGGAAAGGTAACGGGCCGCGTCGAAGTTGGCCATGCGGGTCGTATGACCCGGGATGGTGTCACGTTCGGCGTCACGGACGATGATCAGGCCGTGTTCGGCGTCGAAGAACGTGGTGAAGAAGTTGGCGTAAAGACGACGCACGAGGTCACGTGCGTGCGGTTCCTTATCGACCGGCACCCAGCGGTCGCGCAGGGCCTGAAGCAAGAGGGTGATGCAGTGCATCTGGCCGTAGGCACCGATACCACGACCATAAGACCAGCCCAGGCCGTCTTCGCGGACGGTGTCCATGATGACGCGGATGTATTTCTCGGCCAATGAGCGCAGCTTCGGCAGCTTGGAGTCGCGAAGCTGGATGTTGGCGTGCAACTGGAGCGACTGGCGGATGAAGATCAGGGAGACCACGCCGTACAGGTCGAAGGCGCCTCCGAAGTTGTCAGCGTTCGCGGCCTTGGAGGCTTCGTCTTGGAAACCGCCCGTAGAGGCGGCGGCGATACGATCCATGAAGCGGTCGACCAACGGACCGGTTTCATCTTTCTTGGTCAGCCCAAAGGAGAAGCGACAGACAGCCTTGGCGATATCGAAGGCCTGGACATGGTCATGATGGTCGTTCTCGATGGCGAGGCGCTCGTCAATGAGGGCACGGGTCGCTTCGTCGAGGATTTCCCAGACAGGATTACGTTCGCGGGTGGGTCCGAACGCAAGGAGGCCGAGGCAGGCAAAGGCCATGCCATTGTCTGAGCCTTTGCTGATGCGGACCTGGGCGGTGATCGTCCGGGCGACGATCTCGGCGATGTTCTGACGGTCGAGGTGGAGTTCTCCGGTGGCACGGAAGTATTCCCCGAAGGCCAGGGCGGCGTGACCGGGCTCATCGGCCCGGGAGACTTCCCCCTCGACCGGCACGACAGTGCCATCGGCTGAAAGGGAATTGAAGTTGAGTTTGAGGAGGGCCTTGGTCTGGTCCAGGCACTGGCTCGCGAAATTCTGCATGCGAAAGGTTGGGATTGGGGCAGGGCTCCCCCTCAGTCAATGCCTCATCGTAAAAAATTCGTTATTTCGCCTCGGCCAACCGGCCCCATAGGTGCTGGGCGACTCCGTATTCAGGCCTCAAAGACGACTTCGATGGGACAGCCGGAAAGCCTCGTTAAGAGCCTCCCATGGGCCCGCAGGGGCCACCATCGGTAGAGGTGGATGTCGATAGGCTTCCAGAGGCCGACCCAGCCGCAGATCGTCAGTCCTTCGCGCAGGAAATCGCCTAGGCGATACCCAGGGTTGATCAGGTCGCGCAGTACCAGGGTGGCGGCGAGGAAGAGGAGGCCGATAAGGAGTGAGGTTCGGCCTTCACGGAACAGCTCCCCGAGGTCGCGGCGGGCGATGCGTGCGCGATATCCAAAATAATGCTGGATGGATTCTCTGACTAGCCGGGCGGACTCGGCGTCTGCGGGCTGGCGCAGTACGATGCGGATACGGAGGTCCGAATCTTTTTCATGTTCGCGCGCCCAGCTGAGGATGAACTCTTCGGCGTCGTGATCCAGGTCGCGTTCATGGAAAGGCGACGGGTCCATGGTATTGAACAGCTGGCCGACGTTGTTGAGCCTGAGTTCGATCAGGCCGGGGACGGGAGTGGTCATGTTCAGAGAGGAAGGGGCTTGCCGAGGACGGATTCGAAAAACCGAGCGCGTTTTTCGCGCATCTCGTTGGACTCCCCGGCGCCGTGGTTGGCTCCTGGGATGACGTGGAACTCAATCTGGTCCTTCTTGCCGGCCGCGAGCAACGCGTCGCGGAAGTCGTAGCTACACTTCACGTCGACGTTGGTATCGGATTCACCGACGGACAAGAACAGCCGGCCGCGGAGGTTAGCGGCATACTTGGCGCAGGAGTTCTCCTCATACCAAGGGCCGATGGGGTAGCCGAGCCATTGCTCGTTCCACCAGAGCTTATCGATCCGGTTGTCGTAGCAGCCGCAGTCCGCCGCACCGGCTTTGTAGAAATCGCCATGCAGCAGGACGGCGTGGGCGGTGTTCTGGCCGCCGGCGGAACCGCCGAAGATACCCACGCGGGAGAGATCCATGCTGGGCTCGGACTTGGCGAGCGACTTCATCCAGGCGATGCGGTCGGGGAAACCGCCGTCCTTGAGGTTGCGCCAGCTGGATTGATGGAATTCCTTTCCGCGGTTGCTGGTGCCACGTCCGTCCAATTGGACGACGTAGAAGCCTCGCAGGCTAAGCTCACGATGGATGCGGTTCCACCAGTTGAAGGAACGCGGGGCAAACGACCCATGAGGTCCGGCATAGATGTTCTCGATGACGGGATACTTCATCTTTGGATCGAACGGATGTGGTCGGGTGACGACGCCCCAGATGTCGAACTTGCCATCGCGGTCCTTGGCGACGAACGGCAACGCGGGCGTCCAGCCAGCCTTTTTGAGCGGATTGACGTCAGCTTGGCCCAGTTTGGCGATGGTCCGGCCGTCAATCGCGCTGCGCAGGGTGTAGGTCGGTGCTTGATCGACCCGCGACGAGGCGTCGATCAACGTCCGGCGGTCGGGCGAGAAGGTCACTTCGTGGTGTCCATCGGAAGGGGTCAAGTCGACGAACGTGCGCCCTGGGCCGACCCTACAGATATGGTGATGGTAGGGGTTCTCGCCCGGCACAAGGCCAAGGGCGACCAAGGTGATCGTGCCTGCCTTTTCGTCGACCTTGAGCACTTCCTTCATGACCCAGGCTCCACTCGTGACGGCGTCCAGCGTCTTGCCGGTCTTGAGGTCCATGGAATACAAGTGAAGCCAGCCGGTCCGTTCGGAAAGCCAAAGAGCCCGGCTCTCGTCCAGGTCGTACCGATAACGGGTCGCGAAGGAGTAGACGAATTTGGGGTCTTCCTCGGTGAGTAATCGACGCCAGCTCCGTCGCTCGACGTCGTATTCGATGATACCGTGACCAGTGAACCCGCGCTTGATGAACTCGGAAAGAAGGCGCTTCGAGTCGGCGGACCAGTCGAGACGTTCGGTGGAGTAAGGCAGCGGCAGCACGTCGGCCGTGGGGCGGATAGACGTCTTTCCATCGACCGAGAAGACCCAGGGAATACGTTCCGTACGGTCGTCACCAGGCTTGTCGTAGGAGATTAATTTCGTGGTCTGCTTGACCGAATCCGTCACGAGGTATTGGCGGACGGGCACCGTGCGTTCACGCCAGAGAGCGAAATGACGGCTGTCCGGCGACCAGCTGATTGGGCCGACGAAGGCGTCTTTCCCTTCGACGCCATCCTGCGTGAGTTTGGTTTCACCGCTGCCTTTCTTGAGGTCGATGAGTGTCACGTTGCCACCGCGAAGTTCCACTTTGAGTTCCCCGTTCGGGGCTTCGGCACGAACCTTCGAAGAAGACAGGCGTTTTGATTCTCCGGGTCCTCTTCCGGTCTTCACGACGGACGGTGCTTCGCCCTTGGGACCAGGTTGGCTCGGAGTCAGGCGTTGGTTAGCTTCGACGATCCAAGCCGCGGTGTCGGACTCGAGACGGACGCGGCCGTCCTCGAGGGGAATCGCCCTGGTGAACGGCCATTTCTTAGGGGTGACCTTGTTCTTCGTCAGTTCCGAAAGAGCTGCCGCGACCTTCTCATGGTCGAACGCCGGACGGATCATGCCTGAAGTACAGTCGACGAGCTTCCAGGCAAGGCCTGCATTCTCTTTCCAGGCGTAAGCCATGAGCCGGCCGGAATCGGACCAGCGGACATTCTCAGGCCGCGACATCTGGGCCGGCCAATACCACGCGTCGTACTGTCTCTGCCATTCGGCAGGCAGATTTGTCTGGGCCATGGCCGCCAAGGGCGCCAGCAGCAGGAGACGAAGCAGCATGCCTCAGTTGAGGCCTAACCGGTCGCTGACTCAACCACGCATCGACTATTTCTTGGCCTTTACCGGCTTGGCCTTGGTGGCCTTCGGCTTCAGGCCCGAGAGATAGGCGACGACGTCGCGGATTTCAGCGGGGGTCAGGATGCCGAGCATCGGGGGCATGACCGAGACCGGCGGAGTCCGCGTAGCGATGGCCGAGACGGCGAGTTTCTGTGTTTTGCCGTCCGGCAGCCTGACCTCCAGCGTCTTGGCGGTCTCCTTGACGACGCTGCCGGCAAGGGAGGCGCCATCCTTGAGGACGATGGTCTCGATGCCGAAACCAGCGACGATGTCGGCCGAGGGCTCGATGAGCGATTCGGCGATCTCGGCCTTGGTGCGTTGCGCGCCAATCTGACGGAGGGTCGGGCCGACTTCGCTGCCTTCGTCGGAATCGATGCGGTGGCAGGCCGTGCAGTTAGCGGCGAGGTGTCCGTTCACGATGGCCTTGCCTAGGGCGGCGTCGCCTCCGTCGGTCATTGATTCGTAAGGGAGTTCCGGAGCGGCGAGCTTGAGTCCGCCCTTGGCACCGACGCCGAGATACTTTTTCAGGCCGGCGGCGACGACGGGGTCGCCGGATTCCTTGGCAAGCGCGAAGACATCAAGTTTGAGGCCGGCGTCGAGCTTGCGGCTGGCGAGGCGGTCGACGAGTTCCTGCAGCAGTTCTACGGAAGCGATGTCGGTGCGTCCACGCAGGGCGGCGACGACGGCCTGTTTCTCGGGAATCTTGGCGGATTTGGAATCGATGATCTGGCGCGCGACTTCCATGGCCGCCGAAACATCGCGCTGAAAGAGCTGAGCGACCGCTTCGATGCGAACTTCCGAGGGGTTGCCTTCGCCGGCCGCTGAGCGGAGCGTGCGGGTAATGGCTGCCGGTTCGATGGACTTTCGGCCAAGCAGGCGTAAGGTCTGCAGCCTTACGGCGGGGGCTGCCTTCAGGTCTTCGGCCAGCGCCATCAGGATCGGGAAAGGCAGGTCGAGTTCGTATTTCACCATCATCTCGAGCACGGCGGAGCGTTCGTTCGGCTTCTGCAGCGCGAGCAGTTCATCCTGACGGGTCTTTAGGACACGCGAAATGGCGGACTTGTCGCGAGCCTTATATTTCTTGGCCGTACCATCCACGAGATCGAGGACCGGTGGTTGGTCGAAGGTCAAAAGGACGTTCAATGCGTCGCTCCGCAGTGGAGCGCCTGCCGGCTGGGCTAAGGCCCAGGCCAGGATACGGCTGAGCGCCGCCTCATCGCCTTGGCGGAGATTGGCGTTCAGGGCCCTGCGTGCTGCGTGGAAGGGGAGATTAGCCTGACCGAAGGCCGCGGCCAGCGACTGCTGGGCGTCCGGAATGGCTTCATCATCGTGAATCGCACGGGCGGCTTCGGTGACGACCTCAGGATTGGCGTGCGAAAGGAGTTTTGACAGCAGGGGTGATTTTTGCCGGACGAGGGCTAACGTCGCGAAGACGGCTTCGGCGTCGGTCTTCTTCTGGGCGATGAACAGAAGTTCTTCGGAGGACTGGGTCCCGGCGAGTCCGCTGACGAGGCCATGACGCAGCCAAGGCAGGCGGAGATCAGCCTCGGCGTCGTGGAGGAAAGTAATGAAAGGGACTTTGCCTCCGAGTTTGGCTAACGAAACGCCGGCTTGGGTGCGGACGCGGAGGTCTTTGTGCGCGAGCTGGGCGGCGACCTTGCCGGCGAGCGCCGGCGACGGCTTGGCTTCGCTCAATATCTTCAGCGCTTGCACGCGGATCTCGTGGTCGGCGTCATCGAGCAAGGCCAACGACGCGGTCACGTCGGCGACCTTGCCGAGACGGACGCCCATGCCGTAGCCCCAGATCGCATGGATACGCGCGAAGCGGTCAGACTCGGGTTTCAGGGCAAGTTCGAGCATCTCCTGCCAGGCGCTAAGCCGGTCCAGTCGGATCGAGGCGTTCACGCGCACGCGCTGGTCACGGTGACCGAGCAGGCCGAGCAGCTCATCCTTCGGGATGGCGACGGAGAAAGGCTTGGAGAGGACGGATTCCGACGTCTTGTCGATGTGGGGGGCGACCTCGAAACTCCAGATCGCGCCTTTGCCGTCGAGCGGGTAGCCGCCGATCCAGTCGGCGAAGTAGGCACGCCCATCGGGTGCCCAGGTCATACCGATACCCATGAGACCCTCATTGATCACGCGTAGCTTCTCCTGACGGAAGGTGTCGCGGTCCGGAGCCAGCGTGAAGGCGTCCATCTTACCTTTGGGGAACTGGTCCAAGATGAAATGGCCACGGAGGTCGCCGTCGAGGGCGTGGCCGGGCTCGAAGAGGAAACCGGCCGGGCCATCGGAATAATTGGCGATGGGCGGGGTGATGGACAGCGGCTGGTCGGGTGCGCCAGCTGGCATCCACATATTCTCCTTCATCCAGCGGCTCTCGACGGTCTGATATTGGTGCTGGTTGCGCCAGCCGGAGTCGGAACCCTCCAGCAAATAGACAAGGCGTTCCCGCTCCTTCGGCTGGTCGCCGTCGTTGTCGACCCCGATGACGTTGCCGGAATTATCGAAGGCGATTTCTTGGATATTACGAACGCCGCGGGCGAAGACCTCGAAGCCGCTGCCGTCCGGCTCACAACGCAGGACCGCGCCTTCGTGCGCGAAGAAGAAATGACGGCCTTCCTTGCTCTTGACGTTACCGCCCTTGTCGCCGACGGTCCAATAGATGCGTCCATCAGGCCCGAGCCGAAGGCCGTGCATGTCGTGGCCGGCATAGGCGATGTGTCCGCCAAAGCCGGTCGCGATGACTTCCTTCACGTCCGCCACGCCGTCGCCATCCGTGTCCTTGAGGCGCCAGACGTCGGGGATCGCGGTCAGGTAGACCCAGCCGTCGAAATAAAGCACGCCGGCGGCGATGCCCGAGACCGGCGAGTTGAAGCCTTCGGCGAAGACGGTGATCTTGTCGGCGACGCCATCGCGATCGGTATCAGCGAGTTTGTAGATGCGCTCCTGGTGGAAGGTGAGATCCTTCCAGTCGACCGAACCGTCCTTGTTATGGTCCTTCAGGCTCCCGCGGCCGGCCTTCATCTTTCCTGGCGCGAGTTCCCGCTGGAAGAAAGCGAGTTTCTCCGCGGGCGAGGTCAGGCCAACGTCGTCCGGAATCCAGAGCCGGTGTTCGCGGATGTCGAGGTCGCCCGCCTTGCGACGCGTCGTGGAAGCCACGTAAGCATTCCCGGACTCGTCGAACGTGACCGAAGTCGGATCCGGCACGTTGAGCTCGCCCGACCACCTGAACGGCTTCACCTCGGCGCCGAAGCCGACGACGACAGAGGCGAGAAAGGCGAAGGCGGGTAGACGCATGGCTTCAACCGACCAGGAGGAGATAGAGTTCTTTCGGACCGTGGCGCTTCAGCACCTTGGCCGTCGCCAATCCGACCTGGGGGGTCAGCTGGTCGACGGAGCAAGGGACGAAGAGGGAGACGCGCACGGGATCAGCGCAGGAATGCTTCGTGGAGGCCGCCGTCGACGGTGATGACCTGTCCGGTCGTCTTGCTGAGTCGATTAGTCACGAGAAGGAAGTAGGCTTCAGCCTGGTCGGCGGGGGTGATGGGGTTCTTCGTCAGGGTGCGATCGGCGTAGAAGCGGGAAAGCTTCGTCGTCAGCGAATCAGTCGCCTCATCATCGGCGTAGGGGATGTTGTACTTCGCAAGCGACGCAATCACTCGGTCGCGCGGGAACATCGCCGAACCCTGGACGACGGTGGCCGGGGCCACGCCGTTGACGCGGATAAGGGGCGAAAGCTCCATGGCCATCTCGCGGACGAGGTGGTTGGCGGCGGCCTTCGAGGTGTCGTAGGCGACAGACCCCTTCTTGGCCACGGCGGCGTTGGCGCTGGTGGTCAGGACAAGGTTGCCGCGGAGACCCTGTTCCGTCCAGGTCTTGAAGGCTTCGTCGGCGACGAGGTAGCTACCGGTGACGTTGAGGGCGAAGGTCAGCGCCCACTTGTCGTCCGGGATGTGGCCGGTAGTGTCAGGCGAGACGAAGATGCCAGCGGTGACGCAGATGGAGTCGAAGCCCCCGTAGGCGAGCGCGACCTGGTCGAGCATCTTGCGGATCGAGGAGCGGTCCATGATGTCGCCGGCGAGACCGATGGCGGGGCCGCAGTTAGAGAGACCGGTGCCGGCGACGCCGATGCCGGCGCCGAACTTGTCGGTGATCTCCTTGGCGGTGGCTTGGGCGGCCTCGACGTTCTTGTCGACGCAGACGATGTGGGCGCCTTCCTTGACGAGGCGATGGGCGGTCTCCTTGCCGATGCCGGAGCCGGCGCCGACGACGATGATGACCTGACGGGCGAGTTCCTTCTCGGCCGGCATGCGCTTCAGCTTCGCTTCTTCGAGCAGCCAGTACTCGATGTCGAAGGCTTCCTGCTGAGGCAGGGCGATGTATTGGTCGATGGCCTCAGCGCCACGCATGACTTCGACGGCGCAGTTGTAAAACTCAGCGGTGACGCGTGATTCGGACTTATCCTTGCCCCAAGCGATCATACCGAGTCCGGGGATGAGGACGACGGTCGGGTTAGGGTCGCGCATCGCCGGAGAGTTGGGGCGCTTGCAGGCGTTGTAGTAAGAGGCGTAGTCCTTGCGGTACTGCTCGAGGGCGGCGGCGAGCTTGGTCTTCAGCGCGGCGGCGTCTTCGGACTGGGGGTTCCAGCTGACGTAGAGGGGCTTGATCTTCGTGCGGAGGAAGTGGTCAGGGCACGAGGTGCCGAGCTCGGCGAGGCGCGGGGCGTCCTTCGAGTTGACGAAGCGGAGGATCTTCTCGTCGTCCTGGATGGTGCCGATGAAGCGCTTCTCCTTGGAGACCTGGCCGCGGAGCCAAGGCAGGATGGCCGCGAAGGTCGCGTGACGCTTCTCGGTGTCGAGGGTCTGGTAGAGGGCGCCGCCGAAGACCTTGGCGTCGCCGCCCTTGGCCTGGTGCTTGGCGTCGATGTAGGCGCCGGCTTGCTCGATCATCGAGAGGGTCAGCTCGTAGCAGGCCTTATCGTCGTCGGCCCAGGAGATGAAGCCGTGCTGGCCCATCATGATGGCCTTGATGGCCGGCTGCTGACGGGAGATATCCTGCATGGCGAGGCCGAGCTCGAAGCCCGGTCGCATCCACTTCACGTAGGCCATCTTGCCGGCGAAGATTTCCCTGGTCAGGGCTTCGCAGTTCTTGGAAGCGGCGATCGAGATGATCGCGTTCGGGTGCATGTGGTCGACGTGCTTGCCCGGGAGGAAGCTGTGCAGCGGAGTGTCGATCGACGAAGGGCGAGGATTCAGGTTGAACGTCGCGTGATTGTACATGCCGACCATGTCGTCTTCGGCTTGGGACTTGAGGCCTTTGTCCGTGCGGGCCGCGTAGGACTGCTGGAGGCCGATGAGCTTGTCCTGATAGAGCGAGGAGAAGTTCTCACGATTGCTGGTGCGAAGGTCTCCGCCGGAACCCTTGACCCAGAGGACCGGGGTGTCGGCGCCGGAAAGGGGGTCCTTCTCGACGATCTTGGAGGAGGTGTTGCCTCCGCCGGTGTTCGTGATGCGCTGGTCGGCTCCGAGCTTGTTGGAGCGATAGACCAGACGGCCGACCGGATCGAGCTTCGCAGCTTCGGCATCGTTCCAGAGGTGAGAGACGTACTTGTAGTTGGACATGTTTGTTACGTGGAAATTGAAGGTGTTGAGTAAGGGGTTTTATGACTTCTTTAAACCATTAAACTTGGCTTGAGCGGCGGCCCAGGCGGACGTGGGGTTAGGTATGTAAGTCACTACCTCAAAGGAGTTTCGGACAACCTTGCGCAAGGCGTCGAGGTTCTTGAGTTCCTTCATGGCAATGGCTTGGACGAGGATATTGCCGGCGGCGGTGGCTTCGACGGGTCCAGCAATGACGGTGCGACCGGTGGCGTCGGCCGTGGCCTGGTTGAGCAAGGCATTACGGCAACCGCCGCCAACGATGTGCAGGCGCTTGAGCTTACGACCGGTGAGTTTCTCCATGCCATCCATCTCGACGCGGTAAAGGAGGGCGAGGGATTCGAGCACGCAGCGGGCGATCTCGCCGTGCGTCTTCGGCACAGGCTGCTTGGTCTCTCGGCAGTAAGCCTGGACCTTGGCGACCATGTCCCCGCGCTTCGCGAAGCGGACATCATCCGGACGAATGAAGGAGCGGAGCGAAGGCGCCTTGAGCGCAAGCTTCACGATTTCACCGTAGTCGGAGACCTCGCCTTTCTCCATCCATTCGCGACGGCATTCCTGCAGAACCCAAAGACCGACGAGGTTCTTGAGGAATCGCGAGGTGCCTCCGAAGCCGACTTCATTCGTGTACTTCGCCTTACGCACCGTCTCGTTGACGAGCGGCTTATCGAGTTCAAGTCCGATGAGCGACCACGTGCCGGAGGAGAGATAAGCCCAATCATCACCCTTGTTGGCCGGCACGGCGGCGACAGCAGCGGCGGTGTCGTGCGCGCAGGTCGTGACGACCTCGGCTTTGCCGAGACCGGTTTCCTTGGTGAGATAAGGCAGCATCTTGCCTAGCTTCACGCCCGGGGCGACGGGCTTGGGGAAGATGTGTTTCGGAATGCCGAGTTTCTCGAGCACCGGCCAAGCCCAATCACGCTTGCGGGTGTCCCAGCACTGGCTGCCAGAGATCAGGGTTTCTTCGGCGCGAGCCTTGCCGGTCAGGAGCCAGGTGATGTAGTCGCCGATGAGGAGGAACTTGTCGGCGAACTGAAGCATTTCCGGGCGGTTCTCGGCATCATCGAATAATTGATAGAGCGTATTGATCGAGATGGAGGCGATGCCGGTGCCTTCGAAGATCTCCTTTTGGGAGAAACGGCGCATGGCTAGCTCGTACGACTTGAAGCTACGTTCGTCGCGATAGGTGAAGGGCAGCGAGAGCAGCGGACCGTCTCCCTTCAGCAGGACATAGTCGACGCCCCATGAATCGCAGGCGACGGACTTGATCGGACCGAGCTTGGCGCCCTTGGCCAGACCGATGCGGATCTCGCGGAAGATGCGGATGATATCCCAGCGCAGGGTACCATTGGCGGTGATGGCGCCGTTGGAGAAACGGTGCACCTCCTTCATGGTGAACTTTCCGGCCTTAAGCTGACCGAAGATGACACGCCCGGATTCGGCTCCGAGGTCGATGGCGAGGTAATTGGACATGGTCAAAGGGGGCAGGGGAGGGGTTGAAAGGTCACATTCCAAGCATCTTCTGGCGATAATGCTCATCAGGACGTCCAGCGATGCGCTCGCACTGGGCGGCGGTCAGGAACACCGGACCGCCGAGGGCGGCTGCCCCGACGAAGATTTCAGCGGCTTTTTCTGCCATGAGCAGGGAGCCCAGCACCGCCTTGGGGGAAGAACCGACGGCGATGATGCCATGGTTCTGAAGCAGGATGATCTTCGGGTCGCGCCCGGTGCGTTTGACGAACGACACGACTTCACGACGGATGGCTTGAGAGAGACCGAGGCCAGGTTCGGAGTAGGGCACGAAGACAGACTCCACGCCGCACATCACGATCTCGTCTGGGCAGGCACGTTTCTCGGCGAACTCCCGGGCCCGCGGCGAACAGAGAATCTGGTTCACCGCGATGGCATGCACATGGCCGACGCAGTGGACATGGGGAAGGGTGAGCAGGTAGGCGTGAAAGAGGGCTTCAATCGAAGGCTTCTTGTCGGCCGGCTCCAAACGTGACGCCAGTAAGGCTTGGTCGACCTCGATGTCGGTCGCAGCGGAGGCGTCGAGCAAGGGCAGCAAGCGGTCGAAGGCGCAGCGGGTAACGTCTGACTCCTTGAGCGAGGCTAAGTTTGAGCCCGAGGCCTTGACCGCGAAGGAATGATCATCCAACCGGACGGAGGTGTTGCCTTCGCCCAGGATCGCCATGCGCAGACGTTCACCGCCCAACTGATGGGACAGCTCAAGCAACGACTGGATGACGTCGGCGGACATTCCTCGGAAGGA
Organism: Opitutia bacterium UBA953; assembly: GCA_002293125.1. Lineage (GTDB taxonomy): Bacteria > Verrucomicrobiota > Verrucomicrobiia > Opitutales > UBA953 > UBA953. Next base: position 153,859 of record DBCR01000004.1, read on the forward strand.
TCGAAGCGATTAGAGCGCGGTCAGGACGCGCTCAGGCAGGAGCTTGACCTTGGCTTTCTGGACCGAAGCGGCATCCGCATCGGTGACCAGGAAAAGGGAACTGACGTCACGGGTCACGGCACAGGGTCCGCCGCGGCCGAGCTTGACCTTGTTCATGCAGATCAAGACTTCATCGCTACGACGGATCACTTCGCGCTGCTGGTGGGAGATATCGCGCTGGGAATTCCAAAGGCCGTTTTCGTCGATGCCTTCGGCGCCAAGCAGGGCCACGTCGAAGTTCCAGCGGGCGACTTCTTCAAGCGTACGGTCGCCGGCGACCATCGCGTGACGCGTAAGGAACAGGCCACCTGGGATGTAGACCTCGACGCCGGGGAGGCATGAAATAAGCTGAGCCGTCGGCAGACAGGTCGTGACGATCTGCAAGTCCGGAATACCGGCGGCGGCGATGGCTTCGGCGGCGAAGAAGATGGTCGAACCTGAGTCGAGGTAGACCGTCATGCCGGCCTTGACGCGCGAAGCGGCCAGGTTGCCGATCTTACGCTTAGCTTCAGCGTCCTCGATCTTCCGATCGTCAAGCGGCGGAAAGTTGCGGTTGAAATCAGAGAGCGCCCCGCCATGAGTGCGAGTGATGCGACGCTGGTTCTCGAGTTCCGTCAGATCGCGCCGAGCGGTCGCCTCCGAGACGTTGAACTGTTTGCAGATCTCGAGCACCGGGACGTACCCGACCTTGGAGAGAAGTTTGGCGATCGCCTCGCGGCGCGCTTCAATGATGTGTCGGGCTACTTTCATAAAGTCGGAGCTGGATTGGTTAGGGGAAGTTCCGTTATGAGCGTATCCAATCGACCAATCAATAATTCAATTGCATACGATTGCATCTCGGTTCCATATTTCGCACAATATACATTATGTCTAACTATGTATAACATAGTAATAACGACCTATTAATGCGTTAAAACTGTTTTATCTTGGGTTGAATCACCTCTTTCTTATCTTTTAGTCATCACCCCATGAACGCACCCATTCGCTCATATTGTCGTTTCGGTCTGGCGTGGGTGGTCATTTCCGCGGGGTTTATCGGCTGCACCACGACGAACCAACCGGAGATAAAGCCGGCCATGGGTGAGCCAAAGTTCACGGGTCTGGTCATCGAACAAGGGCCTGGGTCTCTGGGCGCCGAGCCGCGCCGCGAGAAAATCACCCTGCTCATCTTACATCATACCGCCGGTTCCCTCGCCTCTTCCCTACGGACCCTTCAGGGTCGCGATCCTAATCATAAGGTGGGAGTACACTTCGTGGTGACCGATGAGGTCAAGCCCCGGGTTATCCGAATGGTGCCTGAGGATATGTCCGCATATCATGCCGGCCGTGGTACTTGGGGAAGCGTGACCAGCTTGAATCAACAATCGATCGGCATCGAGATCATCAACCTCGACGGTAATATCCATCCTTATTCGGAGGCGCAGGCCGACATCCTCTTCGCCCTTTGCGCCGACATCATCCGACGCCATGACATCAAGCCCTGGAACGTGGTGGCTCATTCTGACGTCGCCATCGGGCGCAAGATCGACCCTGGTACGAAATTTCCATGGGCGAAACTCGCCTCCCTAGGTGTCGGTGCGTGGCCGTGGCAAATGGATGTCGATAATGCGGTCGACCGAAAGGTCGACCTTTCGCCCGAGTATGCTCGTCGTTTACTCGTATCCTACGGTTATGGAGTTGAGCCCGGCGAGGCTGGCCTGAAGGAATGCATGACGGCTTTCCAACGACACTTCCGTCCGGCCAACATCAACGGTGTCATCGATAATGAGTCCGTTATCATCTTGGAGGCGTTACTGCGTCGCTACCACCCTGCCGCTTACCAAGCCCTCCGGGTCACCCCCTGAGCTGGACGCCGACGAAACGCAGCAGCTTGTTGGCGTAACCGCGTAACAAGTCGCGTTCCGGGTAACCAAGTTTATCCAAGAAGATGGCGTAGAAGACCATCCCAGCCATGCCGGCGACGCCCATGGAAATGATGAGGTTGAGCTTCTCGTGCAGATGGCCGGTGAGGATGTTGTGTAGGAACGCGTAGCCTTGGAATGAGATATAGGCTAAAACAAGTGAACCGCCGATGACCTGGATGGCTGGCTTCAGGAGGCTCTCGGTCAGGAACTCGGGCGCATGCCTTTTGAGGTAAAACCGAAGCACGAAGTACTGCCAGATCGTCGAGATGGCGTTGGCCAAGGCGAGACCTTCGACGCCCTTGCCCATCCAGACGGCGATCAGCGAACCCGTGGCGTTTATGACCATCGCATGGACTGCGGCGATGAAGGTCACCTTGGTCTGGCCGGCGACGTTGAGCGCCCGCGTGACGATGGAAATCATCGCGTAGAAAGGCATGGCGATCGCGAACAGGACAAGGAGGTTGCTGGTCTCGAGGCAATTACCTGCGTTGAATTTCCCGTATTGGAAAAGCAGCTGTACGATGGGTACGGCTAAGGCCACCAATCCGAACGCGGCCCCGACGTTGATCGCCAGGACGAGTCGCATGCCGCGGGCGTAGTTGCGCGCCAAGGCCGGGACGTCGCGGCTGGCGAACGCGGTGGCGAGCGCCGGGAAGATGACGACGGCGATCGAGGCCGAGAACAGCCCGATGGGGAGTTCCACGATACGGTTGGCGACGTAGTAATACATCAGGCCGGCATCGCTGACGTTGTAAGCCATGGCGCGCGAGATCAGGACGTTCACCTGTTGGACCCCGGCGCCGATCGCGGCGGGCAGGAACGCGATGCTGAGGGTCTTCCACGCGGCCTCGTCCACGTTCGCCAGCCGGAGATGCCAACCTTCCTGACGTAGGCCCCAGAGAGGAATGAGCAACTGGAACGCACCCCCGACCAGCGCACCCAGGCAAAGCCAGATAGCTTTACCCATATCCGTACTGGCTAGGTTTTCACCAAAGACGCCCAAGCTGATGATCATGCAGAGGTTGAGCACGCCCGAAGCTATCTCCGCCAAGCCGAACCGCCCGCTGAGGTTCACCGCCGAGGTGAACAGTGCCGCGACGCAAATCAACGGCATATAGGGTAAGCAGATAGCCGTGAGGATCGCCGCCGCTGAGTTGGTCGGCCAGATCAGCGCCCAAAGCAGCGCGGATCCAATACCAATCATCGTCAGCCCGAGCGTCCATGGGAAGACCTTCCGTAGGACGAAGTTAAGGAATCCGAACGAAGCCAGCTTGCCGTCCTTGAAAGATTTATCCGCAAGCACGGGCACGATGGCTGCGGTCAGGGCGCCTTCACCCAGCAGTCGGCGGAAGAGGTTCGGGATCTGGAAAGCTAAGATGAACGCCGAACCGATGGCGGAAGCGCCGAAGACCGCGGCGGTCAGTTGATCGCGGAACAGGCCGAGGACACGCGAGACCATCGTCCAGGAGGCGGTCTTCGCCATGGCCTGGTACTGGCGCGTCTGCTCGGTCATGACCTCAGGGCTGGATGGCGCGCATGCCTTCTTCGAGCACGGCACGAAGGGCTGGGATCAGGTCGGTGCGTGGGACCTCTGCTTCTGAGCGATCAGCCAGGCTGCGCACCTTGGCGACACCCTTGGCGACTTCGCTGCCACCGTAGACGAGCGCGTACTTTGCGCCCGCGACTTCGGCGGCCTGGATGAGCTTGGGGAACTTGCCGTCCTTGAGATTATATTCCACCCGGAAGCCGGCTCGACGAAGATTTGCGATGTCTTCGAGCGCGGCGTTACGGGCATCGTCGCCGAGGATCATGACATAGAAGTCAGGGCCGTCGGCGTAAGCCGGGATAAGCTTCTTGAGCTCCAGGAGGTCGCGCAAAGTGACGTCCCCCATGCCAAAACCGACGGCGGGCAGATCCGGACCGCCGAGCTTCTTTACTAAGGCATCATAGCGACCGCCACCTGCCAGCGCGCGAGCTTCGCCACCCGTCTCAAAGGCTTCAAAGACGAAGCCGGTATAATAGGCCAAGCCGCGGACGATGGTAAGGTCGATGGCGACACATCCGCCAAAACCCATGGTGGTGAGTGTGCCGAGGAGATGCTTCCACTCGACCAGACGCTCGGTCATCGAAGCGTCGCCGGCGGCGAGCTTCTCGAGGTCGGCCAGGGACTTGGTATTGGCGAAAGCGCGGGCGGCTTCGAGGGCCTTGACGGGATCGACCATCGTTCCAGCAAGCGCGGCCGTCATGGCATCGAGCAGGTCCTTGGGGGCGCCGCGTTCCAGCTTATCGACCACGCCGAGCACGGCTCCGGCCTGGGCCTCGGGCACGCCGAGAGTACCGAGGTAGCGGAACCAGAGCGTGCGGTCGGAGACACGGATGCGGAAATCCTGCTGCGTCAGGCCGAAGCCCAGCAGGCAGTCGGCGCAGAGCGCGATGATTTCAGCATCGGCCGCGGGGCCGGCTTCGCCAAGCAAGTCGGCGTTGAGCTGATAGAACGCACGGAGACGTCCTTTTTGGGGCTTCTCATAGCGGTAGTTCTCGCCGATTGCGAACCAGCGAATCGGCTTAGGCATGCCATTGGCCTTGGCCCCGACCATACGGGCCAGCGACGGCGTCATCTCCGGACGCAGGCTCACCTTGCGACCACCCTTGTCTTCGAAATTGAAAAGCTGGCGGACGATCTCTTCGCCCGACTTCTCGGTAAAGAGTTCGAGCGGTTCAAGCACCGGTGACTCCCATTCACGGAAACCATAGCGACGACAGGCAAGTCGCCAGACGTCCATGACATGCCCGAGGACGGCACGGTCTTCAGGATAGAACTCCCGGAAACCGGGGAGCGTTCGAATATCGGACATCGCGAAGCGGAATTACTGAGCGGGCTTCTCGACGTCGTAAGACTTCAGCTTGGCTTTCAATTCCTTGCCGGCCTTGAACTTGATCACCGCGCGCTTCGGGATGACGACATCCGTCTCAGGGCGATTCGGGTTACGTCCGATGCGGCTCTTGCGGACCTGCACCTGGAACACGCCGAAGTTGCGGAGCTCAACGTCGCGTCCAGCCAGCAGAGCTTCGCTGATGGCATCGAGGGTCATCTGGACCGAGTCGCGGATGTGCTTCTGCGGGTAGCCCTTGTCCGTGAAAATCTTTAGGACGATGTCGCGCTTGGTGAGGTTGTTGGACATGACGTTGCGTAAGTGTTGATAGACAAAGGCATGGGAAAGCGGTCGTGGCAATACCACACCCGAAAAACCTTACTCTAGGTTCTGGACCTGCTCCCGGACGCGTTCGATCTCGGTTTTCGCCTCCAAAACCAGCTTGGTCGTGGCGATTTCCGAGGCCTTACTGCCGATAGTGTTAACTTCGCGCAGAAGTTCCTGAATCAGGAAATCGAGCTTTCGTCCGCTATTCGGGTGCTGGAGCTCTGCTGAAAACTGAGCGTTGTGGCTTTTCAGCCGGACAACTTCTTCGGTAATGTCGGCACGGTCGGCAAAGAGCGTGAGTTCCTTGAGCACCCTCTCGTCGGACACGTCGAGGTCCAGTCCGGCATCCTTGAGCCGCTTGAGCATCGCGTCGCGGTGACGGAGCGGCGCGGCCTTCTCGGCGACCTCCATGCCATCAACCATGATGATCATCTTCGCAAGACGCGCGTTGAGATCCTTGGATAAGGCGGCGCCTTCGGCCTGGCGCATAGTGACGAGATTCCCGAGGGCTTCTTCAAAGGCGGTGCGGACCAACCCTTCGACTTCGACGAAATCAGGCAGCACTACCGATGGACGACGGCTACTCTCTGCGAGGCGCAGCAAGAGTTCGCCGTCGGCTGACAACGTGACGCCACAACGTGTCGCCAGCTTGGAAAGTTCCTCGAGAGAGGCAGCGACCGCTTCGTGATCCCATTGGCGAGTGTTAGCCGAGGCGGCGGCCTGCGTGACGCGGGCGGTGACTTTGCCGCGCTGCAGACGGGTGCGAATCCAGCCAGAGGCGGCAGATTCGAGCGCCGGCCAAGCTTCGGGGCCGAAGACTGATACTTGGAGGTTCTTCTGATTGACCGTAGCGATCTCGACCGAAAGGCGCGCGCCGGGGAGGTTGATCTCCGTTCGGCCGAAACCCGTCATCGAGGAAGCGGCCATGCTCAGAGCTTGATCTCGGTACCCATGGCGCGGGCGGCGCTCCAAACATCCTTATCGCCCCGACCGGAAAGATTGATGATCACGACCTGCTCCTTCGGCAAGGATGCCGCGAGCTTTACGCCATGCGCGACGGCGTGACTGGTCTCGAGCGCCGGGATGATACCCTCGGTGCGGGAAAGGAGCTGGAAGGCCTCGAGGCATTCGCCGTCGGTCGCGTGAGCGTAGTCCACTCGACCCTTTTCGCGGTAATAAGAATGCTCCGGACCCACGGCGGCATAATCCAGTCCGGCGGAAACGGAATGCGTTCCTTCGATCTGCCCTTCTCCGTCCATCAGGATATTCGTCATGCAGCCTTGCAGCACGCCTAGTCGGCCGCCGGCAAAACGTGCGGCGTGCTCGCCTTTGCTGATGCTGCGACCACCGGCTTCGACGCCGATGAGGCGGACGCCAGGTTCGTCGAGGAATTCGAAAAATGCACCGATGGCGTTGGAACCGCCGCCGACGCAAGCGACGATGGCGTCCGGCAGGCGACCTTCGGCACGGAGGATCTGCTGCTTGGATTCGACGGAGATGATGCGATGAAAATCGCGGACCATCATGGGATAGGGATGCGAGCCATAGGCCGTACCTAGGATGTAATGTGTCTCGCGGACGTTGGTGACCCAGTCGCGCATGGCCTCGTTGACGGCCTCCTTGAGCGTGCGCTGGCCGGCTTCTACGCCCCGGACCTCGGCGCCCATGAGGCGCATGCGGTAGACGTTGAGCGCCTGGCGCTCCATGTCGGTCGCGCCCATGTAGATGACGCACTCCAGGCCAAAGCGGGCGCAGACGGCGGCGGTGGCGGTACCATGCTGCCCGGCGCCGGTCTCGGCGATGATGCGCTTCTTGCCCATGCGGATGGCGAGCAGGGCCTGGCCGATGACGTTATTGATCTTATGAGCCCCGGTGTGGAGCATGTCCTCACGTTTCAGGTAGATGCGGGCGCCGCCGGCGTGTTTGGTCAGAGACTCGGCAAAATAGAGCCCGGTCGGACGACCGGCGTAGTCGCGGAGCATATCCGCGAAGGCCTGCTGATAGGCGGGATCACGACGGGCTTCGTCATAGGCCTTGGTCAGGTCCAGCAAAGGCGTCATGAGTGTCTCCGGGACGTACATCCCGCCGAACTGGCCGAAACGGCCGCGGGCGTCCGGGACGCGGAAGCGAGGTTCGGTGGTCGGGATGAGGCTGGAGGCCGACATGGTGGTGATGTCCTGCATAAAGCGGGAACGTCCCACAAGGGCAAGCGACAAGGGCTTTTGACGGCTTTCCTTGCCCCGACACGGCCAGAAGCCTAATGCTCGCCCATGCTTCGTTTCGCCTGTGGTCTGTGGCTGCTCTCCTCCCTGCCAGCGTTCGCAGCTGGGGAAACGCGCACTCCCGAGGAAGTCCGCGCTGACCTCACCTATGGCCGCGCGCTCGTCACTGGTACCGTTGAAGGCATCACCGAGTACCTGCCTGTCAGCTCGACTGGCCACATGATCATCAGCGATCGCCTGCTGGGAGTTTTGAAAGACCCCCATGTCACCGTATCCGGACTCGTGGATCGTAAAGGCCGGGCAATCTCTTTGGAGCGTGTGGCCGACGACTATATCGTCATCATTCAGCTGGGCGCGATTCTCGCCGTCTTCGTGGCGTTCTTTAGCCGCATCCGCACGCTTTTGTCAGGGCTTTGTCGCGGAGAACGTCGTTCGCTCGACCTCGCTACGGCCATCATCGTGGCTTTCATCCCCGCGGCGTTACTCGGCTTCCTGTTCAAGGATGCCATCGCGGCTTACCTCTTCTCGGTAGAAGTCGTCGCGGTCGCCCTGCTCGTCGGTGGACTTGTCATTCTGATCGCTGAACGTGTCCTGCCGAAGTCGGTGACCCATGAGTCTGACGAAGTCGCCGCGATCGGGTGGCGCGCGGCTTTGACCATCGGCCTCTGTCAGTGCTTCGCCTTAATTCCCGGTACCAGCCGCTCATTGGCGACGATCCTCGGCGGGCGCATGGCCGGGCTTTCCCACGCCGCCGCGACGGAGTTCTCCTTCTTGGTTGGCCTGCTTACGCTCTCCGCCGCTTCGGTCTACAAGATGTGGGCGCTCGGCCCAGCCCTGACCCAGATCTACCCTGCGGGCCCGGCGAGCGTCGGCCTGCTGGTCGCAGCGGCCACGGCCTTCGTGTCCGTGAAGTGGCTGGTGGGTTACGTGTCGCGCAATGGACTCGGCGTGTTCGCCTGGTATCGTATCGCGCTCGGCGGTACGATCCTGGCGTTCCTGGCGCTAAAATGAATCCGGCTTAGGTACCGAGTTCGAAGCCCTTGCGGTATTCGCGACCGACGTAGGCGTTGGCCTCCTTGTCGTTCGTGACGATCATCTTCGCGCCATCCCAGAGCAACTTGCGATCAGGGTAACGGGAGGCGAGGTTGCCCATGAGGACCATCTCGGAGAGCGGACCGGAGTAATCGAAGTTCGAAGAAGCGGCGACGCCGCCCTTGCAGGCACGGATCCAGTCTTTTTCGTGACCTGACGAATTGCCAGGGATGCGCGGCAAGGTCTTCGCGACCTTCTTCGAGGCCTCGCGCAGATCGGCATCAAGGATACGCGGATTGAGGCCGTAGCATCCGCAGACCAGCTTGCCTTTGTCACCGATGAAAAGACAGCCGCCGTTGGCGTCGCCGAAAGGCATGTCATCCTCGAGTTCATCCGGACGCTGGGGCATCAGGCCGCCATCCCACCAGGTGAGCGTGACCGGCGGCAGCTCGCCGCGGGCCGGGAACTTGAAACGGACGATCGAGGAGCGAGGGTAGGATTCGAACTTCCCGGTCGTCTTCTTGCCGAAGGTCTCGAAGACGGTCGACACGTTGCCTTCGACGCTGATCGGGTAACGCAGGTCGAGCGCCATGAAGGCAGGGTCGATGATATGGCAGCCCATGTCACCGAGCGAGCCGGTGCCGAAATCCCACCACGCGCGCCATTTGCCGGGATGGTAAGAGGCGTGGAAGGGGCGGAGCGGAGCCGGGCCACACCACTGATCCCAGTCCATGCCCTGCGGGGCTTTCTGCGCATCCGCCGGACGGTCCATCTCGCTGCTCTGCGGCCAGATGGGACGGTTGGTCCAGGTGTGCACCTCGCGCACCTTGCCGATGAGACCCGCCGCGATATATTCGGTGACCTGACGGATGCCTTCGCCGGAATGGCCTTGGTTGCCCATCTGGGTCACGACCTTATACTTGTGCGCCGACTCGGTGAGGATGCGTGCCTCGAAGACGGAGTGCGAGATCGGCTTCTGGACGTAGACGTGCTTGCCGCGGCGCATGCATTCCATCGCGATGAAGGCGTGCGAATGGTCGGGGGTGGCGATGATGACGGCATCGATGTCCTTCTGCGCGTCCAGCATCTTACGGAAGTCGGTAAAGAGGGCGGCCTTCGGGAACTGCTTGATCGTACCGCCGCAGCGGCTGAGATCTAGGTCGCACAACGCGACGATGTTCTCATCGGCGGAGTTCTTCACGTTGCTCGACCCCACGCCGCCGAAGCCGATCGCGGCCACGTTGAGCTTCTCGTTCGGCGAAACCCTACGGGCCGCGGAATTAAGCCAAGGACGGGCCACCGCGAAAGCGGCAGCGGCCATACCGGTGTTACGAAGGAAAGACCGACGGTTGAGCTGGGGTGTCATGGGGTGGGGTCAGACTTGATTATGACCTGAGGCGGCGGTCGCAAGTTCCATGCTCGCCGGACCGTCGGGCTCAGACGGCGGAAATACCCGCAAAGACGTCATTCGTGTTTCTCAGACCGCGGAGCATCGGTCGGGCGAAGGCCGCCGCTGTGAACAGACCGCGTGGTCAGCCTGACGCCACCGCCTATCTCGCTGTCTGGATGAATCTTATGACGGCCCTGCCCTGCCACTGCGGGTCGAAGTTTCGTTTGACTCTGCTGTGAATAAACTGTTGATAAAGGAAACCACACGACCCTGATGTTTAAGCGCTTCCCCGGGCTATTCACCCAAGCCATTGGCATCGACCTTGGCACGGCAAACACGCTTGTCTTCCTCAAGGACCGCGGCGTCGTCCTCCGCGAGCCTAGCGTCGTCGCCATCCGGACCAGCACGCGCAAGCCGATCGCCGTCGGGAACGAGGCACGCATGATGCTCGGTCGTACCCCCGGAGATATCCAGGCGCTTCGTCCGATGAAGGACGGCGTCATCGCCGACTTCGAGATCAGCGAGCACATGCTCCGCTACTTCATCGGCAAGGTCGCCCGTAAATCCCTCTTCACGAATCTCACCGTCGTCGTGGCCGTGCCCTATGGCATCACCGCCGTCGAGCGTCGCGCCGTCATGGATTCGGCTTACCGTGCCGGCGCCGATGACGTCATCACCATCCCTGAGCCGGTCGCTTCCGCCATCGGTGTCGGTCTGCCGGTCGAAGAACCCACGGGCTCGATGATCGTCGACATCGGCGGTGGCACCACCGAGGTGGCCGTCCTTTCCCTCGGCGGCATCGTGCATGCCCGCTCTATCCGTGTCGGCGGCGACGAGTTCGACATGTCGATCATCAAGTATATCCGCAACTCGTACAATCTCATCATTGGCGAACGCACCGCGGAAGAGATCAAAATCAAGATCGGCTCGGCTTACGCGCTCGAACAAGAGCTCACTTTCGAAGTCAAGGGACGCGATAATGTCACCGGTCTTCCTCGCCAGCTCCACCTCACCTCCCAGGAGGTCCGTGAAGCTATGGCCGACAATATCAATCTCATCATCGAGGCCATCAAGGGCTCCTTGGAGCGCATCCCCCCGGAACTTTCGGCAGACCTCGTCGACCGTGGCATCGTGCTTGCCGGCGGCGGCTCGCTCATTCGCAAGATCGACCGCGCCATCTCCGAAGCCACCGGCCTGCCGGTCTTCGTGGCCGAAGACCCCCTCTGTGCCGTCGTCAACGGAACCGGCAAGATCCTCGCGAACTCCTCCCGCTGGAGCGGTCGAGACTAATCCCCGTTCGCGGGCCGACCCGCCATGGACCAGAATCGTCAAGGCGCCCGCGCCTCTTATGTCGCCCTAGCGGTCTTCGTGGCGCTGTGGATACTCGCCCCGAGCGCCGTCCGGCGTTTCAATCGCGAAGCGTTCGTCGAGTTCCAGGCCCCCGCCCTTCACCTTCTCGGCAAATCCCGCGACCTAGCGACCTTCTGGGAGAAGAAGAGCCGTAGCGTCGAGGAGATGGCCGCCGCCGGTCGCGACCTTGCCCGCGTCAATGCCGCCTTGGAAATCCAGATCAATAAGTTCGAAGATATCCGCCGTGAGAACGTCCGGCTACGCGAGATCACCCATTATAACGTCCCCGCGGAGTATATGTCCGTCGTCGCCCGCGTCGCGACCCGCGACAGCTCTTCCTGGTGGCAGCGCATCGTCATTCGCAAGGGGCGCAACGACGGCATTCGACCCGGCGCTCCGGTCGTCTTCGGTAATACGGTCGTCGGTCGCGTGACCGCCGTCCACCTCACCACCAGCGAAATCGACCTCGTCACCAGCCCGGGCTTCCGCTGCACGGCCTACCTCGAAGGCGATGATCAGAATCATATCGTCCTCGTGAACGGCGTGGCCTCCAACTCCCTCGGCACCGCCAAGGCCCGCGTCAGCGTCATTCCGCGCGACTACTCGATACCGGCGGGACAGCCGGCACGCGTCTTCACCACAGGGATGGGCGGAGTGTTCCCCAGCCGACTGATACTAGGCTATCTCGATGGTGGCACCTACGCCACGCAGGTGGGCAATTTCAAGGAAAGCCTCCTCGTGCCCTCGCGCGACCTTTACAACCTGCAGGAAGTCTCCGTCCTCGTTCCGCTGCATCAGAATCCGGGCGAGGCCCTGATGCAGGGCGATCAATTCCAGTGACCATGGGCTGGGCCTGGCTGATCCTGCTGCTTGCGACCTACCCCTGGTTGCTCGGCGCCGACTTAGCCTCGGATGCCTTGGCGTCCTCTTCGCTCATCTTCTTCCTCTCCGGCACCTGCCTCGTCGCGCCTTGTCGGCGACTGAAGCGGTGGCAGGCGGTTCTTTTCGCCGCCTGCCTCGGGTTTCTATTCGAAGCCAGGCGTCCGATTCCGGACGGCGTGCTCGCCTTGTCCTTGGTCGCGATCGCGATCTTTCTTTCGTCCAATCGCCAGCTGCTACGCAATACTCCCGGCATGCTCCGCGCCGCCGCCGTGGTCAATGTCAGCTGCTGTCTCATCTGGTTCCTCGCGTCATCCTATGGTTCGCCAAGCCCTGCCACGGACCTAGCTGGGCAACTTTTCCTTCAGTTACTACTCGCAGGCATCGTTGGCACGATCGGCCTGCTTCCCATCGCGCTGACCCAGAACGCCGTCCTGGATCGTCTAAGCATTCCTCCGGCCCCCGATAACCCATGAAGGAATCCTCTGATACGCGCGTGCTTCCATCGACCCCGGTCGACCGGCTGCGTCTCTACGGCGTCTTCTTCTTTTTCTTCGCCGGTTTTCTCTATGTGATCGGCGGACTGGTGTACCGCCAGCTCATCCAGTCCAACGACCTCAAGGAACAGTCGGACACCCAGAGCCGTCGCGTCGTGTTGCGCCCTCCGGCCCGCGGTCGCATCTATGATCGCAACGGCTTCCCTTTGGTCGACAACCGCGCCCGCTGGAGCGTCAAGGCCGATCTCGCGTCGCTGCAAAAGGAATTTCGGGCGGAATACCTCCGTCTCCTCGCGGCGGAGAAAGCTCGCGAGGCCGTGAGCATCGACCGCGAGAAGCTGATGGAAGATGCGCGGGTGCGGGTGTTGCAAGGCTGGCTCAACAAGGTCTGGTTCGTCATCGACGAGACGAACCGTAATACCAAGGGACGCAATTGGGTCGCCAAGCTGACCCCGGTCACCGCTCCGGCCGAACGGCAGATCAACATCGACGAGCTCCGCAAGCATCTTCGCGAGCGACGTGCCCTCCCCTTCACCCTCGTGAATGATCTCGCCTTCCCGGGGGCGGGTCAGGCGCTGACCGCGGACGACGGCACCAAGTCCGTCGCGCGGTTCATCGAGCAGTTCCCTGTGGAAGGGCCGATCCGCCTCGATCAGGACAATGTCCGGACCTACCCCTATGGCCCCATGGCGGCGCACGTCCTAGGTTACGTCAAGGATACCGACATGCTGCCGGATAACGTGGATGACATCTCGGAGGTCCGCGTCGAATCGATGCAGAGGCTTCGCTACACCGGCAAGACGGGCGCGGCCGGCGTCGAACTCAGTTACAATAACATCCTCAGCGGTCGCAGCGGCTGGGAACTTTGGACCAAGACTTCCTCGGGGTATAATCAGACCCGCTTGAAGTTCAGTGAACCTGAGCAAGGGGGTAACGTAATGCTTTCAATTGACTATCGCATCCAGCAAGCGACGGAAAGCGCGCTTGGAAAGCTCAAGGACCCACAGGGTAATCTCCTGCCCGCCGCCGCCGTGATGATCGATGTCCATAGCGGCGAGATCTTGTCCCTCGCGAGCCAGCCTTCGTTCGATCCTAACCGTCTGGCCGATCGGGTGTCGTCCAAATATTACGATGAGATCGAGAAAACCGGCGGCTGGCTGAATAGAGCAACTCAAGGCCTCTACCCGCCCGGTTCGACCTTCAAGGTCATCACGGCTACCGCTGGTATGCGCAAGAAGGTCGTCGACTGGGACGACGTCCTTGATTGCGGGCCTTTCTTCAGGGTCGGTAATCGGGATTACCCAGAGCACGAGCCGGTGGGCTACGGCGAGGTGAACCTCGACAAGATGCTCGCGGTTTCTTGCAACGTCTGGAACTACCAGGTCGGCCTGCGTACGGGCATCGAAGCGCTCGCCGCCGAATCTCGGCGTTTCGGGCTGGACGCGCCTCTGTTGCAAACCATCAGCGACATGGAGACGGGCGGCCTGCCGATGACGGAATTGCCTTACGCGGCCAGTCGCGGCCTCGTCGTGCCGGATCGCGCCTACAAGCTGCGGATCGGCGCCGGCGCCTGGAACGACGGCGACACGGCTAATCTTTCCATCGGCCAAGGCTATCTTCTCACCACCCCCTTGCACATGGCATGCGTCGCGGCTTCCATCGCCCGTGGCGAGACTCGCACCGTTCCGTCCATCATCCATTCACAGGAGCGTACTGGTCGTCATATCGGCTCCGTGCCTATCGGCCTTAACGCCGACCAGCTCGAAGCCCTGCGCGGTGGCATGGTGCGCTGCGTCGAAGAAGGCACGGCCCGGGTCGCGCGCATCCCTGGCCTGCCTTATGCCGGCAAGACCGGCACGTCGGAATATTTCAAGAAAGGCGAGAAGGCTCACCTTGCTTGGATGATCGGCTACGCCCCGGCCGATCACCCGGTCGTCGCTTTTGCGGTGCTGGTGGAAGGCCAGACGGACACCAACACCTGGGGCGGCAAAACGGCTGGTCCCGTGGCGAAGGAGATGCTCGAGACCTGGTGGCCGATCGCGGTGAAGGCGAACCAGGACGAAAATTCCAAGGCGCCCCGTTAATCCCTGATCAGCACCCGTGTGCCGACCGGGACGAGGTCGAAGAGGCGAATCACATCCGTATCGGAAAGCAGGACGCAGCCATGGCTATTCGGCTGGCCTAACTTGGCGACTTGGTTCGTGCCATGGATGTAGACGAAACGTCGGCGCGTATCGACGACCTTGCCATCGGCCGCGACCCCTTGGTTGTGGCCAGGCTCCAGTCCTTCCAGCCAGAGGATACGCGAGGTGATAAGATTATCCTCGGGCGCGGCCCACTCGGAGGCGAGCTTCCCCGTCGACTGACGGGCCTTAAAGACCGTGCCCGGGACGGCGCCCTCCCCGATCTTCTCTCCGACCTGGTGAAGTCCGTCCGGGGTCTGGTGAGAATCTTCGACGCAGCCACGACCAGCCCGGGCGGTGCTGACGACGTAGGTTTCGCAATCCTGACCACGGATATGCCAGAGTTTTTGCTGGTCAATCGACACAACGATGCAATCTTCCGCAGAAGGTAGGCCCAGCCCTTTCAGGCGTTCGGTCACCTCTTTCTTCAAACCTAACTCGAACTCAGAACATGGCATATCGTATCGGCATCGTGGGCGTGACAGGCGCGGTGGGTCAAGAACTGCTGGCGCTCATGGCCAAGCGGAACTTCCCCGTGGCCGAACTCCGTCCCCTGGCTTCGGCCCGTTCGGCCGGCACCAAGGTCACCTACGGCGGCAAGGAATGGACCGTCCAAGAAGCCAAGCCAGAAGCCTTCGAAGGCCTCGATTTTGCCATCTTCAGCGCCGGCGGCTCGATCTCCCTCGCCCTTGCCCCCGAAGCCGCAAAGCGCGGTTGCATTGTCATCGATAATAGCTCCGCCTTCCGCATGTTTCCGGACGTCCCACTGGTCGTCCCGGAGATCAACGCCCATCACCTAGCCCACCATAAGGGCATCATCGCCAACCCGAACTGCTCGACGGCCATCGCCCTGATGGGTCTCTACCCGCTGCATCAGGCTTTCGGACTCAAGCGCTTCTTCGCCTCCACCTATCAGGCCGTCTCCGGCACTGGCGCCGAAGCGATGCGCGAACTTGACGCCCAAGCCCGCGCCTGGGCCAAGGGCGAGACCCTCGCTCCGAAGGTCTACCCGCACACCATCAACTTCAACGTCATCCCCCAGGTCGACTCGTTCCTCGAGGACGGCTACACGAAGGAAGAAATGAAGATGCTGAATGAAGGTCGCAAGATCATGGATCTCCCGGACCTCAAGGTCACGACCACTTGTGTCCGCGTCCCGGTTTTCCGCGCCCACTCGATCGCCATCAGCGCCGAGTTCGAGAAGCCCGTCGACATCGCCGCCGCCCGTAAGGCCATCACCGCCTTTCCTGGCGCCGAACTCTGCGACGACCCCGCGAACAAGAAGTATCCGATGCCTCTCGATTACGCGGGCAAGGAAAAGTGCGGCGTCGGTCGCCTGCGCAAGGACACCCTCTTCGACAACGGCATCTCTCTCTGGATCTCCGGTGACCAGCTCTGGAAGGGCGCGGCGCTCAACGCGATCCAGATCGCCGAAGCGCTGCACGCCCAGGGTCGCCTGGCTCGTAAATAATCCGACCATGGCCCGGAGCAACGATCGCGCCCCTCGCCACGCCGACCTCCATCGGCCGATTCGTCAATTCGACGAAGCCGACATCCCGGCCCTCTTGAAGGACGTCAAGGATCCGCTCATCCTCGTCCTCGATGGCGTCCAGGACCCTCACAATCTGGGCGCCTGTATCCGTAACGCCGACTGCGCCGGTTGCACCTTCGTAGTGATCACCCGGAAGAACTCAGCCCCCGTGACCGATACGGTCCGCTTGGTCGCCGTCGGCGCGGCGGAAACAATGCCCATCGTCCAGGCGAACAATCTACGCAACGCGCTGGTGAAGCTTAAGGACGCGGGCGTCTGGCTGGCGGGCACCTCTGACCACAAGGCCAGCCAGTCGCTTTACGCCGCCAAACTGAACGGCCCGCTGGCCATCGTACTCGGCGCCGAAGGCGACGGCATCCGTCACCTGACCGCCGAGACCTGCGACTTCCTCCTGCGTATCCCGATGCTCGGCCAGGTCCCCTGCCTCAATGTGTCCGTCTCCGCCGGAGTGTGCCTTTTCGAGGCCGTCCGTCAGCGCGGCCATCGCTGAGGTTCAATTTTTCTTTACCCCTCCCTCTGTGCGTGTCGTAATCGACACGTTCGGCAGGCCAGATAGCTCAATGGTAGAGCAGTTGACTTTTAATCAATTGGTTCCGGGTTCGAGTCCCGGTCTGGCCACTCCGAACACCCGCTTTGTCCGCTACGGCCGCTCCCTGCCGATTAAAGTGCGTTTGCTCTTGAAATCCCGTCCGCGTCTTGCACTCATTCTCATCCCGCTGTCTGGCTGGATAGCTCAATGGTAGAGCAGTTGACTCTTAATCAATTGGTTCCGGGTTCAAGTCCCGGTCCAGCCACCAGCGGGAAACCCTTTCCAAAACGTCAACGATCGCCTTGCAAGCGGCGGTAACGTTCGGCCATGTACGCTGCGTGGCACGGGCGGCAGTAGCTGTGATAGCTGCCGGAGGCCCGTAGCCAGTGGAACATCTGGACGGGGAGTTCTTGATCGCACTGGGCACATGCCCGGGTGGCGTTCGTCCGGCGAGCGCCCCTCAAGGCAGAACGACGACGGGCTGCCGCGCCGAGGCAAGGGCGGCAGAACGGATGAATCGCCGCCGTACCTTCAAGCCGGTGGAACAGGTCCAGGCTCTTGGATTTCTGGCAGCAGCGGCACTTCTTCTTTTGGGAGCGTTCATTCATGGCCCCACCAGCAAGGCTCCGCCTCAGCCCCAATCAACGGCAAGGGTCTGAGGTCTATCGCTAAGGCCTTTCCCTTACTCGACGGTCACGGACTTGGCCAAGTTGCGCGGCTGGTCGATCGGGCAGCCCCGGAGGCGGGCCACATGATAAGAAAGAAGCTGTAAGGCGACGGCGGCAGGAATCGTTGCGATCAACGGGTCGCAATCAGGGATCCGGATGACCTCGTCGGCGATCGCGGCCTCCGGGCCGCCCTCGGTGACGATGGCGATGACGTGCGCACCGCGGGCCTTGCACTCTTCGGCGTTGCCCAAGGTCTTGTCGACGACCGGCGAACGATTGGCCAGCACGACGACGGGCATGCCCGGGGTCAGCAAGGCGATCGGGCCATGCTTAAGCTCAGCGGCATGATACCCCTCGGCATGGATGTAGGAGATTTCCTTGAGCTTGAGCGCGCCCTCCAAGGCCACGGGGTGCATCGGGCCACGCCCCAAGAAGAAAGCATGCTCATGCTTGGCCATGGATTCGGCCACCTTCGCGATCGCTGCATCCTGCCGGAGGACCGCCTCGATAAGTTCAGGCAGGCGGCCGATCTCGGCGGCTAAGGCCAGTCCACGTTCCCGCGAGAGTCGGCGCCCCCGACCCAACTTGAGGGCCATGAGTAGCAGGATAGCCACCTGGCTGGTGAAGGCCTTGGTGGAGGCGACGGAGATTTCCGGGCCGGCATGGAGATAGACGCCGCGAACGGCTTCCCGGGCGATGGTCGAGCCGACGACATTGACGAGCCCCATGACCATGGCGCCCTTGTCCTTGGCTTCGCGCACGGCGGCCAAGGTGTCGGCGGTCTCGCCCGACTGGGAGATGGCGACGACGAGGTCGCGGCCATCGATCAGCGGATTACGGTAACGAAATTCGGCGGCGGGCTGGACTTCAGCCTGGATGGCGGCGAGATCTTCGAAAGCGAAATCCCCCACCATGCCGGCATGCAAGGAGGTACCGCATCCGACCATGACGATACGCTGCAGGTCGATGAGCTCCCGGGCGGAGGCGCCCATACCCGAAAGCACGGCGGTCCCGTTCAGCAGGTCTAACCGACCACGGAGCGCATTCCGGACGGACTCGGGCTGCTCGTGGATCTCCTTGAGCATGAAATGCTCAAAGCCGCCCTTCTCCACCGCGCCGGCCTCTAACTCGAGCTCGGCGACATCGCGATCCATGGGCGCATGGTCGAGATCGGTGATGTCCACCGAATCCGCGGTGACCAAGGCGACATCGCCATCGTCGAGGTAGATGACCCGGCGGGTGTGGGCAATCAGGGCCGAAGGATCGGAGGCCACCAGGCATTCGCCTTCGCCGACGCCGATGACCAGCGGACTCCCCTTGCGGGCCACGACGATGCGACCAGGTTCGTCGGCGGAGATGACGGCGATGCCATAGGCCCCTTCGACCTGCCTGAGGGCGTTGATGACGGCCTTGCGCAGGTCACCTTTGTAATATTCACCGATGAGCCGAGAGACGGCCTCGGTGTCGGTCTCTGAGGTGAAGACGTGGCCCTTGGCCTCGAGCTTCGCGCGGATGACGCGATAGTTTTCGATGATGCCGTTGTGGACGAGCCGGATGCGACCGCTGGCGTCCGCATGCGGATGGGCGTTGGCCTCGGTCGGCGCCCCGTGCGTCGCCCAACGGGTATGGGCTATGCCGACGGTGCACTTGGCCTGGCGTTCTTCGGACCACTCGGTGCGGACCTTATCCGCTAACCGGGCGACCTTACCGACGGCCCGCAAGGTGAGGATTGATTTCCCTTCCTGGACGGAGAGTCCGGCGGAATCATAACCTCGATATTCCAAGCGACGTAACCCGCCAAGCAGCACGGGCGTAGCGGCGTTACGACCAACATATCCGACGATGCCGCACATGGTCAGGCGAGGATATCCTTGTCGACGATGGCGCCGGGGAGCGTGGAGGTCTTAGGCCAAAACTTACGTCCGGGATAAATAGCAGTATGAATACCCGTATGCACGCCATCGCCAACAATCGCGCCGAGCTTACGGCGGCCGGTGTCGACCATGCGTCCTTCGACCGGACTACGGTGGGCTCCGCCGTCGTGACGAAGATTGGACGTTATCGTGCCCGCGCCGAAGTTCACCTTTTCGCCGAGGATCGAGTCACCAAGGTATGACAGATGCCCGACGTTGGTGCCCGGCAAAAGGATTGAATTCTTGATCTCGACGGCCTGGCCGACATGGCACTTGTCGCCGACCGCCGTGGACCCACGGATGTAGCAGTTCGGGCCGACCTTGCAGTGATCCCCGATGATGACGTCCCCTTCGATGACGACCCCGGGCAAGATCTTAGTACCCTTGCCGACCTGAAGCCTTCCGTCCACATAGAGCGAAGCATGCGCGCCCGACTCCTGCACGTAGGATTTACGGGCGGTCATGGCCTCCACGTTGGCTCGGAGGAGGTCCCAGCCGTAGGTGATGGCAAAAGACTGGGTCGCTCGCAGTTCGCGCGTCCCACCCTTCCTGGTCAGAAGGACGACGCCCTCAACAATCGTCATCGTACCATAAGACGCGTCAGTGACGAAGGTCGCTAGTTCGGCGGATGCGAACCAAGCAGCGGGGTGGACGATGATGTCGGCATCAGGGCCAGCGTCCTCGGTCAGACCAGCGGCGATGAGCGCGGCTTGCTGGTGACGACGAAGCGAGAGGTTAGCCAACGGGAAATCAGCGAGTGACCGGGTGAGCGTCAACGGGTGGCAGCCGTTGGATTCACCGGATACGGGGACGTGGAAAGTGGCCATCTTAGAGGCTCTCGAAATCGGCTTCGACCGCGGCCTTGAAGGTTTGGGACCATCGATCGACCTCGGACTTATCCTGGTGCTCGACGAGGATGCGCAGCTTGTTCTCGGTGCCGGAGTAGCGGATGAGATGGCGTCCGGCATTACCGAACGCGGCGTCCGCCTTACGGATCTCCTCCTGCAGGGCGTTGAGTTGGACCAGCGGAATGCGCGACTTAACCTTGAGATTGACCAACGCCTGAGGGTATTCGCGCATGCCAGCGGCGAGATCGGCCAAGGTGGCCCCTTTCTTGCGCATGAAGCGCAGTACCTGCAGCGCGCTCAGGATCCCGTCCCCTGTGGAAGCGTAGTCGGAGAAGATCAGGTGCCCGGAGTTTTCCCCGCCAAAGGAATAGCCGCCCTTCCGCAAGGCTTCGATGACATGTCGGTCGCTGACGGCGGTGGTGACCACGCCGATGCCTGCCTTACGCATGGCCTCATGGAGGCCGAGGTTGGACATCACCGTGCACACCATCGAATTACCAGAGAGCTTGCCCTCTGCCTTTAACGCCAAGGCGCAAAGCGCCAGGATACGGTCGCCGGAGACAGAGGCACCGCTGGCGTCCGAGAAGATCACCCGGTCAGCATCGCCGTCGAGCGAGATACCGACGTCGGCGCCCTGGTCTTTCACGACCTTACCGGCGAACTCGGGATAAAGCGCCCCCACGCCGGCGTTGATGTTGATGCCATCCGGGTCGACGCCGAGCTTCACGACTTTCGCGCCCAGTTCCTTGAAGATGAGCGGGGCCAGCAGATAGCCCGCGCCATGTCCGCAATCGACGACAATCTTCATGCCGTCGAGGTGCGCATTGCCCAGGCTCTGTTTCACGAATTCGATGTATCGCCCGCGGGCGTCATCGATACGATAGGCCTTGCCAATCTTGTCCCCCGTCACGCCGTTCGCCTTCACATCATAAAGGACTTCTTGCTCGACCAGTGATTCGAGGTCGTCCGTAAGTTTGAACCCATCCGGTCCGAAGATCTTCAGGCCGTTGTCTTCATAAGGGTTATGCGAGGCCGTGAGCATGATGCCCGCGCCGCAGCCCATCGACTTGGTCAGATGCGCCACCGCTGGCGTCGGCATCGGCCCGACCAGGAATACGTCCATCCCGCTCGACACCAACCCGCTCGTCAGCGCGGTCTCGAGCATGTAGCCGGAAATACGGGTGTCCTTGCCGATAATGACGCGGTTATGATTGGCGCCGCTGGAGCGTAGGACCCGGGAGATGGCTTGCCCGATCCGGAGGGCGATTTCAGGTGTGATGGGATATTCGTTCGCCTTACCGCGGATGCCATCCGTGCCGAAGAGTTTGGTCGCCATGCCGGTATCCGATGAATTCCTGACCTTTTCGCAAGTCCAAATGACTGAAAACCTTCTTTTATGATAAATATGACTGAACCAATCATTTAACGTAGCCGGCACTTGGCCTGATGCCGAATAGCCCGTTCCAGACCTCGGGCAAACGACCGAAAGGTTTCGAGCAAGCAAATCGACTTCCCCTTAGCCGTTTAAAACAAAGGAAATGAGATGAGAACTTCTCCTTATCTCGGAATCGCAGTTGGACAGGAACAGACCGGAGAAGTTGAGTGTCTCTACCCCATGCGTACCTACGCGCTACCCCTCGTCGGCATCCTGGCGACTTCCCTCGTCTGGGCAGCGGAAACGCCGGTGGACTTCAATCGCGAAGTCCGGCCGATTCTCTCCGATCGTTGCTACGGCTGCCACGGACCCGATGCGGATAAAGGCCGCAAGGCCGGTCTGCGTCTCGATGAGTTCGCCGGCGCCACGAAGAAGCTCAAGAGCGGCGATATCGCGATCGTCCCGGGCGACCTGGAGAAAAGCACGATGGTCCATCGTATCTTCTCGACCGATCCCGAGGAAATCATGCCACCGCCTGAGTTGCATCGGCCGCTCTCCGCCGCCGAGCAGGACATTCTGCGTCGCTGGATCAAGCAAGGGGCTAAATACGATCCGCACTGGGCCTTCGTCAGCCCCGAATCTCATGCGACCCCTGCCATCGCTGATTCCTCCTGGGCCAAGGATCCGCTCGACGCCTTCATCGCGGACAAGGCCGCCAAGGCCGGCCTCAAACCTTCCGTCGCCGCCGATCGCACCACCCTGCTCCGTCGGGCTTCTTTCGCCCTGACCGGCTTGCCTCCGACGATTGCCGAGGTCGACGCCTTCCTCTCCGACCTGTCTCCGGACGCTTACGAAAAGCGTGTCGATGCGATGCTGGCTTCGCCTCGCTTCGGCGAACATATCGCCGTGGGCTGGCTCGATCTTTCAAGATACGCCGACACCTGGGGCTACACGGGCGACAAAGCCATGTTCGCCTGGCCTTGGCGCGACTGGGTCCTCAAGGCCTTCAATGACAATAAGCCCTACGACCAGTTCTTGACCGAACAACTCGCAGGCGACCTGCTGCCGAACCCCACGCAAGACCAACGGGTGGCGACGGCCTTCAACCGCCTGCATCGCATGACCTTCGAAGGCGGTTCGATCGCCGAAGAATTCCGCCAGGATGGCATCAATGACCGCGTCATGACCGCGGGCTACGGCTTCATGGGGCTGACGATGGAGTGCTCTCGCTGCCACGACCACAAGTACGACCCTATTTCCCAGCGGGACTACTTCTCGATGGCGGCGATGTTCGGCGACCAGAACGAGAACGGGCTTCTGTCTTTCCATGGCGAGGTGCCGCCTCCATTCGTTCGTCTCTACAAGTCAGACGAAGCGCGCAGCAAGGAAACCGAGCTCCGCGCCGCCGTGCTTGCAGCGGAAAAAGGCCTGGTGACTACCCGCACCGCCACCGCGAAGGCGGCCGTCGAGGTGCCGACTCCGCTCGCCCACTTCCCACTCGAGTCCTTCACGAAGACCGGCGTCGATAACGCGACCACCGGCGGCAAGCCCGCCAAGTTCGAACGTCGTGGGTCGCCTGAAGACTTGCAGCTTGTCCCTGGTGTCAAAGGCCAAGCGGTGAAGTTCGACGGGGACGCTGGCTTCATCCTTCCAGAATTCAAGCAGCTCGGTCGCCACGATGCTTTCACGTTCTCGGCCTTCCTTCGCCTTGGGGAGAAGAATGCCCGCGCCACGGTCCTCCATGCCACAGGTTTCTACACGGGTGACGGCGATGCCTCGGGCGTCGAACTCCTGGTCAATCACGGCAAGCTTCGCTGGAGCATGATCCACCTCTGGCCGAACAGCGCGGCATCCGTTGAGACCCAAGCCGAGCTCCCGGTCGGCAACTGGCAGCGAGTGACAGTCACCTATGACGGCTCTTCCAAGGCCGCCGGACTCCGCGTGTACCTCGATGGCCTCGAAGTGAAGACGACGGTCGTGCGCGACACCCTCCACGCCAAGCCTCGCGATAACGCCCTCGAGATCGGCTCCCGCACCCGCGATGCGGGCTTCCGCAACGGCTCACTCGACGAAATCCAGATTTGGCGCACGGCCCTGACGGCCGCTGAGGTAGCGGTCCTCCATGGCCTTGCCGCCGACTCCTTGCCGGCGGCGGTTCACGCCGAACACGCCGACATCCGCGCGAATCCGGGCTACGCCCAAGCCTGGGAACGCCTCCAACAAGTCCGCCGTGCCCTTGCCGCTCACGAGGAATCCGCCCCGCCTTTCTTCGCGATGGAGCACTCCTCTCTCGCTCCCAAAACCTTTTTGCTGACCCGCGGCGAGTACGACAAGCCCGACCTCAACAAGCCTTGCGAACCCGGCGTCCCCGCTCACATCTTCCCTTGGAACGAGTCCTTGCCGAAGAACCGACTCGGTCTCGCTCGCTGGCTGACCGATCCTAAGAACCCGCTGGCTTCACGCGTCATCATCAACCGTCTCTGGGCCCAGGTCTTCGGCTCCGGACTTTTCGCCTCCAGCGAGAACCTCGGCATGCAGGGCGATCTGCCGACCCACCCGGAGTTGCTCGACACCTTGGCCGTCGACTTCGTGCGTAGCGGATGGAACACCAAGGCGATGCTTCGCCGCTTCGTCCTCAGCGCTACCTTCCGTCAGTCTTCGACCCCTACCGCGGAAGCACGCGAGAAAGACCCTTTCAATAAATACCTCGCCCGCGGTCCAGTCCTTCGGCTGTCGGCTGAGATGGTCCGCGACCAAGCTTTGCTGGCCGCAGGTACGCTCGTCGAGAAAGTCGGCGGTGAAAGCGTGCAGGAGTCCGCCCGCCGTCGGAGTATCTACACTTATCGTAAGCGCACGGCTCCTCCCGACAACATGCTGATCTTCGACGCCGGTTCGCGCGAGATCTGCCAGCCCAAGCGCCTTAACACCAACACCCCGCTGCAGGCGCTGGTGCTGCTGAATAACCCTGGCTTCGTCGATGCCGCCAAGAGCCTAGCCGTCAAGGTCAGCAAAGCGTCGTCCGAGCCCTCCGCGCAGATCACCGCCGCCTTCCGCCACGTGTGCACGCGTGACCCGCGCCCGTCCGAACTCGCCGCGCTCAACGAGCTCTACGCGATCCAGAAGGCTGCGCCGCCGCAATTTACTCCCGCACCACCCAAGGTCGCCGAACCTGAACCTAAGGCCGGCCCGAAGGCAAAGAAACAACCGGCACCTGTGCAGGCTCCGTCCGGACCAAAGATGCCCGCCGACCCTTCGCTTGCCGCCCTCACCCTCGTCTGTTCGACCATCCTGGCGAGCGACGCGGCCGTTACCTCTCGCTGATCATGCATCCCTCCAAGCCCAGTTACGACAGCCTGATGCAGCACACGCGTCGGCACTTCCTCGGTGCCTCCGCTCTCGGCCTCGGCGCCTTGGCCATGCGTGGCATCACCGGCGACGCCCAAGCGGCGACCCTCCCCAAAGGCACGCACCTCCCGGCCAAGGCGAAACGCGTCATCTACCTTTTCCAGGCAGGCGGCCCTTCGCAGTTCGAGACCCTCGATCCGAAACCGCTCCTGCGCGAAAAACATACGCAACCGCTGCCTGACTCCGTCCGCCAAGGACAGCGCCTGACCGGCATGAGCGGCTATCAGGCCACCCTTCCGCTCGCCGGCTCGTTTGTCGATTTCAAGAAGTACGGTCAGAGCGGCGTAGAGTACAGCGACCTGATGAGCCATATCGGCGGCGTCGCGGACGATGTCTGCGTCATCCGCTCGATGCACACGGAGGCGATCAATCACGACCCCGCGATCACTTTCTTCTGTTGCGGCAATCAGGTCGCCGGCCGGCCTTCGATGGGCGCGTGGGCTTCCTACGGCCTCGGCAGCATGAACGAGAACCTCCCTTCGTTCATCGTATTGGTCTCACAAGACGCCACCAAGGACCAGCCGCTCTATTCTCGACTCTGGGGCTCAGGCTTCCTGCCTTCCGAGCATCAAGGCGTGCAGTTCAAGGCCGGCAAGGAGCCGGTGCTCTACCTCACGAATCCTGAAGGGGTCTCCCCGCATGCCCGCCGCGGCATGCTCGACGCCCTCGGCAAGCTCAACGCGGACCAGCGCGCCGCGGAGCTCGATCCCGAGGTCGACGCCCGCCTCGCCCAGGCGGAAATGGCCTACCGCATGCAGACGAGCGTCCCCGAGGTCGCCGATCTCTCGAAGGAATCCCCCGAGACCCTCGCGATGTATGGCGAGAGCGTGAAGTCGCCCGGTTCCTTTGCCGCAAACTGCCTGCAGGCCCGTCGACTCATCGAGAAAGGCGTACGCTTCGTGCAGCTCTTCCACCAAGGTTGGGATCAGCACGGCGGCCTACCCGGCGGCATCAAGCGCCAGTGCAAGCAGACCGACCAGGCTTCGGCCGCGCTCATCAAGGACCTCAAGCAACGCGGACTTTTGGAAGACACGCTGGTCATCTGGGGTGGAGAATTCGGCCGCACGGCTTACAGCCAAGGCAAGATCACCAAGGATTCCTACGGTCGCGACCATCACCCGCGTTGCTTCAGTCTCTGGATGGCCGGTGGCGGCATCAAAGGTGGCCAGACGTACGGCCAGACCGATGAGTTCGGCTATAATATCGTCAAGGACCCGGTCCACGTGCACGACCTGCACGCGACCATGCAGCATCTTCTTGGCGTCGACCATGAGCGCCAGACCTTCAAGTTCCAAGGCCGTTACTACCGCCTGACGGACGTCTCCGGCCACGTGATCAAAGCGGTGATTGCCTAAAAGTTTCCCCTACCGCAGTAGTGACGGCGATGTCCCTCGCCACGCCGGCACCCGCTTCCGCGATCGCTTCGCGGTCTTTCCGTTTCTATCTGGGAGCGATCGTGCTCGGTACCCTGGCTATCCAGATGCAGAACGTAGCCATCGCGTGGCAGGTCTTTCGCTTGACGAAGGACGAAGGCGCCAACGCGGCCCTGGCCCTAGGTGCCATCGGACTTGCCGAAGTCATCCCCTTCGTGAGCGCCGTGCTCTTCGCCGGCCACGTCGCGGATACCAATAACCGCCGGCGTATCGCCATCGGCGCCTTGGTTGCGATGATGGCCCTGGGGTTGTTTCTCTTCCTGCCCGAGCACCTGACCGAGCGCTGGGCTCAACTCACCGTCATCTATGGCGTGATCATTCTGGGCGGCTTGGCCCGCAGCTTCCTCACCACGGCCCGGCAGGCGATCATCGCGGAGATCCTTCCCCGCGATCTCATTCCCAGCGGTGTCCGCTGGCGCAACACACTCTTCGAACTCGCCTGCGTTCTCGGACCTGGCTTGGCCGGCCTGATGGTTTGGTTGGGCGAAAAGAACGGGCTCTCCCATCCGGAGAACGTCCCGTATACAGCGATGACGATCTGCTTCGCCGGCTCGCTCGGCCTGACCATCGCCTTGCGCACGACTCAGACCCTTCAGACGCGTACCCCCGAGCCTATCTTTGTCAGCCTCCGTCAGGGCATCGACTTCATGCTGAGTCAGCGCATCATGCTCGGGGCTTTCACGATGGACCTCTTCGCGGTGCTCCTCGGTGGCGCCGTGGCGCTCCTCCCGATCTTCGCCGACATGCTGGGAGTCGGCGCCTTCGGCTTCGGGATGCTCCGGGCGGCCTCCTCGGTCGGCGCGGTGCTGATGTCGCTCTACCTCATCATCCGGCCGCCCCTGAATTATGCCGGACGTTCCCTCTACGGCTCTTTCGCGGTCTTCGGACTCAGCACGATCGGCTTTGCTCTCTCGATCACCCTCGCTTCCGCTCTCGGGCTTAGCCTGCACGAGGCCTTTGTCTTTTCTTTCATCTTCCTATTCCTGGCTGGCGCGGCCGACGCGGTGAACGTGATCATCCGTCAGACCATCCTGCAGACCTCGGTCCCGCCCGAGATGATGGGCCGTGTGTCGGCCGTGACGGCGGTCTTCATTGGTTGCTCCAATGAGCTCGGCATGGCGGAATCCGGCCTAGCCGCCCGTCTGATGGGCACGGTCAATTCAGTGGTCTTCGGGGGACTAGCCACGTTTGGCGTGATGGGCCTGACCCACTGGCGCTTCCCCGAGCTCTGGCGGCTGCGGAAAGTCGGCCAAGAGCCCGTCCGCTGACCTCGCTTGGGCTTGTGTCGGCACCTCGGTCTGCTTCATATCGGAGCAGCCCTATGAAGCTGCTCCGCCTCCTGCCCTGCCTGCTGGCCCTCGGCCTGCTCGGCGCTGAACCCAAGAAGCCTGACTACGACTCCCAGTACGTCCTTGGCCCGGACTCCCAAGAGAAGGCCGGCGTGCCTAAGGGGGTCGTCACCGAGTACGAACTCGCCGATTCGAAGACCTTCCCGGGCTACGGCCGCAAGTGGTCCCTCTACGTCCCCAAACAATATGATGCGTCCAAGGAAGCCGCCCTGATGGTCTTCCAAGATGGACCTGGTTATGCCAACCGTACCGGCGCATGGCGGGTGCCGGTGGTCTTCGACAACCTGATCGCCCAGAAGAAGATGCCGGTGACCATCGCCCTCTTCATCGCGCCCGGCTTCACGCCCGACCCGAAGAATCCGAACGGCAAGGACAAGAAGGGCAAGGCCCTCGGAAAATCCAACCGCTCGTTCGAATACGACAGCGTCACCGATCTCTACGTGAAATTCCTGCTCGAAGAGATGATTCCTCTCGCGGAATCGAAAGGCGTCAAGTTCTCGAAGGATCCGGCCCGTCGCGCCATCGCCGGTGCATCTTCTGGCGGTATCTGCGCCTTCAACGCCGCGTGGCACCGCCCGGATGCTTTCAGCAAGGTCTTCACGACCATCGGCAGCTTCACCAATATCCGCGGCGTCATCAGCAAAGGCGCCGAAAAGGGCGGTAATCTCTACCCCCAGATGATCATGGACTCGCCGAAGAAGAACATCCGCGTCTTCTCGCAGGAAGGCTCGCACGACCTGACCAACGAGTTCGGCGTCTGGCCCGAAGCCAACCAAAAGATGGCTGATGCCTGGAAAGCCAAGGGCTACGATTACAAGTTCGTCATGGGCGAAGGCACCCACAACAGCCGCCACGGCGCCCAGCTCCTTCCGGAAGCCCTGACCTGGCTCTGGCGCGATATTCGCTAAACCGATGAAACTCACTCTTCTCTCCCTGCTTGGCTTCGGCGCCGTCGCCCTTGCCCAAGAATCCTCCTTCCGTCCACTGCTCGACCCCCAGCTCTCCCAGTGGGAGAAATGGCTCGGCCCGGTCCACCGGGCTTACGACCTTCCGGGTTACGTCCGCGGCGCCAAACCGAAGGACGACCCGGTCCTTGGCCTCAACAATGACCCGCTCAAGGTGATCACGACCCGCCAGCAGGAGGGCGAGACGGTCCTCCATATCACGGGTCAAGTCTTCGGGGCCCTCAGCTCGCTAGCTTCCTTTGATAACTTCCACCTGAAAACCGAACAGCGGTGGGGGGAGAAACGCTGGGAGCCTCGTCTGACCGCGGTGCGGGATAACGGCATCCTTATTTTTTGTGTCGGCGAACATGGCGCCCAAGGTAAATACTGGATGCGCAGCCAGGAACTCCAGGTCCAGGAGGGTGACATCGGCGATTATTGGCCCTTGGCCGGCGCGATGGCGGAGATCCCGATCCGCACCGATGACCCGGTGAAGAAGCGCGTCTACGACCCGAAGGGTACCCTGACGACCGTCAATGCCCGCGTCTGGCATGGCACGAATTACGACGAGAAGCCTTTCGGCGAATGGAACACGATCGAGTGCTTCGCCTTCAACGGCGACGCGGTCTTCCGCCTCAACGGCAAGACGGTCAACGTGATCCTGAATTCCCGCTACCGCGAGAAGGGTTCGACGGTCGACGTCCCGCTGAAGGCCGGAAAACTCCAGATTCAGTCCGAAGCCGCGGAATGCGAGTACCGCCGCATGGAGATCCGTCCGATAACCTCCTGGCCCGCTGACGTCGCCGGCGATTTACCTAAGCGTTAAAAACGCCGTCCGTCCGTCATGCTCCGAGCCCTGGAACTACGCAAGGACTTCGGGGGGCTCACCGTCTTATATCCAACGACGATCGACTTTCATCCTGGCGAGTTGCACGCGCTGATGGGCGAGAACGGTGCCGGCAAGTCGACGTTGATGAAGATCCTCGCCGGTCTCTATCGCCCCGACGGCGGCCAGGTCGAATGGCGCGAACGCTATGCCGAATTCACCTCGCCACACGATGCCTTGGTCGCAGGCATCGCGATGATCCATCAGGAACTGATGCCCATCCCTGACCTGACGGTAGCGGAGAACATCACCCTCGGTGCCGAGCCCTGTTCCGCCTTCGGTCTCATCGATCGAAACGCCCAACTGGCCCGTGCCCAAGAGCTGCTGGACGAACTTGAATCTGATATCAGTCCGGCCCGCATGATGCGCACGCTGACCGTGGCCCAGACTCAGGTGGTCGAGATCGCCAAGGCGCTCGGGCGCCAGGCTGACGTCATCTTGATGGACGAACCGACGGCGGCCCTCTCCGACCACGAGGTCGCCGCCCTCTTCCGGGCCATCGCCCGCCTGAAGGCCCGCGGCGTCGCCATCGTTTACACGACCCACAAGATGGACGAAGTCTTCCGCTTAGCCGACCGCATCTCGGTCCTACGTGATGGGCGTCTGGTCGGCACGGCGCCGGCGGCGGAGCTGAATCCCGCCAGACTCATCACGATGATGGTCGGGCGAGAACTCGCCGATGTCTTCCCGGTTCGCCATTCCCCTTCCGATGACATCTTGCTCGAGGTCTCCGGATTGACCCGTGAACCCGCCTACCATGATATCAACTTCCAGGTTCGCCGCGGTGAAGTGGTCGCCCTCGCCGGCCTGATGAGCGCAGGCCGCACCGAAGTAGTCAGCGCGATCTACGGCTTGCAGCCTGCAACGGAAGGTCAGATCCGCCTCAAGGGTACGCCGCTCTCTATCCGTAATCCTCAGGACGCCCTGGCCGCCGGCATCGGCATGGTCACCGAGGACCGCAAAGGCCTCGGATTGATTCCTGCCCTAGGTGTCGGCCAGAACATCACCCTGTCCGCTTTGCGTGACTATGGTCGCGGACCGTTGATCAATCATCCAGCCGAAGCCGCCGCGAGCCAGACCCAGATGTCGGAATTCTCCGTCAAAGCGGAAAGCCCGTCGCAACCGATCGCCCAGCTCAGTGGCGGCAACCAACAAAAGGCCTTGCTTGCGCGCTGCCTCCTTGGCGCCCCCGATCTAGTCATCCTCGATGAACCGACACGTGGAATCGACATCGGTGCGAAGGCGGAAATCTACGCCCTCATCCAGAAGCTGGCCCTTGCCGGCAAGGGTATCCTGTTGGTTTCTTCCGAACTCCCCGAAGTCCTTTCCCTGGCGCACCGCATCGTAGTCCTTCGCCGCGGCTGCGTCTCCGCGACGCTCGATGCGGCCTCGACCGACCAGGAAACCGTGCTCCGCCACGCCATGCCTTTATAACGCCATGCTCACCCTCGATCGTAATCTGGTTCATCGTTTCGGCCTGCTGCTCGTCATCTTATTTGTCGGCCTGGCCCTGTCTTTACTGACCGACACCTTCCTGAGCGTCGCGAACTTCACCAACGTCGCCCGGCAGATCTCGATCAACGGTATCCTCGCGGTCGGCGTGACCTTCGTCCTCCTCACCGCCGGCGTCGACCTTTCCCTGGGGTCGGTCGTGGCCTTGAGCGGTGTCGCCTGCGCCACCTTCGCTCACCCGGGGGACCATTCCGTATTCGTGCCCATCGCCGTCGGCCTTCTCACCGGGGCCGCCTGTGGGCTCGTCAACGGCGTGCTCGTGACCCGTGGGGGCGTCGCCCCCTTTATCGTCACCCTCGGGATGATGACCATCGCGCGCGGCCTGGCGCTTATCGTGAGCGGGGGGCGCCCGGTCGCTGACATGTCGAACGAACTGACCGCTCTCGCCGGCGACTTCTTGGGAGTACCGGTCCCGGTACTTTGCTTCGCTGGCGTCGCCGCGGCAGCTTGGTTTTTCCTCCGCAACTTCCGCCTCGGTCGCCACATCTATGCCGTCGGCGGCAACGAAAACGCCGCCCGGGCGGCCGGGGTGCCGGTCGAAAGGGTAAAGCTCTTCGCTTATTGTCTTTGCGGGCTCCTCACGGGTCTCGCTGGCGTGGTCCTTGCCGCGCGCATCACCACAGGTCAGCCCAACGCAGGCCAAGCCTATGAGCTCGACGCGATCGCGGCGGTGGTCATCGGCGGCACCAGCCTTGCCGGCGGGGTCGGCACGATTACCGGCACGTTACTGGGCGTCTTGTTGATCGGGGTTATCAACAATGGCTTAGATTTGATGGGTGTTTCTTCGTATTATCAGGCTGTCATCAAAGGCGTCATCATCGTGGGTGCGGTTTGGCTCGACCGACGTCAGGCCCGTTCGTAAAAGTCTGGGATGCGTCTTACCCCTCGCAAAGCCATCTCGGCCTTTCTGGCCGTCTGCGCCCTCACGCTCTCGGTCTCCTTTCTCTCCGGCTGCAAGAAAGCCGAAGCCCGTAAGGAAGGCGAAATCCTGATCGGCTTCTCTTCTCGCGACCTGTCGGCCGAGTACACCGCAAAGCTCTCCGAGGCCATCGTCGACTACGCCAAGACGAAGCCGGGCGTGAAGTTGGTCATGGTCGACGCCCAGTCCGACGTCCAGAAACAGTTCAGCCAGGTCGAGAACTTCATCGCGCAGAAGGTCGATGCGATCATCCTCAACCCCTGCGAACTCGAGGCCAGCACCCCGGCGGTCGACCGCATCAAGGCTGCCGGAATTCCCCTGGTACTCGTGAATCAGGTGACGAAGTCCGCAGGCGATTCCTACATCGGCTCCAATGACTTCGATGCCGGCCGTATCGCGATGGAGGCCATCGCCAAGAAACTGAACGGCCAAGGGGGCGTCTTGATGCTCCACGGCATCATGGGAACTTCGGCCCAGCTGCAGCGTGAAACCGGCGCCCGCGAGGTCTTCGCGAAATACCCCGGACTCAAGCTGGTCGACCATCAAACGGCCTCCTGGGATCGGGCCAAGGCGATGGCTCTGACCGAGAACTGGATTCAGGCCCATAAGGGCAAATTCTCGGCGATCTTCGCCCATAATGACGAGATGGCCATGGGTGCCCTCCTCGCCCTTGAACGCGCTGGACTTAAGAAGGACGTCTACGTGATCGGGATCGATGCCATCGCGCAGGCGCTCACCGCGGTGAAGGAAGGTCGTCTTGACGCCACGGTCTTTCAGGATGCCGTCGGTCAGGGCAAGGGCTCGGTCGACGCAGCCATCCTGCTCGCCAAGAAGCAGCCCTGCCCGAAGGAAACCCTGATTCCTTTCCAACTCATCACCCGCGATAATCTTTCCCAATTCCTCAAATAACATGAAGTCCCTGCTCTCCCTCCTCACCTTTGGCCTTCTCGCCGTGACTGTCGTCGCCGCCGATAAGCCGGATGCCCGCCTCTTCGAGATGCGCGTCTACTACGCCAAGCCGGGCAAGCTTGACGCCCTCAATGCCCGCTTCCGCGACCACACGCTCAAACTCTTCACCAAGCATGGCATGACGAACCTCGGCTACTTCGTCCCTGTCGATAATAAGGAGAACAAGCTGGTTTACTTCCTCGCGTTCCCGGATCGCGCCACACGTGACGCCTCCTTCAAGGCCTTCGGCGCTGACCCGGCCTGGAAGGCTGCCGCCAAAGAGTCAGAGAAAGACGGCAAACTGATCGAACGTATCGAGAACGCCTTTCTCACGGCCACCGATTACGCCGTGCTGGCTGAGGCCAAGTCTTACGGCAAAGGCGTCTTCGAACTGCGCACCTATACGACCGAAGCAGGCCGACTGGAGAACCTGAACGCCCGCTTCCGCGATCACACCCTGACTCTTTTTGCGAAGCATGGCATGACCAGCATGACCTACTGGAATCTCGTGGCGGACCAAAAGGGCGCCAAGAGCTCCTATGTCGCGGAAAATACTCTCATCTACCTCCTTCATCATCAGAGCGAAGACGCCGCCAAGGCCAGCTTCGGCGCTTTCCGCGCTGACCCGGCTTGGATCGCCGCCAAGAGCGCTTCCGAGCAGAAGGCCGGCGGTTCGCTTACGATCAAGGACGGTGTGAAATCCGAGTTCCTTCTCCCAACCGATTACTCCCCGGTCAAGTAATCCTTAGGAAAACCGACCAAAGAAAAGCCCCTCATTTGAGGGGCTTTTTTGTCGGTGCATCACGCCTTCCCTGGAATCGTGGGCACTTCGGTCGGCAGCTGGACAGTGCCTTTCTCGAAATCGAGCGGTCCAACGGAGGCCTTGAGATTGAAGTAAGGCGACTTCTCGTGCTTGAGGAGGTCGTCGAACTTCACCATCTCGCCGGTATAGGCGGAGATGCGGCCCATGATGACCGCGAGATTGCTCTCAGCGATCTGGCGGGCGTCATTGACCGGCTTGCCGTTGTAGGCGCCACGAATGAGATCGACATGCTCCTGGGTCATCGAGTCATCAGTATCGAGCTTGATCGCCGGGATATCGACCTGCTTCTGGCCGAACATCTTGCCGGCCCCAAAACAAGAGCCCGTCGCCCCGGTGAAGAACTCGCCGACGCGACCGGTAGTGCCGGTGATCTGGCGGCACTGGCTATGGATGCGCACGCCGTCGCCGAAATCATAGTCGACGCTGAAGAAGTCGAACATGTTGCCGGTCTCGCGGCGAGCCCGGCCGCCGAAACCGAGGGCGCTCGCCGGCGGGCGGCCGAGGAACCAGATGGCGACGTCGACGTTATGGATGTGCTGCTCGACGATATGGTCGCCGGAAAGCTCGGTGAAGTTGAGCCAGTTGCGGTTCATGTAGTCCGCATCGGTGTCGTCCTTGGCCCGACGACGGATCCACGGTACGGTGCCGTTCCACTGGACCACGCCGCCGCGGAGCGCGCCAATGGCGCCGGCGTCGATGAGGGCCTTGTTCTTCATGTACGAGGCGTCATGACGACGCTGAGTACCGGCCACGACGGCGAGGCCCTTCTTCTTGGCTTCCTCGCCGGTGGCGATGATGGCACGGGCGCCGACCGGATCGACGGCGACAGGTTTCTCGACGAAGCAGTGCTTACCGGCGGCGACGGCGGCGGCAAAGTGAACGGGCCGAAACGCGGGCGGTGTCGCCATGAGCACGAAGGCGCAATCGGTGGCCATGACTTTCTGGTAAGCGTCGTAGCCGACGAAGACCTTGGTCGCGGGAAGCTTGTAAGTGTCGTTCAGGCGTTTGGCTCGATCCTCGAAGGCATCGGCCAGGGCGACGACCTCCGCTTCCGCGCCGAGCAGCTTGCAGGCCGTAATGAATTGTCCGAGGGCGCCAGTGCCGCGACCGCCGCAGCCGATGAGGGCTACCTTGATCTTGGACGGGACTGACTGTCCGCGGAGAATGGACGGGGCGGCGGCTAGAGCGAGTCCGCTCAAGGCTAGGGTGGAGACGAAATCGCGACGTGGGATGGGGAGTGCCATGCTTTGAGATTGTGGGGTCGGCCGAGGGCTCTCAAAGGTTTTCTTTCCTTAACGATGTTCGCCAAGCCCCCTAGAAACATCCTCCTTTGGGTCGTCATCCTCGCCACGGTCTCCCTTGTCGTCGGCGCCGCCGGGGCGGGCTTTCTCCATGCCCTCGAGGCCGTCACCAGGCTCTACCAGTCGACTCCTTGGCTGCTTGCGGCCCTACCCTTCATCGGCCTGTTCACGGTCTGGCTCTACAAAGGCCCCCTGAAGGCCTCTGCCGGGGGCGTGAAGGACCTGATCGCCCAGATCAAGGCTCCGACCACCCCCCTGCCTGCCACCATGGGCCCGTCGATCATCGGTACGACCCTGCTCTCTCACCTCGGCGGGGCTTCGGTCGGTCGCGAAGGTACGGCTCTCCAGATGGGCGGCGCCATCGCCGACCAAGGGTCGCGCTGGATCGACTTGAACGAATCCGAACGACGCACCTTGATCCTCTGCGGGGTTTCGGCCGGTTTTGCGACCGTCTTCGGCACGCCGATCGCTGCGGCGATTTTCGCCTTGGAGTTCGTGCGACTTCGCAGCTGGGCGATCATTCCATGCTTAGCTACCGCCTTCCTCGCGGACCTCGTGGGTCGTAAGCTCTTTTTCGCCCAGCATGCCGACTACCGTCTACCGCTCCCGGCGGACTACGACCTCAGCGGACTCGGCTCCGCTTTGGCCCTCGGGGTCGCCTGTGGCCTGATCGCACGACTCTATGTCTACGTGAACCACCGTGAAGCAGCCAGGCCCAACCCGGAGCCTTACGCCCGGATCTTCTTCACTGGCTTGTTCTTTTCGGGTGCGGTCTTTTTCCAGCACGCGGAAGACTTCACCGGGCTTGGGCTATCGGTGATCGAATCTGCCTTAGTCGAACCCGCCGCTCCGCTGACCTTCATCTTCAAGCTTCTCTTCACGCTCGCGTGCGTCACCGCAGGTTACCGCGGCGGCGAAGTCACCCCGCTCTTCTTCGTCGGAGCGACCCTCGGCAGCGCCGCCGCCGTCCTGCTGAGCCTTCCGCTGAGCGTCTGCGCCGCGCTGGGCTTCGTCGCCGTCTTTGCTGGCGCAGGAGCCGTCCCGCTGGCCTGCGCCGTGATGGCCTGCGAACTCTTTGGCCCTTCGATCGGCGGCTACGCCCTGGTCACCTGCGTCGTCAGTTGGCTCGTCGCCGGTCGAAAGGGATTATACGACGAAGCTTGAGTCTGCTTAGACCGTAAAGGCCGACCAAGGGACTTGCCATGCGGGGAGTAAGGGCTAAGCCTTGCAAAAGCCACCCAGTGATTCCGCTGGCAGCCCGACCTGACCATTTACCGACGTCCATTAACCATCGCTCACCCAAACTAATGCCGACCGCCAACCACGTTGAAGACCCCGATGTCATCCTGATCGGCAGCGGGGTGATGTCGGCCAATCTCGGAGCGATGCTGAAGCGGCTCGATCCGCGACTTTCCATCCAGCTCTATGAGGCCGGCGATGGCTTGGCACAGGAGAGTTCGGATGGCTGGAATAACGCCGGCACCGGGCACGCGGGGATCTGCGAGCTGAGTTACACGCCCAAGCGCGAGGCGGACGGCTCGGTGAAGGTGGCCAAGGTCATCGAGATCTTCGAGCAGTTCGAGCAATCGAAACAGTTCTGGAGCTACGCGGTGGCCAACGATATGGCCAGTCAGCCGAGGGAATTCATCAATCCCGTCCCCCACATCAGCTTCGTGCATGGCGCTGACCAGGTGGAATTCCTCAAGGCCCGCCACGCCGGAATGTCAGCCCACCACTTCTTCCGGGAGATGGCCTTCACGACTGACCGCACCACCCTTGCGACCTGGGCACCGCTCCTGGTCGAAGGTCGGGGTGACGAACCCATTGCCGCCACAAAGATGGACGGGGGCACGGACGTGAACTTTGGCGCCATCTCTCGCAAACTGCTAAGCTGGCTAGGACGGCAGGAGGGATGCGGGATCGCCTCCGGCCATCGCGTGATCGGCCTGCGTAGAAACAGCACGGGCTGGGAAGTCCGCGTGAAGGAGTCAGCGACGGGGCTGGTGCGGACAAACCGCGCCAAGTTCGTCTTTGTCGGCGCGGGTGGCGGCACGCTTCCGCTGCTACAGATGTCCGGCATTCCGGAGGCAAAGGGCCTGGGCGGTTTCCCTATCGGCGGCCAGTGGCTCGTTTGCGATAATCCGGAAATCGTCGAAAAGCACCAGGCAAAGGTCTATGGTCAAGCGCTCGCCGCGGCCCCGACGATGGCTGTGCCGCACCTCGACACCCGCATCTTGGATGGCAGGAAGACCCTGCTTTTCGGTCCCTTCGCCGCCTGGACGACGAAGTTCCTGCACCAGCAGGGCCGCTACACCGACCTGCCCTTCTCCATTCGTCCGGACAACCTCTCGACCCTCGTCAATATCGGCATCCATAACCTCGACCTGGTCCGCTACCTCATCCAGCAGGGTACGCAGAGCATGCGGAACCGCATCGAGGTGCTGAAGATTTTCTATCCGGCCGCCCAGGCCAAGGATTGGAAATTGATCGACGCAGGCATCCGGGTGCAGGCCATCAAGAAGACGGATGGTCAGGCCGGCATCGTCCACTACGGCACCGAGGTCATCACCGATGCCGCGTGCAGCATCTCCGCTCTGCTCGGAGCCTCGCCGGGCGCCTCGGTCTCGGTGAATATCGTGCTCGAGGTCATCAGGAAATGCTTCCCCGCCTTGCTCGCCAGCCCGGAGGGGCATGCGAGGATGAAGGCGATGATCCCGACCTTCGACCTGGATATCAAGGTGCCCGAAAACGCCGAGCAGTTCCGCGAGTATAGCCAGCAGGCGGATAAGATCCTCGGGCTCCGGGCGAGCTGACCTTCGGGAAACCCAACCCTATTAACCAACCCTTCGCCGCGAGGCGCGGTGGGAATCGGAGAGGATGGGATTGGCTTCGCCCGATGCCTACGGCATCGCCTGTTCGCCTGACGGCGCACCGAACCAACTCTCCCGCCATCCTTAGAAGGTAAAATCGAAGACCATCACGCGCTCGAGGTTCGGGACGACAATCAACTTCACGCGCTCATGCTCGGGGTGCGGGAGATAGCGGTCGCGGCTCTGGGGTGTGTCGAAGGTCATGACGAACCCGTGCGTAAAGCCGTCGTTGAGGCCTTCGTCGCTCTGGTAGACGCCGTGCTGCATGGAGAGCAGTCCGGGGATCTTGCCGACCATGCCGCGCATCTCGGCGAAGCAAGTGTCGATCTGGGCCTGCGTGACGCCCTGCTTGAAGACGAAGGTGCCGTAATGGTAGACCATGGGATTAGTGGGCAAGTTGACAGGGGGACACGGTGACAAGGGGGCGAAACATGGAACTTACTTCTGCGACACCCAGGTGAGGGAGTTCAGGAGGAGCTGCTTGTAGGCGGGATGATCGTGCGACTTCTCGTCGTGGCCGAGGGCGATGCAGACAACGCGGGCGCCGGGATACTTGACGGTCCAGACGGACGGCAGGATGTTCGACAGGCCTTCCTTGGGGGTCTGACGAGGAATGGTTCCCAGGACTTCGGCGCCTTCGGGGCGGGTCAGCTCGATATTGTAACTCTCGTCGTTGATCACGAAGGTAGCGGGGACGCCCTTCATGATCGGGTGCTCGGGCTTGGTGACGGTGAAGGTGAAATCACTATGGCCGTGATTACGCGAACCACCGCACACGAACTCGTCGTTATACTTCGTCGTCAGCGGCCAGTTATACCAGGTGGCGGCATGCAGAAGGACGATGCC
>DBCR01000004.1:192703-208573 GCA_002293125.1 Opitutia bacterium UBA953
TTCCCGGCTGCGGCGAAGTCACGGATGGCCTTCTGGAACTCTGGCGTCCCGAACTGGGCATGGTTACCGCTGAACAGCAGCAGATCCGCCTGCGGGAGCAGCGCGAGGGTCTCCTTGAGGTTCGGCGTCGCGGCGACGTCATAACCGGCGCCCTTGGCGGTCAGCGCGTCGGTGCCGAGGAAGAAGGCGGGGAAGTTGTGCGAGCTGCCGGCGCCGGCGACGAGCACGCGGAGCTTACCGCCCTTACGCGGGCCGAAGGACTGACCGAAGGCCTGCGTGGTCTTGGGGTTGTCCTTGGGGAGCAAGTCGCTGGGTCCTTCGTTAGCCTTGCCCTTCTTCTTGCCGGCCTTGGGCGCACCATCGTCCTTGCCTGCGGGCGGGTTAGCCGGGCCGCCGATCTCGATGGTGACGGCGACGGTGGTCGGAGCGATCACGGTGTCCTCTGAACTCAGGACGATCTTCTCGATGACCTCGTCGCTTTCGACGGGGATCCAATGCGTCCGGACCTGACGTCCGTCGCCCGAGAGCAGCTGACGGGCGGACTTAGACTTCGGGACATCGCCCGTGCCATTGTAGTCGGCGAAGTCGACGCCGCCGTAGAAGACCTTCCGCTGCACCTTGCCGCTGAGGAAGCGCACCTCGGCGACCATGGCGACAGCGTCTCCGTGGGCACCCCACCCGCCGACCGCGCCGAGGAAGTGGATGCGATTGGCCACGGAGCCGACCGGGATCTCGACCTTCTGGGCAAAGGTCTTGGAATAGGCCCCCTTGAAGGCGCCTCCTTTAAGAACGATGACGTTCAAGCCATCCTTAGCCGTCTTGGGGTCGACGACCTTATAAGGTACGCCGTTGGACTGGACCTGGCCGAACTGGGCGAAGGGCAAGGTGTCACGCTTGGCTTCCTTGTTGGCGTAGAGGCCGGTGTTCGTCGAGGCGGTGAAGGCGGAGCGAAGATCGAGCAGACGGAAACGTCCGACGACCTCGCCTTCCGGACTGATCGCCACGCTGCGGAGGTAGGCGATGACGTTACGCAGGCCTTCGGCTCCGAGGGACTCGAAGCCTTCGGGCATGAGCGAGTTCGGGCTGCGTTCGCGGCTGACGATGTCCGCCACCTTGAGCTCGGCGGTCTGGCCGGCCGGCAGCTTGAGCTTCACGAAGGTCGGATTCTCGCTGCCGATGAGGGCCGAGTATTGCGTGCCGTCCTTCATCTTGAAGTTCCAGGTGCGGTGCTCGTCGTCGACCATGCGGTTCGGGTCCACGATGTGCACGAGCATCTCGGCCGGCGGATGCGATCCGATGCCCTGCAGGTTGGGGCCGAAGTCGTTGCCGACGTTCCCGACCTTATGGCAGGTCTGACAGGCCGCGACGAAGAGTTCCTTGCCCTTGGCGGCGTCGCCGGGCTTTTCGACCTCGGCGCGGAGCTTCGAGACGATGTCGTCCTTGGCCGGGCTGCTGCCGGCATTCAGCTTGGCGAGGACGGTGGCGGCGCGCTTGGCGACGGCTTCGTCCGGATGGCGGATGAGCTGAGAGACCTGCATCGGTCCGAGCTGCATCGCGGAGAGCGACTTGGCTTCCAGGGCATCGAGCACCAGTCCAGCCCACTCGGCTCGGCCGACAAGCGCGGAGAACAAGGTGGCGCGATAGGCGCCGGTGGACTTCGGGAAGGCGGCGTATAGGAGTTTGCCGACGGAAGCATCACCGCTCGACGCCAGGGCTCCGGCGATGGCGACAGCCACGTTATCACGGGGACCGGCGAGAGCTTGGGCGAGAGCCGGTCGGACCTCCGGGGAGGCGTCGCGGAGCTGGACGAGCACGCGGGCGGCGGCGACCTGCGATTCGTCCGAAGCCTTGGCATCGGCAAGCACAGGAAGGAGACGGCTGGCGGCGACGGCGAGCTCGGCCTTCAAGCTACCATCGGTGAACCAGAGGGCGGCGATGGCGGCGGCTGAAGCCCCCACGGCATCGTCCCGATCGGCGATGAGCGTGCGCAGGGACTGACGCGCCGAATCGAGGGTGGCCGGAGCGGCTACCCGGCGGGCGGCGAGTTCGCGCAGTACGGCGACGGCGACCGGTTTGTTGGCGGACTTGGCGGCGGCGCCGAGGACGATCGCGGCATCGTCACCATTGAGCGAGGCGGCAAGCGTCCGGGCGAACTCGGCGGCGGCGGCATCCGCCGGAGCAGAAAGGATCCCGGCAAGGACGGGGCCGGGATTGGCGGCGGCGGCGGCGGTGGCGGCGGCTTTGGACCAATCATCGGTCATCCGAGCCTGGGCGGACAAGAGCAGCGCACCGGCGGAGGCTTCGAGCGGCGCGGCGCCCATGGCACGCAAGGCGGCGAGGCGGACGCGCGGCTCGGCATCCTCGAGGGCCTTGGCGTAGACCTCGGCGGGAAGCTTGCTGTGGCTGGCTTCGGCGACGAGGAAGGCGTTCTTGCGGACGGCGGCGTCCGCATCGGCGCACAGGTTTCGGAGCAGGCCGTCCTCCAGTCGGTCGAGACGCTGCAGGGCCCAGAGGGCGAGGATCCGGGCTTCGGCCTTGGCCTCACTGCGGACCATGGTCACGAGCGGGCCGACGGCGGAAGCGAGAAGTCCGGCGTCCTTATCCATGAGGACGCGGAGGGCGTTGAAGCGGACGACCTTATTCGGATGATCAAAGGCAGCGACGAGACCGGCGACATCGGCCTTGGCGAGGTCAGGAATCTCAAACTTCTTCGCAGACTCATGTTGGATGCGATAGATGCGGCCAAAGTAGTGCTCACGGTCAGGACGCACGGAGGCGCCAGATTTGCTGTGCAGCGGACCACGGGTGTCATTGTGCGCGACGACCGGGGTGTAGAAGTCGAGGACGTACAGGGCGCCGTCCGGACCGAAAGAGACATCAATCGGGCAGAACCAGTGGTCCATGGAGCGTAGCCACTCGCGATCCTTGATCGTGACTTCACCGAGGAAGGTCGGACCGCTCGGGGTCAGCTTTTCGAAGTGGATGATATCGAGGATCGGCTCGGTGATGAAGATCGCGTCGCGATAGGCGTCGGGCCAAGCGCCGTGTTCCTGCACGGCGACGGAACAGGCGGCGGTGTAGTAGCCGACCTGGTCGATCTGCAGGAGCGGAGCTCGGTCAGGGAGGTCGGTACGCAAGACAGGACGGCGCGGGTTGACGGAGCTGAAGGCCTTGGCCGGCGTGCCCGGGGCCTTGGCGAGGATCGACTCAGGTAACACGACATGCTGGATAGGGTTACCGTTGGTCGCTTTCCCGTGATAGAGCTCCATCTTACTGGTGACTTCGTTGCCGAAGCTGTTGCCGCCCTGCGAAGCGACCTGCTCGATGGCCGAGCCGTCCGGCTTGAAACGGAAGGTGCCGGAGGAG
Source organism: Opitutia bacterium UBA953 (assembly GCA_002293125.1). Taxonomy (GTDB): domain Bacteria; phylum Verrucomicrobiota; class Verrucomicrobiia; order Opitutales; family UBA953; genus UBA953. The sequence goes on from DBCR01000004.1 coordinate 196,070, forward strand.
AGGCGGACCTTGCGCTCGGGATTCGAGAGGGGGAAGGCCTCGCCGCCCCCACCATTGCTGGCGTAGACCCAGCCATCAGGAGCCATGACGAAGTGATTGGCCACGAAGTGCGTGTCGCCCGGGGTGAAGCCGCCATAAAGGACGACTTCCTTGTCCGCTTTACCGTCACCGTCGGTGTCGCGCAGCCAGACGATGTGCGGCTGGCAGACGACGATGACGCCATCCTTATAATGACAGAAGCCGGTAATCAGTTCGAGGCCTTCGTGGAAGAGTTGCTTCTTATCGGCGACACCATCTCCATCGGTGTCGACCAATACGCTGATCTTATCCTGCGCGGGTCGGTCGTAGCTGCCGGGGACCAACACGCCGCCTTCGCGCCAGGATTCCGCGGTGAGCGGGCGACGGCCGTTCGGGTATTCCGGGCTCTCGGCGACCCACAGTCGACCACGTTCATCCCACTGGACCGCGATGGGCTTGTTGATCAGGGGTTCGGTCACGACGACGCCGGCCTTGAAGCCAGGCTGCATCTGGAAAGCAGCGATAGCCTTCTCCGCGCGGCTGGGGCCGCCGACCGGGTAACGCATATCCACGAGGTCCTTGGGCGTGCAGAGTTCATCGACATTGGTGCGACGGGCCGCCCAGGCGATGCCACGCTTGATGAAGGTCCGATAGCTGGCGTGGGCGAGGGTCTCGGCTTCACCCTGCAGGAAGACAGCGGAACGGAGGCGGCTGTTTTCAAAGACCCATGCTTGAGGCTGGATGTCGTAGACCGAGGCTTTGTCGGAGACCTCGGCGATGTTCTTGCGATTGGCGCTCACCTTCGAGGTGAACGAAGCGGCGAGTACAAGGATCTTCTCGTTGAGCTCGAGGTTGAAGACCGTCTGGTCGGTCACATCGAAGGTAGAGGCGTCCTTGGCGAGCGGGTGGGCGTCGGTCCGGATGTTCAGCATCATCAAGGCGCGGAAGCGACGACTCTCCGGAGCCCAACCCGCACCAAAGGTATCCTTAGCCCAGCTGGCCGAAGGGCCGGCAATGGCACCGCGCACCGCGACGAAGTTGACACCACGGTTCGAAAGATCAGCCAACGCTGCCCGATCCCTGACTTCATAAGGGGCGTAATCCTTACGATATAGGACGATGACTTCGTCCTTCTCATGCGTGGCGGCGAGAACATCGCGCGGACGGGCAGCCTCGGTGACGATCGCACCCGCCGCATGCAGTTCGTCGGCCAGCGATTTGACCGCGGCCGGGTCATCGGAGACGATCGTCACCTTCATCGGTGCGGCGGATAAAGATGCGGCTACGAAAACCAAAGCGGCGCGCAGGAGGGAGGCGATGCGGGGAAGCATTCACTTATCAAAGTAAGCCGCCCGCACCCTACAAGACTTAGCGACACCCTGAAGCACAACCGGACCCCTCTCAGATGCACATTCCTGACGGATTTCAGGCCTCAGCCCTGAAATGGGACGGGGCGTGGCCGGTCGACTTCTTGAAGGCGGAGGAGAAACTGTTGCCGTTGGCGAAACCGACCCTGCGGGCGATGACGGCCAGCTTGTCATCGGACTCGCTGATGAGCCGGATGGCCTGCTGGATTCGCAGGTGGGTCAGGTGGTTCATCGGCGTGCGTCCGATCTCTTTCAGGCAGAGCCGACGGAGGTGCTCAAAACTGAGTCCGGACTCACGTGCGAGCGACTTGGTGTCCCACGGAAAATCGAGCCGACCATGGACTTCGTCCCATAGGCGCTGCACGCGTGGATCGCCGCGGAAGCTGCCGGCGAAACTCCGCACGTAATCATAGGCCAGTTCGATCCACTGGTGGTTGCGACGGGAGACCCTCGCTCCTTGGAGTTCCGCGATGAGCCCGGTGATGGCGGCGCGCAATGGTTCCCCGTCAAAATCGGCCAGCACGGGAGAACTTGCCCTGAAAATCGTGTTAGAACGCACGCCGCCCGAGAAACGAATCCAGCAGAAATCCCACCGTTTGCTTCGACCGATGCGAAAAGAGTTCCGGATGCCGGCGGGCTGCAGGCAGGCCTGCCCCTCTGAGATGGTCCGCCAGCGGCCATCGACCCAGACCTGTCCCTGGCCGGCCAGACAGGCCATGAAGAAGGCCCCGCTCTGGTTCGCCCGGACGACCTCATAAGGGGCCAGCATCTCGGCGACGCCGAGGTGGGCGATTTCGAAGAGGCCGAGCTCCTTGCAACGGACGCCGGAGAGGACCCACGGGCGCTCATCCTTATAATCAGCCGCGGCGACGATCTGGCGGCGGGAACGCGGATTCTCGATGTCCGTCTCGGAATGACGGAGTTGCGTCTCACTGTAATGTTTTAAATCGCTCTTGCGGGCCACGTCCTTTGCATAAGACCTATCCCCGCAAGGAGCAACCCCCGACCACCCTTCCCCTCTTATCACCATGCCCAACCCCTGGACCGGAAAAGGAAACCCTTACACCCGCACCGAAGTCATCGCCCGCCTCCGCGACACGATGTCCAAGGGCAAGCCGATCATCGCCGCTGGCGCTGGCACGGGCATCAGCGCCAAGTTCATCGAACGCGGCGGCGCCGACCTAGTCATCGTCTATAACTCCGGCCGCTTCCGCATGGCCGGTCACGGTTCCACCGCCGGCATGATGGCCTACGGTGACGCCAACGCCGTCGCGATGGAGATCGGCGAATACGAAGTACTGCCGGTCGTCGATGAGATCCCGGTCATCTGCGGCGTCCACGCCACCGACCCGCGCCGCCGCATGTGGCACTGGCTCGGCAAGGTGAAGGACATGGGCTTCTCCGGCATCAACAACTTCCCGACCCACACGATCATCGACGGCAAGTTCCGCCAGATCCTCGAAGAGACCGGCATGAGCGTGAAGAAGGAGTTCGAGACCGTCGCCCTCGCCCGCAAGATGGACATGTTCACCATCGTCTACGTCGGCTCCCCCGAAGAATCCAAGGCCATGGCCGAGGCCGGCGCCGACGTCATCATCGCCCACGTGGGTACCACGGTCGGCGGCTCGATCGGCGTGACCAACGCCACGATGAGCCTCCCCGAAGCCGCTAAGATCACCCAGGGCATCATCGATGCCGCAAAGTCCGTCCGCAAGGACCTCATCTTCCTCAGCCACGGCGGACCGGTCAACACCCCCGAAGACGCCGCCTTCATCAACGAACACACCGACACCGACGGATTCGTCGGCGCCTCGAGCCTCGAACGCATGGCAGTCGAGCAGTCCCTCACTGAGCTCACCCAGCGCTTCAAGCAGATCCCGGTGAAGCGTAAGTTCTTCTGAACCCATGGCCACGATCGCAGTTCTCGGTACGCTTGATTCCAAGGGCGAAGAACATGCCTTCGTGGCGGCACTCATCGCCCGCCACGGCCACAAGCCGCTGCTGATCGATGTCGGCACCGGCGGACCGGCCACGGTGCAGCCCGATATCACCCGCGAACAGGTCGCCGCTTCGGCTGGTATCGACCTGGTCGCGCTGATGGCCAAGAAGGACCGCGGCGAGTGCGTGGTGGCCATGACCAAGGCCGCCCCGGCCTGCGTGGCCAAGCTCGCAGCGGAAGGTCGTATCGATGGCATCATCTCCCTCGGCGGAGGTGGCGGTACGGCCATCGGGACGGCCGCCATGCGCGCCCTGCCTCTCGGCTTCCCGAAGCTGATGGTCTCGACCCTGGCAGCCGGCAACGTCGCCCCTTACCTCGGCACCAAGGACATCACGATGATGCCGAGCATCGCCGACGTCGCCGGCCTCAACCGCCTCTCCCGTGTCATCTTCACCCGCGCTGCCGGTGCGATCTGCGGCATGGTCGGCGTCACTCCTGAAGTCGGCGCCGCCAAGCCCCTCATCGTCGCCAGCCAGTTCGGCAACACGACTACCTGCGTCACGGAAGCGAAGAAAGTCCTCGAAGCCGCCGGTTACGAAGTCCTCGTCTTCGCCGCCACGGGCACGGGCGGGCGCATCATGGAATCGGTCATCGAGAGCGGTATCGTCTCAGGCGTACTCGATGTCACCACGACCGAATGGGCCGACGAACTCGTCGGCGGCAATCTTAACGCCGGCCCCGAGCGCATGGACGCCGCCGCCAAGGCGAACATCCCCGTGGTCGTCGCCCCAGGCTGCCTCGACATGGTAAATTTTGGCGAGAAGGCCTCGGTCCCCGCCAAGTTCGCCGGACGTAATTTCTACATCCATAATCCGCAGATCACGCTGATGCGCACCACCACGGACGAATGCCGTCAGCTCGGCGCCATCGTGGCCAAGAAGGCCAACGCCTATCAGGCAGGTACGGCCATCATGATCCCGCGCAAGGCGATCTCCGTCATCAGCGCGGTCGGTCAGCCGTTCCATGACGCGGCTGCCGATAAGGCCCTCTTCAGTGCCCTGAAAGCCAATGCCACTGTCCCATTTCAGGAATTCGACCTCGCGATCAACGACAAGGAGTTCGCCCAGGCCTGTGCCTATAAGCTGATCGAGCTGATCGGCTGTCGTTCGTGAACGATTAGCCGGCCGCCGCATGGTGGCCGGACGGCAGGGGGACGACTATGTTCGTGCCCTACCTCACGCTCACTTCCCCAACTCCGCCGCCGTCCACGGAGCGGTCCGACCCTTGGTCGCGTCGCGCACGGCCTTGACCTCCGCCGACGAGACCGCCGGGGCCGAATTGCCGAAGGCCGAGCGGACGTAAGTGAGGACGTCGGCGAGCTGCTGGTCGTCGAGGCCCATGGGCGGCATGGGCACGAGGCCGTAATCCTTACCGAGGACCTTGGTCGGTCCGGCCAGCCCATGGATGGCAAGTTTGATGAGCGACTGCGGATCGCCGGCGACCCGCTCGCTCTTGGCCAACGGCGGATAGACTCCGGTCAGACCCTGCCCCGATGCCTGGTGGCAGTTCAGACAGAGGGCCTCGTAGATGGCTTGCCCGGGCGAGACGATGGACGGCCCGGTGCTGGCGATCTTCTTGAAATAGGCGGCCTGCGGGGCGGACAGTTCAGTAGCCAGTTTACCGGCGGTCGGAGTCAGGTGCCGTACGGTCTGCTTCAGGGCATAGTCGAGGAACTTATCTGAGGGCTGCTCGACCGCTCCTAGGGCGGTGCGCAACGAAGTCTGACCACCGACATGACTGAGGGCCACGACGGCCTCCAGGCGGACGCGAGGGTGCTTATCGACGATGGCCTTGGCCAGACGCTCCTGGACATCGGGTAGCAGGGATGACCATTCCCCGACGACGCGTGCGGCATAGGCCCGAATCCGGAAGTCGGCCGAGGACTGCAGGCGATCCAGCAGAGCAGTGCGGACGAGTCCATGCGACTGCATTACGCCCATAGCTTCGAGATATTGAGACTCCGACCGGTCCTTAGCGATAAAGGCATCCGCGGCGGCGGCGACCTTATCGGTCGGACGATTAAAGAGCAGACGGCGAGCCTGATAACGCGTCCAACGCTCGGGTGAGCCGAGCTGGGTGAACAGATCACTCTCAGACATCGATACGAGATCTGGTTGCTTAATGGACGGCAGGCCCTTGGCAGTGATGCGCCAGATACGGCCATGCGAGCGATCGCGGCGCGGGTCGGCGTAACTGGCCTGGTAATGCCCGATCACGGCGTTGAACCAATCGCAGGCATAAAGGCCTCCATCCGGACCCACGGAGACGTCCACCGGACGGAAGGCTTTGCTGCTCGAGATGATGGGGCTGACGATCCGCTCGGTCTTGAAACCGGAGCCGTCGTCGACGAAGCGATGCAGGTCGAGCGTGTTACCGTAATAGCCACCGATGAAGGCGGCGCCTTGGAGCTCCGTGGGCATCGCCTTGGTCCCTACGATTTCCACGGAATTAGACTTCAACGGGGACTCGAAGAGCGAGTGCGTCCCGGCATATTCGTCGGGTGTCTCGATCGCGCCGAGACCTGGGAGGCTGTAATAACCGGCGACGCGGTCACCGCTCTTATGGAAAGGCTGGAAGAAATCATCGAAGGCGACCCCCCAGCAATTGTGCCCAGCCTTGCCATACTGGAAGAACGGCTGGAGTCGCTGGTTCTTCAGGTCGTAGCGCATCAGGCCCGACTTCGGCAGGCTGACGATACCACGCGGCGTCTCGACCCGCGTGATGGCGTGCAGGCCTTGGCTCATCCAAAGCGTGCCATCCGGACCATGGCTAATCGAGTTCACGAGCTGGTGGGTGTCGCCGACGCCGAAGCCTGACATCAGGACCTCGGTCTTGTCCGCCTTCCCGTCGCCATCGGTGTCGGTGAGCTTGATCAAGCGATCGAAATCACAGACGAGGATCGACGTGTTGCCGATATCGTCAGTCAGTGGTTCGACACCTTGGACCATCGTCAGGCCTTCAGCGAAACGGACAGCCTTGTCGGCCTTGCCATCGCCGTCGGTGTCCTCGAGCCGCAAGATGTAGTCACGCGGCTTCACGCCGGGGACGGCCTGCGGATAGGTCGGTGAGCAGCAGACATAGAGCCGACCCTTGGCATCCCAGGAGAACTGAGTGGGCTTAGCGACCCCGAGTGACTCGTCGGCGAACAGATTGACCTCGAAACCTTCAGCGACCTTGAAGGTGGCCTGCTCCTCGGCGGCAGTCATGACCTTCTCGGTGCCGACGTTCGGTCCGGCCTGCGGGGCGGGCTCGACGGACTTCTCTCCCCGGGCCAGCGCCTGGATGTGCTTGTCCCAGGCCGCCACGAGCGGGCGATACGCCTCGAAGTTCTGCTTGAGGGACGGCACGGGACCGAAGCCTTTGCCGTAGTTCTGCGAAATGCGGTCTCCATAGACGAAGGACCAGTTCGCCGGGCGCCAGCAATCCGCCCAGAGACGGTTCTTCTCGATGATCGCCGCCCTGAGTATTTCGGAGGGCTCAGGCTTGGCAGGAAGTCCCAGGACGGATGCGACCTCGCGTCCGACGACCTCCAGCCCTTTGGCGGAAAGATGGAGTCCATCCGTCGAGGGTTCATTCCGGGTGACCGCCGTAAGGCCGACAAAAGGCAGGCCACGCTGCTTGGCGATGTCGTCCACCGCGGACGCATACTCAGCCAGATTCTTCCGATGTTCAGCAGTCGTAAGGTCCGGTGGACGCCCGGAAGGCATGAAACCTACGGGCGATAACAGCACGATGCGAGGCGTGTGGCGACTGAGGTCATCCAGCAGCTTGTGGTAGTCGGCTTTGAACTTGGCCAATCCACCCTGCCCTTTGAGGGCTTCAGCCTGGCCAAACTGTAAGATGAGCGTCGTAGCACCGGCGGCCTCAAGCTGCCCTTTCCAAGGTCCGAAATTCAGGTCGCGCCACTGCTCATGGGCCGTATCCGCTTCCCAGGCCATGGAGCGGAAGACGGGGTTCTTGGCGGCGAAGGCCGCGGCGAGCCGTGATTCGATCATCCCTGCCTTGGCCTCGCGCACGAGGTTCTCCTGTCCGATGAAGACGACGACTTCGTCCTGCCTGAGGGTGAACTTCCCGTCCTTGAAAGGCGCCGGCGGGAGCCAGGCCGACTTCGGGTCGCCGAAGCGATTGAAGACATCGCCCTTGGTGACGACCGGCACCTCGGTCATGGGATCGAGGGTGATGTTCCGGAAACGGATCTCGGCCTTGCAGTTGCCGTGGATCTGGAGACCGATGAGGCCGTAGGCGTCGTCGATCGACGGATCGGTCTCCGTGTAGTCCAAGGTGGCCTTGCCGTTGAGGAAAATCGTGATGCGGGGTCCTTCAGCTCGGATCTCATACTTGTTCCATTCGCCCTTCTTCTCGAGCTCGGCAATCTCGGTGTCGGCCTTCACACCATAAGCGCCAACCCCGGTGCCGGCACGGGCGAGGAACTTCTTGCGGCGGGATTCATCGTAGAGCGACCCCGTGTGACCATGGCCGATGTCAGCCTGATAGCCGATCATCTCATTCGGAGGATTAGTCGCCCGGAGGCTCCGGAACTGGACGCCGCCATTCACGAAGCCCTCGGTGCCGACGAGCTTGTATTCCAGCGTCAGACGGAAGTTATAGAAGCTGCGCTTGGTCGTCAGGAACTCATTACGCGGGTTACCGGCCATCGAGCCACCCACGATCTCGCCATTCTCGACGCGCCAGACCTTTGCGTCGCCTTCCCATCCCGTCAGGGTCTTACCATCGAACAAAGGCGCCGGCGCGGCAAAGAGTCCGAGGACTCCGGCGAACATGCAAAGGACGGAGACAAAACGCTTCATGGGGTTAGGTCTTAGGCAATCCGCCCGAGGGATTGTTCCAAGAGTTTAAATACAAAGGTAGGGCTGACCGCCCTCGGTCAGCCGCGGTTGAGCGAGGGCTCTCAACCCTACCCGACACCAAAGGCAGACACAAAAAGACCGAAGGCTTTTCAACCTCCGGTCCTCGTGGCCTCAGGCCCTCTTGCCCTCGACCTTAAGCCAGTCCCAGATGCTTCAAGGCCTCAGGCGTCGGCCCGTCGAAGTTGACGGTCGGGACGTTGCCCACGTAGCCGACATCTTTCCAACCCTGCGGTGTGGTGTAGTAGCCGCTGGCGGCGAGATAACGGAAGCGTCCAAAGAAGTTCTGGGCGGACTTGAACTCCTTCTTGACCGCGGTCTTGCCGCAGATGTCGTCCGCGATGGCGCATTTCTGCGGTTCCGCGAGGTCGACGAAATCCTTCTGGAAACGGCGCCGGGCTTCGGCGTCGAGCCAATCCAAGCCTTCCGTAATCACTGGACGGTCCTTCGCGGTCTCGTCGTAAGGTGAGCTGATCCACTCATCGATGAACTCCTGCACGCCGAGCTGCGAGGGCAGCTTATCGCCCGGGTTGTCGGGCGGCAGGATGAGGTCGGTCAGCGAGGCGGCCGCCTTGCGCTGCTTGGGCGTGAGGGTCAGCGGCCAGAGCTCACCCGGAGCGTAGCTCTTGTTCAGGACCGGGTCCCAGCCGATGCGCTTGTCGCCGGGAGCGGCGGGACGCGGGAGCTTATCCTGGGCGGAGGCATGCGGGAAGATCGCGGCGGCGGCTGCGGCGGCGCCGATCCACTTGAGAGCCATGCGGCGATCGATCTGACCAGGGTTATCTGCGGGCATATTTTCCATGTTCGTAAGTCTTAGAGGTTACCCTTGCGCATCTCTTCGATGAGATGGTCGGTGGCGCGCCAAGCGAGCGCCATGATGGTCAGCGTGGGGTTCTTGTCCGGATTGCTGCAGAAAGCCGAAGCGTCGTTCAGGAGCAGATTCGGGACCTCCCAGCACTGGTTCCACTGGTTGGTGACGGATTTCTTGCCGTCGGCTCCCATCATGGCGCCGCCGACCTCGTGGATGATCGAGCCGCCAGGCTCGATGGCCTTGGTGCCGTCGGACTCAGGCTTCCGCGTCTTGCCGCCGATGGCTTCGATCATCATCGCGAACGTGGCCTCCATGTGCGCGGCCTGCTTGGTCTCGTGTTCGGACCATTTCCAATGGAAGCGCAGGACGGGGATACCCCACTTATCCTTCACGGTCGGGTCGAGTTCGCAGAAGCAGTTTTCGTTCGGGATCATCTCACCGCGCCCTGCGAAACCGATGCTGGCGCCATACTTCTGACGGACTTCTTCCTTATAGCTCTTGCCGTAGCCAGGGCTGGCGCCGCCCGCGCCAAGGCCAGGCATGCGACGTCCCGTGCCGAACTCGATATGGTAGCCACGGGCGAAGCCGAGCTTGCTGGCGTCCTTATACAGCCACCACGGGATGTAGACGTGGGTGCCGGCGCCTTCTTCGTTGTGGACCGGCAGATTCTCGAACGCGGGGACGCTACCGCCCAGCTTTCCGCCGACCGTATCCATGATATACTTGCCGACGAGGCCGGAGCCGTTGGCGAGGCCGTTCGGGAAACGGTTGGATTTCGAGTTGAGCAGGATGCGGGCGGTCTCGCCCGAGCTCGCGGCAAGAATCACCGCGCGGCCCTTCACGGCTCGCTCTTGGCCGGTGACTTTGTCGATGTAGATGACGCCATTGGCCTTGCCGTCGGTGCCGACGGTGACCTCGCGGGCGTGCGCATTGCAAAGGATGTCGAGGTTGCCGGTCGCGAGGGCCGGCGGGAGGTGCACGGTGGTCGACTGGTAGTTAGCCTTGATCGAGCAGCCCCGACCGCAGTCGGTCGCCCAGAAACAAGCGGCGCGTTCCTGCATGGCCTTGGCGATGATCTTCTGCGCCTTGGGGTTATTCGGGTGGAGGCGGGCCGGGAAGTTCACATGATCCTGGCGTGTCGAGAGAATCGCGCGATGGATCGGGATCACGGGGATGCCGAACTTGGCGACGTGCTTCTTGACGTAAAGTTCACCGGCGCGGGCCTTGGGCGGCGGGAGCAACGTGCCGTTCGGCGAATCCGGCGTATTCTCGAGGCCTTCGTTGGAGCCGTAGACGCCGACGAGCATCTCGACCTTGTCGTAATAAGGGGCGACGTCGTCGTAGGTGAAGGGCCAATCGAAACCGAGGCCGTCACGGGAATAGGGTTTGAAGTCGTAAGGACCGTTACGGAGCGAGATGCGGCCCCAATGATTGGTGCGTCCACCGAGCATGCGGGCGCGCCACCAATCGAAGCGCTGCTTCGGATCGGTCGACGCTTGGGTGTAAGGCTCGCCGGGGACCTCCCAGCCACCGTCGACGGTCGCGTCATGGAAACCGAACGGCTTCTCCCGCGTGCTCATGCCGCGCAACGGAGCATCCGCACGGGACTGGAACATCGGGGTCTCGGTGACCGGGTCGTAATTACGGCCGGCCTCGAGCATGAGGACCTTTACGCCGTTCATGGTGAGCGTGTAGGCGGACTGTCCGCCGCCCGCGCCGGAACCGACAACGATGACGTCGTAGGTGGCCTGCAGTTCTTTTTCGGTGATAATGGCCATGGGGATGGGAGAGTGAGATTACTTAGAAGCGCGGAATTGCCAAACTTCGTCAAAGAAACCCGCGGCGGGGATGGCACCTGGTGCGACGGCATCGGGGGCGACCTTGAGGTCGACCACGGCCCAATCCGGCAGCTTGGCGACCTGGCGGGCGTTATTCAGGTAGTCGTACTCGCGGTAGGTGAAGCTGCTATTGATCACGACGTACTTCTGAGGATTCAGAGGGTTCGGGTAGACGAGAATCGGCGCATGGTCGGCAGACGAGTAGGTCTTGCCGTCGACGACGAGTTTGTCGGCCGTCCACTGGATCGGCAGCTTAGCGACAATCTTAGCGAGCATGGCGTTTGAAGAAGGATCACCCCAGAGGATGAGGTTACTCTTTGCGATGTCCTCGTCCTTAACCTGCGCATCGGTCTTCGTGGGAGCATCGCCGCGGAACTGGCGACGCCATTCACGGGCGGCGCGCTCCATCTCAGACTTCACCCAGCCGCCGACCTTGGCGTTGAAGGGCTGGCCGGTCGGAGCGACATAAAGGAACGAGTCCATGAAGGCATCGTCGATGGGACCAGAAAGACCATGGCGCTTGCGGGCGCCTTGGTCGTCGTAGGCGGAGACCTGCGTCCACTCGCCGTTCTTGGCCGCCCGGGCGAAGGTCGCTTTCCAGGAACGATCGGAACCAGCCTTGACGGAAGTCAGGATCTTCTGGCCGTCGATGGTCACGGCGGTCGGGGCGAACTGGGACTGCACGGCATCACCGGACGCGAAGTCGAGGGTGAGACCAGCGACGTTCGAAGTCTTTACTTCGATAGAGCGCTCGTCGACCAGCTTGGCGTCGACCTGGGCCTTCTGCCAATGCTCGACCATGCGGTCGACCCGGACCCAATGCATGCGGTCATAACGGAGGAAGTAGGTGGCGAAGGAGACTTCCTTCGGCGTACGGACGCGGCCGTTGGCGGCGATGGCGGCGAGGCGGCGCTCGATCTCGACCATGGAGTCAGGGTGGATCTTATGGGCGGTCTGCGGCCCGATGATGTGGGTGAGTTCCATGCCAAGCTTACCCATCTCGCGGGCCATCACGTCGGCGGCCTGCTTCTGTTTATCGAGCTCGCCGCTATAGGCGACCGTCGGAGCATTGCGGAAGTTGATGGCGGTGTCGGTGGCGTTATACCAAGCCCAGAGAGTCTTCTGCCAAGAGGGGATTTTAGAGACGTCTTCGTTCTGGAAGACGTTCAGAAACTCCGGAGTCTCGGAGAAGCCAGCGCCAGGATTGATACCGCACCAGCGATCGGTGTAATGGGCACCGAACTGCCAGACAGCCGCGCCACCCATGGAGAAGCCGCGGATGAACAGGCGGTCATCGTCGATGTTGTAGCTCTTGCGGGCGTGGGCGTAGGCTTCCCAGAGGTCGACCTCACCGGCCATCTTATTAGCGCAGCAGTAACGGCCGTAAAGATGGAGCACCAGGCGATTGTTGGCCGGGAGCTGGCCGACATTCTTTCGGCGATCGCCGAGGAACGCGAGTTCGCTCAAGGTCTCACCACGGCCATGGCACCAGAAGTCCAGGCGCATGAGTGAGCCGGAGTAGTTGTCGGGAATCACCATGCCGTAAGGCTGCACCGAGCCGTCGATCTTCGACTTGTAGCCACGGACGACCAGGCCCGTCTGACGA
>DBCR01000058.1:0-43406 GCA_002293125.1 Opitutia bacterium UBA953
AGCGCCAGCGACTGCTGGATGCTGCGCTCGGTATCGGTATCGAGCGCGGAAGTGGCTTCATCGAGAATGAGGATCGGCGCGTCCTTCAGGAACGCACGGGCAATCGAGACCCGCTGACGCTGGCCGCCGGACAGACGCCCGCCGCGTTCGCCGACCTTGGTCAGGAAACCTTCGGGCTGGGCCTCGATGAACTCGAACGCGCCGGCCAGACGGGCGGCCGCGCGGACTTCCGCATCGGTGGCGGCGGGCCGCCCGAGACGGATATTCTCGAGGATGGATTCGTTGAAGAGCACGGGCTCCTGCGAGACCAACGCGATATTGGCGCGCAGGTCGGCCTGACGCACCTGACGGAGATCATGCCCGTCGATGAGAATCGAGCCCTGCTGCGGGTCGAAGAAACGTGGCACCAAGTTGACGAAGGTGCTCTTGCCGGCGCCGCTGGGACCGACGAGCGCGACAGACTGACCGGCAGGAATCTTCAGCGTGACGTCCACGAGCACCGGGTCGACGCCGTAGCTGAAGGAGACGCCGCTCATCTCCAGGCCGCCGCGGATACGGGCAAGCGGACGGGCGTCAGGCGCGTCACCCACCTCCACCTTAGCGAGGATGACCTCCTCCAGACGGACAAGGCCGGGGGCGGCCATGCTCAGGCGACTGCTCACGTTACCCAGCCGCTTGATCGGGCCGTACGCGAAATAGAAGGCGACGATGAGCGAAATCAGTTCGCTCATCGAGAAGCCGTTCATCGCGCCGACAGCGATGGCCGCAGAAATCCCGATAGCGGCGGTGATTTCGACTAAAGGCGAAAGGGCTTTCTCGTAGCGCACCAGCTTGCCCTGGATTCGCAGGCCTTCCTGGCTGGCCTGATTGAAGCGCTTAGCTTCGCGTTCCTGTAGGCCGTAGGCACGGACCTCGCGGGCCGACTGGAGATTCTCGACCGCGATACTGTTCAGGTCGGAAGCGGACTCCATCCCCTGACGCATCCGGGTCTGGATACGTACGGCGACGCTACGGACGAGCAGGACCGCGGCGGGGACGACCAAGAGGCAGGCTAGGAACCAATAGCCGCTCTCGTGGGAGAAACAGATGAACACCACGTAAGCCAGCGCGAAGAGCATCGACAGCGGCTGGACGATGAGGTCGTTCGACACGTCGACCAGGACCAGCCGCACCGAATTGGCGTCGGCGATCAGGCGTGAGAGCAAGTCGCCGATCGAGAGTCGCCCGAAGAAGCCGAGATGAAGCTGCTGCAGCTTGGCAAACACGTCGCGACGCACGGCTTCGATGACGCGCAGCCCGGCGAGATTGAGGAGGTAGGTCGAAAAGAACTCGCCGACGCCCCGGATCAGCATGACGACGGGCAGGAACGCGACGGCGAAGGCCATCTCGTAGCCCTTCGGCAGGGTGATCGCCGGCTGGCCACCCATCCACTCCGGCCACGTCAGGAGAGGGGCGGCTCGCGCCGCAGCATCACCGAAGACGGCAGGCAGGACCTTGCCGACGAGAAACGGCAAGCCGAAGGCGTTGGCGGCCGCAAAGACGATGGCCGCGAGCAAGGACAGGAAGAGGAGCGTGCGGCTTCCCTTCAGGTAAGGCAGGTAGAGCTTATAGCGGCCTCGGAACACGCCACCAGCGTGGCTGCGAGCCCCACGGGTGGAAACATCAAATCTGCCCTATTTCTTCTTCGGAAAGGCGACCGAGAGGGCGATGGCGATGGCCAGGACGAAACCGATGATCGAGAGGGAGACCGAAGTCGGGACATGCAACCGGCCTTCGTGGACGAGGGCCTGCGCCCAGCCGGCGAACTGTCCCTCGGACTGACCCAGGCCGGCAGCCCACGGCAGCATCATCTTGATGCCGATGAAGACCAGGATGAAGGACAGGGCTGGCTTGAGGAAGCGGAAGAGATGCATGAAGCCCGAGAGGGCGAAATACATCGAGCGCAGCCCCATGATGGCGAAGATATTGGAGGTGAAAGCGATGAAGCGCTTATCCTCGATCGGCATCTCGACCGGCAGGATGCCCAGCACGGCGGGGATAGAATCAATCGCGAAAATCAGGTCGGTTCCCTCGACGACGAGCAACACGAGAAAGAGCGGGGTGAACCGGCGGACGCCCTCTTCCGTGACCCAGAACTTGTTGCCATGTAAACGGGGCGTGAGCGGGAAGAACTTCCGGGCCAGCCGCACGAACAGGTTCTCGTCCATGCCTTTACCTTCATGCTCATCCCGCGTCAGGGCCAGCTTGACCCCGGTGAAGACGAGGAAAGCCCCGAAGACCGGGAGTAGCCAAGTGAAACTCTCGACGGCCGCGACGCCCACGACAATGAAGGCCGCCCGCATGACGACAGCCCCGATGATGCCCCAAAACAGGACGCGGTGCTGCAGGTGATCCGGAATCTTGAAGTGGGCGAAGACCAGGATGAAGATGAAGAGGTTATCGACCGAGAGGGCGAGTTCGAGGACATAGCCGGCGGCGAACAACTGGGCGTCCTCCGGTCCCCGCCAGGCAGACAGCAGGAAACCGAAGCCGACCGCCAATGAGACCCAGACGACGCACCAGGCCACCGCTTCCTTGAAGGAAGGCATGTGGTCCGTCTTGTTGAACACGCCCAGATCAAGGGCCAACATAAAGACGACGAAGCCCAAGAAGGCGACCCAGGCCCAGCCGGGGATCACCAAGGCGGTTTCGGCGAGGACAGGCAGGAAAGCGGACATAGTAAAGAAATTTGGTTCAAACCCGCCGGAGTCAAGCCCACCCGCTGTTGCAGGCTTGCCCGACCACCCCTCGCCGGGCTAACTTGCTCATGCGTTCCCGTAGTTCAACGGATAGAACATTGGTTTCCTAAACCGAGGATGTGGGTTCGATTCCCGCCGGGGACAGCGCCGCGAACCGGAGGACTACTTCTTGAGCCGATAGGCCTGAATGCGGGTATTCGGAGTGCGACGATAGATTTCGTCGACATCCCGGAGCCTCATCAGGGTCCACGGCGCCAGGATACTGTCGCCGTTCTTGGTCAGCACGATGTCATCCACGATGTGGACGCAGGTGTGCAGGCCCTCGCCATCGTCCAGGAAGCAGAGCACGTCTCCATATCGGTAAGGCGCATCCACTGCGGCGTAGGCCTTCAGGAGATGCTCGGCGGCCTGGCGGGTATCGAGGTAGGTATCCTTGGGCTCCGGATTGAAGAAATTCAGGGAGGTCCAATGGCAGTCCGGATAGCGCCCCTTGAGGCCAAGATCAAGATCCGGGAAACTATAGACCCGGAGCCGAAACGCCGAAGGAAGGAAGTGGGTGACATCGATGAGCTGCTTGGCTCGACGTTGGGTCACCGCGCGAATGAAAGCCAGACGCGGTGTCCCCACCTGATCGGCAGTCCAGTAATCAATGAAAGCTTGGCGGTCCACGGTCAGCGGCAGACGGAGGCTGATGACCAGGCTACGCACACGGGTGATGCTCCGGAAGACGGCGCTCACCTCCTCGGGGCCCTTGGCCAAAGCGAGCAAGGCCTGTACGTCACTGAAGACGAGGGCGCTGCCACGGCGCCAGAGCAGCTGACGGAATAAAGCGCGCTGCCCGGAAGTGAGCGAGACCTCTTCCAGCCAGTCATCGACATCGCCACCGAGGATGAAGACCGGATCGCGCTGGTATTCGTTCGCCGAAGACTTGGCGAGTTCCAGGTAAAGGGCGCTGCGCACCTCCATGGTTAGGGCGACGAGATCTTCCCGCTCGGGCAGCAAGACGATGCTGTTACCGCTCTCCACGAGACGCACGGGGCTGAGGAGCCTCGCGATGGTCGCCTCCGGTACGCCGGCCTTAACCAGGATCGCCCGGACGCCGCCCAGCGTGTTCTGCTCGAAGGTCCAGCGGGTCACCGC
This sequence comes from Opitutia bacterium UBA953, assembly GCA_002293125.1. Classification (GTDB taxonomy): domain Bacteria; phylum Verrucomicrobiota; class Verrucomicrobiia; order Opitutales; family UBA953; genus UBA953. The sequence goes on from DBCR01000058.1 coordinate 3,879, forward strand.
AGACGGCTTAGCGATCACCGCCATCAAGGAATCCGGCGGCTCCAAATAAACGGAGCGGACTTCCAGCTGCCCCCAAGGGCCGGACTTCGTCAGCCACATCGGCTCCACGACAGCCCCGGGCACGGCACCAGCCAGGACTCCCCAGCAGACGGCGACCAAGAGGCCGAGGGAGCGAAGGAAGTTGAGATTCACATCTTTTTAACATCAGGGAATTCGCAAAGTTCCAATTAAAATATGACGTCATCCACCGAAAGTCCGTCAAAACGCCGGCGTTTCGCATTGTAGCGGCGAGACTTTCGTCGCACGGATAGGGACCTTTTCCGCCGTGCCCAGACCCAAGCCCAAGAAAGCCGCCGCTCCCGCGCGCGGCCGCTCCGCCAAACCTTCCGCCCGCCGCGCCGCCAAGCCAGCCCGCCGCCAGGCTGACGCTGCCTCCACCTCCACGCCCGAAGCCGCCAAGGCACAACCCAATCAGCGCATCGGCGTGCTGATTGACGCCGATAACGTGTCGCACCAGCACCTCCCCACTCTGCGCCGCTTCATCGGCGAGACGGAGATCTCCGCCGCCCGCGCCTACGGCGACTTCAACGGCCGCCTCAGTGGCTGGCGCGCGGCCGCCCAGGAATGGGTCGAGTTAGAACTCGTCGACCAGCGGAGCTACACGCCCGGCAAGAACGCCGCCGACATGCGCCTGACCATCGACGCCGTGAAGCTGATGGCCGGCCCCAATCCGCCCACGACGCTGATCTTCGTCACGAACGACAGCGACTTCACGCCGGTCGTCGAAGACGCCAAGCGCCTCGGCGTCCGCATCATCGTGATGGGCGAACGCACCCACAAGGCCCTCCGTTCCACGGCGCATCATTACCTGAACCTGTCCGAACTGCGCGCACGCATGGACGACGAACAGGCCGCCAAGTCGGACCCACGTAAAGCCCTCGCGCTGCTGGCCCAAGCCCTCCGGGCGCTCGTACCCAAAGCCAACAAGGAAGCCACCGTCCTCCTCGATCAGTTCGAGCAGATGCTCCCCGAACTCCGTTTCGCCGACGCCCCGCGTCCGGCCCGCGAGCCTGGCCCCCGCCGCGAACCTCGCGCCGAACGCGCTCCGCGTGAACCTCGGCCCGCCCGCGAACCCCGCGCCCCGCGCGAAGCCCGCCCAGCGCCGGATAACTCCGGCCAAGATTACCGCGACCGCCCGAACCTCTCATCCGCCCAGCAGGCCCAAGGCAAGGCCGAGGCTGACCAGCGCCGCGCCCAGCTGCAGCAGCGACAGGACATCATCGACGCCCTCGTCGACGTCGCCACGGGCCTCGCTCCCGAAGGCGAATGGCTGAAGGTCGAGGTCATCAAGAAATTCCTCCTGCAGGAACACCCCGGACTCGAAGCCAACGCCCCGCGCTATGCGAAGTTCTATCGCATGCTCGAGGACACCGGCCGCTTCGAAGTCCAGCTCCAGGGCTCGACGGTGATGGCCCGCCTGAAGGAGTAAGCCTTACTTCCCGATCGTCCGCGCGAGGAAGTCCAAGGTCGCCTCGGTGAGGTCCGGCTTATCCGAAGCACTGCTCACTTCGGCGCCGGCGAACACGCCTGACCGCTTCCAGCCCTTGCCCTTCGGATGGAGGTCGAAGGTGTGCGGCGCGCCGTCGACGACGATGTATTCGTAAGGCGTCTGCGCCGCGCGCAAAGCGTTACCCATGGCGTCGGACTGGGCGATATCGACCGTGCTGTCAGCCGTGCCGTGCAGGATGAGCACCGCCGGATCCTGCGCGTCGCACTGGAACTCAGGTAAGTAAGCGGCCTGCTCCGCCGGCGAAGTCCCCGGGACAATGCCCTTACCATGCTTGGAGAAATTCACGACGCCGTACATGTCGATGACCGCGGAGACCTTAGCCGAATGCTTCGCGGCGGGATCGCCACCGGGTCCGGTCTTGTCGTCGGACAGACCGACCATCAGCGCAAGGTAGCCGCCGGCCGAACCGCCGGCGACGGCGATCTTGTCCGGATTGACGCCAAGCTCCTTCGCATGCGCCCGCAACCAGCGGACGGCGTTGCGGCAATCAGCGATGTTCTGCGGCCAGACGCCCGGCTTGTCCTTCGGACCCAGCACATAGTTGCAACTGACGACGACGTAGCCGGCGCGGCAGAGGTCGGCGCTGACGCTGGCGGAACGATACTCGGCCTTGTCGCCACCGGTGAAACCGCCGCCATGGATGAACACCACGGCGGGGCGATTGGAGCGAAAATCGCCTGACGGAAAATAAAGGTCGAGCTTCTCCTTTCGGCCCGCGCCGAGGAAGGCGATGTCGCTCAGGCGAAAGACCGGAGTGGGCGGCGTGGTCATGTGCGGGCTACCATAGGCAGCGGCGGCAAACGTCGAAATCTTGGCGACCTCGACGTTCTCACCCCGCTTCGCCATCTCGAAGATGTGGAGTTTGGCGAGGTCGGCGGCGAAGGTGGACGCGGCGACGAACAGGAGAATGAGCGTACGCATAAAGGGCGGGGGTGAAGGTTTCTACCCCGCCCTTGAAGGCAGTCAACGGTCAGACCGAGATCAGGACAGCGCGTGGGCGTAACCGTCGACGATCGCCTGCAAAGAGGCTTCGACGAGGTTTTCGCTGACGCCGACCGTACCCCAGGAACCCTTGCCGTCGGAGGAGCGGATGACCACACGGGTCTTGGCCGCGGTGCCATCGGTACCGCCGAGAATACGGACCTTGTAGTCCACGAGGCTGACCTTCGCCAACTTCGGGAAAGATTTCACGAGGGCCGAACGCAGGGCCTGGTCGAGGGCGTGGACCGGTCCGTCGCCTTCGGCCACGGTGAGGGTCTCCTTGCCGGCGATGCTGATGCGGACCACGGCTTCGCAATAGGCGGAGCCCTTGGCGCCACGCGCGGTGACGTGATAGGAAGCGACCTCGAACGGCGCGGCCTTGCTCTTGCCGATGTGGCGGCGGAGCAGAAGAGCGAGCGAGGCTTCGGCGTCTTCGAAGCTCCAACCGCCATGCTCGAGCTTCTTCAGCTCGTCGAGCGCCGTGGCGGTAGCAGGAGAGTCGCGATCGAGGTCGATGCCGAGGGACTTCGCCTTGAGGACGATGTTGCTGCGGCCAGACTGGTCGCTGACGAGGACCGTGCGCTCGTTGCCGACGACGGTCGGATCGACGTGCTCGTAGGCGGCGGAGAACTTACGGACCGCGTCCACGTGCGTGCCGCCCTTATGGGCGAAGGCAGCGGTACCGACCCACGGACGACGCGGATCGGGGGCGAGGTTGGCGACGCCGTCGACGAAGCGCGACAGGCCGGCGAGGCCCTTGAGCGAGGTCGAGGAGACGCACTTCCAGCCGAACTTCAGCTGGGCGCAGGGGATCACGGCGGTGAGGTCGCAATTGCCCGTGCGTTCGCCGATACCGTTGACGGTGCCCTGGACGTGAGAGGCGCCGGCTTCGAGCGAAGCGAGGGCGTTGGCCAGGCCGAGACCGGCGTCGTCGTGCGTATGGATGCCGACAGGGGTCTTCTTCAGCGCGGCGATGGCGGCGCGGGTGGCCGCAGCGACTTCAGCGGGCAAGGAGCCACCGTTGGTGTCGCAAAGGACCACGCGGTCGGCGCCGCCTTCGACGGCGGCCAGCATGGAAGCGATGGCGTAGGCCGGGTCTTCCTTCCAGCCGTCGATCGCATGTTCGCAATCATAGACGACTTCGCGGCGATGGGACTTCAGGAAGGCGACCGTGTCGCGGATCATCTCGAGGTTCTCCTCAGGGGAACAGCGGAGGACCTCGCGGACGTGGAGGGCGGAGGTCTTGCCGTAGATCGTCACGACCGGGGTATCGACTTCGAGGAGGCCACGGACCTGGGCGTCTTCGGAGGCGCGCACGCCCTTGCGGCGGGTCGACCCGAAGGCCGCCAGCTTGGCGTGCTTGAACTTCAGTTTCTTGGCGCGGGCGAAGAATTCGACGTCGCGGGGATTGGAGCCCGGCCAGCCGCCTTCGATGTAGGTCATGCCGAAGCGTTCGAGCTCAGCGGCGATGCGCAGCTTGTCATCGACGGAGAAATGAATGCCCTGCCCCTGCGAGCCGTCGCGGAGGGTGGTATCATAGATTTCGATGGAGCGTGCCATGGTGGTGTGGGTGGGAAAGAGGTGTAAAGGGAGGGGGCCGTTCCGGGCGCCGCGGAACGGGGAGTCGCCCGTCGGGCGTTCCGTTCAGCGGGCTTAGAGCCCGATGATGGTAATCATCGCCGGAATGATGGCACGACCGGCCGCGGAGCGGAGGGAGGTCGAAGACTGGGCCAGGGATTCCATGACGAAGACCCTGACTCCAAGGGCGGAGGCTTGGAGAGTCAAAGGCAAAGGAGCCCGAAGCAGGTCGACGCTCGCCAAAAGGCCCATAAACGCCCATTAATCAGACCATGCGCCGCCTCGCCGCCTTCCTCCTGCTCTTGGCCGGCGCAATCTCTTCGCCGGCCCAGTGGCAGATTTTCGCGGAGAAACTGCCCAAGCCCGGCACGTGGGCGCGCTACCAATATGAGACTATCCGCGAGGGCAAAGTGGTCTCGAAGAGCGAACTGAGCCTCTCGATTCGCGCCGGCATGGACGTCGGTGGTAAACCGCACGTCTGGTTCAACGTCGAACCCGTCGGCTGGTTGGGCTCTCGCGAACGGGCACCGCTTCGCCTGCTCCTGAGCGCCGACATGAATCGCGAGCGGGCCAGCCGCCTCATCGAGAATGCGCAGGAGATCGTCTTTTCGAATCCCGTCAAAGGCACCTACCACATGACCCGCGAGGACATCGCCTGGGTGTCGAAGTGGGCAAGCCTCACCTACGCCAGCGAACTCAATGCGGATACCCCCGCGCAGGAAACCATCGATGTCGGCGGCAAACCGTTCGCCTGCGAGCGGATGAAGATGCTCGCGAGCACGGTGACCGATCCGCCCGTGGTCCCGAAGCAGACCATCGAGTTCAAGGGTACCGTCTGGCGCTCCGACGCGACTCCCTTCGGCGTCGTGCGAGCGGAGTGGATCGAGAAGACCACGAAGAAAGACCGTAACCGCGAAGAGACCCGCCGCCTGACCTTGCTGGCGAGCGGCTGGGAGACGCCGCCGACTGAGCCCGTGGACCGCGGCAAGGACTTCTCGGTCTGGCGCCTGATCTTCAATCGCTGAGGCCTTAAAAGGACCAGCCCACCCGGGTTAAATCGGATGGGCTGGCGTTAAATGGTGGCCTGAGTCGGAATCGAACCAACGACACGACGCTCTTCAGGCGTCTGCTCTACCAACTGAGCTATCAGGCCAATTAACTGGACAATCAGAAGGACAAAGCACCCCTTCCCTGTCAATCCGACAAGAAAGGGAGGCTTAAAAAGGCCCTCAGAAGCTGAATTTCCAGGCCGACAGGCGGCGTTCGACCTCGGCGATGACTTCGCCTTCGCCGGCCTCGCCCTTGTCGGAAACGAAGGTCACGGAGAAGCGGACAAACGAACCGCAATCATCCCACGGCACCGTGGAGATAAGGTGCTCGGTGATCATCCACTGCGAGAAGGCTTCACCGGAATCGAAGCTCACCTTGCCGGACGGACCGGTGGCGGACTTCGGGGCGGGCATGTAGAGGAAGAAGCCGGCGTCAGGCTTGCGGACCTGGAAGCCGAGTTTGGCGAGCACGCCGACGAGCTGGTCCATGCGGCGGGAATACTTGGCGGCGATGGCCTTCGGGATGGAGACATCGTCGAGACCGGCAGCACCGGCCTTCTGGATGCCGAGGAACTGGCCGGAGTCGGAATTATCCTTCACATCGCCGTAAGCGCGGACAAGCAGTGCGTTGCCAGCGACGAAGCCGATGCGCCAGCCGGTCATATTGTGGCTCTTGGAGAGCGTGTGCAGCTCGAGGGCGACGTCCTTCGCGCCCGGGACCTGTAGAATCGACAGCTGCTCGGCGCCGAAGTGGAGCGAGCCGTAGGCGGCATCCTGGATGACGACGAGGTTGTGCTGCTTGGCGAAGGCGACGACCTCCTCGTAGAACTTGCGCGTGGCGCAGGCGCCGGTCGGGTTGTTCGGGAAGTTAAGCACCAGCACCTTGGCCTTAGCGAGAACGTCAGCGGGAATCGTTTTCAGGTCGGGCAGGAAATTATTCTCGGCGGTGAGCTTCAGGTTATGGACATGGCCGCCGTAATACTTGGCGTGCGTACCGAACACCGGGTACCCCGGAGTAGTCATGAGCACATAATCGCCAGGGTTGATCAGGCAACCTGGCAGAATGGACAGCGCGGCCTTGGAGCCGATCGAGTGGAGGACTTCGGTGTCGGCGTCGACCGTCACGCCAAAGAGGTTCTGCATGTAGCGGGCGGCGGCCTGCTTGAAGTCCGTGCCACCGTTGTCGGAGTAGCCGCGATTCTCAGGCTTGGCGGCTTCGGTCTGGAGCGCCTTCACCACCATCGGGAAAGCCATCTCGTCGGGCTCACCGACGCCGAGGTCGATCAGGGCGACATCCGGCTTGGCCTTCTTGGCGGCGGCCTTGGCGCGCTTGATCTTCTCGAACTTATAGATCGCGGTCGACTTGCCGTAATTGACGCCGCCGATGCGTTCGGCGAAGAGCTGCTGGATGTAGGAGTCGGACATAGTGAGAAGGCCCTAAAAAGAGGGGGAAGACGGCGGATGGCAAGCGGACTCCGCCCCCGGGCCTTGCCATGAGGGACCTGACGTTGAAAATGACGCCATGGAACCCAGCCTCGAAGACTTGGCCCGCGAACGGCATGCAAGGTGCAACCCGGGATTCCCTTGGCGTCTCATCGGCCTCATCGCCCTCTGCCTGGCCATCGGCGGGCTCGGCTCGGCCGCCACGATGCCGGAGATCAAGGGCTGGTACGCCAGCCTCGTGAAGCCCACCTTCAATCCGCCGAACTGGATCTTCGGTCCAGTCTGGTCGACGCTCTACGTCCTCATGGCCTGTTCGGCCAACGCCGCATGGACCGACCGCCAGGCCCGCCGGACGTTCTTCATCATCCTTCTGGTCAACTCGCTCTGGTCCCTGCTCTTCTTCGGGATGCATCGCCCGGACCTCGCGCTGATCGATATCCTCGGCTACCTGATCCTGCTCATCATCTGGATTCGCCAGCTCTGGCCTCAGCATCGCGTCGCCGCCCTTCTTCAGATTCCGCACCTGCTCTGGGTCAGCTTCGCCACCGTGCTCAACGCGAGCATCTGGTGGTTGAACAAATAAGAAGGCCCCGGATTCCGGGACCTTCGTGACGGACTGGCGCGCGCCTTAGTCGGCGAGCTTCGTCCAGCGAGCGTTGCCCTTCGAGGACTTCACCGCGGCTTCGATGAAAGCCATGCCGGTGACGCCGTCGTCGATCGACGGGAAGTCGTAACCTTCCTTCGGGGCCTTGCGGCCTTCGAGACGGTCAGTGATGGCTTCCGCGGCGGCGCGATAGATGTTCGCGAAGGCTTCGATGAAGGCTTCGGGGTGACCGAACGGCGTGCGGCTGTACTTCTTGCAAGCGTCGCCGTTGTACGAGTTGCCGCGACGGTGCGTCTGGCGGGGCTGGTCGAGATACTTCACGATCAGCTCGTTCGGATGCTCTTGGTGCCACTCAAGGGAAGCTAGGGTGCCGTAGACGCGGAGGTTGAGGTTATTCTCGTCGCCGGTGGAGATCTGCGAGGCGTGCAGGACGCCTTTCGCGCCGCCTTTGTAGCGGACGAGCATGTTGGCGTCATCATCAAGCAGACGGCCGGGGATATAGGTGCTGAGGTCGGCGGCGATCTCCTGGATCTCGAGGCCGGTGACGTATTGCACGAGATTCTCGGCGTGCGTGCCGATGTCGCCCACGCAATTCGAGACGCCCGAGCAGTTCGGATCCATACGCCAGTTGGCGATCTTCTGGATCTTGCCGGACTGCAGGGCGCCGATGGCGTAACCCTGCGGGTATTCGACGAGGACCTTATTGATCTTGCCGAGCTTGCCGGCGGCCACGAAGTCGCGGGCTTCCTTGACCATCGGGTAGCCGGTGTAGTTATGCAGCAGGGCGAAGACCAAGCCGCTCTTCTTGACGACGGCGCGGAGCTTCTTGCCCTCAGCGAGGGAGAACGCGAGGGGCTTCTCGCAGATCACGTGGATGCCGGCTTCGAGGAAGGCCTTGGCCACGGGATAGTGCAGGTCGTTACGCGCGACGATCGACACGAAGTCGATACGGTCTCCGAGCGGGCGCTTAGCTTCGGCCTTGGCCATCTCGACGTACGAAGCGTACACGCGGGCGGGGTCGAGGCAGAGGTCCTGGCCGGAGAGCCGGGACTTCTCGGGATCCGAGGAGAACGCGCCGGCGACGAGGTCGATCTTGCCGTCGAGGGCCGCGGCCATGCGGTGGACGCCGCCGATGAAGGCGCCGCGGCCGCCGCCGACCATGCCCATGCGGAGTTTGCGATTGAGGGATGCCATAGGTGTGGTGATCAGAGGGAGACGGGCTTGCCGGACTTCGCAGAAGCGTAGATGGCATCGATGACCTGCATCAGGCGGTAGGCCTGCTCAGGCGTGTTCAGCGGCTTCGCGCGGCCTTCGATGGCCTCGATAAAGTTCGCGGCGGAAGCGATGCGGCCCATGTCTTCGCATGCGGGCGTGACGATGGAGCGGTTCACGCTATTGCCGTTTTCCTGGACGTAGAGTTCGCAGGTATCAATCGCGGTGTTGTCGAGTCCGTCGATACCGAAGAGGCGCTCAACTTTGCCGCCGGCCTTGGTGCCCTGGAAGACGACGGAGACTTCCTCCCGCTTAATCATCTCAGCCCAGGAGACCTGCAGGGTCAGCACCTGGCCGGTCTTGAAGGTCACGAAGCCGTGCGCGGCGTTCTCGACGTCGGTGACGCCCCCGACGCGATCCGGGATGCCCCACGGACCCTTGAAGGACTTATCTTCGATAAAGTCGTTGAAGGTCTGGCCGAGGACATGCGCCGGCTCAGGGTAACCCATGAAATACATCGCAAGGTCGACCATGTGCAGCAGGTCGATGAGCGGGCCGCCGCCGGAGAGCTCCTTGGTGGTGAACCAGCCGCCGAAGCCCGGAATGCCGGTACGGCGGATCCACTTCGCCTGGGCGGAGTTGACCTTGCCGACCTGACCCTGCTCGACGTACCTCATCATCGCCTGCGACTCCGGGCGCGCGCGGTTGTTGAAGTTGAACATCACGTGCTTACCCGCCTTCTTGGCAGCGGCGATGATCTCGAGGACTTCCGGGGCGCTGAGCGCCGGGGGCTTCTCGCAGAACACGTGCTTGCCGGCATTGAGGCACTGGATGGCGAGCGCGGCGTGGAACTTGTTCGGGACGATGACGCTGACGGCCTGGATCTCCTTGCGCTCAGCCAGCATGGCGTCGACGGATTCATAATGATGCGGGATGCCCCACTTCTCGGCGGCCTTCTTCGCGGCGCCCGGCGCGGGATCCGCGACGGCGACGATTTCCGCATAGGCCTGCTTGAAGCCGGCCGCGTGGTATTGGAGCATGCCCCCTGCTCCGATGACGCCTACTTTGGTTGCCATGAGATATGTTCGTTGGAGAGGTGATTACTTGCCCTGGGCGGACTTGTCGAAGGCGGCGTCGAACGCGACCTTGTTGCTCGGGAAGGCAAGCTTCTTGACGTAGGCGGCTGATTCGGCGGCGCCGAAGAAACGATCCATGCGGCCGTCTTCCCATTCGACGGAGAGCGGGCCGGCGTAGCCGACGTCATTGAGGGCGACGATGACGTCCTCGAACTTGATGTCGCCGCGGCCGACGGAACGGAAATCCCAGGCGCGACGAGGGTCGCAGAAATCCGTGTGGCCGCCGAACACGCCGACGGTGCCGTCACCGTGGCCCCACCAGACGTCCTTCATGTGGGCGTGGTGGATCTGCTTGCCGAAGGTGCGGATGAACTTCACGTAGTCGACGCCCTGGTAGCCGAGGTGACTGGGGTCGTAGTTGAAGCCGAAACGCTTGTGGTTGCCGACGGCATCGAGCGCGCGCTGGGCGGACGCGATGTCGAAGGCGATCTCGGTCGGGTGCACTTCGAGGCCGAAGTAGACATCGTTCTTCTCGAACGCCTCGAGGATGGGCTTCCAGCGCTTGGCGAAATCATCGAAGCCCTTCTGGAGGTAGGCCTGATTGGTGGGCGGGAAGGCGTAGAGCGCGTGCCAGATGGAGGAACCAGTGAACCCGTTGACGACGGTCTTGCCGGAACCCTTCGGCTTATCGGCCATGTAGGCCTTGCCGGCGTCGAAGAACTTGCGGGCGGCCTGGGCGGTCAGGGCCATCTCGGCGCACGCGCGCTGGCGGACGCCTTCCGGATTGCCGTCGCCCCAGACGTGGGCGGGGAGGATGCACTGGTGACGTTCGTCGATATTATCGCAGGTGGCCTGGCCGACGAGGTGAGAGGAGATCGCCCAGCAGCCGAGGTCGTGCTGCGCGAGCAGTTTCCAGATAGATTCGACGTAGCCCGGCTCGTTAACGGCGCGGACGACATCGAAGTGGTCGCCCCAACAGGCGAGCTCGACGCCTTCGTAGCCCATGGCTTTGACCTTGGGGAGAAGCTCGGCGATCTTGAGGTCGGCCCACTGGCCGGTGAAGAGGGTAACAGGGCGCTGTGACATGGTGAGTAGGGGTGAGTCCCCACTGTCAGCCAATCACCCCACTTTGTTCAAGTGGGCAATGCTCACAGACCCCAATTTATGCCTTACGCGACAGCGATTGGCCCAGTTCGGCCTCAAGCTTGTCGTAGGCCGCCCGGAGGGCTGGGTTCGGCTGGACGACACCTGGGGCCGGGGCGCAGAAAACGGGCTCCAGATCGGCCATCTTGGCCCCGCAAGCCCCCTCGGCGGCACGCAGGGCGGCACCTAGGGCGGCGGAGTCAGAAACGGCCAGACGGAGCACTGGGGCGCCAAAGACGTCGGCGAAGATCTTGGCCACGGAAGGGTTCTCGGAGGCCCCACCCGTCAGGAGTAACTGCGTGGTCGGCGTACCGACCCAGCGGCTGTGGTAACGGAGGCTGAGGGCCTGGCCTTCGACGGCGGCGCGCGGAAGCGTCGCTTGCGAGGTGGCGGCACCGAGGGCGATGCGGCCGGCAGCACGGCGAGGCGTGATCTCGGGCTCTTCCATCGGCAGCACGGCGGAGACGGCGGCGGGAGTGGCGTCGACGGCGGCGGAGAAAGCCGGCCAGTCGGCGTGACCGCATTCGCGACGGATGGCTTCGCGGGCAAGCGAGCCGTTACGGACACAGACGAGGCTCATGCTGCCGCCCATCGGATTACCGAAAGCGTGGCCGAGGCCGGCGGAGTCGGTGCGGATGCCTTCGATCGCGGCGAAAAGCGTGTCGCTGGTGCCGAGGCTGATGACGACCTTGCCTGGCTTCGAAGCGCCCATGCCGACGAGGCTGGAAGGATTATCGCCGGTCCCGATGACGACCTGGCACTTCGGGGAGAAACCGTATCGCGCCATGAAGTAAGCGGAGATGCCGCCGGCCACGGTCGAACCAGGGCGGACCGGCGGAAGCTTGGCGGCGAGATCGGGCGCGGTCGCGGCGAGCGCGGCCGTAGCCCAATCACCTTTGCGGATATCCATCAGGTTCATGCCCGCGCCATCGCCGGTATCGATCGCGGCATCCTTACCGGCGAGCACCGACGCGAAGAAGGAAGAGACAAGATGGACGCGCTTCGTCTTGGCCCAGGCGGCAGGCTCGAGCTTGGCGAAGCGACGGATCTGCGGACCCGTGAAACGCATCGTGGCGACGGAGCCGGTCAGGTCGCAGACGGCCTGGTCGCCACCGAGGGCGGCGGCGATCTCGGCGCATTCGGCCGCGGTGGACGAGTCCATCCAGATCGGCGAAGAGCGACGAGAGAGGACTGGAGAAATCTTGCCAGAGAGCGACGTGGCGGGATTACCGTCCGCGAGCGCGGCTTCATAGCCGGCGACGAGGTAAACGCTGCCATGCTGTTGGCCGGAGACGGAAACCGCGTCGACCTGCGAGAGGTCGGTCAGTTTGGCGAGACGGTCGAGCGCGAGCTCGAGGCCATCAAGCCAGAGGAGCGGATCAGCGTGCACTTCACCGCCCTGCCCTCCGCGGAGGAATCCTTCCGGATGTCCGCGGTCGGGGAAGTCGGCGCCGAACGCCGCGCGGGCGCGGGCGACCGTCGTGCCTTTCGCCGTGTCCAGCACGAGCGCCGTCGCGCTCTGCGTGGACAGGTCAAGACCCAGGACGATCGCCATAGCCTCAGCGGATGTACTCGTTGATCAGGTTCTCGAGCATCTCTTGGCGACCGGACGCAAGCGTCGGCGCCTTGATGCCCTGGGCGTAGGCGTCGAGCTGGGCGAGGGTGGCTTTGCCGGACTCGACCTTCTTGCCGATGCCGCTGTCCCAGGAGGCGTAGCGGTTCGAGACAAACTTATCCATCTTCCCGTCCTTGATGATCGCGTGGGCGATCTTGAGGCCGCGGGCGAAGGCGTCCATGCCGCCGATGTGGGCGTGGAAGAGGTCGACGGGCTCGTGCGATTCGCGACGACGCTTAGCGTCGAAGTTAAGGCCGCCCTTGGTGAAGCCGCCCATCTTGAGGATGCGCAGCATGATGTTCGTCGTGAGGTAGAGGTCCGTCGGGAACTGGTCGGTGTCCCAGCCGACGAGCGTATCGCCGCGGTTGGCGTCGACCGAGCCGAGGGCGTTCGCGCCGATCGAGACTTCCATCTCATGCTCCATCGTATGGCCGGCGAGCGTGGCGTGATTGGTCTCGAGGTTCAGCTTGAAGTGCTTCAGGAGGCCGTATTCGCGGAGGAAGTTGAGGCAGGCGGCGGCGTCGGAATCGTACTGGTGGGTCGAGGGTTCGCGCGGCTTAGGCTCGATGAGGAACTGGCCCTTGAAGCCGATCTTCTTCGCGTGGTCGACAGCGAGGTGCAGGAGCGCGGCGAGGTGGTCGAGCTCACGCTTCATGTCGGTGTTGATCAGCGTGGCGTAGCCTTCGCGGCCACCCCAGAAGACGTAACCTTCGCCGCCGAGGGCCTTGGTGGCCTCAAGCGCATGGCGAACCTGGCTGGCGCCGTAGGCGAACACATCAGCGTTGGGCGAAGTGCCGGCACCCTGCGCATAGCGCGGGTGGGAGAAGAGACAGGCGGTGCCCCAGAGGAGCTTCTTGCCGGTGCCCTTCTGGAAGGCCTTCAGCTCCTTCGTGACGCGGGCGAGGTTCGCATGCGTCTCGGTCAGGGTCTTGCCTTCGGGGGAGATGTCGCGGTCGTGGAAGCAATAGAAGTCGATCTGGCACTTCTGGAGGAACTCGAAGAAGACCGGAATGCGGCGGAGGGCGTTGTCGAGGGAATCGGAGCCATCATCCCAAGGCATGAGGGCGGTGCCAGCGCCGAAAGGATCGGAGAGGCTGTTGCGCATCACGTGCCAGTAGGCCGCGGCGAAGCGCATATGATCCTTCATCTTCTTCCCGCCGATCTTCTCGTCCGGGTTGTAGTGCTTGAAGGCGAAAGGGTTCTTGGACTTCGATCCTTCGAACTCGATGACCGGGACATTAGGGAAGTGCGACATGACTTATAGGAGGGAGAGTTCTGACATTGGAGTCCGCCCCCTTGCTGCCAAGAAAGGAATGGGGGTCTCCTATGAACAAAACGACAGGCAGGGAGTCCGCATACAACTGCGCCTTGCGCCTTCGCTGGTCCTGCCTAGGTTGATGGTATGGAGGTCGTCCACACCATCCCCGAACTGCGCGTCGCGGTCGCCCGGGCCCGCCAGGCTGGCAAGGCCATCGGATTCGTGCCCACGATGGGCTGCCTCCACGAAGGCCACCTCAGCCTGATTCGCCGGGCCAAGCAAGAGGCTGCCTTCGTCGTGGTGTCTATCTTCGTCAACCCGACCCAGTTCGGCCCCAACGAAGATTTCTCAAAATATCCGCGGACCTTCGAGGACGATCGCCGCGGCTGCGAAGCCGCGGGCGCCAGCCTGATCTTCGCACCCGACGCCGCGGATTTCTATCCGGCCGGCGCTTCAACCTGGGTCGACGTCGAGGGCATCTCCGCCAAGCTCTGCGGCGAATTCCGCCCCGGGCACTTCCGCGGCGTGGCCACCGTCGTCGCCATGCTCTTCAACGCCGCGCAGGCGGATGTCGCCGTCTTCGGACGCAAGGACCTTCAGCAGCTCGCGGTGATTCGTCGCATGGTGCGCGACCTGCATATCCCCGTCCGAATCATCGCGCACGAGACCATCCGCGAACCTAACGGGGTGGCGATGAGCTCGCGTAACCGTTATCTCTCCGCCGAACAGTTGACGCAGGCGAGCGCCATCCCCGCCGCCATGGCCGCGGCCAAAGCCCTCGCCCAAGCCGGCGTCACCGACGCCGTGCGCCTGCGGGATGCAGCGGTCGCCGTCCTGACAACTCAGCCTGCGCTCAAGCTTCAATACTGTGAGATTGTCGATCTCGAGACGATGGCGCCCGTCGCTTCGACCGCCGGGCTCCGCTGTGCCATCGCGATAGCCTGTCATCTGGGCGCGACGCGCCTGATCGACAACGCCGACCTTTAATCAGGCTAGGCTGAGGTAGACCGCGGCCAATAGAATCAGGGCCCCGATCAATCGGCGGGTCATGATGCTCCGGCCTGCGTGTTTCTCCGAATTAGAGAACCAATGCCCGACGACCCACACCAACGCGACGCTCCAAAGGCCGCGGGTGTTGTAGAGGACGTTGGTGACGGTCACCTCGTGGTAGACCGCGATGCAGTAGGCGATACCCATGGCCTGAATGGTCAGCAGGAGTCCGCCGCCGAAAGCCCAGACGACCATCGGGCGAGGCATCTGACTCAATGGCGCGGAGAAGAACGGAATGAGGGCGAACGACAAAGCTCCCACCGTCAAGAACATCACCGGGCCGAAATGGCCGAAACCGAAAGCCGGTACCCAAAGCTGCTGCATCACGTCCGTGGCCGCAAAAGCGATGGAAGCCAGGAAGGCGAAGCCAACGCTGACCAGCAGTCGCTCACGGTTGGCGCGCCACTCGCCGCCCAACAAGGCCAGGGCCAACGTCGTCAGGAAAGTAGCCACCCAGAGTTTCCAGCCAAGTTCCTCGCCACCCGTCAGGAAGACCAGGAGCGCGACGAAGACGACCTTGGTGCCGAGCACCGGCGTCGCGATGGAGATGTCGCCCCGGCTGATCGCAACAAAGGTAAAGACCTGACCAATGAAGAAAGCCGTGCCCGCCAAGACCGCATGGGTGATGTTCGTCGCCGTGAAGGGCTCGCCCCCATGCAGCAACCAGGTCTGGAAAAGGACGGCCCCGATCAGGTTCACGATGAACAGGACCCGCCAAGGATGGCCGCCATCCATGGCCCGCTTGAGGGCCATCGCGGCGAAGGTGTAGCCCACGGCCGAACAAAGAGGGATGACGATGGAAGCGGAAGAACGCATCAGGCAGGCCCGAACGAACGCCCTTCCCTCCCCGCTGGCGAGACCGAAGCAAGAAAACCGCCCGCCGGGCCAGCCATGACCTTGCCCCGTGCCCACCAGTGGGTACGCTGGGGTCATGGGGCAATTTTCTTACAAGAACGAGGCTGTCGATCCGCACCGGAAGATTCTCTCCGAGCAGCTTGTCATGGACCTGGAGCATGTCGCTGAGACCCCCTTGCTCGCCCTCGCCAAGCAGATTCCCGGGGGCTACATCCACCGCAAACCCTTCCTGCGCGATGCCAAGTGGCTATTCAAGAAACGCCTCGCCCATCTGGCCTTGGACACCGCCGCCATCGCCGAGCACCTTCCTTGGTACGCCGAGGCCCTGAAGTGCGAAAAGGCGAAGCTGCTTGAACACCTGGACGAACTCGCTGGCGCCATCGGCGGACCACGCACCGCCCTGCTCTGTGTCCTCTGGAACAATAAGGCCGAACAGAAGGACGCCGCCCTGCCCGCGGACCTCCTCCCCCGCTTATTGGCCAACGCCAAAGCGCAGGCCAATAAGCCTGAAACCAAAGCATGGAAGTCGGCCATGGCCAAGCTCGGTGGTGCCACGGAAAAGGAACCGCTCGACTCCGTCGACGCCCTCGACTCCGCCGGCAAGACCGTGCGACGACTGCTGCAGGAACTCTCCCAAGGTAAAGCCGCCCGTGAAAACGAAGGACGACAGATTCGTCGCCAGCATACCAATGAACTCGAAGCAAAGGACACCGAGATCCGCAAGGCCCGCGAGGATGCCGGACGCCAGGCCCAGGAAGCCGCCAAGCAAGCCGCCTTACTCGAGGCGAACATCGTGGCCCTGCAAGCCAAGCTGACCGCGGAAGAAACCGAAGTCGCCCGCCTGCGTGGCGAGCTGGATCGTGCCCGCGAACACGTGGCCAAAAAGGCCCGCGAGATCGCTGAAGAACTCCTCTCCGAGGAGATCCGCCCTTGGCTGGCCGACGCGCGCACCTTGAAATCTGCTTCTGAAGAAGTAGCCAAGCTCCGCCAGCTCACCACCGAGACCGTCGAGAAGGTCCGCAAGGCCCAGCGGGACGCCGACCCCTTTCTCGCCAAGGAGCATGAACTCCGGCAAGCCATCCCACAGATGGAGGAGATGCTCAAGCTGCTCCGACGCTATCTGCGCACCGCTGGGCAGGCCCTGCCGGAAGTCGTCGCCCTCGAGAAGCGCCTCACGGAGCACATCGAGAAGGTCCGCTACGAACTCGAGAAGCGCGACCAACCCTCCGACCCCTTCCTCGAGCGCATCTCGGCGAAGATCAACGGCGCCGATGCGCGCGAGTTGAAATCAATCGAGAGCGCCCTCCTCCTTGCCGAGGAGTCGGGCCTCGTCGACTCGCGCCACGCGGACCTTTATCGCCGGGACATCCATCGCCGCCGTTCCTACATGGCGGACCGCGCCTTCCACGAGCAAAAGCAGTCCGGGCCGCTCGCGTTGCTTGAGCGTGCCGTGGCCACCGGCGAGAATGCCCGCCTCGCTCTCGATGCCAACAACTTCGCCTGTCTGCGCCAAGATTACCTCGGCCTGCGCCTGACGGCGAAGAAGAACGCCCAAGGCGACAGCCGCTTCATGCTCGACACCGCCGCCCGCCAGAAGGTCGTGCAACTCGCCGAGAAGCTCGCCGACGATGCGCCCGGCCTGCACGTCTGGGTGAGCTTCGATGGCCAGCAGGCGGCGCTCAAGACGACGAACTCGCGCGTGCGGATCACCTTCAGCCGCGCCGGCGCCAAGGCCGACCATGACATCATGGACTTGGTCGCCAAGGACAAGACCGTGGAAGCGCCTTGGTTCGTCGTGAGCGACGATATCGAGGTGCGCGACGCCACCGCCCGCGAAGGCGCCTACATCATCTATAACGACGCGTTGATCCAGTTGCTGGTGAACCGCGGCATCCGCGCCTGAACAAGACGGGCGCATCCTGCGATGCGCCCGTGTGGCAAGAAATAAGCCGACGGCTTATTTCTTCTTCTTGGCAGGCGGTGCGGTGACGGGCGGAGGCAGCACGCCCGCGAAATCCTCGGCCTTGAGTCCGCGGTGGAACATATTGAAGGAATACTTGCTGGGCTTCCATTCCACGACCGGCGTGACGTCGGCCTTGGCGGGCACCTCGAGGCCGAGGCCCCAGAAGACGCCGTTGACGACGAGGCGGCGGAGCGATTCATCGGCGAGGTCGCTGGCGGAGGCCATGGTGGTGGTGAACACGCGGTTCTTGGTGCCGCCGGCATTGGGGACTTCGCGGGTCCAAGCCACGGCCATCGCGGGCGAATTGATGCCCTGCTCCAGCTTGTCGGTGGCACGCTTCTTCGCGCGTTCGCTCAGGGGATCTTGCGGATTCATGCCCTTGAGGACCAAGCCGCGGAGGAGGATCTGCGCATCGGCGGGCGGGTACGCCTCGTAGACATCGGTATCTCCGAAGATGACGCCGACGCCATTGAGGATCGCGAGCTTCTCGGCACCAGGTTCGACGGCCGTGCGGGTGGCCTCACCCTTGTGGTTGCCCCAGTGGCTGACCCAGGTCTCGCCGAGGACATTCTTACCGAAGCCGCCCTTGTTGTTCCAGTTATAGGCGACGAAGGCGCTTTCCTTGGGGATACCGGAGAAAGCGTGCGTGCTGGTGCGGGTAGCGACGATCGGCACGCCGCGCTTGATGGCGGCATCGAACTTCGCGAGCGCGGCTTCGTTCCACTTACGGAAACGCAGGCCGAGCACGAGGGCGTCGGCGCTGTCGAGGGCCTCGGGCTTGCCGAGGCTGCCGCCGTTGTTCGGGTTGATCACGCCGTCGTCATGGGAGAAAAGGACGGTGCACTTGAAGCCCTGGCGCTCGGAGAGAATGCGGGCGAGCATCGGTAAGGCTTCTTCGGAGCGATATTCCTCGTCACCGGCGAGCAGCACGACGTGTTTGCCGGCGCCGGGGCCCTTGCCGGCGGGGAATTCCAGCCAGCCTGGACCAGAAGTAAAGGCCTCCGCGGCGATGGCCGGGAGAGCAAGGACAAGGGCGACCAAGGCGGCCCAGAGAGGGAGATGACGCTTCATGGGGTAAGACACGGGAGACTGCACCGCCGACGGAGGGTTTCAAGCGCCCTGTTGGGCGGCACCCCTATCATTTCCGCTCTTTCGACCCATCCTGCTTCGCCGGAGCGGAAGAAAAAGGGTCGGGACGAATCGTCTCGCGGCGGCCATCGGAATAAGTCGTCACCTGATTGCCAAACAGGTCCGTGCGCGTCGTGGCACGAGTGCCGTCGCTGTAACTCGTCGTCGATCCGCCGAACGGATCAGGCCGCGTGGTCGCCGTCACCCCATTGCTGAAGCGAGTCGTCGAGCCGCCGAAGGGGTCCGTCCGGGTCGAACCAGTGACGCCGTTGCTGTAGCGCGTGGAAGAGCCGCCGAAGGGGTCGGGCGTCGTCACGGCGGTCACGCCGTTATCATAACGGGTCTGGGTGCGACCGAACGCATCGGTGCCCTTGACGCCGGACTTTGGTGCTTCGCCCGTGCGAGGCGCGACCTTCACTTCCGCCGATGGCTTGGCTTCGGGCTTCGTCGCTGATCTTGCTTCGCCCCGGGCCGCCTCCTTACGGGCGGCATCTTTCTTGGGATCCGCCGGGGCGGCGAAGAGCATTGCGGGGCCAAGAACGCCAAGGAGGAGGAACGTCTTCATGGGGATGATTCTATTAGAAACCAAAGGAGGCCGGACGCAAGCCACGGCCGCGTGAAAACAAGAAGGGCGGGCACTTCGCAGTGCCCGCCCTTCCGTTCGTGCGACCGAAGTCGCTTAGGCGATGACCTTGTCGACGACCTTACCGAAGTTATCGGTGAGGCGGAAGTCGCGGCCGTTGTAGCGGAACGTGAGCTTGGTGTGGTCGAAGCCGAGGAGGCGCAGGATCGTGGCGTGCAGGTCATGCACGTCGACGCCGTCCGCGGCGACCTGGGAGCCGATTTCGTCGGTCTCGCCGTAGTGCATGCCGCCCTTGACGCCGCCGCCGGCCATCCAGCAGCAGAAAGCCTTACCGTGGTGGTCGCGACCAGAAGCTGCGTTGACGCGGCCCGCGGTGGTCGGGGTGCGGCCGAATTCTCCGCCCCAGATGATGAGAGTCTGGTCGAGGAGACCGCGCTGCTTGAGGTCGGCGATGAGGGCGGCAGCCGGGCCGTCGATGGCTTCAGCCTTACCAGCGATCGCCGTGAAGAGGTTCGTGTGGTGGTCCCAGCCGCCGGCATCGACCTGAACGAAGCGGACGCCGCGTTCGACGAGGCGACGAGCGCAGAGGAGCTTGGCGCCGAGGTCGGACTTGCCATACATCTCGCGGGTCTTTTCGGACTCCTTGGAGATGTCGAAAGCGTCGGTCGCGGCGGTCTGCATGCGGAAGGCGAGTTCGAAGGACTCGATGCGGGCCTCAAGCTGCTCGTCCTTCTGGACGGTCTGCATGTGGCGCTCGTTCAGCTGGCGGACGAGGTCGAGCTGCTTGCGCTGCGCGTCCTGCGTGGTGAACTCGCTCTGGAGGTTGGCGATGATCTTGTTCGCCGGGGCACCCGGACGGAACGAGGTGCTCGCACCCTGGAAGAGGGACGGAAGGAAGGCCGAAGCGCGGGCGTCGGAGCTGCCACCGAGGGAGACGAAGCCGGGGAGATCCTGGCTTTCGGTACCGAGACCGTAGAGCACCCAGGCGCCGAGGGACGGCTTGGAGAGAATGGCCGAGCCGGTGTGCATCAGCTTGGCGGCCGGACCGTGGGCCGGGAGATCCTGGTGGAGCGAGCGGATGACGCACATCTCGTCGGCCACGCCCTGGAGCTTCGGGAAGATTTCGCTGATCTCGAGGCCGGACTTGCCGGACTTCTTGAACTCGAAGGGAGTCGGGAAGAGGACGCCGTTCATGCCGGAAGCGGACATGTCAGCGAGCTCCTTCATCTTCGGCTTCGGATCGAAGGTGTCGAGGTGCGAGGGAGCGCCACCGGCGAAGATGTGGATGACGTGCTTCGCCTTGGCGGCAAGGGGAGCCTTGCGCGGCTTGAGGTTGGCCATGACCTCAGCGTGAGCGTCGCTGACCATGTACTCGGACACCATGGTGCCGAAGGCGAGGGTGCCCATACCGAGACCGGTCTGGCGCAGGAAGTCTCGACGGGAGTTGGCGGTCGGCACGTAATTGCCGCAGTTGGAGTCTTTCATTGGGGGTGATGATTAGGGATAAATATGGGGGGTGATTTTGAGAATTCAAACTAGATTGCTGGAGTAGGGTGATCAATTCAGGTAAACGAATTCGTTCGAGCAGACCATGGACTGGGCCAGCATGACCCAAGGGTTGGAAGGCACCTTACGGTCGACCTTTTCCGAGTTATTCACGATTTTTCCTCCTTGAACCGAGGTTTCGATCTTCACCTCGGGGGTGGACTTGGTGGCGACCACGGCGGCGGCCTTGACCTTGGCGGCCTTTTCGGCCCTGGCCTTGGCTACCTTATCGGCCTTGGGCGAGACGGCCGGCTCGTCGATATAGCCGGCGATCCGGGCGACGAACTCGCGGGCGATCTGGCGCTCCTGGACGGTCGGCGAACGCTGGTACATGATGCGGTAGAGCTGAGTCACCCGCTCGTCGTCGGAACTGGCCTTGGTCATCTCGGGGCGAGCGTTGACGTTACGGGCGACCTCGACGGCCAGCGGATTGTTCATGAAGAACAGGGCCTGCTGCGGGACGATGGTCGAGCCGCGAGTCGAGTTCGCCATGTTCGGATCGGCGAAGTCGAACTGGGACTGGAACTCGCTGAGCTTGTCGCGATCGATGAAGCCGTAGATGGTGCGACGATAGCTGTAGGGCTCGTCGCTGATATTGACCGCGCGTCCGCCGAGGGCGCGGTCAAGCTTGCCGGAGAGGAGGAGCATCGAGTCGCGGATGGACTCGAAGTCCAGGCGACGGAGGTTCGCATGCCAGAGCAGCTTATTGGCTGCGTCGACTTTCAAGGGATCGACCGACGCCTTCTGCACGACGAGCGGGTTGGTATTCGGATTAGCCGACTGACGATAGGCCGCCGAGAGCAGGATCTTCTTATGCATCTTCTTGATCGACCAGCCGCCTTCGACGAAGGTGGTGGCCAGCCAGTCGAGCAGCTCGGGGTGGCTCGGGGCCTCGGACATGTTGCCGAAGTCATCCGGCGAGGTCACGATGCCGACACCGAAGTGGTGCATCCAGAGGCGATTCACCAAGACGCGGGCCGTGAGCGGATTGGTGCGGCTGGCGATGGCCAGGGCGAGTTCGCGCCGTCCGCTACCTTCGTAGAAAGGCAGGCGGTCAGGGCCGGCGAGCACTTCGAGGAATTGGCGAGGGACGACCGGTCCGCGCTTATTGCGGTCGCCGCGGATGTACACGTAGCTGTCGCGCGGCTTCTCGACGTCGGTGACCACCATCGCCGTGCCGGGACCGCCGGGGTGCGTGATGTCGAGCGCGTTGATGTCGGCGAACTTGAAGTGCTTCGCAGGCATGTTGTTATTGACGAAGGTAGCGGCGATCGGCTGCTGCCAGCTCTCGCAGAAGTCGCGGCTCGTGGTCACGCGCTCGAGCAGCGAGACGGTGGAGATGTCCTCGACGTTAGGCAGGGGCCAGGGGAAGGCGGCGAGCTGAGCGACGGCGGGGTCGTCCTTGTCGCCCTTGCGGCCCGGCTGGCTGCGCAGCTGGATGTGCGCGACGATCTTATCGCGGTTCTTCTTGAACATCGCCTGGTAGGCGAAGGCGACTTCCTCGAGGGACTTCGGCTTGAGGCCGCGGAGGCCGTCGGCGACGAGCGGGTTGACCGGGCTCTTCTTGTCGGCCAGCGCGGCTTCGATGATCGCGGGGGCCTGCTTCTCGAAATTCTCGGGGCTGACCTTCTTGAGACGGACGAGCAGTCCGGTGATCGGGTGATCGGGGCGGTTCATCGAACCAGCGAAGGTGGTGCCCAGCTCGCGGCTATCGCCCAGGTCGAACTTCTTGAGGATATCGAAACCCGCGGAGCTACGGAACCCGCCGGACAACGCGGCGAGAGACCGCGGAGCGAACTCGCGATGGAAGGCGGCCTGCATGCCGGCGAGGTGCTTGTAGTAGCCGCCGGAGGTGGTGCTGATGAGGTCGGCGAGCTTCTTCTCGTAGTCGGCGCGATAGGCGTTGGTCGGCGCGTTCTTGCCGACGAGGAGCGGATCACGGACGACCGGATTCTGCTGAGGCTCGATGACGGAGGCGAAGATACCGTGGAGGGAGTAGTAGTCGGCGGCCGGGATCGGGTCGAACTTGTGGTCATGACAACGGGAGCAGGATACGGTCAGTCCGAGGAAGCCCTTGGTCGTCGCATCGATGCGCTCGTCGATGGTGTCGTCATTATTCTGGAAACGCTTCCCGACGGTGATGAAGCCGAGGGCAGCGAGGCGCGCGTCATCCTTAGCCAGGTCCGGCAGACGGTCGGCGGCGAGCTGCTCGATGATGAACTGGTCGTAAGGCTTATCGGTATTGAACGCGTCGATGACGTAGTCGCGATAGGTCCAGGAGGCATCGAAGGTCTCGATGGTACCATTACGCTTCAGGCCCTTCGTGTCGGAGTAGCGGGCGGTATCGAGCCAGTGGCGAGCCCAGCGCTCGCCGTAGTGGGGCGAAGCGAGCAGACGGTCGACGGTACGCTCGACGACGGCGGTCACCGCGCGGCCAGCCTGCCCCCTGCGGGCGGCCATGTTGTCCATGGCGAGGGCGGCGTCGTAATCGCGGGAGAAGGCGTCGACTTCGACGCTCGTGGGCGGCAGGCCGATCAGGTCATAGGAAAGACGGCGGAGGAGCGATTCACCATCCGTGGCGGGGCTGGGCTTGAGGCCATTCTCATCGAGTTTCGCGAGCAAGAAGGCGTCGACTTCGTTCTGGCACCAGGCGGCGTTGCTGAGCTTGGTCGGCACGGCGAATTCGCGGACCGGCTGGAAGGCCCAGTGGCTGCGCGCCTTGTCGGAAAGACCGGTGAGCTTGGCGCCGCCGGCACCGGCGGGAGCCGGCGCACCCATCTTGATCCACTGCTCAAGGGACGCGATCTGCGCGTCGGAAAGCTTGGCGCCCTTCTTGCGCGGCGGCATCGAAAGATCGGGATCCGTCTGATGGACGGCAAGGATCAGCATGGATTTCTTGATATCGCCCGGCACGACCGCCGGACCTAGATCGCCACCTGACAGCAGGCCCGCGCGCGAGTCCATGATCAGGCCCCCCTTCGAGACGCCCTTCTCCTTCGAGTGACATTCGTAACAACGTTCGGTGAAGATCGGGCGGACGTTCTTCTCGAAGAATTCCAAGCCGGCCGGATCCATCTTCGGTTCGGCGGGAGCGTCGGCGGCGGAAAGCATGGCGGTCGATCCCAAGGCGGCGAGCACGGGGAGGAGACGAAGCATGTTCGGGTGGCGTTTCATAAGGGGGGAGGATAGCCGGGAGCGGCTGGGGGTTCCTACTAGGTGATAATTCTTATGTCTGGATGAAGGACATCAACCTCTGGTTTGCCGTTGTTACCTCATACAACCCCGGCCAACCCCCTTTGGGCGATTTTTGTTAAAAAATTGTCAAAATCCCGCGGGCCGCGCCTCGGGTGCTGCCTCCCCTTCAGCCATAAAAACAAGAAAGCCGGCCACATGGCCGGCTTTCGGAGGAAGTGGTGGTGCTATCCTTAGTTCACGTAAACGAACTCGTTCGAAAGCAACAGGGCTTGGATGAGCAGTTCCGTCGGGGTCATCGGCGTGCGGGCGATGGACTCGCCGACGTTCTGCATCACGCTTTCGGCACCGCCACCCGTCACGGAGGTCATCATGCTCTCTTCGCCATCGGGAGCCTTGATCGCCACACCCTTGGAGGCAGGCGCCATGGTACGAGCCACCGGAGCCACGGCCTTGGTGCCGGCCTTGGTGCCAGCGACGGCGGCCTTGGTCGAAGGACGGAGGCCGGCGGTCGCGACGGTCATCTTGGCCTTGGCCAGGAATTCCTGGGCGACACGGATCTCACTGGCGGAGGGACGGCGCTGGAACATGCAACGGAACATCGCGACGATGCGCTGGTCTTCCGACATCGCGTTGACCACGTCCTTGCGAGAGGACACGGCGCGGGCGACCTCGACGGAGAGCGCATTGTTCATGAAGTACAGGGCCTGCTGAGGCACGATGGTCGAATTGCGCTTCGAGTTCGGCTGATCAGGGTCGCCGTAGTCGAACTGCGAGAGCGTGTCGCTGAGGCGGCTGCGATCGACGTAGCCGTAAAGGCTGCGACGATAGCTGAAAGGCTCGTCCGTGATGTTGGCGGGCTGGCCGCCGACCGCCGGGTTGAGCTTGCCGGTGAGGAGGATCATCGAATCACGGATGGACTCGAAGTCGAGGCGACGGAGATTGCCGCGCCAGAGTAGGCGGTTGCTGGCATCAATCTTGAGCGGATCGATGGGTCCCTTCTTTTGCACGAGCGGATTGGCGGTCGGGTCGGAGTCCAGGCGATAGACGTTGCTCATCACGATCATGCGATGGAGGCGCTTCATCGTCCAACCGTTCTCCATGAACTCGGCCGCGAGATAATCGAGGAGCTCAGGGTGCGAAGGCTTCTCAGCCATGTTGCCAAGGTCATCCACCGAGGAGACGAAGCCTTCGATGAAGTGCTTCATCCAGGTACGGTTGACGGCCACACGGGCGGTCATCGGGTTTTCCTTGGTGGCGATGGACTGGGCGAACTCGTAGCGGCCGCTGCCGTCGACGTACGGACGACGGTCTCCCTTGGAGAGGATTTCGAGGAACTGGCGGGGCACGATCTCACCCTTGTTGTTCTTATCGCCGCGCTTGAACACGTAACTGTCCTTCGGAGCTTCGGAATCCTGCACGACCATCGCCTCGCCAGGGGCGCCGGGGTGCGAGAGCCGCAGCTCATTGATGCGGGTGTGGCGGAAGTAGGCGACCGGCTCGCGGTTGCCGATGCCGCCGTAGATCGGGCGGTTCTGCCAGTCGGCGCAGAACTTACGGGTGCTGAAGAGCGAGATCATGTCTTCGTTGTCGAAGATCTCGTCGTAGCTCGGGATGGCCCAAGGATAGCCGGTCATCTGGGCGATGGCCGGAGAGGTCTTCTTCCATTCTTCACCGGGTTTGGCGAGAAGGGCGAGGTGCGCGAGGATGGCGGCCTTGTTCTCGTTGTACGCCTTCTGGTAAGCGGCGGCGACGTCATGGAGCGACTTCGGCTTCAGGCCACGGAGGGCGGCGGCGATGATCGGGTTGACCGGATTATCGGGGTCGCTGATGGCTTCTTGGATCGCGATCGGGGCGCGCTCGGCGAAATAGACGAGGGGCACCTGGGCGACGGCGTAAAACGGACCGGTGATCGGCGAGTCCTTCTGGATGCGCATCGCGGCGAAATCGGTGTCTTCCTGGAGGCTGATCTTGTAACGCTCGGAGAAGTCACCGGCTTCGGCGGAACCGCCGCGGACGCTGGCGATCATCAGGCGACCAGCCATCTCGTTGTCGTAACGGGCGCGGGTCTCACGCATGTAACGGAAGAAGCCGGCGACCTGCTCGTCCTGGAGCTGGCCAAGTCGCTTGGTGAAGTCGGAGCGCGCGGCGGCGGCGGACTTCGAAGTGGCGGCAATCGTCGGGTGGTGCAGCGGCTCGACGGTCGAGGCGAAGATACCGTGCAGGGAGTAGTAATCCTTGATCGGAATCGGATCGAACTTATGGTCGTGACAGCGGGCGCAGGACACCGTGAGTCCGAGGAAGGCCTTGGTGCTCGTGTCGATGCGTTCGTCAATGATGTCGTTCGGGTCGTCGAAGCGCTTGCCGACGGTAAGGAAGCCGAGCGCGGCGAGACGCGGATCGTCAGGGGAGATGCCGGGGATGCGGTCGGCAGCGAGCTGCTCGACGATGAACTTGTCGTAAGGCTTATCGTCGTTCAGCGCGTTGATGACGTAATCGCGATAGGTCCAAGCGTAGGCGAAACGGTAATCCTTGAAGAGGCTGTCACCCTGGTCGACCTGGAGGCCGCGGGTATCGGAGTAGCGGGCGGTGTCGAGCCAGTGGCGAGCCCAGCGTTCGCCGTAGTGGGGCGAGGCGAGGAGGCTATCGATCTGCTTGGCGTAGATCGCTTCGACGGCGACGGCGGGCTTGCCGGAGCGAAGCGCCATCGTGTCCGTGATCTGCGCGGCCTGAATGGCCTTTTCAAAGGCATCGACCTGCTCGGAAGTGGGCGGAAGGCCGATCAGGTCGTAGGAAACACGACGAAGGAAGGCTTCAGGATTGGCAGCAGGATTAGGCTGGAGACCCTTCTCCTCGAGTTTGGCCATGATGAACGCGTCGATGGGCGTCTTGACCCAGGCGCGGTTCTTCACTTCGGGAACGGTCGGCTTCTTGACGGGCTGGAAGGCCCAGTGATCGCGAGCCTTGCCCGTGAGACCAGTGAGCTTGGCGGCGCCGCCGGAAGGCATGGGCGCACCCATCTTCACCCACTCTTCGAGGATGGCGATTTTGTCATCCGGCAGCTTGCCACCCGTCTTCTTCGGGGGCATCGAGAACTCGGGATCGTTGTAACGGACGGCCTTGATGAGGAGAGACTTCTCGAGATCGCCCGGGACAACCGAAGGGCCTTCGTCGCCGCCCTTGTAGGCGCCGTCCATGGAATCGAGGATGAGGCCACCTTTGGAGGAATTCTTCTCAGCCGAGTGGCACTCGTAGCAGCGATCTATGAGAATCGGGCGCACGTTCTTCTCGAAGAACTCGAGGCCTTCCTTGGTAGCAGGCGTCGCCTCGGCGGAGGGAGCGACGGCGAGGGCAGCGATTGCCGCGAACGCGAGGGTGGTATGACGGAGCGACAGCATGGGTGTGTTTCTTAAGGTGGGATTAAGGTAAGGGTAAGCAGCCCGGGAGCGGACTGACCTTAATCTGAATGTAAGCCAAGGCCCCCGGAAATCAAGTGCGCTTCCCCATTCGGATTGTAAAGGAAAGACCCCACGGCGAGGATGGCCGGGCCGGACGATGCGCATCCTGATCGCCAACGACAAATTCAAGGGCTCCCTGCCGGCGGAAAAAGCCGGTTTTCATATTAAAAGTAGCCTAGAAACGACCTTTCCACAGGCCTCCTTCGACCTTTGCCCGATTGCGGACGGCGGCGAAGGTACCGCCCAAGCGATGACCGCTGCCCTGGCCGGAGAATGGACCCGTGGCACCACCCAAGACGCCCAAGGAAGGCCGCTCGAAGCCCCCTTCGGCTGGGTAGCCAGTTCGGCCACGGCCATCATGGAAATGAGCGCGGCCAGCGGCCTGGCAATCGTCCAAGATTTAAAACTTAACCCATTTACTGCCAGCACTTTAGGTACAGGGATTCTCATCCAATCCGCCCACGCCAAAGGTGCCCGCCGCATCCTCATCGGCATCGGAGGAAGCGCCACCAACGATGGCGGCCTCGGGGTGGCCATCGCCCTTGGATATACCTTTAGGAAAGCGGGGCACGCCTTCACCCCCACCCTCGAGACGATTTTGGAGGCCGATCAGGTCGAGAAGCCAGCTTCCCTGCCCGTCTGCGAGCTCATCGTCGCCTGCGATGTGGACAATCCCCTGCTCGGCCCCCGCGGCGCCACGCGCGTCTACGGCCCGCAGAAAGGCGTCACGGATTTCATCTGGTTCGAACAGCGGCTCGCACACCTCGCCGACCTCGTGCGACGCGACCTCGGCAACGATCCACGCGAAGCACCTGGTGCCGGCGCCGCGGGCGGACTCGGCTACGGCCTCATGGCTTTCCTCGGCGGACGTCTCGTCAGCGGCTTCGACATGGTCGCGAAACAGATCGGACTCGAAGCCCGCGTCGCCGCCGCCGACCTCGTCATCACCGGCGAAGGCAGACTCGATGAACAAAGCCTGCAAGGCAAAGGCCCCGTCGGCGTCGCCCGACTCGCGCGGCGTCTCGGCAAGAAGATCGTCGGCGTCGCCGGCTCGGTCGACGACTCAGCCGCGCTGCGCGCGCAATTCGACCTGCTGATCCCGATCAAGCCCGACGCGATGCCGCTCGACGAGGCCATGCGGCGCACGGGCGAGCTCATCGAGACCGCCGTCCGCGCCCACGCCGCACCACTGCGCGCCCTCAGCCCTTGAAGATCGGGATGGGCACGCCCTTGCCGTCGACCGTCGCGTAGAAGGGGCGACCTTCGATGTCGAAGGCGGTCTTAGGACTGATGCCCATGGCGCGGAAAATCGTGGCGTGCATGTCCGAAATCGACACGGGGTCCTTGATCGCGACGAGCGGACGCTCATCGGCGGTCGCACCGTAGACATGCCCCTTCTTCACGCCGCCACCGAGCATGACGACGCTCGTACCGCCGGTGAAGTGACGATGCAGGCCGTAGTGGTCAGGGCTCGTCATGACGCCCGATTTATTGAAGGCCTGGTCCTTGGCCTTGGAGCCAGGGCGACCTTCGATCATGGCGTCGCGGCTGAATTCGCTGGCGATGATGACCAGCGTGCGCTCGAGCAAACCGCGCTGCTCGAGGTCGCGGATGAGGCGCGCGATCGGACGGTCGATCTCGGCGTGCATCTTCGCGACGGTCTCATGGCCCTTGCCATGCGTGTCCCACTGGAAGAACGGCACGTACTCGGTGGTGACCTCGACGAAGCGGGCGCCGTTCTCGACGAGGCGACGGGCCAGCAGGCAGCCGCGTCCGAAGCGGCCGGTGTCATAATCCTTCTGCACCTCGGGCGTCTCGAGCGTGATGTCGAAAGCGGAACGTTCCTTGGCGCTGAGCAGGCGATAGGCGTTGTCCATGGAGCGCAGCATGGACTCATGCTGATGGTCGCTGAGCAGGTCGCGGCTGGGCGTCGCGTCGACGAGTCGGCGGAACTCGCGGTCGCGGTTCACGAAACGCCCGGCATCCATGCCCTTGGGCGGACGCACGGCGGCGGCGGCCTCCTCAGGAAACGGCAGGTTCATCGGCCCGTATTCACCGCCAAAGAAACCGGCGGTGGTGAAGGACTTCAGCTCCTCGCTTTCGCCGACCCCTTCGAGGCGCTGGCCGATGTTGATGAAGGCGGGCATCACCGGATTGCGCGGTCCGAGCACGCGGGCCATCCAGGCTCCGATGTGCGGACAGGCGACCGTCTGCGGAGGGACGTAGCCGGTGTGCCAATGGAACTGGTGGCGGGAGTGAAGGATGCTACCGAGGTCGGGCTGCACCGCCGAACGGATCAACGTCCCGCGATCCATGACCTGCGCGATGTTCTCGAGCCCTTGGCAGATCCGGACGCCGTCGACAGAAGTGGGAATCGCCGGGAAGGTGCTGAGCACGCGCTCATACGAGAGTCCCTTCTCGTAGGGCGCGTAACGCTTCGGATCAAAGGTCTCCGGGGCGGCCATGCCGCCGGCGAGCCAGATGA
The DNA here is from genome assembly GCA_002293125.1 of Opitutia bacterium UBA953. Taxonomy (GTDB): domain Bacteria; phylum Verrucomicrobiota; class Verrucomicrobiia; order Opitutales; family UBA953; genus UBA953. The sequence goes on from DBCR01000058.1 coordinate 33,667, forward strand.
GGATGCAGGAATCGGCCGAAGCGGCGGGCTGCACGATCTTCTCGCTCTCGGCGAGGAGACGCGGCGCGCTCATCGATAATGTCGCGGCGCCGGCGGCGGCGAGCATGCGCAGGAATTCGCGACGGGCGAGCGGCTCGGGCAAGGAAGGGTCAAGCGGCAGCGGGGAGTTCATGGCGATCAGCGGATGGTCTGGAATTCGGGGAGCATGCAGACGGCCCAAAGCAGGTCCGCGATGCCTTGCTCGGAAAGATCGGGGCCGACCATGCCGGCGGCGACCTTGAGTTCGGCCGGGGCGGGTTCACGGCTCAACGCGGACACGTAGAGCCAGCGCGCGAGATCTTCGGGCGACGACCATTTTCGCTTCTTCAGCTTGGCCGCGCCCGCGGCGAGGAGGCTCGTCAGCGCCTGGCCGTTGGAAAGGTCGATGGCCTCAAGCGTGCTGAGTTCATTCGGACGCATTGAAACAATCTGCTCGCGGTTCGGACGGCCTAACGCCCGCTGCAGCATATCGGACTTCATCAGACTCGCGCGCGCCGGCAGGCTACTCGTGCCATCGACGCCGGCCAGCATCTCGGCCATGCGGACTTCGGCTTTGCGCCACGCCTCGCTCTTCACGAGCGAGACCGGCTGCCAGACGACCTCCGCGGCCTTGGTGGCGGCCTTGGCTTTGCCGGCGGCGGCAAAGGTGCCGCGGGCGTTCGGTACGCTCTTCGTCCATTCCCAGGAGGCGTCGGTGGCCATCCTCACGCGCGCACCGCCCTTGAGCGAGACGTTCACCTGGAAGAAGAGCGCGGCGACATTCGGCGAGGAGCCCGCGTTGCTACCGACGATCACGAACTGGTTGGCGCCCTTCAGCAAGGCCGCGGAGAGATCGAAGCTCTTCGGGTCGGCCCAATTGTCGCCCGAGCCGATCTTCTTGCCGTTGACGTAAAGGTCGAAGCCGTTGTCGCAAGTGATCACGCACGTGGCCAAGTCCACGTCGGCAGCCAGCACGAGCTGGTGGCGGAAGGAACGCATCTCACCGGCCGCGGGTAGGCGGCCGCCCGCAATGTCACCCGACCAGATCGGGGCGGCGACCAACGGCTCGATGACGGGCTTCCTGGCCGAAGCCGCAGCAGGATTGGCCCGTGGGACTTTGAGCTCGATCTTCGCCGGCGTGGTGCCGGTCAGGCGCCAGACGGCGTCGACAAACTGCTCGGCGGTGAGGCGCTTGGCGCGCGGCCCGCGATACACATAGTCTTTATCTTCGGCGTCGCGGGCGAGAACCTCGGCGCGCGACTGGTAGGCCTGCGAGGTCGCGATGAACTCGAGCACGGCCTTGAGGTCGTACTTGGATTCGACGAGGCGGTTGGCGAGGACATCGAGCAGATCCTGATTCCAAGGCCGCGATTGCATGGCGTCGACGGGATGCACGATGCCGCGGCCCATGAGGCGATGCCAGAGGCGGTTGACGATGGTGCGCTGGAAGCGGCCGTTCTCCGGATGGGTGATGAGTGCGGCGAGCTGGGCGAGGCGTTCATCGCGCGGCTTCGTGGCGTCGACCTGACCGAGTTCAGGAAAAGGCCAGGCGGCGGCGGCGGGCTTGCCCGTCGGGATGTCGCAGCGCACGAGCTCCATCGGTTGGTCCGAGTAGATCGCGGCGAGGCCGTAGGCGTCGCGCAGCTTCCAGCGGTCGACGAAGCTGTCGTGGCAGGAGGCGCACTTCATGTTGATGCCCAGAAAGGTCTGCGAGACGCTCTGCGAATATTGGAGCTCGGGCATCTGAGCGGCGCTCACGGCGCCGCGCCAGATGATGCCCTTCGCGAACCCTTCGCTATCCGAGGAAGGAGCGACGAGTTCACGCGTGAACCGGTCGTAGGGCTTATTAGCCAGCAGCGAAAGGTAGAGCCAGTGGGTGATCTGCTTACGGCCGCCGTCGATGTAACCCGTGCCGGCGTAATCATTGCGCAGGAGGTCGTTCCAGAAGACCATCCAATGGTCGGCGTAGTCGACGTCGCGCGCGAGCAGCGCACGTACGAGCTGGACACGCTTGTCGGGACGGCGATCGGCGGCGAAGGCCTGCGCCTCCTCGGCGGAAGGCAGCACGCCGACGAGGTCCAGCGAAACGCGACGCTGGAAAGTCGCGTCGTCCGCCGGCGGCGGCGGCGGGGCGCCCTTCTCCGCGAGCCAACCATCGAGCACGCGGTCGATCGGGTGCGTGCGGCCAGCCTTGGCGGCGGGGAGCACAGGCTGACGCGGACGCAGCGGCGGCTCATAGGCGGGTTGCTTGAAGGCGAAGCCTTCGGTCCACACGGCACCCTGCTCGATCCACGTGCGGAGCGTGGCGACTTCGGCCGGACTCAGCCGGTCGCCCTTGGGCGGCATGCGGATATCCGGATCGGCGCTGGCGACCGCTTCAAGGAGCTTGCTCTGCTGCGCCTGGACCAAAGACACGACGGCGCCGTTCTCGCCGCCTTCGAGCAGCGAGGCGCGGGTATTCATCGAGAATCCGCCCTTCTTCTTGTCGCCCGTGTGACACTCGCCGCAATGCTTGCGCAGGATCGGCACCACCTCATGGGCGAAGTCGACCGGCGCAGCGCCGAGGGACGCCGCCGCGAGCAGGCTGACAAGAAGAGGACTACGACGCATGCGGCGACAGACGGATCAAGGTACGAACACGACCGCGGCGGCGGCGGCGGCCTCGACCGACTGCTTGGTGTCGGTCAGCTTGCCGTCTTGGCCGATACGGTAAGCGTTGAGCGTACCGGACTTCTGGCCGGCGCACACGAGCCAGCGACCGTCGGCGCTGAGGCCGAAGCCGCGCGGGGTGGCGGGCGTGCCAAGCATGTGCTGGAGCAGCGTGAGCTTGCCGTCCTGGGCGATGGCATAGACGGCGATGGAGTCATGCCCACGATTGGAGACGTAGAGCGTCTTGCCGTTGGGGCGGACGAAGATCTCCGCCGTGGAGACGCCTTTCTTATCGGCGCCTGCCGGCAGCGTGGGCAGGCTCTGGATCTCCCTGAGGCCACCGTTACGTTCGACCGAGAAGGCGACGACGTTGAGACCCATCTCGGTGTTCACGTAGGCGAACTTACCGCTGGGGTGGAAGGCCAGGTGACGCGGGCCTTCGCCGGCAGTGACGCGGCCGGACTTCGGCTTGTTCGGCGTGAGCAGCCCTTTCTCGGCATCGAACTTGAAGATGAAGATGTCATCCGTACCGAGATCGGCGACGTAAGCGCGGCCATTCTTCGGGTGGAAGTAGACGCCGTGGGCGTGCGGACCAGCCTGACGGCCAGCGTTCGGGCCCGAACCGACATGCTGAATCGAAGAGGTCGCGGGCGCAAAGGAACCGTCGGCCTTGATCGGCAAGGCGGTCGTCGATCCAGAACCGTAATTCACCACGACCAGGTTACGGCCGGCGGCGTCGACGACGAGGTGCGTCGGTCCTTTGCCCTTGGTGGCTTCGGTGTTGAGCAGGCGCAGCTTGTCGCCTTCCACCGCATAGGCGGCGACGGCGCCCTCGGCGCCCTCGGCGGTGGCGTAAAGAAACTTAGCGTCCGGGCTGAGCGCGACGTAAGAAGCGGACTTGGCTTCGGCGGCGACGGTCGGGACCGAGATCTTGCCAGTCTTGCCGTCGAGCACACAGCGCAGGATGCCTGGCGCCTTGGCACCGGAGGTGCCGACGTAGAAGACATACTGAGCGGGGGCTGGCTTCGGCGCAGCCTTGGTGGCGGCCTTCGGCGCGGGTGCGGAGGTATCGGTGGACTGACAGCCGACGAGCGCAACGACGAGCGCGGCGAGAAGGAGGCGTTGGGTATTCATGATGATAAGAGAAGGAGCGATCAGCGGCCAGTCCACCAACCGTCGAGCTGGGTCATCAGGCGCTTCACGTCATCAGGACGTTCGGCGGCGAGGTCGCGCAGTTCGTAGGGGTCGGCCTTGAGGTCGAAGAGGCGCGGCGGCTCGATGGCGTCGGCGGAACCGTGCTGGGTCGTGCCGGTCTTGAGGCCGCTCGAGACGATCAGTTTGAGGTCGCCGGCGACGAGCCAGCGGTAACGCAAGCTGGCCGCGGGACGGGCGAGATCGAGGATGTCGTGCGTCGAATTTTGACCCGCGACGAACGGTCGCGCCTTCAGGGCGGCGTCGTCGAGCAAGTCGAGCCCGTCACCATCAGCCGGCACGGGGGCGCCGACGAGCTTGAGCAAAGTCGGCAGGATATCCACCGCGCTGGCGGCCTCGGCCATGACCGTCGGCTTGATGCGTCCGGGCCAGCTCACGAAGATCGGCGTACGGACGCCGCCGTCGAAGGGCGACTGCTTGGAGCGTTCGAAATCGACCGACGGCATGTCCGTGCGCGGAATCCATCCGTTGTCGGCGATGTAGACGATGATGGTGTCGCGGGTGAGGCCTTCCTTCTCCAGATGGGCACGAATATCGCCGATGGTCTCATCGAACCACTCCACCATCGCGTGGTATCTGGCGGCCTGCGGCGTCGGCGACTTGTCGCGATATTTGGCGAGCAGCCTTTCGGGCGGCGTGTGCGGGTCATGCGGCATCATCGGCGCATACCAGGCGAAGAAAGGCTTGCCGTCCTTCTTCGCGCGAGAAATGAAATCCGTCAGCGGCGCCAAGGTCTTACGGCCGATGTCGAGACCCTCGTCGCCGTGGCGTCCGCCCTTGGTCATGCCTTCGGTGAAGCCACCGGTCTGATAGGGACCCATCCACCACTTACCCGTCTGCAGGCTGACGTAGCCTTGCTCGCCGAGGAGGCGGGGCAAGATCGGCGACTGTTGGAAGAGCTTGATCATCTGGGCGCGCCCTTCGAGGAAGGCCGCGCTCTTCTGTCTCGCCGCGGCGGCCTGGCCTGCGCTTTTCGCGCCTTGGACAGCCGGCATGCGCGGGTCGTTGCCCGTGATACCGTGGCGATGCACGTGGCGGCCAGTCAGCATCGAAGCCAAGCTCGGACCGCAGAGGGAGTTGGTGACGTACCCTCGAGGGAAGAGGCGGGACTCCGCCGCGAGCTTATCGAGGTGCGGGGTGCTGACCGACTTCGAACCCATGAAGCCGTAGTCGGTCCAAGTGTGATCGTCGGAGACGATCATCAGGATATTCGGCGGACGGTCAGCGGCGGACAGTGACAGGCCCAGACAGGCGAGCACAGCGACGCAAAGGGATAAGAGGCGGGGCATGCCTTATAGACTCCCCAAAGTGCCGGCCGTTCCCACCCAAAAAGTCAGCCAATCGCAGTCATTTAGCGCCTCGCGGAGAAAAGCATGCCCACCCCCCTTTGACGAACCTGCGGACTTGGGCATAATGAGCCCCGTAGCGCCCCATCAGGCCTCCCCGACCTGACCCAGTCGGCCCCTGTAGAAAATATTATGCGTTTTTATCAAGTTGTTATTCAACGACTTGTGTAAATACACCTCTCCGACCCCCCTTTTTTAGCCCTATATATACAGGCCCCTTTCTTTTTCCACATGATCAACAACATCACCCCCCGCACCGCCAAGCCCGACGCCCTCACCTCCCTCCTCCGCTCCGACCTCCCCGACCTCGGTGAAATCCGGGTCAGCGTCGTCGAAACCTCCCCGGACCGCTCCGGCGAAGCCGACACCCTGACGCGCTACCTGAACCAGATCGCCCGCTGGCCACGCCTCGGCGCCGAAGAGGAACTCCGCCTCGGCCGCCTCATCAAAGCGGGCAAGGATGCCGACGGCGATCTCACCCCCGCGGGCCAGGCCGCCTTCGAGGAGCTCGTGAACCGCAACCTCCGCCTGCCTTATCACGCCGCCAAGCAGATGCGCGTCCCTCGTGAAGAGATGATGGAGCTCGTCGGGGCTGGTAATTTCGCGCTCCTCGCCGCCGGCCGTGACTTCGACGCCGACCTCGGCCATCGCTTCAGCACCTACGCTTTCTGGGGCGTCCGCAGCGCCGTCATGCGCGAACTGAATTTCCTCCGCCGCACCGTCCGCCTGCCGCGCAATCTGCACGAGCAGCTGTCGAAGCTGCGCAAGGCCGAGGCCGCGCTGATCCAGAAGCTCGGCCGCGAAGCCGAGGAGGAGGAAGTCGCCGCCTTCCTGGAATGCTCCCCGGAGAAGATCATCGAGCTGCGCAGCTATCAGCAGCACAGCCAGTCCCTCGACGCGCCCCTCGGCGAAGAAAGCGACACCACGTTCGGCGACACGCTGAAGGATGATGACGCCACGACGCCGGCCGCGCACGCGGAAGCCGCCGACTTCAAGGACGCGCTCCGCGAAGTCCTGGCGCAGCTGACGCCCCGCGAGCTCGAGGTGACCCGCCTCCGCCACGGGCTGGACGGCGAAGAGCTGACGCTCGACGCCATCGGCCAGCTCCAGGGCGTCTCCCGCGAGCGCATCCGACAAATCGAGGCCGCCGCCCTGCGCAAGCTCCACCTTGGCATCCGCCGTTAACCCCTTGTGCGGGAGGGCGGGTCGGCTATGATGATGACGTGCCCTCCCTCCTTCGCATCCTGCTTGTCGCCGGACTGATTGGTCCGCTGACGCCCGGCGCGCAGGGGCAGCAGGTCGAGCCCTTTGAGGAGCCACCGATCAACTACTCGGCCACGCCGACGAACGACCCCGCGACGGCGATCAGCGCCAAGTTCCAGAGCCGCGCCATGGAGATCCGCTCCATGCCGGCGAAGAAGCGGCTCCAGTGGCTGCTCGACGAGCTGGGCGTGCCCGTCGAATCCCAGATCTTCGTCTTCAGCAAGACGAGCCTCCAGCGTGAACTCATCAATCCAGAGACCCCGCGCGTGCTCTACTTCTCCGATGAGGCCTACATCGGCTGGTCCCCGACCGGCGCCTTCGAGGTCGCAGTGTTCGACGCCAAGCTGGGCGCCACTTTTTATGTCTTCGAACCGCATGCCACGAAGGAGGAGCCTCTGCTCGCACGCAGTGGCGACTGCCTGCTGTGCCATTCCCGGCATGAGCATACGCCGTCCCTGCGGACGCGCTCCGTCTTCCCCGACGCGAACGGCGAACCGCTCAGCGGCTCCGGCAGTTCCAACATCGCCCCCTCGACCCCGCTCGCCGAACGCTGGGGCGGCTGGTATGTCACCGGGACGAAGGCGCCCTTCGAACATCGCGGCAACCTGACGGGCAAGAAGATCGATGACTTCGAAGGTCCGGCCGCCCAACCGACCCGTAATCTCCTGAGTCTTGAAGGCGTCGTCGACACCCGACGCTACCTCCTCAAGACAAGCGACGTCGTGCCGCTGCTGATGCATGACCATCAGGTGCACGTGCATAACGTCCTCTCGAAGGCCAACCAGGACGCACGTATCGCGCTCCACCGCTGGCCTGCCATGCGCGAGATTCTCGGCCTGCCGAAGGACGCGCCGCCCCAGGGCTCGTGCGTCGTCGTCTTTGATAGCCAAGCCGCGAAGGTCCTCGACGCCCTGCTCTGCCGCGACGAGGCCGCCTGGCCCGCCGGCGGCATCCAAGGCGACGGCGTCTTCGCCCCGGCCTACGCCAAGACGCGCAAGCCGGATGCGAAAGGTCGCTCACTGCGCGACCTCGACCTACGGACCCGCCTCTTCCGTTACCGCTGCAGCCCGCTGATCTACTCGGAGAGCTTCGCGACACTGCCGAAGGAACTGCACGACATCATCCTGCTGCGGCTGTCCTCCGGTCTCCGCGCCTTCCCGCCATCGCCTTCCTTCGGACATCTTCCGGATGACGAGCGCACCGCGATCCACGAGATCCTGTCGGCGACGCTCCCGAACCTGCCAGCCGGCTGGGGCAAGTAAGGCGGACATGAAAAGGGCCGGCCCTCGACGAGGACCGGCCCGGCTTCGGCGCCTACGCGCGGCTTATTTGACGAGCGAAGCAAGCTTCTCGCGGATCGCGTCGGCTTCGATCTGGTAGCTGGCGGCGTTCAGATGCAGCAGGTCAGGCATGACCGACTTCTCAAGCGTACCGTCGGCGGTCAGGAATTTTGCGCCGATGTCGAAGAAGTGCACCTTCTTGCCGTCGTCGAACTTGGCGATGATCGCATTGACCTGGCTGTTCTTCACGCGAGGCGCGTCGGTCGGCTTGGCCGCACGGGGAAAGACCGCGAGGAGGAGCACCTTCGTGTCAGGCGAGCGCTGATGGATGGCGGCGATGATTTTCTTGATACCGTTGGCAATCAGCTCCGGAGTGTGCGCCGGGTTGCCAGCGTTGTTGGTGCCGATCATCAGGACGACAGCCTTGGGCTTGATGCCTTCGAACTCGCCGTTTTCGACGCGCCAGAGGACGTGCTGGACCTGGTCGCCACCGATACCGAAGTTGGCGGCCTTATACTGGCCGTATTCTTTTTCGAAGAGAGCCTTCTGGCCGTTCCAGCCCGCGGTGATGGAGTCACCGATGAACACGACCTGCGCTTCTCCCTTCTTGGCGATGGCGACGAAGGACTCATGGGACTTGGCGAAACCGGTCTGGATCTCGCCGGTCTTGGGGTCGAACTTCGGAGCGGCGACATCAGGCTGCTGCGCCGGCAGCTTCACGGCCGGAGCGGCGGCCTTCTTAGGGGCGTCTTTCTTGGCTTCCTGGGCGACGACGGAGGTCGCGGCGAACAGGGAAAGCCCGAGGAGGAGGGATAGGGTGCGTTTCATGGGGGTAACTGGGGGGACCTCCATTTCGTCTCCGAGTCCCTCCCTGTCAATGACCGCCCCCTCTGGCTTGCTCACATGCGGCCAGCCGGCATAGGAACCTGCATGAGCAAACCCCTGCGTTTCGTGACCAAGGCCGAGGCCATCAAGGAAGAGTATAAAGGACGTACCAATTACTGGCTGACCCGGCCCGAACTGACCAGCGCCAAGGACCTGCAGGTCTGCGAAGCGACCTTGCCGGCGGGCGAAGGCCACGCTTTCCACACGCACCCCGAACTCGAGGAGATGATCTACGTCCTCGCCGGCGAGGTCGAACAGTGGGTCGAAGAGGAAAAGCGCATCCTCAAGCCCGGCGACGCCGCTCACATCCCCGCGGGCATCGTGCACGCGACCTTCAATGTCTCGAAAGCGGACGCGACGATTCTCGCCATCCTTTCGCCCGGTGCGAGCAAAGGACCTTTCATGGTCGACGTGAGCGGCGAGGCCCCTTGGAACCAATTGCGCGGCCCGGCATGAAGGTGTTGCTCGGATCACGCGCGCTGATCGTCTCCGTCGTCCTCCTCCTCGCGGGGACAATCATCCCATTTATGATTTGGGGCGACGCGCTGGAGACGACGTTCTCCGTCCAAGGCGCGCGCGCCTGGTTGGCCGGTTATGGCGCCGGCGCCGGCGTCGCGGGCATCGGCCTACTCGTGGCGGACATCCTCCTGCCCATCCCGAGCACGCTGGTAATGTCGGCGCTGGGTCTGACCTACGGTCCGCTCATCGGCGGGCTCTACGCGGCGACCGGTTCGGCCCTCGCCGGACTGATCGCTTACGGACTCAGCCGCTGGCTCGGTCGTCCGCTCGCCGTACGCATCGCTGGCGAAGCGGGCCTGCGCGAAGGTGAAAACTTTTTCGCGACCAGCGGCGCCTGGCTCGTCGCGTGCTCACGCTGCCTCCCCATCCTACCCGAAGCGGTCGCCTGCCTGGCCGGCCTGAACCGCATGCCCTTCCGAACTTTCCTCCTCGCGGCACTCTGCGGCAGTTTGCCGATGGGCTTCGTCTTCGCAGCGATCGGCGCGCTGGGTCAGGACGAGCCCGCGTGGGCGCTCGCGCTCAGCGTCGTGGTACCCGCGCTACTCTGGCTGGGTGCGCGTCGCTGGAT
>DBCR01000058.1:43506-53513 GCA_002293125.1 Opitutia bacterium UBA953
TCCTTCATCGGCGAGGTGGCCAGATCGAGGACGATCGTGCGTTCACCGTTGAAGTCGACGGTCAGCTGGCGGTCCTTCAGCGTGAGCGTGTAGCGGTTCCACTCACCGGGCGCCTTCACCATGTTCTTCGAAGCGGCCATCGCGCGGATGATGCCGCCGCAGTCATGATGGCCTGGCTTCGCGAGTCCGAAGGTATCGAGAATCTGTAGCTCGATGCCCTTGGCGACGGGGTCGAGCGGATCAGCGACGCAGAAGAAGACGCCGGAGTTGCCCGTCGGCTCCATCTTGAATTCCAGATCGAGGACGAAGTCGCGGTACTTACGCTCCGTGAAAATATAGGCGTCGAAACGCTTCCAGCCCGTCTCTCCGGGGCGCGGCTTCAGCGTCACGGTGCCATCCGTGTCATAGACCCAGTTGCCCTTGGTCTTCCAGCCGGCAAGATCCTTGCCGTTGAAGAGCGGGGCGAAGCCCGGGGCGTCGGCGGCCGGGTGCGGCACGGCGGCGGTCGCAGGGCTGACGGGATACGGGTCGGGCGCGGCGGCGAGCGCGAGCGGCAACAGGGCGGCCAGGAGCAGGAAGCGGGGCATGCGTCAGAGGTATCGCGCGGCGGAAAGAGGTCGAGCCACATGTGCGCCCGGGCGAGTTACTAAACGATTACAAATGAAAACGGTCGTAAGGAGATTCCCCTCGCAGGCGGAGGGATAATCACCGACAACTGGAACCTTGATCGTACCCCTCGGTCTTACTCCTACCCCTACCCTACCATGAACTGCGTGAAGAAACTCACGGCGGCGCTGCTGCTGTCCCTCCCCGCCCTCGCCCGCGCCGGCGAAGCGGACATCCGAATCCCCGACCTGGCGAAAACGACGTTCCTGAATGGTGCGCTCACCGGCCATCAGATCCTGTGGTTCGGCCTGGTCGTCTGCGCCCTTGCGACCGTCTACGGATGGTGGCAGTACCTGCAGACGCGGGCGCTCCCCGTCCACCGCTCGATGTCGGACGTCTCCGATATCATCTGGGAGACGTGTAAGACCTACCTCTGGCAGCAGGGCAAATTCCTGGCCGGCCTCTGGGTGCTCATCGCTGGCTGCATGACCTACTACTTCGCCGGCCTCGAGCACAAGGACGCTTCCTCTGTCGCGGTGATCCTCGCGGCTTCGGTCCTCGGTATCCTTGGTAGCTACGGCGTCGCTTGGTTCGGTATCCGCATCAACACCGTCGCCAATTCGCGCGCGGCCTTCTCCGCGCTGCGCGGCAATCCGCTCGCCACGTTGCTCATCCCGCTCAAGTCCGGCATGAGCGTGGGCCTCCTGCTCGTCGCCATCGAGCTCTTCTTCATGATCGGGATCCTCCTGTTCCTGCCCAAGGACCTCGCCGGGCCCTGCTTCATCGGTTTCGCCATCGGCGAATCCCTGGGTGCCGCCGCCCTCCGTATCTGCGGCGGTATCTTCACCAAGATTGCGGACATCGGCGCCGACCTGATGAAGATCGAGTTCAAGCTGCCGGAGGACGATCCCCGTAACCCCGGCGTGATCGCCGACTGCACGGGCGACAACGCGGGAGATTCCGTCGGTCCGACCGCGGACGGCTTCGAGACCTACGGCGTCACCGGCGTAGCGCTCATCGCCTTCCTCGCCCTCGCCCTAGCCGCCAATCCCGCGCTGTGCGCGACCCTCATCATCTGGCTCTTCGCCATGCGCATCCTGATGGTGATCACGTCGCTACTCAGCTACTGGATCAACGACGCCGTGAGCCGCGCCGTCTGGGGCCAGTCCAAGGACTTCAACCTCGAGCAGCCGCTGACGAACCTCGTCTGGATCAGCTCACTGGTTTCGATCGCGATCACCTACCTCGCCAGCTACTTCCTCCTATCCGACCTCGGCGGCGGACTCTGGTGGGTGCTGTCCACGATCATCTCGCTCGGCACGCTCGCGGGGGCGCTCATTCCGGAATTCACCAAGGTGTTCACCTCGACCGAGAGCCGCCACGTGAAGGAAGTCGTGACGTCGTCCAACCAAGGCGGCGCCTCGCTTAACATCCTCTCCGGCCTCGTCGCGGGCAACTACTCCGCCTTCTGGACCGGGCTCTGCATCCTCGGCCTGATGTTCGGCGCCTACCTGCTTTCGGCCCATCCGGCCGTCGCCGGCCTGATGCCGATGAAATTCGCCTTCGCCGCTCCGATCTTCGCGTTCGGCCTCGTCGCCTTCGGCTTCCTGGGCATGGGGCCCGTCACCATCGCGGTCGACTCCTTCGGCCCGGTGACGGACAACGCCCAGTCCGTCTACGAGCTTTCGCAGATCGAGAAGCAATCCGGCATCGCCACTGAGCTTGAGCGCGACTTCGGCTTCCGCCCCGACTTCGAAGGAGCGAAGCACCAGCTCGAGAAGGGCGACGGCGCCGGCAACACCTTCAAGGCGACCGCCAAGCCGGTGCTCATCGGCACCGCGGTCGTGGGCGCGACCACGATGGTCTTCGGCATCATCATGATGCTGCAGGAACACTATCAGGCGGTGGACGCGAAGTTCAACGTCCTGGAGAAACTCTCGCTCGTCCACCCCGAGGCCCTCATGGGCCTCCTCATGGGCGGCGCGGTGATCTACTGGTTCACGGGCGCCTCGATGCAGGCCGTCGTGACCGGCGCCTACCGCGCGGTGGTCTACATCAAGGAGAACATGAACCTCAGCGCGACGACGGCGACGACCGAGTCCTCCAAGGAAGTCGTCCGCATCTGCACGCAGTATGCGCAGATGGGCATGACGAACATCTTCATCGTCATCTTCTGTTTCTCGCTGTCCCTCGCGCTATTCGACCCGTTCTTCTTCATCGGCTACCTGGTGGGCATGGCCTTCTTTGGCCTCTTCCAAGCGATCTTCATGGCTAACGCCGGCGGCGCTTGGGATAACGCCAAGAAGATCGTCGAGGTCGACATGAAGGCGAAGGGCACGCCTCTCCACGCGGCCACGGTCGTCGGCGACACGGTCGGCGACCCGTTCAAAGACACGTCATCGGTCTCCCTCAACCCCGTCATCAAGTTCACGACGCTCTTCGGCCTGCTCGCCGTCGAGATCGCGGTGAAGATGCCGGCCGGACCGAAGCTGCTCCTCGGGAGCGCGATCTTCCTGGTCGCCCTCTTCTTTGTCTATCGGAGCTTCTACGGCATGCGCATCCCGGTGGCGAAAAAAGCCCACTAAGCCAGCCAGGCCGACGGCCCCCATGGGCTCCCCGACCGGGGAGCCCTTCTTTTTGCCCATAAATCCGGGGGTTATATTATTTTCAGAAACCTCCGGCGGCCCGCTGGACAAGCTTCGACGGCCGGGCATAGTAGCGTCCTCGGCCAGTTCTCCGCCCACCCCGGCGTCCCTGTCCGATCCTTCCATTCCATTGCTCACCCTCCCAGCCGCGCGCCGTTTTCCCACGGACCGCACGGCAGGGATTCCCTCACTTCTTCTTAAAACCAAACCATGAAACGCCACTCCCCCGCTCCTTCCCGCCCACGCCCGCTGCTCCGACGTCGCCTCCGTACTCCCTTCCCCGCCATGGAACTCCGCGAACGCCTTGAGGCCCTCGGCGGCGCGGACGAAGGCCTGCCCACGTTCTTCGTGCTGCCGGCTTACGGCGACTGCGTCCGCCTGAGCGGACCGGAGCTCCATGGCGACATCGGCGTGCGCATCGCCGGTGACGACTCGGGGCCAACCGGCGTCGATGGCCGCATGAACGAGGTCACCTTCGACTTCCGCGCCGCGGACAAAGCGGTCGTCCAGGCGATCGTGGCCGGCCTTGGGTCGGAGGTGCGCGAGGAAAAAGTCCGCCGGCCGAAGCAGGAGATCCAAGGCCACCGCGTGCCCGGCCACCAGCCGAACGTGGGCCACTTCCTCGCCTGGGCGTGCTGCATGCCCAGCATGGAGGATCACGTCATCCTGGAGTCGGCTATCGACGCTGGCATGGCCTGTGAGTTCGATTGCTTCGAGCACATCCACTCGGCCATGCGCGCCTTGGACTTCATGCGCATGGTGCGGATGGAAGGCGGCCAGGGCAGCGCTTGCGAAGGGGACGAGATTCCGCCGCACCTGCGCCACCCGACCCGCCAGGGTCTCACCGGCAAGGCCGCGATGCGCGTGACCCACCAGGGACGGAAGGTCATGCTGAACGCAACGATCGACACCAAGCCGAATCCTGCGGGCGAGCGCCTGCGGATTCACTACGGCTGGTCGGCCGAACGCCAACGCTACCTGGTCGGCTGGGTCAGCGACCTCGCGCCGAAGGCTCAGTGATTATCGTGCCGCTGCATCTTCTCGCCCCAGGCGAAAAGGATCATCGAGGCCAGAAATACGCCGTGGATGATGGCCTGCCAGAAAATCACCTTCTCCTGGCCCGCCGACATGGGGCTTTCGGCGGCAGACGCGGTAATATCGATGAAGCTCTTGAGCAGGTGGATAGCCGAGATGCTGGCGAGGCTACCCGCGAGCTTCACCTTGAGGGTGTTGGCGTTGATATGGTCGAGCCAGTCCGGGCGATCGCCGCTATCGCCGAAGTCGATGCGTGAGACGAAGGTTACGTAGCCGCCGACGACGACCATGTTGACGAGGTTCGCCACCATGGAGATGTCTACCAGCGAGAGGATCCCGAGCATGATCTTACTCTCGGACGCGGCGGAAAATCCGTGGAGGAGATGCATCAACTCTTCCACGCTCTTCCAGGCGTAGGCGAAGGCCGCGAAGATCAGCGCGACGTAAATCGGCGCCTGCACCCAGCGGCTGGCGAAGATGAAATATTCCAGCCCGTGCTCGAGCTTCTTCAAGATGCCTTCGTCCTTGGAGTCTTTGGCCATGCCCGGAGATTCACCATTTCAGGTCGACCGTCAAGCCGTCGGAACGCCCTCAGACCCCCGCACTCGCCGCGGCCTCGCCGAGCGGGTCGGCGTTCGGCTCACGCAGGTAGGCGTCCGCCTTGGCCGAGACGATCACGCCGTAATTGATGGTACCCAGCCAACCCGACATGATGATACCGACGCTGCCGGCGTGATAGAAACCGCCGACCTGCTCAGGCAGGGCCATCGAGACCTTGAGGCCTTCGAACTTGGTGCCGAACGACGTACCGGCCACGTGGCGCACGTAGCGGTTCACCGTACGCGGCGTGGCGGCCTCGGCGTGGTCGACCTTGGAACGGATGTCGGGGATGAACTTCTCGAGGCCCTTGAAGGATTCCTCGACGACGCGTGCCTTGTTCGCGGCGTAGTCGGCTTCGGAGAGATGCGCCCAGTCGTCCCACTTCTGGTTGACCGACGTGACGATCGCATAGCGCGGCTTCCTGGTATGCGGACGAGTGTCCGGGTAGTAGACCGAGTAGGTGCGGGAGGTCGTGTGGAAGTCGACGAGCTCGTGGCTGGAGAACGGCTTGGCTTCGGAGGTGAAGACAAGGTCACCGATGTGCGGGATGGTTTCGCCTTCGCGCACGCCCATGTAGACCTGACAGGAAGAAGTGTTCACGCGGACCTTCTTGGCTTCCTCAAGGAACGGAGCCTCGAAGGCATCCTCCCCGCCCATCTTGAGGACGGTATCCTTGATGTTGGCGTTCGAGACGACGGTGGCGCAGGCGACCTCGGCTTCTTCGCCGAGGCGCGTGCCGCGGAGCTTCACGCCCACGACGCGACGGCGGCCAGAAGCATCCTTCTCGACGAGGACCTTCTCGACGAGCACGTTGCGACGGATGTCGACCCCGTTGGCCTTCATCTCGGCGGTCATGAGGTTGATCATGGTGTCGGTGCCGCCCTGGAAGATGAACACGCCCTTCGACATGAAGTTCGAGAAGACGATGCCGAAAGTAATCGCGGGGTCGTCGAGGGTGGAGCCGTTGGCGTAGGCGATGGGCTCGAGGAGGAGGCGCTGGACGTCGGGACGGCCGGGGAAGAACTGCTCGAAGAGCTGGCGCGTGGTGCGCGGGTCGTTGTCGTAGTAGTTCATCTCGCGGAGGTGCGCGAAGAAGGCCTCGACGGTCTCGGCGGAAAGCTTGAACTGCTCGATGAGGATGCGCGTGAAGTCGGCGCGGTCGAAGGTCGTGCGGACGTCGAAATCGGGGTTGATGAAGCGGACGTCGCTGAGCTGGTGGATGCGGTCCGAGATCTCCTTGGTCCAGTAACGGCGCGTGGACTTGATCATCCCGTGCGGGAAGCCGTGCAGGGAGATGTCGAAGACGTGGCCGCCGGCGCGCTTGAAGAAGGTGGCCAGGCCGCCGAGCTGGTAATGGTGCTCGAGGAGGAGCACCTTGCGGCCGAACTTCGCGAGGTTGTTCGCCGCGGTCATCCCGCCGAGACCGGCGCCGATGACGACGGCGTCATAGCGGGGGAGGAGGTTGTCGAACGGTGAAGGCATTGATTGCTAAGGAAGATGAAGTAGGACGAAGCAAGGGTTAAGGGGAAGTCGAAAGCGGTCAAACCGCCCTACCACCTACTTCCCGACGACATCCAGCGACCATCCGGCCCGCCCTTTAGTCAGGCGCACCTTGCGTCCGAAAAGCTTCGATAGCGCGGCAGGCTTCAGGACGTCGGCCATCTTGCCGGCAGCGAGGGCGACCCCGTTCCGCAACAGCAGGACATGGGTGAAGACCGGCAGAATCTCCTCCACGTGGTGCGTGACGAACAAGATGGACAGACCCGGCTTGAGCTTCGGCAGACGCTTCACCAAAGAGAGGAACTCGGCGCGGGCGATGGGATCGAGGCCCGCGCACGACTCGTCGAGGATCAGCAGCGCGGGGTCGGAGGCCAAGGCGCGGGCGATAAGCACGCGCTGGCGTTCGCCTTGGGAAAGGTGACCCCACGGGCGAGCCGCGAGTCCGCCGACCTTGAGCAAGCGCAGCAGACGGAGCGCGAGCGCGTGCGTCGCGGGCTTCGGCCGGCGCCAGAGATTGATGAGGCCATCGACACCGCCGGCCACGACGGACAGCGCCGGCTCGGCAGGCTGGATCATCGCGGCGACGGACGGACCCACGAGGCCGATGCGCCGTCGCAGTTCCCGCCAATCACTACGACCGAACGTCTCGCCGAGGACGGCGAGCGAACCAGAGGTCGGCGCGAAGTATCCCGTGAGCGCGGCGAGAAGCGAAGACTTACCCGAGCCGTTCGGTCCGAGCATCACCCAATGCTGCCCGGGCTCCACGCGCCAATTGAGTCCACGTAAGATGACCTCGTCCTCGCGCGCGATCCGCAAGCGGGAGACTTCGAGTACGGGGACTTGGGCGACGGAGCGAGGCACGGCGTAAGGCTATGAAGCAAGCGGAGGCCGCTTCCAAGCCGCAACCACGCTTGCCCTCGGAGCGGTTCGCGGCTACCCCTTCATCATGCGCCGGTACCCCGCCCTGCTCCTTGTCCTACTCTCCGCCGTCGTCGGCGCCGCCGAACCGGCGACCCCCGCGTCACGGACGACCCCCGAGGGCCTCGTCGTCAAGGAAGGCGTCGAGACGCGCATCGCCTGCGACCACAATGGCGGCTACTCGAAATATTCCGGCGTCTACCACTACCGCGTCGTCTTGCCGAAGGGCTATCACGGTGACGCGACCAAGAGCTGGCCCGCGATCTTCGTCGCCTCGCCCGGCGGCAACGCGTCGATGGGTAACATGGCCGACTGGATCAAGAAGCACGGCTACATCGCCATCCTCCTCGACGAATCCAAGAACGGTCCGTGGGACCCCAGCGTCGGCAATTTTCTCGCCGCCAACCAGGACGCCGAGAAGCGCTTCCGCATCGCCGCCGGCCGCAAGGTGTGCACGGGCTTTTCTGGAGGCGCGCGCGCGAGCTCGGTCTTCGCCAGCATTGGTGATGGTTTCGGCGGCGTGGTCTTGCAAGGCGCCGGCGCCGGCCAACTCGACAACGGCATCCAGGGACTGCGCGGCGTGCAGATCCCCGCGGTCGCCCTGACCATGGGCACCAAGGATAGCAACCGCGGCGAGATCAAGCAGCTGCGCGAGACGCAGGGCGATCGCCTGCAGGTCTTCGAATTCGAAGGCGGCCACCAGTGGGCCCCGAAGGCCGTGGTCGAGAAAGCCCTCGACTACGTGGATTCGAAGCTGCCCAAGTAAGCGGTCGGTCTTGCCATCCCTAGGCGGTGCGGGCATCTAGAGCTCAACCCCATGCGTACCGCCCTCGCCTACCTGTCCCTCGGCTTCGTCGCTTCGATTGTCGACGCTGCCCCGGTGAAGTTCAACGACCCGAAGCCCCAGGCTTACCACCTCACGGTGCGCGCCAGCGAGGTCGACCCGTCCGCGAAGTCTTACCCCGACATCGAGTTCGGGCTGGAGAGCAAGGGCAAGCCGGCCGACGTGCAGACCGCCGACGTCGACACGCGCGTCGTGCCCCGCGGCCAGCTCGTCGTCTGGCTGATGGGCCATAACGCCGTCATCGCCGAGAAGGTCAACGGCTACGGCTACCATCATATCAGCGTCCATTACGCCCGCGGCTGGTTCGGCAAGCTGAACACCGTGCCGGCCGACACGCAGCACCTCGGCAACATCCGCCTCGAAGCCACCGCCGGCGTCGACGCCTCGAAGTCGGTCGAGATCGCCGAAGCTGATTCCGCCAAGGGCCGCGCCACGCGGATGGTCCAGTGGCTCGTGAAGAAGCACCCGCAGGGCCGTTGGGAACAGTTCCTCGCCGCCGGCGGCAAGGAACTCGACTGGACCAAGGTCGTCGTCGGCGGCTCCTCGCACGGCGCCACCTCCTCCGCGCGTTTCGCGATGCACCAGCAGGTCGCGCGCGTGATCATGTTCTGCGGCCCGCGCGACAACACCGAAGACTGGCAGGCTGGTCCGTCGGCGACGCCGCTCAACCGCTTCTTCGGTTATACCCACGTCCTCGACAGCGGCTGGACTGGCGACCATTACCAGCGCTCGTGGCTGATGCTGCGCCTCAACGCCTACGGACCCATCGTGAACGCCGAAACGGAGAAAGCTCCCTATGGTCATTCGCGCCGCCTCATCGCCGACGCTCCGATGAAGGGCGACGAAAAGAAGCAGGCCGGCGCCGCGCACGGCTACGTGACGCCGAGCAAGGGCTCGCCCAAGGACGCCCAAGGACGACCCCTGCAGGAAGACGTGTGGAAATATCTGTTCACCTCCGATGTCGAGAAAGTCGGCAAGCCAGTCCCCGCGGAAGCTGGCGTCCGGATGGACCAGCGCTCCGAGGCCAAGCCGAAGAAGAAGTAAGCCGCCGGAAGGACGGCTTGCGCTCGGCGGCCTTTCGGCTGTTGGATGACTGCGTTCACCGTGGCCATCCGCATCGACCTAGTCACCCTCTTCCCGGCCATGGCCGACGGCTTCCTCCAGGAGTCCGTCATCGGAAAGGCCATCGATAAGGGCCTGATCGCCTTCAAGGCCCACGACCTCCGCGCCTATTCCAAGGACAAGCACCGCAAGGTCGACGACATGCCCTACGGCGGCGGCCCCGGCATGCTCATGAGCTGCCAGCCCCTGTTCGACGCCGTCGACGCCCTAGCCACCCCGGACTGCGAAGTCATCTATCTCTGCCCCGACGGTGAACAATTGACGAACAAATTGGCCAAGGAACTGGCTCAAAAGAGCCATTTGATTCTCATTTCGGGTCATTATGAGGGCATCGACCAACGTTTCCGGGACCGGAAGGTCACCCGGGAGGTCTCAATCGGCGATTATGTGCTTACTAACGGCACTTTGCCCGCCTGCGTCCTGGTCGATTGCCTCGGCCGGCAGCTCCCCGGGGTGCTCGGGGAGGAAAACTCCTTGACTGGGGATAGTTACAACGGCAAGTTGCTCGCCTTTCCGCAGTTCACCCGACCCGCTGTTTACGATGGTCTCGAGGTGCCCCCCGTCCTCCTAGGAGGAAATCACGCCGAAATCGAAAAATGGCGTCGGGAAAGGCAAATAGAGAAGACAAAGCAACGCAGACCGGACCTGATGAAAGACCAAGAACACCAGCCATGAGCAACCATCCCCTCATCCAATTTGCCACCCAGCCCCAGCTGAAGACCGCCCGCGGAGACCAT
>DBCR01000068.1:0-4918 GCA_002293125.1 Opitutia bacterium UBA953
GTACCTGAAGTCGTCTGACCTGGATCGCTACAACGCGCTCCTGGCCAAGCTCAACCTCCGCAAGTGAACGGCGCCTCCGGGCGCTTCTGTTCACCGAGCGTCCCAGCCTAGGCTGGGACGTCCGCTTTTCACCCACCCACAACAAAAACCCGTCGGGCAATTCCGCCCGACACAAAGCACCAAGCAAACACACCCATGAAACAAAAACACTCCGTGACCATCGAAGAACTCGGTATCACGATCAACACGGGCTCCATCGCCCGCCTCGCTAACGGCGCGGTCACCATCAGCAAGGGCGAGACCACGCTCTTCGTGTCGGCTACCGCCGCCGAAGACCTGCGCTCCCCCGACCAGGACTTCTTCCCCCTGACCGTCGACTACCGCGAGAAGTTCGCGGCAGCCGGCCGTTTCCCGGGCGGTTACTTCCGTCGCGAAGGTAAGCCTTCCGATAAGGAAATCCTGACCTCGCGCCTCTGCGACCGTCCCCTCCGCCCGCTCTTCCCCGAAGGCTTCCTCAACGAAGTCCAGGTGATCGGCCTCCTCCTCTCGGCTGACCAGATCAACGACTCCGACGTGCTCATGGTGAACGGCGCTTCCGCCGCTCTCCTTTGCTCCGACATTCCTTGGAACGGACCGATCGCCGGTATCCGCCTCGGTCGCGTCGCCGGCCAGTTCGTCGTCAACCCGACCCACGAACAGCAGTATGAGTCCGACCTGGACCTCATCTACGTCGGCAACGAGAGCGACATGATGATGATCGAAGGTTCGGCTGACCAGCTGCCGGAAGCCGATTTCATCGCCGCCCTCGAATACGCCCAGAAGGCCATCCAGCCGATCATCGCCGCCCAGCGCAAGCTCGCCGCGATGTACTCCAAGACCAAGCGCGTCTTCCCGCTCGTCGTCTGCGAACCGAAGGCCCTCGCTATCTGCGAACGCGTGGCCGCCGAAGGCGACCAGCTCAAGAAGGCGATCTTCCTCGCTTCCAAGAAGGAGCGTGGCGACGCCGTGAAGGCCGTGGTCGAGAAGTCCAAGGCCGCCTGTAAGGCTGAGCTCGGCGACGTCTTCGACTCCCGCCAGATCAAGATGGCCTTCGAGAAGCTCCAGGAGAAGGTCTACCGCAACGCCATCATCCAGAGCGGCGAACGCGCCGACGGCCGCAAGCCGCTGGATCTCCGCGCCATCTCCTGCGAAGTCGACGTGCTTCCTCGCGTCCATGGTTCCTCGCTCTTCCAGCGCGGCGAAACCCAGGGTCTCGTCCTCGCGACCCTCGGTACCTCCAAGGATGCCCAGGAAGTCGACGCCATCACCGGCGGCCCGAGCAAGCGCTCGTTCCTCCTGCACTACAACTTCCCGCCCTTCTCCGTGGGTGAGACCGGCCGTTTCGGCATGACCTCCCGCCGCGAAACCGGCCACGGTAACCTCGCCGAGCGCTCGCTGCTCTCCGTGCTGCCTTCCGAGCAGGACTTCCCGTACTCCATCCGTCTCGTCTCCGAGATCATGGAATCCAACGGCTCCACCTCGATGGCTTCCGTCTGTGGCGGCACCCTCGCTCTCCTCGACGCCGGCGTGCCCATCAAGGCCCCGGTCGCCGGCATCTCCTGCGGTCTCGTGACCGAAGACGCCGCCGGTAAGATCGTGAAGCACCGCGTGCTCACCGACATCATCGGCGCCGAAGACCACTACGGCGACATGGACTTCAAGATCTGCGGCACCCGCGAAGGCATCACCGCCTTCCAGCTGGACCTCAAGATCCACGGTCTCCCGATGAGCATCGCCAAGGAAGCCATCGCCCAGAACAAGGTCTCCCGCGACGCGATCCTGGACATCATGGCCAAGACCATGCCGGCCACCCGCGCCGAGCTCAAGCCCTGCGCCCCTCGCACCCACCGCATCAAGATCCCGTCCGATAAGATCGGCGCGCTCATCGGCCCGGGCGGCAAGAACATCAAGCGCATCACGGAGTACACCGGTTGCCAGCTCGACATCGATCAGGACGACTCCGGTTGGGTCACGATCTTCGCGACCGACGGCGAGTCCCTCGCCCGCGCGGTCAACGAGGTCAACCTCCTCTCGGCTCAGATCGAGATCAACAAGACGTACAAGGGCATCATCCGCTCGGTGAAGGAATTCGGCGCTTTCGTCGAATGCCTCCCCGGCCAGGAAGGCCTCGTGCACGTCTCCGAACTCGCCGACCATCGCGTCGAGCGCGTCGAGGACATCTGCAAGCTCGGTGACGAGATCATCGTCAAGTGCGTCGGCATCGACGACAAGGGCCGCGTGCGCCTCTCTCGCCGTGCCGCCATCGCCGAGAAGGAAGGTCGCGACTACGCTCCGGCCCCGAAGCCGATGGACCGCCCTCGTGGCGACCGTCCGGACCGTCGCTAAGCCCCGGCTGAACAAACAGACAAGGCCTCGGCTCACCCCGGGGCCTTTTTTGTGCCCGCTTACTTCGCGGGCTTTTCCGTCGCCGTTACGCGTTCAAACCAGCCGCGCGCAATGGTCGTCGCGTCGCCGTCGCGTAGGGGCCAGCGGTCGTTGTGCGGATGTTTCGCGAGCTCATTGGGGAAGGCTCCGAAATGCGCCCCCATGTCGACCGTGAGATAAGTGACGCCGCTCGGCGCGACGGAGGTGATGAACTTCTTCGTCTCCGTACCCGCCTGGCTGACGAGCAGCGGGCGTCCAGCGAGGCGGCGCAGGCGGACGGTCGCTTCTTCGCGGTAGCGGGCCAGCGGCGAGCCCCAGGCATGCCCCTTCCACTCCAGCATGCCGTCAAAATGGTCGTGGGCCCAGAGGCCGCACCAGAGCTTCGCGACCTCGTCATCGTGCAGGCCGAGGAAGGAGACGCCGATGGCCCCGCGCGAGAAGCCGCAGAGGACGACCTTCTTCGGGTCGCCGCCGAACTCCGCGCAGATCCGGGGGAGGTTCGTCTTGGCGTAGCCGACGGTGGCGTCGATGTCGCCCCACCAGGTGCGTTCATTCTTCTGACGATCCTTGGCGACGTAGGGTAGGACGACCCAGATGGCCCGGCCGCGGGCCAAGCCGTAGCCAAGGGCGGCGCCTTCGACTTCGCCGGTGGAGCCCGAGGTCGGGAAGTAGTTGCCGGTGTATTCCGCGACGATCGGCCAGCGCTTGCCCTTGGCCTGCCAGTCGGGCGTCCAGTCATCAGGCAGGGCGATCAGGTGGCGTACCTTCGTGCCGGCATATTCCGGTGCGATGACGGCGGTCCGTTTACCCGGCTGCGGGCCTTGTTCCGTGAGCGGAGGGAGCGCGAGGTCCGCTGCGCCGAGGGCCGTCGCCGAGATCAGGAGAAGCAGGGCGAGGCGCATGGCGGGCTCAGGGCAGCTTGTTATCGACGACCTGCGTGCGCGTCCAGAGGTCGTGCCAGGCTCGCTTGTCGCGACGGAAGAGCGGCACGTGGAAGTTCACGATGCCCAGTAGCATGAAAAGGGGATTCGGTAGCGTGAAGAACGCGGCCTTCCAGGCGGAACGCAGGAGCGAGGGGAGGAAGCCGGGAGGTTCGGCGTCGGGCAGGCTGATCGTGCGCAGGTTGAAGATGCGTTTCCCGATGGTGCGTCCGGCGAGCAGCCATTCCTGCAGGGCGAGCGCGAGCAGCATGGTCACGAAACTCACGTTGCCCTGGAAGGAATACCAGGTGAGGAAGGCATCAGCGTCCGGGCTCTTTTCGTCGACAAATTTGCTGGTCATCGCCTTCAAGCTATCGAAGTCGCGCGGGTTACCCGAAGTGAACGCCTTGAGGTATTGTTCGGTGTATCGTTGCGTCCACGCGTCGGCTTTCTGGCGGGCGGCGAGTTCGTCGGGTCCGGCGAGTAATCCCGCGAGGGCCCAGCCGAGGAACAAGAGGGGAAGGATGTCCGCCAGGCAGGCTAAGCTGCGCCACCAGAATCCCGCGGAAGGTGGCGGGATGGGGGGAGGGTTAGCCACGGGCTTGGGCGCGCTCGCAGGCGTCGAGCGTGTTCTTCATGAGCATCGCGACGGTCATCGGGCCCACGCCGCCCGGGACGGGCGTGATGGCTTCGCAGAGGGGGGACACGGCGTCGAAGTCGACGTCGCCGACGATGCGGTAGCCGGTCTTCTTGGTGGCATCCGGCACGCGGTTGATGCCGACGTCGATGACGATCGCGCCGGGCTTGACCATGTCGGCGGTGATGAAGCGGGGCTTGCCGATCGCGGCGACGACGATGTCAGCCAGCCGGACGATAGCGGGCAGGTCTTTGGTGCGCGAGTGGGCGATGGTGACGGTGCAGTCACAACCCTTGGCGAGGAGGAGGGCGGCGGCGGGCTTGCCGACGATGAGCGAGCGGCCGACGACCACGGCATGCTTACCGGCGGTCTCGACCCCGGAGCGGCGGAGGAGTTCCACGACGCCGGCGGGAGTGCAGGCGGCGAAAGCACCCGGGAGTTCCTGGACGAGGCGACCGATGCTTTGCGTGCCAAAGCCGTCGACATCCTTGTCGGGCGAGACGCGGTTGAAGACCTCGGTCTCCGGGAGGTGCTTGGGCAAAGGAGCCTGGATCAGGATACCGTGCACCGAGGTGTCGGCGTTGAGGGCGTCAAGGTGGGCGAAGAGCTCGGCCTTGGTGACCGTCTCGGGGAAGAGTTGGAGCGAGGCCTTCATGCCGACCTCAGCGGCGGTCTTCTGCTTCTTGGTCACGTAGGAGACCGAGGCGGGATCGTCGCCGACGCGGACGAAGGCCACGTGGGGCACGACCGGGGCGAGCTTAGCCACGCGTTCCTTGACTTCGGCGAGGACCTGTTGGGCGATGGCGTTTCCGTCGATGAGGCGCATAGGGGATGACTAAGACGGTCAGGCCACCGAGGGCGAGAAAAGTCCTTCATTCTGGCGGTCGATTGATTGTCTCGCCCTGTGGGGATAAATGCCTCAATCCAGTGGCGTGCC
>DBCR01000068.1:4974-12398 GCA_002293125.1 Opitutia bacterium UBA953
CAGGCGGGGGTCTGCTCCCGTCGTGAGGCGGAGCGTCTGGTCGCCTCGGGGTCCGTGATGATCAACGGGAAACTGGCCGTGACCGGTCAGCCGGTTGACCCGGCCGTGGACACGGTCATCTGCGAGGGGCAGCACATCAAGCCGCTGGGCCGCACGGTGGTGCTGATGATGAATAAGCCCCGTGGTTACCTCTGTACCAACGACGATTCGCATGGCGGCCAGACCGTCTTCGACATGGTCCCTCCCGAATACGGCAAGCTGCGCCTTTTCTGTGTCGGTCGCCTCGACAAGGATTCGGAAGGCCTGCTCATCCTGACCAACGACGGAGAATTGGCCAACAAGGTCATGCACCCCTCGGGCGGCGTCATCAAACGCTACGAGATCATCCTGAATCGTGATTACGATCCGACCCTCACGCCGCGCCTGCTCAAGGGGGCCGTCGAAGAAGGGGAGCATCTGCGCTTCAAGAAAGTCATTCGTCACCCGGATAATGCCGCCCACCTCGAGATTCACCTCGATCAAGGTCGTAAGCGCGAGATTCGTCGCCTCTTTGAGATCTTCGGCTTCCACGTGAAGACCCTCCGCCGCTTCCAGATTGGCGGACTGGTTATCCGGAAGATGCCCTTGGGCGATTGCCGCCCGCTTTCCCGCAAGGAAATCGACTCTCTTTTCGAGAACTGAGTCCGCCCGGGCTATCTTGGGCTTGCACCTTGTAGGTAGGGGTTTTTGCTCAGGTGAACCCCTTAGCCGTGCACCCCTCGCGTCTGCTCCCCGTTTTGCTCTGCGCCTGCTCGTTGCTGGCCGGACCTGAGACATCGCTCAAACTTGTTTGGTCCGACGAGTTCAACGAGAAGGAGATCGATAAGAAGAAGTGGAATATTGGTAACGCCGACGGCGTGAAGATCGTGGACGGTCAGCTCTCTCTGGAAATCACGCCGGGCTCGAAGCCGATGTTCTGGCGTGGTTCGAGCATCAACTCCCGAGGTAAATACAGTTCCAAGGCCGGCTTCATCGAAGCCTCCATCTTGTTCTTACAGACCGGCGGCCACGGGTGCGGTTTCGGCATCGGTAACGAAGACGACCGTCCGCCTGCCGCCGGCATGGGTTTCAGCAACGGCGGAGGCAACACCGTCAGCCTGGGCTTGTATGTGCGGAACGAGGAGCGTGGACGCGGTCTCAACCCGAAGGAA
The DNA here is from genome assembly GCA_002293125.1 of Opitutia bacterium UBA953. Lineage (GTDB taxonomy): Bacteria > Verrucomicrobiota > Verrucomicrobiia > Opitutales > UBA953 > UBA953. Next base: position 6,165 of record DBCR01000068.1, read on the forward strand.
AATCCGATCCCGCGGGACGATTCCTACTCCAAGAAATTCCACCGTTTCGGTTTCCAGTGGGGTCCGAACGACTATCGCTGGTATGTGGATGGCCGCCTCGCCTACACCATCCGCATCTCGGACAAGATCCCGGCCACCCCCAAGCCGATGTATATCTCCTTCGACCACAATCGTCTCCCTGAAGCCGGCCTGCTCAAGAGCTTCAAGGACCCTAAACTGGGGCCGGAACCCATGCGGGTCGACTGGGTCAGGGTCTACCAATAAGAGGCTAGGGCTTGCCTCCTTCTGGTCTCTGATTTTAATCATTAATACCCCTATTTCATGAAAGCCCTCCCGCTTTTCTCCCTCCTTGCCGCCCTGACGTTGGGTGCTGCTCCCAATACAGGCCTGAAGCCGATCTGGGAGGATAATTTCGACGCCAAGGACTACGACCTGAAGAAGAACTGGAGTGTCGGCGGGTCCGCTCGGGTCGTCGACGGTAAGCTTCAGCTCGAGACCACCCCTAAGGACAAGCCTGGCTTCTGGAATGGCAGCAGCGCCAACACCTCCCGCAGCTTCAGCCACGGTCAGGGTTACTTCGAAGCCTCCATCCGTGCCGTCCAGTCCAAGAATCGCGGCTGGACCATCTTCGGGATCCGGAACGCGAAGATGGAGATCGTACCTTCCGCCTCGCTTTCGTTCGTCTTTACTGGCGCTGACCGCATCGAGCCTAGCCTGCATCTCGTCGAGGAAACCGGTGCGCAGCGCCTAGTACCCAAGGAGCGCGTAATCGCCATGGACGGCGGTAAGTCCTACAAGAAGTTCCTCACCTACGGGCTACAGTGGACGGCCACTTCCTACATTTGGTACGTCGAAGGCCGCCAGGTGCATAAGCTCTCTCGCCCCATTCCCAAGGAGCCGATGTATATCGAATTTTACCAGAACCTGCCCGAAGGCGGCCTGCTCAAGGATTTCATGAATCCGAAGCTCGGCCCCGAGCCGATGCAGATCGACTGGGTCAAGGTCTTCAAAATCCCGTGAGAACCCTGCTCCTCTTGCTGGCTGCGACCGCCTTGGCCGTCGATCCCACGATCGGCAAGAAGATCACTTTCTCCGACGACTTCAACGGGGACGCGGTCGATGAGACGAAGTGGACGCTGCCCGGTAATCGCGACACGGTCTCCATCGTCAAGGGGGGCAAGGACAAGGCCCTACGCATCTCCCTGCGCAAGGCCGAGGACATGATTCAGTGGAACGGCCTCACCACCAACGGTAAGTTCGAGCAGATGTACGGCTACTTCGAGGCCTCAATCAAGATGCCGGCCTACAAGGGTCATACCGCGATCTTCCGTCTCGGGCCCGCCGACGAGAAGCTGACGCCGAATATCCTGGTGCTCTTCGAAGGTCTCGGCGCCGACCAGATCATGCCATGGGCCCGCAAGAACGACGAATCCGGCCAGCGCGACTTCCGCCCCGAAGGCAAGCTGACGCAGTTCCTGAAGGCCGGTGAGCCTGCCAAGAAATTTAATACCTACGGCATCCTTTGGACCGAAAAGTCCTTCACCTGGTTCATCAACGGCAAGAAGTCCCACCAGGTCGACAAGCAGGACGTCGCCAAGCCGTTTCGCCTCCACCTCGCCCACCGCGTCGCCGAAGCCGAACGCCAGAACCTGAACCTCAAGCAGCTCCCGGACGACATGGACGTCGATTGGGTCAAGGTCTGGAAATAATTTACTTACCCACCATGAAATCATTCTTCGCCCTCTGCCTATCGGCCATCGCCTTGAGCGCGGCCAATCCCGCTTCCAATATGAAGCTGGCTTTCTCCGATGAATTCGACGGCCCAGCCCTGGACGCAGCCAAGTGGGCCACCTACGGCGAGGCCACCGCGATGTCTTTCGTCACCGTAGGGAAGGTGAAGGCGCTGCGCATCACGTTGATTAAGCGTGACGATATGATCCAGACCAATGGCATCCGAGCCAAGCACGAGCAGGTCCGCGGCTATTTCGAGGCGTCCATCCGCATGAACGCCAATCCCGGCCATACTGGCAACATGACGATTCGTCCCAAGGACGATAAGGTCCTTCCTTCCATCCTCGCCCTCTGGGAGGGTACGGGTGAGGACTATCTCACTCCTTGGGCGCGTTACGTGGACGACAAGGGGCAGAATGACCTCCGCTCCGATGCGTCAGGTAAGAAGATCCTCAAAGGCGGCGAGCCTTCCAAGAAGTTTAACACCTACGGCATCCTCTGGACCGAGAAAGGTTTCGCCTGGTTCGTCAACGGCAAGCAGATCCACAAAGTCGACCGTACGCCCATCGGCTCGCCGATGTATGTGCAGTTTTCCCACCGGATCGGAGAATGGGAGCGCCCGAAGCTGAACCTCAAGCAACTCCCGGACGACGTCGATATCGACTGGGTCAAGGTCTGGAAATGATTTCCATGCGATTCTCCGCACTCCTCTTGCTGGTCGGCACGGCGGCTTTCGCCGCGGATCCTTCGATCGGCAAGAAGCTCGTCTTCTCCGATGATTTCAACGGCGATAATCTCGATGAGACGAAGTGGACGGTCTTCGGGTCAAAGGCCGTGTTCACTTTCGTCAAATCTGCCAAGGGGGGCGCCCTGCGCATCGGCCTCAAGACGGACGTCAACATGATCCAGAACAACACGATCACGACGCGCGGCAAGTTCAGCCAGCAGTTCGGTTATTTCGAAGCCTCCATGCGGATGCATGCGGGAGACGGGCATGCCGGGGCTTTCCGCCTCGCGACCGATGACGAGAAGACTCCGCCCAGCATCGTCACCTCCTTCCACGGCACGGGCAAGGAACGCGTCAGCCCCTGGGCCCGCGGCAACCTGGAGACGGGGTCGCAGGACTACCGGCCCGACAAAGCGATCGGCAAGTTCAACGATCTCTCCAAGAAATTCCACACCTACGGTATTCTTTGGACGGACAAAGGCTTCACCTGGTACATGGATGGCAAGGCCGTCCACAAGCTCGAGCGGAAGGAATTCGTCCGGCCCATGTCGCTGGCCTTGGTCCATCGTATCGATGAGGAGGACCGCCCGAGACTGGTCCTCAAGACCTTGCCGGACGACGTGGATATCGACTGGGTCAAGGTCTGGAAGTAAGCCCTCGGTCAAAAGAGGTTTGCATCAGTACCCCGCTAGGCATCCTGCGGGGTACTTTCATGTCCGCTCCTTACGACAAGAACAACCCGTTCCCAGCCTGCCTCGTCGACCGCCGTCGCCTGAGCTCCCTGGCCAGCCAGAAGGACACCCAGCACTTCTCGGTCTCCCTCGCCGGCAGCGGCCTGACTTACAAGTGCGGCGACAGCCTTGGCGTCTTCCCGACCAACAACCCTAAGGCCGTGGCCGCCTTGCTCCAGGCCGCCGGCTGCACGGGAGACGAGCAGGTGACCATCCCGAAGGACGCCGCCCCGATCTCGCTCCGCCAAGCGCTTTCGACCCGCCTCGCCCTCAACGGCCCGACCTACAAGTTCGCCCAGCTCCTCCATGACCGCGCGACGGATCCCGCCGACAAGGCCCGCCTCGCCGCCGCCATCGGCGAAGCCGACCCGGAGAAGAAGAAGGCTTGGATGGAGCAGCGCGAATTCCTCGACCTTTTTCTGGAGCATCCTTCCGCCCGTCCGTCCGCCCAGGAAGTCATCGAGCTGATGCGCAAGCTGATGCCGCGCCTTTACTCGATCTCCTCGGCGCCTTCGAAGTATCCGCAGGAAATCCATCTCACGGTGGCCGTCGTCCGTTACGAGACCAACGGCCGTCCGCGCGAAGGCGTCTGTTCGAGCTACCTCGCTGACCGCGCCCGCATGAGTGAACCGGATCTCCCTGTCTTCGTCGCCGACTCGCACTTCGGTCTCCCGGCCGACGATAACATCCCCGTCATCATGGTCGGCCCCGGCACGGGCGTCGCGCCCTTCCGCAGCTTCGTCATGGACCGCGCCACCCGCGGCGCCAAGGGCCCGAACTGGCTCTTCTTCGGCGAGCAGCGCAAGGACCATGACTTCCTCTACGCCGACGAGTGGGCGGAGTATCAGAAATCGGGCGTGCTCACGCGCCTCGACACCGCTTTTTCGCGCGACCAGGTCGCCAAGGTCTACGTCCAGGACCGCATGCGCGAGAACGCCGCCGAGCTCTGGAATTGGATCCAGCAGGGCGCTTATTTCTACGTCTGTGGCGACGCCAAGCGCATGGCCAAAGACGTCGACGCCGCTTTGCACGCCATCGTGGCGGAGCAGGGTGGGATGACGCCTGAGGCCGCCGTGGAGTGGGTGAAGCAGTTCAAGAAGGACGGACGTTACCAGCGCGACGTCTACTGAGCGCAGAGGGCGGGGCAGGGCGCTTCCAGCTGGGCATTAGCCACTTGCCAGCAGCCCTGTTTCCTTGCACATAAACCTCCGATGCATCTCACGCACTCTCCTCGCGTCGCCCTCGTCACCGGAGCCGGCCGCGGCATCGGTAAGGCCATCGCGGAACGTCTCGCTTCCCACGGTCACACTGTCCTTTGCGTCTCGAAGTCCGACACGTGTGTGCAGGTGGCCAACGACATCGTCGCCAAGGGTCAAAAGGCGAAGGCTTTCCAGGTCGACGTCTCGGATGCCGCCGCGGTCGCCAAGGCGTGCGAGCAGATCAACACCGAGTTCGGCGCCGTCGAAATCCTCGTCAACAACGCTGGCATCACCCGCGACAAACTTGTCATGGCGATGTCGGACCAGGATTGGAACGACGTGATCTCCACCAATCTTTCCTCGGCGTTCTATTGGACCAAGGGCCTCGTGCGTCCGATGACCAAGAAACGCTGGGGTCGCATCATCAGCATATCCTCCGTCACCGGCGTGCAGGGTAACGCCGGCCAGGCCAACTACGCCGCCGCCAAGGCCGGCCTCCACGGACTCACCATGACGCTCGCCCGCGAGCTCTCCGGCCGCTCCATCACCGCCAACGCCGTCGCGCCTGGCTTCATCACCACCGACATGACCGGCGAGCTCTCCGAAGAGGTGAAGCAAAAGATCCTCGGCGTCATCCCTCTGGGACGATTTGGCTCAGTCAATGACATCGCCGCCATGGTCGATTATCTGGCCTCCGAAGAGGGGGGCTACATCACGGGTCAGGTCTTTTCGGTTGACGGAGGTATGGCTATCTGACACCCCAAAATCTAACAAAACACCCTTTTATTATGCCCGAAAACATCGAACAGCGCGTCAAGGACATCATCGTCAAGCAACTCTCCGTCACCCCCGACCAGCTGACCCCCACGGCCAGCTTCCAGGGCGATCTGAAGGCTGACTCCCTAGACCTCGTCGAGATCATCATGGCTTTCGAAGACGAGTTCGGCCTCACGATCCCGGAAGATAAGGCTGCTGGTATCAAGACCCTTGGTGATGCCATCGAGCACATCAAGGTCCACGCCACCAAGTAAGTACAACGGGCTTTCCTCGTAGGCCCGCCCCCTTGAGCTCCGACCGCAATTCTCGCCGGGTAGTCGTCACGGGCATCGGCTCGGTGACAGCCCTCGGTCATGACAACGCGACCTTCTGGGACGCCCTCATCAAGGGTCGTTCGGGGATTTCGCGTGTCACGCGCTTTGACCCCACGGACTTCCCGTCCAAGGTCGGCGCCGAAATCCGCGATTTCGACCCGTCCAAGTTCATGGACGCCAAGGAGGCCAAGCGTAACGACCGCTACACGCAGTACGCCGTCGCCGCTTCCCGTCTCGCCATCCAAGACGCGAGCGTCGACGTCACCAAGCTGGATTCCGAGCGCTTCGGTGTGATCATCGGCTCCGGCATCGGCGGGATGGAGACCATCGAGAACCAAGCCCGCGTCCTCATCGAGCGCGGCCCGTCGCGCGTCTCTCCCTTCACGATTCCTTCGCTCATCGCCAACATCGCCTCCGGCGTCGTGGCCATCGAGTTCCAGGCTAAGTCCGTCAACTTCGGCGTCGTCTCGGCTTGCGCCTCCGGTTCCCACTCCCTCGGCGAAGCCTTTCGCCATATCCGCGACGGCCATGCCGACATCATGCTCTCAGGCGGCTCCGAGGCCTGCATCACCCGCCTGAGTTACGCTGGCTTCTGTAACATGAAGGCGATGTCGACCGACTTCAATGATACGCCCGAGAAGGCCTCCCGTCCGTTCGATAAGTTACGCGATGGTTTCGTGATGGGCGAAGGTTCGGGCGTGTTGGTCATCGAATCGCTCGAGCATGCCCAGGCCCGTGGTGCCCGCATCTATTGC
>DBCR01000023.1:0-37623 GCA_002293125.1 Opitutia bacterium UBA953
TGCAGGAAGCCGGGCTGGTTGAAGAAGCCGTGGTCGACGGCGACGTCGAAGCAGCGCTTGGACGAGGCGTTGAAGAGGCGGTTGAGGCGATACTGCTTCATGAGGGGAGAGGAGGGCGGGACTTACTTCAGTCCCATGATGTGCTTCAGGATATAGAGCTCGAGCGCTTCGTAGTCGCGGGCGTCGCGATACTGCTGGACGAGCTTCTGGTCTACCGTGCGGACCTTCTGGACGAGCGCAAGGAACAGCTCGCGGCTGTTCTTGAGGTGGTCGGTGACCGGGGAGCCGCGCTGGGTGCGGATCGCTTTGACGTCCAGGCCGATGAATTCGCCGCGGCGGCCGTAGCCGGACTCCTCGAGGACGCGGACCTGGTTGAAGGCCGCGCGGAGGTTGGCGCCGCCGAAGTTCTTGTCCTGGTCGTATTTCAGGCCGTTCTGGTCGTTGAGGTGGACGCTCGCCAGTTTGTCGTGGGCGAGGGCGAAGGCCATCTCGTCGCTGGCGTCGAGGCCGGCGAGCATCGCGTGGGCGGACTCGATGAGGCCCTTGACGCGCTTATGATCCTTGGAGGCGTAGGAGAGCGTGAGGGCGTGGCCGATGGTGGGCACGTAAGCCTGGTCGGTCGGCTCATTCGGCTTCGGCTCGATCCAGATCTCGATGTTCTTGTCGTAATCGAGCATCGCATTGACCGTCTCGAGCAGGCGCTGGTAGGCCAGCTTGGCGTCCTTGGCTTCGCGGATGTAGGTGCCTTCGCGGGCGAGCCAGAGCACGATGGCCTTGGAGCCGACGGCGTTGGCGATGTCGATGCACTTCTTGGTGCGATCCCAGGCGTAGGCGCGGTCGCCGGGGCTGTTGGAAGTGTAGGCGCCGTCGACGGTCTGATCGGCGAACCACAGGCGCGGGGCGACGAACTCCGGGGTCAGGCCTTGGTTGGCGAGCATCGCCTTCACCTCGGTGGCCTTCTTCTGGATCTGGTCCGGCTTGAGGCCGTCCATGCCCGGCACGACGTCGTCGTCATGGAACTGCACGCCTTCGAAGCCGAGGGGGCGGTAGAGGGCGAACTTCTCCTCGTGGGGGAAGACCTTGCGGACGTCACCGCCGAAGGGGTCGCCGCCCTCGCTGATGTTCCAGGGGCCGAAAGAGAATCGATAGGTGACGGGGGTGCTCATGGGGAAAGGTCCATTTTAGCACCCGGCCGGGGGTATCGCTACGCTGGGTGTCTCCTTTGGTGGCACTATCATCTCAACTAACCCCTTGCGGGAGGGGGTGCTTCTGATACGAATGACCCTATGAAAGCCATCCGCGAGAAGGTCGAGCTGCCCGAGGGGCACTCCTTCCGCGTCTTGCGCTGGTCGAAGTCGCTCCGGGAGGTCGAATGCATCCTGGGGCCGGGTCGCACTCAGCCGGTCCAAGGGGAGGGGAATCACTGGCACTTCCATAAGGAGATGGAGCTGACCCTGTTCACCGCAGGGGAGGGCACGCGTTTCGTCGGCGACGCCATCGGCACGTTCGCGGCGGGCGACTTGGTCCTGCTCGGCGAACGCTTACCCCATCACTGGCAACCCTCGGGGTCGTCGGGCGGGCTTTCGATTCAGTGGCATTTTCCGGAGAGCCATCCTGTGTGGGCATTTCCGGAAAACCTCGAACTGCGCGATCTCTTCAAGCGGGCCGAACGCGGACTGCATCTGCGTGGGCGGACCGCGACGGCAATTGCCGCGCTCATGCAGGATGTCGCCCGCAGTAAGGGTGCGGGCCAGTTGGCGGCGTTGCTCCGTCTCCTGGCGGAGGTCGCCGATGCCCCTGAGTCTGACCTCGCGTTACTGTCGTCGCGTAGTTTCACGCTCAGCGCCGAGTCGCATTATCAAAAAGCCATCTCGAAATCCGTCCAGCACCTCGTGGCCAATTTCCGCGATGAAATCCGGCTGGAGGACCTCCTCAAGATCTCCGGTCTCAGTCGCCCGACTTTTGCCCGGCAGTTTAAGCAACACTCCGGTCACAGCTTCAGCGCGTTCGTGAACGAGCTCCGCTTGCAGGCCGCCCGCCGCGAGCTGCGGGATAGCGAGCGCAGCGTCCTGGACATCGCCCTGGCCTGCGGCTTCCGCCAGGTGACCTTCTTTAATCGTCTATTTAAGCGGGAGATGGGGTGTACCCCGGTGGAATATCGGAGGAAGCAGCGGAGAAAGGGGAGGTAGAGTGGAGGGCTGAGTTGAGGACTGCGTTGAGGGCTGAATGGATAGGCTGTCGCCGGTGTCAGCGGTAAGCGGTTGGCGGTTGGGAAATCTCAGGTGGCGGCAGCTGGCGCCTGGGGCCGGCTGCCGAAGGCTGACTGCCGGCACCTGAATGGCCGATGCCCCGGTGGCCGTCACCTGGCATCTGAAATGAAGGATGGTTGAATCGATGACAGAGGACAGATGGCAGAGCCCTGAACCTGTACCAGCACCCGAGTAGCCGAACCTGAGACCCGACGGCCGAGACCGGGGACCTGAAAGAAACGCCCCCGGCCAACTATCCAGTCTCCCTATGGTGCCCCCTTTGATTGGTCGCCTCTTTGGTCCACTGAGCCTCTGGGCCTCCGTGCCTCTCGTTTGTCTCCCTGGCCAACTGGCCAACCGGTCAACGGATCAACTCCTCCTAGGCTAAATCCGACACCGGCTTCGTTTATAAAGATGTAGGCAAGGGGGTGTCCTTGCCCCAGACTTTTCCTAACCCCATGAAGCTCCCCGCGCTCCTCCTGCTGGCTGCCGCCTCCGTCTCCTTCGCCGCCGACCCGGCGCTCACGATCTACAACGGCGGTTACGCCGTGGTGCGCGAGACGCTGCCGATCGACCTCAAGGCCGGCGTCAACCAAGTCTCTTTCGCCGGAGCCACCGCGCAGGTCGAGGCGGACTCGGTCATCCTCCGCGACATCGCGGGCAAGGCTGAGTTCCAGGTCCTCGAGCAGTCTTATCGCAACGATCCCGTCTCGCAGGCCATGTTGCTTTCCCTCTTCGAGGGTAAGACCCTCGAGTTCAATCGCCGCGAGACTAATAAGCCGGACCGATTAATCGTCGGCAAGGTCATACGCAGCGGCTTCGTTCCCGGCGGCCGTTTCGTCGAGCCCATCATCGAGGTCGACGGTAAGCTCCAGTTCTCTTTGCCGGGCGAGCCTGTGTTTCCATCCCTCGGCAATGACAACGTCCTTAAGCCGACCCTCAATTGGAAGCTCAACTCCGCTTCGTCCGGCAAGATCGACGCCGAGGTCGCTTACCTGAGCAATGGGTTCACCTGGGAGGCCAGCTATAATCTCGTCGCGGCCGAAAAGAGCGATGTTCTGGACGTCGTGGGCTGGGTGACGATGAACAACCAGAGCGGGATGACTTTCACCGACGCCAAGATCAAGCTCATGGCGGGTGATGTGAGTCGTGCGCAGCCGGAATATCCCCGGGCGGCTCGTGCCAAGGTGGCTGATGCCATGTCCTTCGGCGCGGCCAAGGGCGTGACCGAGAAGTCTTTCGACGAATTCCACCTCTACACGTTGGGCAATCCGGCGACCTTGCGCGATAAGGAGACCAAGCAGGTCGAGTTCGTGCGCGCGTCGGGCGTGAAAGCCGAGCGCCTCTATGTCTTTGACGGGGCCGGTCACGCATACCGTGGGGATGATTCTGCTGGAAAGGTGCAGGTCTATCGTGAGTTCAAGAACGCCGAGGCCAACAAGCTCGGCATGGCCCTGCCGAAGGGCAAGGTGCGCTTCTACTCCCAGGACGGCGACCGTCAGCTGGAGTTCGTCGGGGAGAACCGGATCGACCATACGCCGAAAGACGAGGTCATCCGCGTGCTCACGGGCAACAGCTTCGACCTGAAAGGTGAGCATCGCATGACGAACAATACCGAGGACGGGTCCAATCGCGTCGCCACGCAGACTTTCGAGATCAAGGTGCGCAATCACAAGAAGGAGCCCGTCGAGATCCGCGTGGTCGAGCATGCGAACCGTGGCGGCAACTGGACGCTCACCACCCAGAGCCAGCCGCATGAGAAGAAGGACGCCACCACCTTCGAGTTTCGCGTCCCCCTGCAGCCGGACGAAGAGAAGACGGTTACCTACACGATTCGGTATACGTGGTAATGGCGGTTAGCGGTTGGCGGTTAGGATAGACAGTAGCGCAAAGGGAGACCGGAAACCGGGAGGGATGCTGTGGATTCATGACCTCAGCCAATCATCCGGTTTCCGGTCTCCCCTTGATTGACTGTGCGCCCATCCGCCATCCGCCAACCGCTAACCGCTTACTTCGGCACCGCTACCACCTGCCCCTGCGCCCTGAGCATCTCCGCGAGCTGGCCGAGGTTGATACGCTGGACGGGCGCATTGCTGTCCACGGCCAGGCAGGCGGCGGTGGCGCAGGACTGGCCGGCGGTCATGAAGGTGAACTCGATGCGATAAGCGCCGTAGGCGACGTAGCTCGACGACGGGCAGGTCGGCGTGAGGAGGTTGGTGCACTCCTTGATCTTGGGCACGAGCGCCCGATAGGGGATACCGCAGGGAATCCAATTCGGGTTGGGGGAGTTATCGAAGACCGCGCCTTCCATCCAGACGCGGCCGTCCTTGACGATGCAGCGGGCGTGATGGAAGTCCGGTGGCCACCAGATCAGGCCGACCGAGTCCTCCACGGGGACGGGGTTGTTCTTACGTAGGTGGGCTTCGGTCAGGACGAAGTCGCCGACGAGCCGACGGCCATTACGGACATAGAAAGCGCGCGGCCAGCCGCCGTTGTCCGTGAATTCGTCCTTGGTCAGTCCCCAGGCGCCCCAGGCCTTGCGGGTGGCCTCCGGGACCGACGGGTCGTTACCCAGATACCAATACAGTCCTTGGATGTAGTTACGCGAAATTCGGATCATCTCCGCCCGTTCGGCGTAGCTGGCGGTCGGATAGCGATGGTTGAAGCCGGTGAAGTTGCTGGCGAGCGAATGCCAGGAGCCGGGGTCCGTCTTGCCGTTGGGCACACTGACGCCGGGGGCGTCGATCTTGCCGCCCGCGGCGAGGTAGCGGCGCTGGAGTTCGTAATGGGCCGGGTCGTAGTCGGCCGGCTTCTCGATCGGGGTGCGATCGGCGGCCCGGGTCAGGCAAAGGCGGAAGCAGTAGCCCTGGATGCCGTCGTCGGGGTCGCCGTCCTTGCCCAGAGGGGTGGGCTGGACGCCGTAGATGAGGCCGCTGGAGGCGTCGCCCGGGCGGACGTAGGGGTCGATGCGCTTGTCGAGTTGCTTGTGCTTGCTGTCCAGCTGGAGGCCGTTGGTCGTCTCGCGATACTGTACGTTGCCTTCGCGGCCGACGGCGAAGCTCAGGCCCGCGAAGGCCAGCAGGTCGCCCTCGTAGGTCGCGTCGATGAAGACCTTACCCTTGATCACGGCGCCGTTCTCGCAGGCGATCGAGACGATCTTAAGTTTCTCCATGGTCACACCGCCGGTCTCGCGCAGGCGATGGCCGCGGAGCACGGTGACCCGCGTTTCTTTGACCCAGGCGTCGTAGACTGCTTCGGCGACGTGCGGTTCGAAGCGCCAGAGGCCGGTGTTCTTGGTGCCGTTCGCCGCGATGGCGTCGAAGGCTCCGTTGCGGTTATACTTCAGGCTGATGCGTCGGTAGAACTCGCGCGCCAGTCCGCCGACCGCCGGGCTGTTGCGGATTTCTTTCTGGTTATCGATATCCGTCCCGCCGAGTCCTTCGACCGCCATCCCGCCGATGTGCTGGCCGGGTTCCACGACGATGACCTTCTTGCCCAGCTTCGCCGCCTGGATTCCGGCGATGACCCCGGCGCTCGTGCCCCCATAGATCACGATGTCTGCCCGATGGGTCTGGGCGGAAAGCGCCGCGACGAGGAAGAGGGGAAGGAATGCGAGGAAGCGCATGGGTGAAATCCAAGATGAAGGATGAAGGGTGAAGGATGGAAGATAAAGGAGGAAGCGTCATCAGGGGATACGTGGGCATGGTGATATGGGGACACGGGGAGAGACGGGGCTCAAAGGGGGCAGCATAGGGAAACCGGATTGGATGCTGTGGACATATGACCCCAGCCAATCATCCGGTCTCCGGTTTCCCTTTGAGCTAATATTCCCCGACACCTGCCACTTGGGGCTGCCACCCGCCACCCGAAACGTATGTCTCTCCCAACCGCCAACCGCTATCCGCTGAAATCTGTCCCTACCTCTTGCTCGGCGCGGCCGCTTCGGTCACGAGGACGGAAGTATTCGGCGAATGTCCGGAATAGAGGGCGAGGTAGTGGGTGTCTCCGATGAAGGTGGCGTTGATGTTGCCGGCTTCGGTCGGGTCTTCGCTGCCGACGGCGATGGCTTCCGAAACAGGCCACTGCAGCGGGCGATCGAAGATGAAATTAGGGTCAACGACGCGACGACGGAGCACGCCGCCCTTGCCACGTTGGTAGTAGTAATTGCTGACCAGACCGGTCTTGGCGTCGAGCACGAGGGTAGGGGTCGAGCCCATGACTTCGCCGATGTTCGTCTGGGAGCGCTTCCAGGTGACACCGTAGTCGGTGGAAGTCAGCTGGTGCTGGGCGCGGGCCGTGGTGCCGCCACCCCAGACTTCACAACGCCCGATGGCGAGGATCTTGCCTTCGCCGAGGTGTACCGCCGAAGGCTCGGTGGGCCATTGGGCCTTGCTCAGGCCGGACTCGACCGTGGTCTGCTTCCAGGTGGCCCCGTCATCGGCGCTCGTGAGCGTGCCCCAGGCGTGATCGTTGCCTTCGGCATAGCCGCCCGAGAACCACAGGCACATCAGGCCGACCTTCGGGACCGTGAAGATGTCCGTGATCTGGACGGGCGCCGGGGAGAGCTTAGGGGTCGTGATCAGCTTGAAGTTCACGCCGTCCGTGGTGCGGTAAAGGTCTTGCTGCCATTCTTTGCCGACGCGGCGGATCCAGAAGAGCGCGGCTCCCTTGGAGTCGAGTCCTTTACCCACGGGCACTTCGCCGAAGCCCGGCGTATTGGCCACCACGGTCTCTGGCGTCCAGCTGCGTCCTCGGTCGGAAGAAGTCCGCGCATAGGCCAGCCGGGCGTCTTCGTTGATCGTGTGTCCAGAGCCACGGCTATAGACGCAGACCAGCTTATCGCCGATGGCCTGCATCATCGGCCAGGAGTTATAGCCCTTGGTGTCTTCGACGACGAAAGGCTTGGGGGTCGCGGCAAGCGGCGTGACTTTTACCAAAGCCAGGCCGGCGGGGCGGATGAACGTATTGGCGGGGTCTTTGGGCTCGCGCTGGATGCGGACGCTGAGCGGAGCCCCCGGGACGATGCTCCGATAGGATTCGAGGACGATGGTCCGGGTGACGAAAGACTTGGTCGGCACGGCCGTGCGGACCGGATAGCCGAGGTAGCGTTCGGTGACCTGAGCGTTCTCGACCATCTGCGAAAAATGGACGCGGTAGACGTCCTCCATTCCTGGTTCGGCGGCGGCTTCATCGGTCGTCACGACGATCTCGACCTTCACCGCCGCGCAATCGGTCGGCAGGGCGACGAGGCCTACGACGGACTGGCCTTCAGTGCCGCCGGAAAGTGACCAGACCGGGAGGTAGCTCGTGCCGTTGGTCATATTGACCAGCGAGGGCTTGCCCGTCGCGATCGAGAGCTGATGGGCTGTCAGGACGATCGGGTCATGGCCGGCGGCGAGGCCTTGGGCGAACCCAGTCAGTAGGACGAACAGCGGGATGAAGACTTTCATGGGGCGAGCAGAGTGTCGCCTTGCAGGGCTCTGATGGCAAGCCAGTGGATCCATGCCCCCAGCCGTTCATCCGGTTTCCCTTTGAGCGTATTTTACCCGCCATCTGCCACTTGGGGCTGCCACCCGCCACCCGATACGAATGTCTTTCCCAACCGCTAGCCGCCAACCGCTTTCCGCATCTATCTATTTCCCCACACTCACCACCGCCGGATGCGCCAATGTATTCCAACACGCGTCGAAGAGCTTGGCGTCGGGTTCGCCGTCGGTGACCACGAATCGGTAGCGGGTGACGTAGGGTTTGCCAGGTTCGATCGAGAAGGGGCCGAGCTTCTGCGGTACGATCGAGAAGTAGGGCATCTCGGGATGCAGACGCAGGGGCATCGGGAAGCGGAAGTTGTCCGGGAAGCCCAGGACGGCCGTGCCGGAGAGGCCGGCGCTGGTCTTGCCGCCGAGATAGCACCAGCGGGCCCGGGTACTGTCGCCCTTCTTGCGGTCAGTGATGCCTTCGGACGTCAGGAAGCGGGCGCCGTCCTTGCCGTCCCATGCCTCCGGTCCGCGGAGGCCGAAGCTGCCGTAGTGATACTGTGGAAGTTCGAGCGGATCGTTGGTCGCGCAGGTCTGGGTGGTCGTGAGGTCGAAGACGTGCATCGGCTTGGGGGCGCCAGGCACCGCATAAGCACGGACCGACCAGCGGTCGACGAGCGCGTCGATCGGGGCGGGGCCGCTTAGGTCGGTCATGCGCAGCTCAGCGTCGAAGCCGCCATGGACTTCGCCGGCCCAGGTTCGTCCGATGGCCCGCAGTTGCTCTTCGCCTTTCTTCGCCTGCATGTTCCAGAAGTCGGTGGTGCGCCCCTGGAAGACCGCCTTGGTGAAGGGCGTCCAGATACCGTGATGGTGGGCATGGTTGGACGGGTAGTCGCCCGTCACGATGGCTCCGGAGGGTGAGCGTACCGGGTGCAGGTAGCCGGCGCGGAGGATCTCGTCCTTGATGTCGGCTCGGGGCTTCTTGGTCTTGTCCGTGCGGAAGTTGAGCACCTCGGCGCCGCCTGCGCTGAGCGCCATGCCGTCGGCACCGGGTCGTAGTCGGACGCTTTCGACGACGGCGCCGTCGGCCTTGGACAGGCTCAGGGTCAGTGATTCGCCGGCCCGCAGGAAACCGACCACGATGCAGGCCTTGCCGTTGTCGTCGATCTGGACCGGTAGGCTCGCGCCATCGGCCTTCGTGGCGCGCGTGGGTCTGGCGGCGTCCTCCGGCAGGACGAACTCAGCGACCAGCGCGGCGCGATCGACCGGCGCAGGGGCGATGGTGATCGTCTGGCCGTTCAGGCCGAGCGTGAGCAGGAGAAAAGAGGCGAGGGAGCGCATATATCGAGGACTGGAGGTATGGAGGGCCTGAGGGCCGGAGGCGAGCGCAGGGTGAGGTAGGTAGGGTCGGCACAGGGCGAACCCAAGGTAGGGGCACGATTTATCGTGCACTCCCATGCGGAGGGCGCGGCGTAGCCACGCCCCTACCTTCGGCCGCCCTGCGGCGGCCAGATATTCCTAACCGCCAACCGCTAACACCTATTTCACCAGCCCGTGAAACTTGGCGAGCTCTTCCGCGGTCAGGGCGCGGTCGAAGACGGCGACGCCGCCGATCCAGCCGGTGAAGCCGACACCGCGGGAGCTGTGGATGACGCGTCCGATCGTGAAGGGACCGCCGGTGCCGTCGTTCTTGGGCTGGTAGAGGTCGTGCGGATACCACCAGGGGTTGAGGCGAAGGGAGGTGAGCTCGCGGGCGATTTCCTGACCGTCCTTGAGCGTCACCTTGACCTTGGTGAAGGCGTATTCGTGGAGTTCGACCCGGGGGGCGTCCTTCTCGCTGACGACCGTCACCTTGACCGGCTTATCCTCCGGCGGGTTGTAATACTGGTCGGAGGGGAACTTGGGGTCTTCGCCTTCCTGCAGGCCGGGAATCTTGGCGAGGCGGCCCTGCAGCCAGGCATTGGCGGCGTAAGAGACTAGGCGGTCTTTCTGCGGGTTATCCAGCCAGCGGTCGCCGCTCTGGCCGTTGAGCCAGCCGGTGAGCAGCTGCGTCTTGCTGTCGAAGGTCATCGCGAAGGTCTGCCAGGACTTGGCCAGCACCTCAGGCACGGCGTCATGCGGCACCTTCGGGGATTGTTCGGCCGAATTGCACTTGTGTAGCGCATACTTGTTCGTGAACGAGCTCGCGCCGTTCTCGGAGACGTGACCGCAGGCGGCGCCTTCCTTATTGAGGCCCGCGAAGAGGGCGTATTGGCGCTGACCGCGTTCGACCTTGGCGATCGATTCAGTGGTCTTCTCCTTGAGATCGGTGCCTTCGTGCCAGATACCGGCGAGGGCGTGGTTGCCGCTTTCGCGGATGGCCCAGACGACGACCGTCACGGCTTTGCCGGCGCCCTTGATGTCGAGCGGCGAGTCATGCAGACGGGCGCGGGGGACTAAGAGTAGGGGACGGAAGTCAGGATTCGTCTCGGCCTTGATGCGGATCGCCTGACCGAACGGGCCGGCGCCCAGCATCGGGAAGTCGGCATACGTGGCATCCGGGCCCGCGTTCCAGAGGTCCTTCACGTAGTTGCCCGCGTCGAGGGCATAGTCGTTCGTCGCGCCGGCCGGGACGTGGGCCGTGAAGCGCTGGCCCGGAGCCTCGCGCTTGGTGAAGTCCCAGAACGCGACCAGGCCCGGTGTGTTCGTCACCGTGGCGATGCGGTCTTGGGCGGACTCGGCGGCGGAGACGGAGAGGGAAGCGAGGAGGGTAAGGGACAGGAACCTAAGCATGGGGGGAATGAAGGATAAAGACGCAAAAGTGCAAAGGTGAACGCGGGGGCCACGTGGGCACGGTGATACGTGGACATGGGGAGAGACAGGGCTCAAGGGGAGACCGGAAACCGGGAGTGATGCTGCGGTCCATCGGCTAGGGCTGCCATTGCCATGGCCGCCGTTCGTATCCGCACGTGCGTCGAGCCGGGCAAGATCACCAACCTATCCGACTCCGTCCGCCTACGGACGTGATGGCAATCACGGCCCTACCTTGTTTCCCTCGCACCAGAACTAATAACGAAGAACTATGAACCAAGAATAAGTAATTTCCTTACGCTAGGATTTCTTTGATCACGTGGCCGTGGACGTCCGTGAGGCGGCGGTTGGCGCCGTTGTGACGGAAGGTCAGTTTTTCATGATCGAGGCCGAGGAGATGCAGGACGGTGGCGTGGATATCGTAGCCTTCGGTGAAGTGCGACCGGTCAGCGGGCTTGTAGCCCCATTCGTCGCTCGGCCCGTAGGAAACGCCGCCTTTGATCCCGCCACCGGCCAGCCAGTTGGTGAAGACGAAGGGGTTGTGGTCGCGCCCTTTGCCGCCCTGGGCGCAGGGCATGCGGCCGAACTCGGTGGTCCATAGAATGAGAGTATCCTCGAACATGCCGCGGTCCTTGAGGTCCTGGATGAGCGCCGCGGTGCCCTTGGCCATGCCGAGCGAGAGCGGGGCGTGGTCGCGGGCGATGTCCTCGTGGGAATCCCAGTTACGACGCGGGAAGCCGTTGTCGTTGCCGGACCAGATCTGCACGAAGCGGACGCCGCGTTCGAGCAGACGTCGGGCGGTCAGGCACTTGCGGCCAAAGGCATCCTGCTCCTCGGCGATATTGATCTCCTTCGGCCAGACCTTCGTGGAGTTATCGATGCCATAGCGGGCCTGCGTCTTTTCCGATTCCTGCGAGAGGTCGAGGGCATCCGGCGCGGCGAGCTGCATCTTGGCGGCGAGCTCGTAACTACGGATGCGGGCTTCGAGGCGCGGGTCGCCAGGATGCGAATCGGCATGGGCCCGGTTGAGCTGTTCGAGGAGTCGTAGGCCCGCGGTCTCACCGGAGGGCGTGATGTAGTCGGCCGGAGGCGGCGAGAGGTCGGCGATGGGCTTCGGGTCGTTGACGCGCACCTGCGTGGCCTGGTTCTGGCCGGGGAGGAAGGCGGAGTCCCAGTTCTTCTGGCCGTTGGACGGCAGGCCGCGGATATCGGGCAGCACGACGAACGTCGGGAGGTTGTCGTTGAGCGAGCCGAGGCCATAGCTCACCCAGGCGCCGACGCTCGGGTAGCCGGGAATCAGGAAGCCGGTGGACTGCAGGAGGGTGGCCTGGCTGTGCACGCCGGAGCGGCCGACGACGTTATGCACGAAGGCGATATCGTCCACGACGTCACCGATGGGCGCGACGATGTCGCTGAGCATCTTGCCCGACTTGCCATAGGGCTTGAACTTCCACGGCGATGCGAAGGTCGAGCCGGGGCTACTCTGGAAGAGTTCGACGGCTTCGCCTGGATCCCACTTCTCGCCGTGCTTCTTCTCAAGCAGCGGTTTGTAGTCCCACATGTCGACGTGGCTGGCGGCGCCGGCCATGAAGAGCTGGACGACGCGCTTGGCCTTGGTCGGGGCGTGGAGGACACCGCTGGTGGGCGTAGCGGCGAGGAGTGATTCCTGTCCGAGCAGGCTGGCGAGGGCGATGCCGCCAAGGCCGCCGCCGGAGCAGAAGAGGAAGTCACGACGGTTCATCGCGGTGACACCGGACTGACGATGGTAAGGAGAGTCGTTCATGCTTAGTCGACGAAGTTGAATTCGTTCAGGTTGAAGATCAGTCGGCAGAGGTTCGTCAGGCCGTGTTCGCGCATATAGCCCGACATCGCTTCGGCTTCGTTCGCGGACGGCGGACGGCCCAGCGCGAGGCGGAAGGCGAGGTCGATCTGGGCAGGCGGGGCGGAGGCCTCTTTGGCCACGCGGGCTGCGAAGTGCTTGGCCATCGCGACCGTCAGGCGGTTATTGCGCATCGCGAGGGCCTGCAGGGCATTGACGGTCTCGTTACGGCTGGCGACCGACATCGAGGGGTCAGCGCAATCCAGCACGGTGAGGAACGGCTGCGGCTGGGAGCGGACGATGAAGCGGTAGACCGAGCGGCGGTGGGATTTCGGGTCCTCGACGTCATGCTGGTCGTATTCGTAGTGCGGCGAGTGCTGGGGCTTATCGATGACGAAGTCCTGGAAGCCCGGGCCGCCCATCGTGAGGTCGAGTTTGCCGGCGACCGAGAGCACCGAGTCATTGACCGCTTCGGCCTCGAGCTTACGGCGGTTCATGCGCCAGAGGAAGGCGTTGCTCGTGTCGATCTTCTCGTTGGCCGGGTTCCCGAGGGAGGATTGACGATAGGTCGCGCTCGTGACGATCAGTCGGTGGAGCTTCTTGAGCGACTGACCGCCGTCGCGGAAATCGACGGCGAGCCAGTCGAGCAGCTCGGGGTGCGTGGGTAGGCTGCCCATGCGCCCGAAGTCATTCGGCGTATCGCTCAAGCCGCGTCCGAAGTGGTAATGCCAGACCCGGTTCACGATGACGCGCCAGGTGAGCGGATTGCGATTGTCAGTGATCCACTTGGCCAAGGCCACGCGACGGGCGCCTTCCGGGGCATCGGAGGGTAGATCGAACTGCGAGGTCAGTTCCTTGGTGAAGGGTAGGGCGCCTGGGCCGACTTCCTTGTCGGGTTGGCTCACGTCACCGCGCTTGAGGACGAAGATCGGGCGGGGTTTGCCGCCGTTGGCGCCCGTGCCCGCGAAGGAGCCGGTGCCCTTGTGGATTGTGCCCACGTAGGCGACTTGCGGAGCCGGGAGGGTGGCGAGTTCTTTGGCAACCTTGCCGCGGGCGGCGGTGAGCTCGGCGAGGCGGGTGTTGTCAGCCGGGGCGACCTTGTTCGAACCCTTGCGGATCTCGGCACGTTCACGTTCGAGGAGCGCGATGCGGGCGTCGTCGCGTTCGGACTTCAGGCCGTAGAAGTAGCCGTCGGTCAGGTTGAGGCGTCCCCAGCGTGGGCCGGCTTCGATGCTATCGAGCGAGGTCACGTTAGCGCCCAAGGCGACGTTGCGGCCCTCGGGGTCGATGGCCTGCAGTTCCGCGAGTGCTAGGATGTAGTCGTCCTTACGAAGGCCTAGCTTGGTAGCCGTCACGCGCAGGTAGCGGCCTTTCAGTTTGCCCAGCGGGAAGCGCTGCGGCTTCACGCCAGGATTCGGGACGTCGGCGGCGGTGAAGTCGGCGATCGCGGTTACATCTTGGGTGAATTTCGCGTCGTCGGAAAGCTCGACCTTATAGCGGGCGGGGAAGCCGAAGCCGGCGCCGATGTTGTTATAGGTATCGTGGCAGCCCGTCAGGATGACCTCGGTGAGTTCGCGGGCGACACCCAGGTCGACCTGCACCCACTTCGTGGAGGACTGTTCTTTGGCGATGGCGCTATGGTAACCGTATTCCGGACGTTCGACGGCGGCGGTGCCTTGTTTCAGTTCATCGATGATCTTGCCGATGAGCGTCACGCGGCGGGTGTCGGCAGTCGCGATCTTCTCGTTAAGGGCTTTGATCTCGCCGTCGAGGTGGGTGCGTTCGGCGACCAGCGGGGCTCGGCGCTTGGCGGTGTCCGGGTCGACGTCGAAGGTCTTGTCGGCGCGGTCGAGGGCGGCGAAGACCGCCTGGAGTCGGAAATAATCCTCTTGTCTGATCGGGTCGAACTTATGGTTGTGGCAGCGGGCGCACTGGGCGGTCGTGGCGAGGAATGCGCCGGTCGTATTGGACACCATGTCATCTCGGTCCAGGGCGCGGGCGATCTTGCCGTCGAGCTTGGTTTCGGGGAGTTCGGCGTGGCCGATGAAATCCCAGGGGCCGGCGGAGATGAAGCCTTGGGCGATGTGGCCATCGGCCGTCGCGGGGTAGAGCGTATCGCCGGCCAGCTGTTCTTCGACGAAGCGGGCGTAGGGCTTGTCGTCGTTGAAGGAGCGGATGACGTAATCGCGATAGGGCCAGGCGTTGGGGCGTAGCTTGTCCTTATCGTAGCCGTGGGTGTCGCCGTAGTGGACCACGTCGAGCCAATGGCGGCCCCAGCGCTCGCCATAGCGAGGCGAGGCCAGCAGGCGGTCGGCGGTCCGGCCGATGGCGGCGGGCAGGTCTTGGGCGGCTTCCTGCTCGAAGGCCGTGATTTCCTCCGGCGTGGGCGGCAGGCCGGTCAGGTCGAAGTTCAGGCGGCGAAGGATCGTGCGGGCGTCGGCTGTGGCGGAGGGCTGCAGGTGCTTCTCCTGAAGCTTGGCCAGGATGAAGCGATCGATGGGGTGGGCAGCGTCGCCGGAGGGCAGGGCGGGCTTGGCAAGGGGCTTGAGTGACCACCAGTCGAGGGGGTCGGTCTTCTTGAGGGAGGCGGATTCCGGCCAGATGGCGCCTTCCGAGATCCAGCGCTTCAGCGTGTCGACCTCGGCGGCGGTGAGGCGTTCGCCCTTGGGCGGCATGCGCGTATCGCGGTCCGTGGTCGTCACGAACTTAAGCAGCGGGCTCTCGGCGGCCTTGCCCGGGAGAATATTCGGCGCGTGGCTCTCGCCTCCATGCAAAGCGACCTCGCGATCATCCAGCCGGAAGTCGCTCTTCTGTTTCTTCGGCCCGTGGCACTCGACGCAGTGCTTCACGAAAATCGGCTTCACCTCAGATTCGAAGGAGACCGCGGCGAACAGGCGAGCCGAGCAGAGCGCCGTAAGGCTGATCAAGCTGGCAAGCCTCTTAAAGACTGTGCGCGGGGAAGGCACATAATTTAGTTAAGCGCGGGTAAGGGATGGTTCCATCTCTTAATGCCTAGACTTCAACTTAACCGCCTCAAATCCGCTCCAGTTTGATGGGGGTGGTCTTACCCGAGGCGAACTGGGCGACGATCAGGCTGCCGTCGGGGTTGGCGATGACGTCGTGCGGGTGCAGGAAGACATCGGCGGTGTGTTTCATGGGCAGGAGCTTACCGGCGGCATCGTACACGGGAGCTGAGCCGGCGATGTTCGAGACGACGCGGAGGTTCGCATCGAGGATCGAGAGGAAACCCCGGCTGTTGCGGTCCTTGGGCCAGTTGTCGGCGAGGTGGGCCACGACGTAATGCTGGCCCATGCGGCGGATCTGACGGGGGTTGCCGCCGGGGAGATCGGTCTGGGCGAGTTTCTTGCCGTCGAGGTCGAGGCGGAGGAGATACTGCTGATCGCTCATCGCGATGATCATCGTCTCGGACTGGTCGGCGACCGTATCGATCATGCCACCATGCGGGCCCCAGTGGACGATACCGCCTTCCGGGCCGCCGAGGAGCCGCTTGAACGTACCGTCGGCGGCGTAGTGTAGGATGTAGTCTTTGCCGTAACCATCGAGGACGTAGAACTCGCCATCGGCGCGATGCAGCGTCCAGGAGGGGCGGTAATCCGTCTCCTTGGCGTATTTGCCGGTATTCGCAGGCAGGCGCCATTCGCCGAGCTGTTGGCCGGAGAGGGCGAACCTCGTCACCGTGTGCAGGCTGAGGTCGGTGATGAAGAGGGTGGCATTATTCCGATAAGGCGCGAGCGAGAGACCGTGCGCGCCGGGGAACTTCGGGCCGGTCCATTTGTGCGCCAGCTTACCGGCATCGTCATAGAAGATGACGTTGTTGGCGACGTGATTGGTCAGCAGGACGATATGACCGTCGTCCGTCCGGGCGAGGCCGTGGCAATCGTTGACTGGCGTTTTGTCATCGAGCACGCCCCAGCCGGGGACGACGCGATACTTGAAGTCGCCTTGGCCGAGGACTTCGGGCGACGTAGCCTGGGCGAAGGATCGTCCGACCGCGCCATACCAAGCTCCGGCGAGCAGGGCGTTCTTCAGGAGGGAGCGTCGGGTGATCATTCTCTAGCCGAACGATAGGCTCGTCCGATGGCGTCGACTTTGGGCCATTCCTTCGCGATGCCACTCCAGGCGAACGTCATCACGCCCGTGGCGGGGGCCTTCAGTCCATGGCGGATGACCTCCGCGATCTCGCTCACCGGTACCCGCTCGCCCCAGTCCGAGGATTGCACGATGGGCCAGATGAACTTCTTTTCGCCGGGCTCGCCGCGGAGGCCCAGGAGTGCGCCGAGCTTGGCGCTCTGGCGCGAAATCCACGCAGGGTCGCCAGCATGACCGAAGCGGGCGTGGTAAGGCATGATGCTGAAGACGTCGAGGTAGGGCGCCTGGGCGCGGAGATCGATGGCGAGCTTGTGACGGATGGCGCCGTCGCGCTCATCTTCACCCCAGGGGCAGTGGAAGGTGCCTAACAGGGCTCGTGGACGTGTGGCGTTCAGGATTTCGCGATACTCTCGCACCCAGTCCGTGAAGACGGCACATCGATAGGTGGTCCAACGGTCGCGATGTTCGCCGAGAAGGGAGGCGGCGGCTTGCGCCGGATCAGCGGGAAGGCGAATTCCCGTGGCGGCGGTGAAGCCGCGCAAGGCCTCTGGGCAGAAGTCCGTATCAGGAAGGTCGGGCTCCGCTTGTTCCCAGGCCGCGTGCGAGTGATGGTAGTCGAGCCAGATGCCGTCGATTTCGAATGCCTCCAGTACCCTGCGAAACTCCTGCATGCGGTCGCGACGATAACCTGCATGGTGAGCGCTCACGCCCTGCCAGCCAGAAGGGGCAGGAGAGGGACGTCCGTCCTTGCCGATGGGCGCGGCATCGGGATGATTCCGGAGAAACGACGCCAGATGCATCGAGTTGAACTCGGCATACACCTTCAGTCCGAGGTCTTGGTGGCGCTTAATTTGATCCGCCTTCAATCCGCCGGACCCAACCCAGACCGC
The DNA here is from genome assembly GCA_002293125.1 of Opitutia bacterium UBA953. GTDB lineage: Bacteria > Verrucomicrobiota > Verrucomicrobiia > Opitutales > UBA953 > UBA953. The sequence continues at coordinate 17,333 of DBCR01000023.1, forward strand.
ATTGATGCCATAGTCGTCGGGCTTTTGTCCGCGCTCGAGAATCTGGTTGAGGAAACCGCCGTAGATGCCGGTGACGACGGGTCGCCTGTCCGGCGCGGTGGACGCGCAACCGCTGGCCAGACCTGCCGCAGCCGTGGCGACGGTCGAAAGAAAGTCGCGTCGGTCGAGCATGGCTTAGGGGCGGAGGACGCGCAGACGGTGATTCTCGGAGTCGCCGACAAAGACGGCGCCATCCTTGTCGACCCAGATACCGTGGGGTCGGGCGAGGCCGCACTTCAGCGGGTCGCCGTCAGGGCCGTCATGCTTGGCGCCCGTGCCGATCTTGAGTTCGAGATTACCCGTCTTGGCGTCGACCATGCGGATGGAGTGGGATTCGGTGTCGACCAGCCAAGCGTTGCCTTGGGCGTCGATGGCCACGCCCTTGGGGCCGCTGAGGGTGGCGAGCTTGGCCGGTCCGCCGTTGCCGGTGAAGCCCTTCTTGCCCGTGCCGGCGATGTGCGTGATCTTGTCGTTCTTGAGGTCGAGCTTGAAGACCTGATTTCCTTCGCGGGTGCAGACCCAGAGGTTGCCGGCGGCATCGAAGTCGATGGAGCGCGGGCCCTTGAGCGGCGTGCCCTTGACCGGAGCGCCATCGGGGGTGACGCCGGGCTTGCCCGTGCCGGCGATGGTCGTGATCACCTTCGTCTTCATGTCGACCTTGCGGATGACGTGGTTGCCGATGTCGCAGATGAAGAGGTCGCCGTTCGCGTCGAACTGGATGCTGTGCGGCTGCTTGAGTTGAGCTTGGTCGGCCTGACCGCCGTCGCCGGCGTAGCCTGGCTTGCCCGTGCCGACGACCGTCGTGATGATGCCCGTCTTGGTGTCGATCTTGCGGACGGCGTGGTTCTGCATGTCCACGATGAAGAGATTGCCGCGCTTCGGTCCGAAGCGGAGTTCGTGGGGCAGGTTGAACGTCGCGGCGGTGGCCGGACCACCGTCGCCGGTAAAGCCAGCTTTACCCGTGCCGGCGATGAGCGTGATCTTACCATCCTTGTCGACGCGGCGGATACGCTGGCCGCCGTATTCACAATACCAGATGGCACCGTCCGGACCGCGGATGACGCCAAAAGGGTCGTTCATCGTCGCGCGGGTGGCAGGGCCGCCATCGCCCGAGTATCCCTTTTCACCGTTACCAGCGAAGGTCGAGACAGACGCGGCCGAAAGCGAAGCCGCGGCCAGGAGGGGAAGAAGGCGGAGGAGCATGGACTTTAGGGAGAGGGGGAGGGGTTGGGGTAGGCAGGGATTAGGTTGAAAGGGGAGAGAGTGCAAAGGTGAACGCGTGCGGAGCACGCGAGGGGAGACGTGGGCATGGTGACAAGTGGACACGGGGAGAGACAGCGCTCAAGGGGAGACCGGATGATTAGCTGGGGTGCATTATATCCGCAGCAAACTTTCCGGTTTCTGGTCTCCCTCTGAGCCTTGTGCTTCTAGCCCTAGCCCTGCCTCGCCTTACTTCCCAAATCCTTCGCCGGCAGTCTTGGATTTGACCAGATAGGCGCCGGTGCGGGCGGTGACGAAGAGGGTCGTGCCGTCGACGCCGCCGAACTTCATATTGGAAGGGCTTTCAGGGAAGGGGATGAGGCCGATCTGGTTAGCGTCGGCGTCATGCACGGCGAGGCCTTCCTTGGCGGTGGTGTAGAGGCGGCCGCGGGCGTCGACGGCGAGACCGTCGCTGCCGACCTTGGCGGCGACCTTGGGGTCGGACAGGGTGCCGTCCGCGTTAATCTTGGCGGTCTTGCAGACGGGGCCGTCGGTCCACCAGATCTGCTTGCCGCCGGAAGTGCCGACCACGCCGTTGGGGGCTTCGACGCCCACGGCCTTGCCGACATTCGTCACCGACTTACCATCGGCGGAGATCCGGCAGAGCGTTCCGTTGAGGATGTTCTCCGGGATGGCGTCCTTCTTGGCCTTGGAGGGACGGAGCTTCGGCAGCGTGAAGTAGATGTCGCCATTCGGGGCGAGCCAGAGGTCGTTCGGGGCGGTGAGCTTCTGGCCGTCGCAGCTGTCGGCGAGGATGGTCTCGGTGCCGTCCTTGTCGCGACGCACGATGGCGCGCTTGTCGATCTCGCAGAAGATCAGGCGGCCCTGCGGGTCGACGACGATACCGTTGGAGCGCGACTTGCGGTCGAGGAAGAGCTTGCTGCCGCCTTCGGCCGTCCAGCGCTGCATGTTGTTGCTCGGGATGTCCGAGAAATAGAACGCCTTCTCCTGCGGATGCCAGGCCGGGCCTTCGGTGAACTTATAACCTTCGCCGACCTTCTTCGCGGGACTGGCGTTGAAGACTTCGGCTGCGGAGGCGAACGAGGCGGAGAACAGGGCAGCGGTCAGGAGCAGGGAGCGCATGGGGGTGGGGTGAACGAAAGATGGAAGATGAACGATGGGGGATAAAGGATGAAACACGTCGAGGATACGAGGACTCGAGGTCTGGAGAAGGGGGTAGGGTCGGGACCGCGTCACGACATAGCTGGTTCGTCACGTTTCAGGTGGCGGGTGGCAGCTCCGGGTGGCAGGTGGCGGTAAGGGGTGGTCGCTCAAGGGGCAACCGGAGACCGGATGATCGGCTTGGGCATGGGTAGGGACGTGATTGCCATCACGTCCGTGGGCGGACGGATATCGAAAGAATCGGCGACTTTGCCCGGCCCGACGCACGCACCGATGCGAAAGGCGTTCATGGCAATGACCGCCCTACCTCAGACCGCAGCACACCCCCCGGTTTCCGGTCTCCCTTTGCGCCGGGTGCTTCTACCCTATGTCGTTTACCTCCCTGCCGCCCAGCGAATCGCATTCTCCACGACCTTGATATTCTCGGGCTGCTTGAAGATGGGATAGGTCTCGTGGCCGGGGCGGTAGTAGAAGACCTTGCCCTGGCCGACCTGCCAGGTGATCCCGCTACGGAAATATTCTCCTTTGTCCCAGCGTTCTTCGAAGACCACTTCATCGGGCACCGGGATGTGGAAGGGTTCGCCATACATCTCGGTCTGCGGGATGTCCCATTTCGCCGGTAGTCCGGCGGCGATCGGGTGGGCGGGCTTGACCGTGGTGACATGTCCCGGGGCGCCGTCGTTACGGTAGGCCGGGAACACGCACTGCGGCAGAGTCAATGTGTAGGTATTGCCCTCGCGTTTCACCGAAGGAGTCATCGGTGCGCCGGCCTTCACGCCCTTGTAGTAGGGGGCTTCGTTGACGAAGACCCACTTGGCGGCGGCGCGTTCTTCGGGGGTGAGCTGCTTGAGCGCATCAGCCTTAGAACGCTCCTGCATGAGGCGGACGAACGGCTTGGCCCAATGGGCGGAGTGTAGGGCGATGAAGCCGAGCTTGCCGGCCTGCACGCGCTTCACGATGGCGTCGACGCGGGCGTCGTCCTGTTCCTTCACCTTGCGGTGGCACCAGAAGACGAGCACGTCGGCCTGGTCAAGGGCCGCGTCGCTCAGGCCTTGGTCGGCATCGGCGAGGCGGGCGGTCTTGACGACGAGATCCTGGTTCTTCGCGAGTTCTCCGGCCAACGTCTCACCGAGGAACTTATCGCCGTAACCCTGCGACTGTTGGGGTTGCTGTTCGTCCCAGACCAGCACGCGGATCGGCTTAGGATCGGCCGCGAGAGCGAAGAAGGGCAGGAGGGCGAGGAGAAGGCGCATGGCTACGTGAGATGACAGATGACGGATGTCAGATTACTAAGTGCAAAGGTGCAAAAGTGCAAAGGTGAACCCGTGCGGAGCACGCGAGGTGCGAGTGGGCACGGTGACACGTGGACAAGGGGAATGAGAGGGCTTAAGGGCAGCCCAGATGATTGGTAGGGGTGCATGATATCCCCAGCTAACTTCCCGGTTTCCGGTCTCCCTTTGTGTGATATGCCCCTTGTCCACGTGTCACCTTGCCCGCGTGTCCCCATGTCGTCACGCAATTATCTCGCGGACGACACTCCCATGCACATCCGTCAGGCGGAAATCACGGCCGCCGAAACGATAGGTGAGTTTCTCGTGGTCGATGCCGAGCTGGTGGAGGATCGTGGCCCAGAAATCGTAGACGGTGAGCGGCTTATCGACGGCGTAGTAGCCCAGCTCGTCGGTCGCGCCGAAGACAGTGCCGGGCTTGAAGCCGCCACCGGCCACCCAGAGGCTGAAGCCGTAGGGGTTGTGGTCGCGTCCACTGCCACCCTGGGAGAAGGGTGTGCGGCCGAACTCGCCGGAGAAGATGACGATGGTACTATCGAGGAGTCCACGCTGCTTGAGATCCTTCAGAAGCGCGGCAATCGGCTGGTCGACCTGGTGGGCCATCATGCCGTGACCCTTGACGATGTCGCCGTGGTGGTCCCACGGATTCGCCGCGTTGCCACCGCCGAGGTTGCCGGAGAGGCAGCTGAGCTCGACGAAGCGGACGCCTTTCTCCACGAGTCTTCGCGCGAGCAAGGCCTGACGAGCGTAGCCGGCGGTAAGCTTGTCGGGCGAATCGATGCCGTACATCGCCTTGGTCGCTTCGGTTTCGCCGCTGAGGTCGCAGATCTCGGGCACGGCGGCCTGCATGCGGTAGGCGGTCTCGTAATTACGGATGGCGGCTTCGACCTGCGGCTCGCGGGACGCTTCGGCGAAGGCCTGGTCGACCTCGTTGATGAAACCGAGACGTCGACGCTGGGCGGCGTCGGCTTCGCCGGGCTTGATGTTGGCGAGGGGCAGGGCGCCATCGGCCTTGATGATGGAAGCCTGATGCTGGCCAGGAAGATAGCCGTTGTTGAAGACGCCCACGCCGCCGTGCGGGATACCGGCGTTGCCGCTCTGCAGGACCACGAAGCCCGGGAGGTTCTGGTTCTCGCTGCCGAGGCCGTAGTTGAGCCAGGCGCCGGCGCTGGGGTGTCCCATGAACGGGAAGCCGGTATGGAAGAAGTAGTTCCCTTGGGCGTGTTCGCTGACCTTGCTCGTCATCGAACGGATGACCGTGAGGTCGTCGGCGCAGTTGGCGATCTGCGGGAAGAGGTTCGTCATCTCGATGCCGGACTGGCCGTAGCGCTTGGCTTCCCACGGGGTGCCCATGATATCTCCGTTGTTGTTGAAGACCGTGCGTTGGACCGGCACCGGCATCGGTTTTCCGTTCAGTTTGGTCAGGGCGGCCTTGGGGTCGAAGGAGTCGACGTGCGAGACGCCGCCAGACATGTAGCAGAAGATGACGTTCTTGGCCTTGGCCTTGAGCGGGCGCTTGCCGGAGGTCTCGGCGCCGAAGGCGGGAGTGGAGAGCAGGCTGGACAGGGCGATGCCACCAAAGCCCAGGGAGCAGCGGCGGAGCAGTTCGCGGCGGGTAAGCGGGTGCATGTTATTTAAGATAAAGGAATTCTTTGAGGTTGAGCACGGACTGGGCGAAGTCCTGCCAAACCATCACCGGCTGGTCGGCGTGGGTGACCTTGAGGTCCGCCAGGTAGCGCGCCGACGCCGCCTGCTCGGCCGGGCTGGCCTTGCGGGCGAGGGCTTGGATGAAGAGGGTGTCGACCTTGTCGGAGTCGGATTGCTTCTTGAGATTGAGGGTCCTGGCCCACTGCTTGGCGGTATCGATGACGAAGGGGCTGTTCAGCAGCGTGAGCGACTGGGCAGGCACGTTAGTGGCATCGCGACGTCCGACGGTCGTGAACGGTTTCGGACCGTCGAAGGTGGTGATCAGCGGGCTGAGGGAATTGCGACGGATGTTGAGGTAGACGCTGCGGCGGACCTGCTGGTGTGGGGGTCCCATGGCATTATCGCCCGGCCCGTACATGCGGTCTTCCATCCTGCCGGCCAAGGTGATGAGCGAGTCGCGCAGGGCTTCGCCCTCGAGGCGTCGCACCCGGACGTGGGAGAGCAGGTCATTGTTGGCGTCCTTGGTCTGGGCTGAGGACGAGGGCAGGCTGGAGCGCTGGAAGGCATCCGTCAGGAGGAGCTCGCGGAGCGCGGTCTTCACGGACCACTTCTGATCGATGAAGCGGCGCGAAAGGTGATCGAGCAGCTCAGGATGCGTCGGCTGATCGCCAAGGCGTCCGAAATTATCGACCGTGCCGACCAGTCCGCGACCGAAGACGTGGTGCCAGAGTCGGTTCGTGATGACGCGGGCCGTGAGCGGGTTGTCGGGGGCCGCGATCTTATTGGCGAGCTCCAGTCGGCCGCTGCCAGTGGTCACGAAGGCCTTGGTATCGAACGCCTCAAGGTAGCGACGCGGGACGATGGCCGCCGGTTGCTTGTATTCTCCGCGCACGAAGAGCGGCATATCGAAGCCTTGGGCTTCCAGGAACCCCGGAGCGCGACGAGGGATGGGGAGTTCGGCTTCCCGCTTGCGGTATTCGGCGGTGAGAGCGGAGAGCTTGGGCGAGGGGGCCGTAGAGGTGTCGAGCATTCCGTGTCGCACCGCCGCATCGAGCAGCGCCGCTTGGGCTTCGGTGGCCTCGTCGCGTCCCCAGGCCTGCGCGGCTTCGGATAGGGCGATGGCGACATCCTGCACGGTGGGGAACTTCGGCGCCTGCACGACGATGGCTTCACCAGAGGGTCCGGCTTCACGGGTGGCGTGGAAGACGACCTGGCGGACGCTGTAATAACCTAGGCCAGGCTCGGCCTTCTTGTCGGGATTGGTCGAATCGTCAGGCAAGGTAAGTTCGAGGTAGGCGTACGAGCCCTTGCGATACGCCGTGTCGAGGGTGATCCAGGTGGGCTTGTCCCTGTCGATTGCTGCCTTGGGGAAACGCGAACCGCCGGGAGAGAGCGGATAGTTATCCGGGATGAGTCGTAGCGTGGCGCCCTTGCCCATGGCTTGGACGCTGATGAAGTCCGTCGTGATCTTGAAGCGTGGCGACGTCAGGACGGCGCTATGCTTGCTCGAAAGGGTGTGGGAGTGCAGGCCGGAGGGCAGGATATGCTTGAGCACGTCCGGTCCGGTGGTCTCGATGCGGAAGTCGCCGGGAGTGAAGCGTCCGTCGAGGCCGTTGCCATGGCGACTCCAGGCGGAGGAAGTGCTATCGTTAAGAGCCCAGTCAGGTTTTTCGCTGCGCGGCGCCTGGGCCAGCTTGGGCTTCAGGCCGACTCGCAGTAAGGTCGAGGCGTGCAACGGATAGGTGGGGTCCTCTTCGCTCTTGAAGCTCTTGCCGAGTTTACCATCGGACCGTTCGATCTGGGCCAGCTGGGTGCGTAGCTGCTTGGCTTGGGTGCGCAGGGCGTCGAGCTTGTCACCCTTGGTGGCGATGGGCGTAAGCTCACCGCGGAGCGTACCCGCTTTAAATGAGTCGGCGATCTGGGCGGCGGTAAGCGCGAAGCCATACAGGCGGGCTTCTTCCAGTTCACCGCGGAGGAAGGCGTTGCCGCCGCCGGTGTGACGTCGGCCAAAGAGCAGGCGCGATTTGGCTTGGGCGAACGTAGCGAGAGTCGCCTTCTCGTTCGCGGGGGCGTAGCCGGCGCCATAGGGCTGTCCGTTGCGGTAGAGTTCGATGCGTCCGTCGGCCTGATAGGCGATGGCTAAGTGGATGAGTTCGCCAGGCTTGGAGGTTTCAGCGGGGCCGTTCACGTTCTGGGTACGGACACCGTTGTTGCTGCCGGCCATCCATTTAGCCTTCTGCTTTTCGGAGAAGACGAGTGAATCGAAGACGCCGCCGCCTATGGATTCGACCGTAATCACGCCGCCACCGCGTTGATCAAGGGTCGGGAGGGCGACCCAGGCTTCGATGGTCTTGGCTTTGAGGGTCTCGGTGGTCGGGCCGGTTTGCGCAAAGGAATCCTGGCCATCGAGTATCAGCCTGCCGTTCTTGATGGCAGCGCCGCCGTTGAGCTTGGCGTCGAGTTTACCGACGAGGTCGCGGCCGTCCTGCTCGAAGGTCCACCAATGGCTCGGCGCCGGGCCGGCGCTCTGGTCAGCCTTAAGGCGACGGCGGAAGTCATCGGCCGAAAGTTCGCTTTCAATCTTCGCTAGTTCGTCTTCGAGACGGACGCGTTCCTTGGAAGAGGCGCGGATGCGTTCGAGCGCGTCCGGGATATCCTTGGCCTGGCGGGTCCAGTTGGCGGCGAGTTCCGAGCGGATGGCCTGCTTGAGGTCGGTCAGGCGGTCGCGGTGCTGGTCGAGCAGGGCGGGGGAATCCACGGTCACCTGTCCTGGGCGGGCGGAAGCGAAGATGCCGTAGAAAGCGGTGAAGTCGGCCTGGCTGATGGCGTCGAACTTATGGTCGTGGCAACGGGCGCACGAGACCGTGAGTCCGAGGAACGTCTTCGTGACGACGTCGATCTGGTTGTCCACGTTCCGGACCTGTTCATCGATGGTGTCGACCGGCTGATAGCCGTGCTCGATCATGCGGAAGTGGCCGGTGCCGAGGGCTGACTCGTTCAGTTTTTCGGCGGGGTTAATGCGCGGTGACTTCAGGAGGTCGCCGGCGAGCTGCTCACGGACGAATTGGTCGTAGGGGACGTCGGTATTGAAGGCGCGGATGAGGTAATCGCGATAGCGCCAGGCCTGCGGGATGGCGGGATCTCCTTCGCTGCCGTGTGTGTCGGCGTAGCGGACGAGGTCCATCCAATGGCGGGCGAAGTGTTCGCCGTAGCGAGGCGAGGCCAGGAGGCGGTCGACGACTTTGGCGAAGGCGTCTGCCGAGGTGTCGGCTTCGAAAGCGGCGATTTCTGAAGGCGTGGGCGGGAGGCCGGTGAGCACATAGGTCGCGCGGCGGAGGAGAGTGGCCTTGTCGGCCGGTGCAGAGGGCGTGATGCCGGCGGCGACGATCTTCGCGTCGAGGAAGCGGTCGATCGGGCTGGCGGCCTTGCCGGCAGGGACAGCGGGTGAAGTGACGGGCTGAAAGCTCCACCAGTTTCGGCGGACCTGCAGGAGGTCGGACCACGCGGGGGTGATGGAATCCTCGGGGGCTTTCATGCGCGGATCCGGAGCGCCTCGGTTGATCCATTCGGCGAAGTCGGCGATGATCTGCGCATCGAGCTTCGTGCGCTTCTTGGGCATCTCGAGCGTCTCATGGCTGTGATCCATGGATTGGAGCAGGATGCTCTTCTTGGCATCGCCCGGGACGATGGAAGGACCTTCTTCGCCGCCCTTGAGCAGACCGTCGCGATAATCGAGGCGTAGGTCGCCTTTCTGCTTCTTGGCGTCGTGGCATTCGTAGCACTCCGCCACGAGCACCGGACGGATCTTCGACTCGAAGAATTCCAAGTCCGCCGGCTTGAGGTCGGCGGCCATGGCGGTGGTCAGCGAAAGGCTGAGCCAGGTCAGGATGCGATGGGGCGAGGCCAATGGGGTGGGGTGCCTTGGTTATCGCCTCCGGAGGAAGGCATGCAAAGGCCTAATTAAGACACCGACAAAGGCCTGAGGTTACGGGGTCAATTTCAGGTGGCTGTGGTAGGGAGGGCTCTCCGAGCCCGCCGCTCAGCGGCGAGTAACTATTGGTGCCCGTCTGCGTGGGCGAACGGACGGCTCGGAGAGCCGTCCCTACCTCAGGGCCGCAGCAAACTTCCCGGTTTCCGGTCTCCCCTTGAGTGCGTCTTTCCAGACCGCCAACCGCTATCCGCCAACCGCTCACTCCAATACCTGAATATGATTGATACTAGTGAACTGACGGTGGTCGGTGAACTGACGGATGAGCTTCTTCTGGGCGTCGACCTCGAAGATCTGGGCGGTGGCGCCGAGGTGGCCATGGCCGAGCCAGTTCATGACGACGGTGTTGCCATTGGCGAGACGTTCGACGGAGCTGGCGAGGTAGAGTGGATTATCGATGATCTCGTTGCGGCCGATATTCCAGACGATCTTGCCGGCTTTGTCGTATTCCACGACGCCGTCGCCTTCGCCGAGGGCGACGAGCCAGTGGCCGTTCGCGAGCTCGCGGACGTCATGGACGTCGCCATTGACGGGCTGGGAGCGGAGAAGTTTGCCGTCGGCGGAAAGTTCAAGGACGGCGCGATCGCCCTTGGCGCTCACGAGGTAACGTCCGTCGGCCGTCTTACGGCAGCCGCGCATCTGCTCGTGGGTGCGGATGGTAGGGGTGAGCGGAACTTTGATCTCCTTGGCGATCTTGCCGTCACGGCCGATCTCGAGGAGGCGGCCCGGGCCGCACTCGACCACGAGGACGCGTCCGTCGGCGAGCGGCTGGCAGCCCTGGATCTCGGTCATCGGGTTTGCGATATATTCCCAGGCGATGGATTGGTCCGGCTTCACTTCCTTGGTGCCTTTCACGTGGCTGAAGAGCACGTTGCCGTTGGGCAGCAGCCAGGAGTCCTGCGGGCGTTCGGCCGGGGTGGACCACTCGACGCGTCCGTCGGCGGCGACGATCGCGACCTTGTTGCCGACGTAATCGCTCACCAGCAGGCGGCGGCCGAAAGGTTTCGGTTCAAGGCTCGTCTGCGGGCCTTGGGCGCGGTCGCCCAGGGCGTTGCGGTTGTTCTTCATCACCGGGGGCATCGGGGGCTCCCAGCCGGCGGGGGCGTTGACGCTGATCACTTTGCGGAAGGTCACGTCGCCGAGGCGGAGGTTGTCGGCGATGACGCCGTTCTTCGAGTGGCGCCAGCAATGGATGGCCTCGCCGTCGCTCTTGATGTGGTTCCCGATGACCTCGTAGCCGTCCAGGTTGAAGTTCGGCTCGATGGCGGTGAGCTTGGTCTCGAAGTAATTGTAGTTGCAGCGGACATTGCGAAGCTGGCCGCGAAAGGACGGATGGCCGAGGAGGGTTCCGCTGCCGTTTGGATTGAGCGTCCGCGTGAACTGCACCGTGATGTTCTCGGCGTCGAACGATTCGCCTGGGCCGACCTTACCGCCGGGGAGGAACTTGCCCGTGTGTTCGCCATACATCATCACCGCGCGCATGGTGTCGGTCATGGTGATGCCTTCGACGACCACGTTGCGGACGCGTCCATGGATGAGCACGCACGCATTGATGTTCTTCACCAGGCCGCTGGGCTGGTCGTTGTGGGTGGCGTTGAGGTCGATGGTACCCTTGCCCGTGATGCGGACGCCGGAGATGGTATCTTTCTGCAGTCCATGGCCGATGCGGATGCCGTAGGCCTCCGGGGCGTCATAGGACACGAACCATAGGCTGCGGGTACCGTGACCAGTCTTGTTCGCGAAGCGGATCTTCACGCCGTGGCTGAGTTCCTGCCAGTCGCCCGTGATCGGGATACCCTTGTGCGGGGTGTCGAAGAGTTTGCCGTCGCCCCAGGCGATGGTGTCGGGGGCGCCGTTCTTGCCCCCGGTGACGATGATCGTGTAGACCGTGCTGCCGAAGAGTTCCGAGCCCTCGACTTTGTTCTTTTTCATGTCGTAGGCGCCGCCGATCTCGAGGTCGTCGATCTTCTTGCCCGAATCCTGGTCGGTCGTGATCTCGCCGACGCTTTCCTTGTGGCAGACATTGTCGGCGAGCTTGAGCGTCGCGCCGGCCATCAGCTCGATCTCGACGGACTTGTCGACGTAGAGAATCGCGCGGTGCTTCTTCAGGCCGTGCTGATGCAGGCCCGGCAGGAAGGTGATCTTATCGCCCGGAGCGGCGGCATCCATCACGGCCTGCGGGTCTTCGCCCGGCTTGATCTTATGTTCGGCCGCGAAGAGGGAGGTCGCAAGGAGGAGAGCGAGGAGGCGCAACATGGGAGGACTTGAGGGCTAGAGGACCTGAGGACCCGAGGCAAGTTGGCACAAAGCCACTTCCTTGCTCTCTTTCTTCCTGTCCTCCGGCCCTCGGGGCCTCTGGTCCTCGCTTATTTAGCCACTACCCAGACGTTGCGGTAGACGACGGGGTTGCCGTGGCCCTGCAGGTAGAAGGGGCCGGGAGCGGGGACTTCGGTCTTGAAGCCGCCACCGGGGGTCACGCCCTTGAGTTCAAGTCCGTCATGGACGGTGACGCCGTTGTGGCGGACCGTGACGATAGCGTTGGCGGTCTTCTTGCCGTCCTTGTCGAACTTGGCGGCGGTGAAGTCGACGTCGTAGGTCTGCCACTGCAGGGGCGGGAAGCACATGTTCACTTTGGGCGCGGCGTTCTTATAGATGCCGCCGCACTCGTTATCGAGGCCCTTGAGACCGAAGCTGTCGAGGACCTGGACTTCGTAGCGGTGCTGAAGGTACAGGCCGCTGTTGGCGCGACCCTGGCCGCGGCCGAGCGGCTTGAACGGCAGGAAGAATTCGAGGTGTAGTTTGAAATCAGTGAAGGCCTGCTTGGTCTTCGTGTTGGCCTCGAGGAAACCGCGCGGGTCGATCTTGCCGTCGACGAAAGCGTCAGCGTTCTGTCCGTCGAAGAGGACCACGGCGTCCTTGGGGGCGCGCAGGCCTTCGGTCGGGCTATGGCGGATGGTGCGCTTGAGCGTGATGCCCATGCTCTTGATTGTCAGCCCGCCGTCGGCGAGGGTGGCGGAATCGATGTTGTCCTTGAAAAGGGCGCCTTCGCCGTCGCGCTTGCCTTCGACTTCGATCTTCGGGGTGCCGTCCCAACCTGCGCCCGGCAGGCCGCCCTTGAAGAGCACGAGGCGGAACTCGTCTTTGCCGAGGGCGATGACATTCGCGCCCATCTTGGCGTTGGCGTATTCACCCTGCAGCTTGTAGTCCGTGTTGACGGCGGCGGCTTCCGTTTCCGTCAGGTAGACGGGCGGTTCCGGCGGCTTAGGCGCAGCCGGGGTCTTGGCCTTCGGCGCGTCGGCGGCGAAAAGGGTGGTCGCGATCAGCAGGGCGAGGAGACGCATGGGGATGCGTTCATTTCTTACCCTTGGGGTCAAGGTTGGCGAGCAGTTCTTCGGGGGTCACTTTGGATTCCACGCCGTTGGCGGGAACGGCGGCCTTGGCGGTCCAGAGAATCGCGTTTAAGACCACTTTACGCTGGTCGTCATTACCCCAGTTCTTGTGGTTGTGTCCGCCGGTGAAGCCGAAGCCGCGGCCACCGTCGGCCCGTTCGGTCGCCCAGGATACGTGCTGAGGCAGGCGGTCCGCCACTTCTTGGCGGACGTGGGCATTACCGGAGCGCATGCCGTCCGGAAGCTTCAGGCTGACCGGAGGAATCGCGCTCAGGATCGGGGCGACGGATTTCATGCCGTCCTTGAAGCGCATGTGGAAATACCATTCGTCGTGCGTGGTGAAGGGGCTGACGCCGCTGGCGATCGGATGGGCTGGGAGCGTCTTGAAGTCGGCCTGCCAGTGCGGGTTGACGGACCAGAAAGGTTCGCAGTAACCGCCCATCCACTCGAGGAATTCCGCGCCGCCTTTGTCTTTCAGGACTTCGGTCGCCCAGTGGAGGGTGACGAAACCGCAGCCGCGCTTCATCTCTTTGGCGAGCTGGGCGAGGCGGTCTTTCTGGACGGCGGGGTGGAACGAGTAGCCGTCGGCGTAGATCAGGATGGTGTCAGCACGGGCGATGATGTCATCGGCTGGCCATTCACCATTCAGGTGCGTCTTCACTTCAACCAGGTCGCCGGCGCCTTCGCGGAGGCATTTCGCCAGGAGCAGGACGCCTGCGTTGTGCTCATGCGCACCGGGGCCGTGGCTCGGTTTGCCGGCGATCATGACGACAAACTTCTTTTCCGCAGCCTGCAGCGGCAACTGCAGGGCCACCAGGCAGAGGAGGACGAGACGGGCGAGGATTTTCATCGGGTGCGATTACTTAGGTTCGCTGGTCTGGCGGAGGTAGAGGAAGAGGCTGCGGACATCCGGTTCTTCCATGCCGTTGAGCAGGCCTTCGGGCATGAGCGAGTTAGGGCTGACGACGCGGGTCTTGATCTGGTCCTTGGCGATGACGACGGGCGCGGGGGCGCCAGGAGCCTTGAGGGTCAGGGTGGATTCGTTTTCCGCGCTGATGATACCAGCCTGGAGGGAGCCGTCCTTGAGCGTGATGTAGACGAGTTGGTAGTCCAGTCCGATGACCGCGTTGGGATCGATGATGTTCTGCAGCATGTATTCGAGGTCGGTGTAGCCGCCGGTGAGGTGCGGTCCGATCTCGCCGCCGGTGCCGAAGAGCTGGTGACAGGCTCCGCACGAAGCGCGGAAGAGCTCGCGACCGCGTTTGACGTCGGCGCGCAGGATGGCGTCGGTGCCGAGGAACTTCTTGTAGTTCGCGATGGCCTTGGCCTTGTCTTCGGAGCTGGCGTTGACCGTGCCCCAGTTCTTTTCGAGCCAAGCATTCATCTTCGCGTCGTTGAAGCCGCGGATCTTGCTGGCGAGCGGGGCGCTCAGGACATCCTTCTTGAATTTGCCGGCGTCGATCGCGGCGAGCAAGGCGCGGGAACTTTCGGCGCGGCCGGCGAGGTTATTGAGGGCGAGCGGGCGGACACCTTTGTCCTCATCGACGATGAATTGGATCAAGAGCGGGGCGATCCGGGCATCGTCGAACTGGGCGAGGGCGACGATCGCCGGTCCGCGCAAGGTGCCGGCCTTAGCGAGGTCGAGGATGGCCGGAAGCGATTCGAGGTCGCGGATCTGGGCGAGGTTGCCCAGGACGCGGGCGCGTTCAGGCACGGGTGCCTTGGGGTTGAGAAGCGTGGCGCGCAGTTGATCCAATGCCGAGGCGTTGCCGAAGGTGACGGCGATCTGGCGGGCGCTGCTGCGGACCTCATTCGAGGGGTGCTTGGCAAGTTCCGCGTACAGCTTGGGCCAGGTGGCGGGTTCTTTAAGGCGAACCTGTCCGACGAGGCCATCCTTGATGCCGTTGAGCAAGGTGGCGCGGAGCTGGTCGTTCGCGGCGAGCAAGGCTTGGCTCAGGACTTCGAGTTGTTCGCCCTTGGAGCCCGGTTCGACCGCCGCGTTGGCCAGACGACGCGCGGTGAAGTTGGCGAGTTTGCCGAAGGGGGTCTTCTGGGCGAGGGCGAGTCCGCGGGCCGGATCGGCGGCGACGGCGGGTTCGAGGGCGTACCAGAGCAGGAACGGGATGTTCTGGTCGGCGACGTCCTCGGCATTTAGCGCGAGCGGCTCGAGCCAGCTCCAGCGTTCGGCCAGCGGCAGGCGCTGGGCGGCGGAGGCGATGCGACGACGCACGACGGGGGAAGGGTCTTTCTGGCTCAGCTGGACGATGCGATCGTAGACGCTCGGCGAAGGCTTGCCGCCTTCGGTGGCGCAAGTGATGGCCCAGCCGCGGACGGCGGCGCTCTTGGCCTCGAGCGTGCGCAGGAGGCTGGCTTCGGTGAGTGCGCCCTGGGCGTGCAGCGTCCAGAGGGCGCGCAACTGGCGGGTGTCGTCGGCGTTCTCGAAGAGGATCTTCTCGAGCGCGACGGTGGTGGCGGCGTTGGCACCGCGCTCCTGGAGGAGGCGTCGGGCGTGGCGGACGTACCAGTCGTTGGCGTTGAGGTGATGGGCGACCAGTTCGGCGTCGGAAAGCTTGGCGAGGTCGACCTTCACGGGCTTCACGGCATCGGTGACGATCTTATACATGCGTCCGTTGGAGCGATCGGTGAATTCCTTCTGCTGGTGGCAGGGGACCTTGTCGTACCAGTCATTGATGAAGACGCCGCCATCCGGACCGTACTGCGGGGAGAGGCCGCGGAACCAGCGGTCGGAGCTCACGCCGAAATCGACCTTCTTCTCGCTGCGATAACCGCTGCCCTTCGGGATCATCGTCTCGCAACGGATCTTGTTCATGTGGATGTCATGGAAGAAGAACTGATCGCGCCATTCGGCGGGGAAGGCGCCGCCGAGGTACACCATCGCGCCGGCGTAGGCGGCTTTCTCGTAGCGACCCCAGGCGATGGTCTTGATGTCTTCGTAGGTGTGCGTGTCCGGGTGCGTGCCGGCCTGGCGCTGGTAGCGGGCGCCCTGGATGGCGTGCCACATGTGCGGGATGACGCAGGCCTCGAAGAAGGCTTCGCCGTGGTCGTTCCAATCCACGCCCCACTGGTTGCTGCCCCCTTCGCACCAGCGTTCGAAGACCTTGCGCGTCGGGTGGAAGCGCCAGACAGCGGCTTCGACGAGGATGCGCTCGCTGTCCGGGGTGCCGGGCTTGCCCACTCGGGAGCGATTGAAGATGCCGTGCGTGCCGTAGAGCCAGCCGTCCGGACCCCAGATGAAGTCGTTCAGGGTCTCGTGGGTATCTCTGCCCTCCCAGCCATCGAGCATGACCTGCGGTTCGCCGGCGGGCTTGGGTTCATCGCCGTCCTTGATCGGGATGAAGAGCAGGTTGGGCGGTGAGCCGAGCCAGACGCCGCCGAAGCCGACGGCGATCCCGCTGGAGAAGGTGGCCTTGTCCCAGAACACCGTCTGCTTGTCGAAGGTGCCGTTACCCTTCGTGTCCTCGAGGACGAGGATGCGGTCCTTGGCCACGCCCGGGCTGGCCGGGTAGTTGGTGCACTCGACGATCCAGAGGCGACCGCGGTCATCGATGGTGTAGGCGATGGGCTGCACGATTTTGGGCTCACCGACGACCAGCTCGACGCGGAAGCCCGCGGGGACCTTGAGTGCGGCGGCGGTGCCGGCCGGAGAGAGCGCGGGCTCGCTGGCGGTGGGCCGGTTTTTATCGTTGAGCGGTTCGTAGGCCGCATGGACGAGGGAAGCGCAGAGCGCGAGCGCGAGGAGGGTACGCATGGATGAAATTAAGGGGATGAAGAAAGGATGAGACCGCAAATTCCAATATTGGCAGGATTACGACCCGTGTCGTTTCGGTCATATCAAGAGGATGCATGATGAGGATGAAAATACGCTCACAGGGAAACCGGAAACCGGAATCTATGATGCGGTCATGATTCATTCTCAGGTCCCAGGTCTCGGCCCTCAGGTATCAGGTTCAGGTGTTCAGCCCCAGGTACAGGTTCAGGACCCGCACCCGTGCCCGTACCTGATAACCCGTACCCGATACCCGACTGCTGAGACCTGAGACCCGAAGAAGTATTCCCCAGCAAACTATCCGGTCTCCCTATGCTGCCCCCTTTGAGCACTGTATCTCCCCTTGTCCCCGTGTCACCGTGCCCCCATGTCCCCTCGCGTCTAAGCGATAATCTGTTTCACCACGTGGCCATGCACATCCGTGAGACGAAAGTCACGGCCCTGGAAACGATAGGTGAGGCGTTCGTGGTCGAAGCCGAGGAGATGCATGATGGTGGCCTGCAGGTCGTGGACGTGAACCTTGTCCTTTACCCCGGCAAAGCCCATCTCGTCGGTCTCGCCGAACTGGAAGCCGCCTTTGACGCCGCCGCCGGCCATCATGATCGTAAAGCAGTCGGGGTAGTGGTCGCGGCCGAGGACTTCGCCCTTGGCGGTCCGGCCTTCGCGGAAGGGGGTGCGGCCGAATTCGCCGCCCCAGACGATGAGGGTGTCTTCGAGTAGGCCACGTTCCTTGAGGTCGTTGATGAGCGCGGCGACAGGCTTGTCGGTCGCGGCCATCTTGGCGGTCAGACCGTCGCGGATATCTTCCTTGGGATTGGTGCCGTGGAAATCCCAGCCCCAGTCGAAGAGGTGCACGAAGCGTACGCCTTTCTCGACGAGGCGGCGGGCGAGGAGGCAGTTGTTGGCGAAACTGGATTCACCAGGCTTGGCACCGTAGGCCTCAAGCGTCGCGGGCTTCTCCTTCGAGATGTCCATGACCTCCGGCACGCTGGTCTGCATGCGGAACGCGAGTTCGTACTGGGCGATACGGGTGACGGTCTCAGCGTGGCCGAGTTCGTCTTGCTGGCGCTGGTTGAGATCCTTGAGCGCATCGAGCGTGGCGCGACGGAGATCGCGGGTCATGCCGGGAGGGTCGTTCGCGAAGAGCACGGGGTCTCCCTTGCTGCGGCACTGCACGCCTTGGAAGACCGACGGGATGAAGCCGGAGCCCCAGCAGCCCTGACCGCCGCTAGGCTGGACGCCGTTGGAGATCATGGTGACGAAGCCAGGCAGGTCCTGGTTCTCGGTGCCGAGGCCATAGGTGGCCCAGGAACCCAATGACGGACGGCCCTGGCGGTTATGGCCGGTGAAGAGCAGGAGTTCAGCAGGAGCGTGATTGAATTGATCGGTGTGCATCGCCTTCACGAGCGTGACTTCGTCGGCGATCTTCTGGAAGTTCGGGACGGCGTCGCTCATCCAGAGTCCGCCTTGGCCGTATTGCTTAAAGGTGCGCGGCGAGCCCATGAGCTTCGGCACGCCGGTGGTGAACGCGAAGGTGCGGCCCTTGAGGAAAGAGTCCGGGCAATCCTGAGTGCTCCGTTTCACGAGCTCGGGTTTGTAGTCGAAGATGTCCAGGTTGGGCGGGCCGCCCGACATGTGCAGGTAGATGACGCGCTTGGCCTTGGCCTTGAAGTGCGGCTTTCGCGGGGCGAGCGGGTTATCGTTGACTGAAGGGGCGCCGAGGGCGTCGGCCTTCATCGCATGGAGGGCGATGGCGCCGAGGCTGAACTGCCCGACGCTGCTGAGGAAGGTGCGGCGGGTCTGCAGGCTGAGCTGGGCTTCGCGAAGAGGGTTCATCTCGAAAAGGGGTAGGGGTTGGGGTAGGCCTTTGGGGCTCAGCGACGCATGAGGAACTCGTCGAGGTTCATGATGACGCTGCTGACGGTGGTCCAGGCGGCGAGGGTGGAGACATCGGCGCCTTTGTCGGCCGGCCCAAGCGGATCGGTGGCCATCTTGAGCGCGAGTGCGGCGTCGGCCTTGTACTGTGCGGCGGACTTCATCAGCAGTTTCTTCAGCGTGGCGAGTTCGGAGGCGTCAGGTTCGCGGGAGAGGCAGAGCGCGTAGGCGAGGCGCAGGCGCGACTCATCGGTGGTGCCACCTTCCTTAAGCAGGCGGCGGGCGAGGGCCTGGCTGGTCTCGACGAAGACCGGATCATTGAGCGTCACGAAGGCCTGCAGGGGCGTGTTGGAGCGATCACGGCGGACGACGCAGGTCTCGCGATTCGGGGCGTCGAAGGTGGCGAAACTCGGGTACGGCGTGCTACGTCGCGTATCGGTGTAGAGGCTGCGACGATAGCGATCCTCGCCGGTGCTCGTAGCCCAGTCGCCGGAGCCGCCGAAGGCGATGCTGAGGCCCATGTTCGGGCGGATCGGTCGGACGGGCGCGCCGTACATCTTGGCGCTGAGGAGTCCGCTGACGGCGAGGGCTTGGTCGCGCAGCATTTCACCGGAGGGACGGAAGCGCGGGCCACGGGCGACGAAACGGTTATCGGGATCCTGCTCGTTGCGCTTACCGTTGGCGGCGGAAGTTTGGCGATAGGCACGGGTATTCAAGAGGAGCGTGAGCATCTTCTTCGTGTCCCAGCCACTCTCGACGAACTCGGCCGCGAGCCAGTCGAGCAGTTCGGGATGGAAGGGGAGGTCGCCTTGGCTGCCGAACTCTTCGCTCGAGCGCACGATGCCGACGCCGAAGACGGTCTCCCAGAGGCGGTTCATCGTCACGCGGGCGGTGAGGGGGTTGTCGCGATTGGTAATCCAATGCGCGAAGCCGAGGCGGTTCTTGGGGGCGGAGTCGTCCCAGCGGGCGAGGTGGGTCGGCACGCCTTCGTCAACCTGGTCGCCGAGGGCCTGCCAGTTGCCGCGGAGCTGCACGAAGGTCTTGCGGCGCTTATCGGCCGGAAGGTCCTGCATGATCGGCACGGTGACCGGCGCGGAAGCCGCGATTTGTTTCTTGAGACCGTCGGCGCGGTCGCGTTCGGCCTTGGTCGCCGGCGAGACATTGCGGACGTAGTAATCGGACAGGAGTTTATCCTGAGCCTTCGTGCGCTTCTCTTTCGGGGCGTCGAGGGCGGCCTTGAGCGGTTTTTCGGTCAGCTTCGGTCCCTTGGCCAACCATGCGTCGTAACCGACGAGCCAAGCGGGGTCAGGCTTCTTGAAGGCCGCTTCGGCGGCGGCGCTTTCCTTCGTCCACCGGTCACGCTGCGCTTTCACGCCGGGCGGATAGATCTCGTGGAGGGGCGACTCGTCGCGCTTATCACTATCGGCGCTCTGGTTGAGGAAGGCATAGG
Source organism: Opitutia bacterium UBA953 (assembly GCA_002293125.1). Taxonomy (GTDB): domain Bacteria; phylum Verrucomicrobiota; class Verrucomicrobiia; order Opitutales; family UBA953; genus UBA953. Next base: position 37,179 of record DBCR01000023.1, read on the forward strand.
AACGGAAATATTCGTCGATCGTGATCGGATCGTACTTGTGGGTATGGCACTGCGCGCAGGCCATCGTGGTGCCCATGAAGACCGCGTAGGTGGTGTTGACGCGGTCGATGACGGCGGCGTTACGGAATTCTTCGTCGCTCGTGCCGCCTTCGTTCTGGGTCATCGTATTGCGATGGAAGGCCGTGGCGATGAGCTGGTCTTCGGTCGGCTTGGGCAGCAGGTCGCCGGCCATCTGCTCGATGACGAATTGGTCGTAAGGCTGGTTCTTGTTCAGGGCCTTGATGACCCAGTCGCGGTAGGCCCAGATGACTCTACCGGGGTCGGAGGGATAACCGGCGCTATCGGCATAGCGGGCGAGGTCGAGCCACTGACGGGCCCAGTGTTCGCCGTAAGCGGGCTTGGCGAGGAAATGGGCGACGATGTCCGCGTGCTTGGCGCCGGAGAG
>DBCR01000023.1:37702-41411 GCA_002293125.1 Opitutia bacterium UBA953
AGGATGGACTTGGGCGCTTCTGGCGACCAGGTCAGGCCTTCTTTCTTTTGGCGGTCAGCGAGGAAGGCGTCGACGGGATTGGTTTCGCCGTTCTTCGGCACGGACGGACGGGCGACAGGCTCATAGGACCAGTGGCGGCCCCACGGCGCGCCTTGCTTGATCCATTCCTTGAGGAGCGCGACCTGTGCGGCGGGAATCGTCTTATGCTGCTTGGGCGGCGGCATGACGTCATCCGGATCGGTCGACTCGATGCGCTTGATCAGTTCGCTCTGCTCCGGCTTGCCCGGCAGGATGACGAAGTCGCCTTTACGATCGCGCTTCGAATCGTTCTCGTCGTCGAGGCGCAACTTCCCCTTGCGGGCTTTTTCGTCGGGGCCGTGGCAGGCGATGCAGTTCTCGGACAGGATCGGCCGGATTTGGCGGCTGAAGTTGATCGGTTCAGCGGAGCAGAGGGCACCGACGAAAACGCCGATGAAAAGTGTGGCCTTGGAAGGCATGGGGATAGGACAGGCGGCGGAGCAGGGGTGTTCCACCTTATGGCCTACGAAAGAGACCTAATACCCAGGGTTTTCAACCTCAAGCGGCGGTATTTTACAGTCTTAGGCTTATCTGAATCCGTTTCTTAAGGCCATCGAGACAAGGCCCGGATTTCCATGCAGAGAACCCTGGGGACGTCGCAACATCCCCAGGGTCTTTAAATTGGTCGGGCAGGAGAGATTTGAACTCTCAGCCTCTGCTACCCGAAAGCAGCGCTCTACCAGGTTGAGCCACTGCCCGACACGAGCCATCAGCATAGACCATTCGGTGGGGGTGTTTTCAAACTAAATCCGTCGGGAAAAATCGAGGGATGATGGACTTCGGCGTTTTTCGGCCCAAGTTGCTGGGATATGAACCTTACGGTGCGACGTTCGGGAGAGCGCGGCTTCGCCGATCACGGCTGGCTGGTGGCCCGCCATAGCTTCAGTTTTGCCGACTATTACGACCCGGCCCACATGGCCTTCCGGTCGCTACGGGTCATCAATCAAGACCTGGTGGCTCCCGGCATGGGCTTTCCGGCGCATGGCCATAAGGATATGGAAATCTTCACGTATGTCCTCGAGGGTGCCATCGAGCATAAGGACAGCATGGGCAATCATGCGCAGCTCAAGCCAGGCCAGATCCAGGTCATGAGCGCGGGCAGCGGCGTCAAGCACAGCGAGGTCAATCCCTCGAAGACCGAACGCCTCCATCTCATCCAGGTCTGGATCATGCCGGACCGCCCCAATCTCAAGCCGCGTTACGCGGAATGGACGCCCACGCCGGAACAGCTCGGGTCGCCCAAGGTGCTCATCATCTCGAACGACGGTCGCGAGGGCTCGGCGCACATCAGCCAGGACGCGGATGTGTATCGCGTGAAGACCACCGGAGCCGGCACGATTTCCCATGAGCTGCGGGCGGGCAGGGGACTTTGGTTCCAGTTGATCGGTGGCGACGTCGAGATCGGCGACGTGAAGCTCTCCCCTGGCGACGCAGTCAGATCCGAGGACGCCGGCAACTTCGTCTTCAAGTCCGCCGGCCCTGTCGAAGCCCTCCTCTTCGACCTCGCCTGATTTGATCCTACATTCCCCTATACTCCCTACTCTATACTCCATACTCTCGAATTATGAGCTCCCCCCGCATCCCTCAGAAGTCCCCGATCCCCGTCCTCGTCGAAGCCGGTAAGACCTACTACTGGTGCTCGTGCGGCCACAGCAAGACCCAGCCGTTCTGCGACGGCGCCCATAAGGGTTCCGCCTTTGCACCCGTGCCCTACAAGGCCGAGGCTAATGGCACGGTCTATTTCTGTGCCTGTAAGCATTCCAAGAAGGGCGCGCTCTGCGACGGCTCCCACAAGGCCCTCTGAAATTAGCCCTTTCAAGCTCCCTCCTTTAGGCTAACCTACCGATGTCATGAAAAAGCTCCCCTGCATCATCGCCCTCCTTTTGGGCTTGTCGTTCATCATCTTCGGCGTGGCCCACTTCGTCCCGGCCGTGAAGTCCCTGCTGCCTGCGCCTCCTGGTCCGAACGGTGAAGAGGCGGTCAAGCTCACCACGGCCTTCTTCACCGGTCTGGCGGGGTCTGGTTACCTCGGCGTGATCAAGGGCCTAGAGATCGTGGCCGGCGTATTGCTGATCATGAAGTGCACCCGCGGGTGGGGCGTCGTCCTCTCGGGCGCCATCCTGTTCAACATCTTCTTCGTGAACGTGCTGATCATGAACATCTGGAACCCCATCGTGATCGCCATGGTCCTCGCCGGCCTCTTCCTCGCCTGGGTCGGCCGCAAGGGTTTCTGCTGTCTCGCCTGTTGTGGTTCCGGCGAATGCCTCGGCACCTGCGGTTGCTGCAACAAGGATGGTTCCTGCGGTTCAGGCGAGAAGAATTCCGGCGGTTGCTGCGGCAACTAAGCCCTCCTGCCATTCCGAATCAGCCCCCGGCCTCGGGGGCTTTTTTGTGCCTAAAATACAACTTCGGGTGACAGGTGACGGCCCCGGTGGTCAGCTTTTCGGGTGTCAGCCGCTCGGCAGTCAGCTCCTGGAGTCCGGGCGCCAGCTCCCGATGGCCGAACGGCCGATTCCTGAACTCCCGCTGCCTGTGCCCGTCACCATGTCTTTCCCTTGCCAACTGGCCCACTGGTCAACCGGTCAACTTCTCGTGTCCCCATGTCACCGTGCCCACTTGCCCCCTGCGCGACTCCGTCACGCTTACTTCACGACTTTCACTATCTCCTCCGCGATCGCGGCCATCCCGCGGTCGCCCGGATGGTTGGCCACGCCAGCGTGCTTATAGGGCCGCTCCGAGCGCGCATAGTTCTTCTCATCCTTGGAAAGGGCGCTGATGTCGACGAAAGAGCCGCCGACGGTTTCGCAGGCCTGGCGCATGGCGGTGTCCTTGGCGGTGTTCGCCCAGAAGCTGCTGCGGACGACGATCTGCGCCTTGGGGTTCGACTTTAAGGTCTTCAGCAGTGCGGTGACTTGTTCCTGATACTTTGCCTGGGCTTCCGGCGTCTTCAGCGCGGCGACGTTCTCGCCGATACACAGGATGACGAGATCGGCTTTGAAGGCGGCGGCATCGGCGAACTTCCCGACGATATCGTAGCCGACATGGGCGCGTTCGAAATCCGCGACATTCTTGACCATGATCGTCGGCGTGATGCCTTGCTTGGCGGCGAGGGCCTTCGTCACGACATGGACGTAATCCTTATCCAGAGAGGTCGCCGCCATGCCCCAGTTGCCGTGCCAGTCGATATCGGCCTTGGGGCCGTGGCTCGTGATGCTATTGCCGACGAAGAGAATCTTTTGGGGCACCCGCGTCTCGGCGCTGGCAGGCGTGGTCAGGGCGAGTAGGGCGGCGAAAGCCAAGAGGAGTCGAGACATGGGGTAGAGAATAGAGGATAGGAGGGCCTGAGAGCCCGGGGCGAGACTCTGAATTAAGGCCAGTCCCTCCTGCCTGATCTGATTCAACGGTTCAAGGGGAAACCGGAGACCGGGATTAATGCTGCGGACATGGGTAGGGACGCGTCGGCGACGCGTCCGTCTGCACCCTCGGTCGCGACGACGTCGCGCCCCTGCAAACTATCCGGTTTCCCTATGGTGCCCCCTTTGAGTTCGCCCTCTCTTGTCCCCGTGTCCCCTTGCCCACGTGCCCCCTGCGTGGCTCCGCCACGCCTTACTTCGTCAGCGGCTGTGGCGCG
>DBCR01000023.1:41440-57925 GCA_002293125.1 Opitutia bacterium UBA953
CTTCGCTTTGGTTGCGCCAATGGCGACAATTTTCTCGAGCATGCCGAAAAGCTTAAGGGTATCCCACTTGGCGGTCAGGGTGACCTGATTGCCTGCGGCTTCGACGGGCTGGACGCCGGCGAGGAATTCTGCCGCGAGGGCTTTCATTTCCTTCTCTTCGGCGGTCTCAGGCTTGGAAGGATCTCCGGCGAGCATCATCGGCGCCATGGCGAGCATGCCTTGGGCCTGCATAGCCATCGGGGCAGCCTTCTCCTTGGTAGTGAAGTACGCGCTGATCTTCATGATCTGGTCGCTGCGGTTTTCACCCATCGCAAAGACCGCGCCTTGGAATCCGCTATCAGTGAGTTCGGGGGTGGCCGGCAGCTTAGCGGCGTTCATGGCGAAGACGGCGTACGGACGACCGGTGGCGTTCACCTGCGGCCGCAGGGAGGCGTTCAGGGCGTAGGAAGCGCCTTTTCCTTTGAGGAGGTCGATGATACGAGCGGCTTCCTTGGGCTGGGCGATCACGAGCGTATTATCGTCGAGGTCGAAGACGCCGATCGGTTCCGACGCAGGGGCGCCGGCGGCCGTAACGGGTGCTGGGAAATCCTTAGCGGCCTTGGCGAGTTCGTCGCTCAGGGAGGCCAGGAGCTCCTGGCCATTCCAGCCCTTGGTCGCGCCGGCCTGCAGGGTGCTGACCTTCTTTGCGACGGCATGGGCCGAAAGCTTTTTGCTATCATGGCGTGCCCGGACGATCAGTCCGCCGCTCATTTGCCCAGCGGCACCAAGGGAAACTCCGCCGGCGATCCGGTTGTCGGGGGACTCTAGGTCGATACCCGTAGCGGCCTTGATGGCCTCCTGCATCTCCTTGGTGTCCTTGGTGCTGGGGTCGATGCCGGCGAGGGTCTTTTCCATGCGTGCCTTGAAGGCCTTGGCCTCAGGTGAGTCGCTGATCTTCAGGCCACGCGAACTAGCGGTCGCGAACACGATCGCGTAGTCGGCGGGAACGCCCTTGAAGTCGAAATCCTGCGCGGGCAGGACGGCAGAGGTGATGACTAGAGCGAGGCAGGAGAGGAGACGCATGGGCGGAATAAATCCCGCCGCCTAGCCTGAGGTCAATCCCTCGCTGCAGGCGGGGTATCGATAAAATCGATTTTTGTAATCAAAAGTACAGGTCGCAGCTATCGCCACGCCTGCCCCGCCACCCGAAGCGATTCACTGGCTCTAAGGGAAACCGGAGACGGGGATGGTTGCTTCGTTCATAGGTAGGGCTGATCACCCTTGATAAGCCGCGGTTGAGCGAGGGTGCTCAACCCTACCCGCTGCATCTCCCGCCACCCGCCACCTGAGGCTGCCACCTGCCACCCGAAGCTTGTAGCCCCCTGCGCGACTACTTCGCGCCTTTCTTCGCCTTGGCCGGAGGGGCCGCCTTGAGCGGGTGTTCCTTCAGGAGCTCGTCGGTCATGTAGAAGTTGACGCGGTCCTTGGTGGCTTCGCGGACCTTCTTGACGGTGGCCGGCGAGACGAGCTTGCCGTTGTTGCCGAAGGAGAGGCGCACGTAGCTGAGCACGGCCGCGGCTTCCTCGTCGTTGAGCAGCCCGCCGAAGCCCATCATGGGCGGTACGCCCTTGGTCGGGTCGAAGTGCTGGCCGTTGACGGTGATGGGTCCCCAGAGGCCCTTGAGCAGGATCTTGGTAAGGCGCTCGTCGTCCTCGAGCCAGTTGCTCTTGGCGAGGGGCGGGTAGATGTTCTGGATGCCCTTGCCGTCCGCCTGGTGGCAGGTGGCGCAATGCGCGTCGCGGAAGTAGATCTCGCGGCCGAGCTTGAACGCTTTCTCCTCGGCGGCGGTCAGCTTGCGCGCGGGCTTGGAGTTCGTGCCGGCTTCGGCGACGGGCTGGCCGATCTTGAGCTTGCCGCTGAAGTAATCGGCGGCGGCCTGATTGCCTTCGAGGTTCAGCTGGCCGGCGGCCTTGAGGCCCTCGACGTCATCCTTGAGGGTGTAGATCAGGGCGTAGTGGAGGACGGGTCCGATCCAGCGGTCGACGGGCAGCTTGAAGGCCTCGACGGCGATCTTGGCGCCCTCGGCGTTGTCGAGCCAGGTGGCGGCGACGACGGCGGTGAGGCGGACGCGCGCGTTCTCGTCGCGGACGGCCTGGTTGAGGAGTTCGACGTGGTTCGGGATCTGCCAGAAGGCGTGGCGGATGACGTCCACGGCGGCGGCGCGGGCTTCGAAGCGCTTGGCCCTGAGGAGTTCGGCGATGAGGCCGGCGTCCGGCTGGTTCTGCGCCCAGGTAGCCCAGAGGGCTTCGCAGAGGTGGTGCTCGTACGCGTGGTCCTGCTTGTCGAGCTTGGCGACCCAGGCCTTGACGGCGGGGAGCACCTCGGCGGGGGCATGGCCGCGGAGTTCGCGACGGGCGCGGTAGCGGGTGCGGTATTCGGGTTCCTTGAGGACTTCGAGCAGCTCGGCCACGGAGGCGCCGGCGATCTTGGCCGGCTTCACGAGCGCACGCTCAGGGTAGGTGATGCGGTAGATGCGGCCGCGCTCGCGATCGCGGTTCGGGTCGCGCGCGTTGTGCTGCATGTGGCCGATGAGCGGGTTATGCCAGTCGATGAAGTAGAGCGAGCCATCCGGGGCGAACTCGAGGTCGACCGGGCGGAAGTTGCCGTCGGATGAGGTGAGGAGGTCGCCGTTGGCCTTGCCGGTGAAGCCGGCGCCATCGTCGGCCTTCTTGCCGAAGCTGATGCCGAGGAAGCCGATGGAATTGCAGATCATGAAGTCGCCTTGCTGCGCTTCGGGGAAGTGGCGCGAGGAGACGAACTCGGCGCCGGAGGTCGGACGGGAGCGCTTGGGGACGAACTGCTCGACCTTGACCTGCTCGATACCGTAAGGGACCTTGGCCGAGAGCGGCAGGGCCCACCAGTTCTCGCCGGACGAGGCGTCGGAGAGGAACGGCTGTTCCCAATAGTCGAAGGAGAAGCCCCAGGGATTGGAGACGTCGGCCTGCACGCGCTCGAGGCGGTGGGATTTCGGATCGAAGCGCCAGGCGCCGCCGTCGTTGCAGCGACGCGGGCCGTACGGGGTCTCGACCTGGCTGTGGAGGAAGCGGCCTTCGAGGAGGTAGAAGGCGCCCGAAGCGTCGGCGCAATAGGCCGAGATGGCGTGGTGCGAATCGTGCGAGTCGAAGCCGTGCAGGATCAGCTCCATGCGGTCCGACTTGCCGTCCTTGTCGTCGTCGATGAGCAGGGCGAGGTTGGGTTCGCTGGAGACGTAGACGCCTTCCGGCGCGAGCTCGAAGCCGATCGGCAGGTGGAGCTTGTCGGCGAAGGTCGACTGCTTGTCGGCCTTGCCGTCGCCGTCGGTGTCTTCGAGGATCAGGAGCCGGTCGTCCGGCAGCGCGTCGCCGGGGCGATAGTGCGGATAGGTCGGGGTGGTGGCGACCCAGAGGCGGCCCTTGGCGTCGAAAGACATCTGCACGGGCTTCTTGAGGTCGGGGAACTTCTCCTCGGAGGCGAAGAGCGTGACCTTATATCCGGGGGCGAGCTTCATCTTCTCGATGGCGGCTTCGCCGGAAAGGAACTCGGTCGGGTTGCCGTTCTTCTCGCTCGGCTTGAAGTTGGTCGGCACGGGAGGCAGGACGAGCGTCTTGGAGTCGTCGACGGTCAGGTCGGTGCGCTTGCCCTGCGCGACGCCGTGGATGAGCGCATCACGGAGCGTGGTCATCTGGCGGCTCTTGTAGACTTCGTCGGGGTAATTCTGCGGGCCGAACGGATTATAGCGCTGGCCGTGCGTGTGGACGCCGTTGAGAATCGAGTAGTCCGTATTCCACATGTAGTCCTTCAGCTTAACGGCGCCGTTCACGATGGCTTCGTCGGCTTTGGAGGCGCGCTGGGTGGCGCCGTAGAGGCCGTCGGCGAGGAGCTTGGCGATCGCGCGGTAGCCGAAGTCGGTCGGGGCGAAGCCGTTGATGGTGTAAGGGGTCTTGGTCTGGCCGTAGGCGGCGAGGGTGGGGTGGAAGAGGTCGACATACGTGATGCCGTGCTTCTTGGCCACGCGCTCCATGGCGGCGGCGTAGAGCTCGAGGTTGGCGTTCTCCTTCTGGCCGTTGGGGAGATCGCGGGTGGCGGAGAGATTCTCGAAGGCGATCGGCGAGACGAGCACCAGGCGCGGCGCGGTCTTCCCGTTGTAGGCCTTGGAGAGGGAGTGCGCGACGAAGGCGTCGACCTCGGCTTCGTAGTTCGCGGCGCGGCCGGGTCCGTCGAAAGATTCGTTATAGCCGAAGAAGGCGACGATGGTGTCGGCCTTCAGATGGAAGAGCCACTGGTCCGGGGTGGAGAAGAAGCCCTTGCCATTGTGCTGGGCGTACTCGGGGTGGAACTTGTCGGCGCCAGGGAAGGCCCACTGGCTGGCGCGGGCGGGGTGCGGGCGGAAGGCCGGGGTGTCGCCGGAGCGGCCCATGTTGCGTACGAGGAGCTGCTGTTCCGGGAAGCGGAGGTGGAGTTCGGTCTCGAGGCGGCCGTAGTAGGTGTCGCGCTCGGCGAAACCGTTACCGATGAAGACCACCCGCTCGCCGACGGCGGGGGGAGCGACCTGCTGTCTGCGCTGGGTCGTCGCGGCGGGCGGGTTCTCGGCCGGAGCATGCGGCGTGGGCGAACCCTTGCTGTTGTCCGGCCAGTTGGCGGCGTTGGCCTTGGCTTCCTTGCTGGTCAGCTTGGAGTGATCGGTGACGGGCTTGTCGGCGGCGATCAGGCCGGCGGACAGGGTGGCGAAAAACAGGAGGAAGGCGCGGGACTTCATGAGAGGGATGGTCGGCATATTTACATGCCTGAAACGGGATTATCCAGCCCGACTTATGGTCCGGCGGGCTCCGATTTCCCTCATTTGGCCCGGGCTTACTCCTGCCAGGTCGCCTTGAGGGTTGCCCAGACGCGACCGATCAGGAAAACCGAGACGGCCAGGACGGCGACATGCCCGACGGTCCAATACCACTGGACGTTGGGATCGGCGGCGTGCAGCAGGCCATAGATGCACATCGCCCCGGCTGCCGAAAGGAAGAGCAGGCGCACGACGAGCAGGAAGATGAGCATGAACTTCACGGCGACGAACTTGGCCGCCTCGTCCGACCCCGTCAAGGGTGGCTACAAGTGTTGAGGACTGAACAGAGGTCTGCGTTGAGGGCTGAATGGAGGGCTGAGTTGATGACTGCGTCGATGGCAGAGGACTGAATCGATGCGTCGCCTCAGTCGCTCAAGGGGAGACCGGAAACCGGAATAATACCTGCGGGTATGATTAATTCCAGGTGACGGGTGATGGCCCCGGTGGTCGGCCTTTCGGGAGTCAGCCATTCAACCCTCAGCCGCTAGAACCCAGGCGCCAGCTCCCGATGGCCGAATGGCTAACCCCTGAGCTCCTGATTCCCGTGTCCGTCACCCGTCACCTGTCTCTTTGCCTCTCCCTATACTCAATACTCCATACTCGATACTCTCGTATCATCTGTTCAACCAAGCCTCTGGGCCTCCGGGACTCTAGCGTCCTCCCCTTGTCCCCGTGTCACCTTGCCCACGTGCCCCCCGAAGGCTCCGCCTTCGCTAGTTCATCAGATAAGCGAAGAAATCACGGAGGTCCTGGTCCGACATGCCGGCGAGTAGGCCCTCGGGCATCACGGAAGTGGGGCTGGCGATGAGAGAGGAGACTTTGTCTTCCCTGAACTGGGTGCGATTGCCCGCCAGGTCCCGCAGGACGATCTCACCGCCTTCGCGGCGATCGATGATGCCGTTGGCGATCGAGCCGTCCTTGAGTCGTACGTCGTAAGCGCCGAAGCCCTCGCGGATCTCGAGGCTGGGGTAGACGATGTTGAGCACCCAGAAGTCGAGGCTGGTGCGATCGTATCCGGTGAGGTCGGGGCCTACCTTGCCGCCTTCGTCCTTGAGCTGATGGCAGTTCGCGCAACGGGCGAGGAAGTGCATCCGTCCTTTGCCGGCGTCCCCTTCGCCGGCACGAGCGACGGCCCGCAGTCGGGCGACTTCACGGTCTTTCTCGGGCGTGAGTCCGGTCACGAGAAGCCGCTTCCAAAGTCGGTCTACGGCGGCGGTCACTTCGGGTACGTCCTGGCGCAACAAGGCGCGGGCGATGTCGGCGGTGACATGCGGGGCAGGGATCTTGCCTTCATCGACGGCGGCGACGAGCAGGCGGGCCCAAGCGGGCCGTCCGGCCAAGGTGCGTAGGGCAAGGTCGCGCAGGCCGTCGTCGGCCGCGATGGCACGTTCGTAATGCTCGATGATGGCCTTGGGCACGCGGACGTCGTCATAGCGTGAAAGCGCCGTGAGCAAGGGTTGCTTCGCCTCGGTCGTCGGCGAGGTCAGCAGCTTGATGAGGGGTTCGATGGCCTCGGGACGGCGGACGGACGTCAAGGCGTCGGCGATCTCATGGCGTCGCCGGACGGGCTTACGCTTGTCGGACAGTTCCTTGAGGGCGCTCGCGATGGCTGGCTTGTCGCCGTCGCGCAATGCTCCGACGGCGATGGGCGCGCGATCTTCCTTCGCCAGTCGTCGCTCGATGGCTTCGCGGAGCGCAGCCGGCATCGGCGGCAGGTCGCCCGAATCGAGCCGAGAGAGGATGCCGTTGAGGAACTTGTCAGCGACATCGGGCGGGCAGAGGGCGAGGAGTCGGGCCGCATCATCCAGCGGTGCTTCGCTGCCGCCGTGGGCGAGGCGCTTGCCGAGTCGTTCGGCCAGGGTGTCGCGGAAGACGCCGGATTGGACGAGCTCTGGCGAGGTGCGCAGGAACGCAAGGAAGGCTGACCGGGCGTCGGCAGTTCCGAGGTGCGCTTCGGCCGCCCACCAGGCGAGCAGGGGGATGTGCCCGGATTCGTCAGGCGTACCCAGCGAAGCATGCAGCAGCGGCAGGGCTTCGGCCGGCATCCGCTTGGCCGAGGCCAGGATCTGGGCCCGGACTTCGACGTGGGTCTCCTGTTTCGCCGCGGTGAGCTGCGAGGCGGTCGGCGTGGCGCGGCGCTCGCCGAGCATCTGCCAGCTCCAGCGGCGGACATAAGGGTCGGTGTGCGCGACGGGCGGATCGCCGGCTTCGCCGAGCAGGTCCAGCGCCCAGAGCGCCTCGATCGCCCGAGGCCCGTCGAGCATCCGACGCAGGGCCGGGGTAGCTTCCTTTAGCTGCCGCCAGCCGATCTCCAGGACGGCTTGCTTCCGGAACCACTCGTTGCGGTGTGAGAGCAGCTCGACGAGCTCGGCGGCCGGGGCCCGCCCGAGATCGAACGGCTTCAGGCCGATCTGCGAGCCTTCAGGCCGGAGGCGGTAGAGTCGCCCACGCCGCTTGTCCCAGTCGTCGACGGGGTTCACGTGACTGAGGCGGGTGTCATACCAGTCGGCCATAGTGACCGCCCCATCGGGCCCGACGCCGGTCCAGACGGGGCGGAACCAGCGGTCGCTGCTGGCGATGAGGTCTTCTTCGTCGATGGTCCGGAAGGTCGATCCCTGCGGCACGAGCCGGCTGACGTAGGATTTGTTGGCGAGCGAGTTGGGGGCGAGGATCTTGCCGTCGTACTCGGCGCCGAGCAGTCCGCCTTCGTAGATGACGAAGGCCTGCGGGAAGCGGCGCTTGTCCCCGGTGTTCGCCATGTGCTCGAACCAGCCGTAAGCATGCGGATTCGTGAGCGGGCCATGCTTGCCCCAGTTCTTTACGCCATAGGAACCGAATTCATAATGCATCCCGCGGGTGTCGCCATAATTGGAGCCCGAGAAGACGCGGCCTCTTCCGTCGATGTCCAGGCTGTAGGTGTTGCCACCGCCTTCGGCGTAGAGCTCGAAGACCTTGCGGGCAGGGTGGAAACGCCAGACGCACTGACCCTGCCAGGCCGTACGCTTGCCACCGGGGACGCCGACGTTGCCGGTGGTGGTGCTGCCGTTCGCGCCGTAAAGCCAGCCGTTGATATTGAATTGCAGGCTGGTCGCGGTGCTATGGGTGTCTTCCAGTCCGAAGCCCGCGAGTTCGACCTTCGGGTCGCCGACGGGCAGGCCGTCCTTCAGTGCGTAACTCAGCAGGTAAGGCGGATTGAGCACCCAGAGCCGTCCGTTGCCGACGACGGTCGCGGTGGTGATGTTTAGTCCTTTGAGGACGTCGGTCTGCTTCTCGTAGGTGCCATCGCCATCGGTGTCCTCGAGGACGCTGATGATGTCGGCGCCTTTTTCTCCCGCGGGCGGTGGGAGGGGCGTCTTGTCGAACTGCGCGCGCAGGTGTTGGTCGTAGCTGACCACCTTGAGCCCGGCCGGGAACGGATACTGGCGGAATTGCACGACCCAGAGGCGGCCTTGGGAATCCCAGCTGGCATGGATGGGTTGGGTGATAGCTGGTTCGGAGGCGATGAGTTCGACGGTCAGCCCCTTGCGTACCGTGAACTTCTTGAGCGCCTCGGCCGGCGTGGACGGCGGCGTGTCATCGGCCTGCACGCCTCTTCCTTTTAAAGCCTTGGCCATCTCGAGCACCTCGGCATTACCGGTCGGCGGCGCCTCCGCGGCGACGAGGCCGGCGGAGAGCAGCAGGAAAAGGGCCGTCGGACGCATGCTTACTTGAGGGTGATGGTCAGGCGCCGAAGTTCCATCACCTGACGCCCACGGATCTCCGGGGCGCGCAGCTTCAGCTCGCCCTTGCCAGGCTCTAGGCGGATCTCACCGAGGGTCATGGTGCGAAAGTCGCGCATGGTGGATTCGCCGTGCGGACGGGGCAGGGTGTCCTGTTCGGGTTTCAGGGGGCTGTCGAAGGCCTCGGTGATCTTCCCCTTGAGGAGCGTGCCCTCGAACGACAGTTCCAGCGGCGTCCCGACCGCATCCGCGGCGCAGGCGTAATCGAGGGTGACGACATAGGTGCCGGCGTTGACGACTTCGATGTTCCAGACGGCGGCGTCCTCGGGCTTGGTCCAGTTCACGAAATAGGAAGAGTTCGGCGCCGCGGCGCTGCGTCGCATGCCGCCGCGAGGCTCGCCATCGCGGGCCGGCAGCATGGTCGCGGGGAACTCGCGGTAGCCGATGGCGATCGGGCGCGGGTCGACCGCATTGCCAGGCCCGTTGCCGCCCTTGCCTTTGCCTTTGGCGGCAGGTGCGGCGATGCCCATCTCCTTGCGCCACGCCGCGACCTCGGAAGCGAGTTGCTGCGCGAGCACGGGCTGCTTGGCCTGGATCGGCGTCGTCTGGCCGGGGTCGGCGATCATGTCGAAGAGATTGCCGGCGCCGTCGAGCCGGTGCGTCTGCGTGCGCACGCTGACGTTGCTGCCCCAGGTGTTGAAGATCTGCCGCGGCGCCCAATCCGCGTCGGTGCCTTTACGGAGCAGCGGGGAGAGGTCACGGCCATCCCGGGGCTTGTCGCCGGACCGCTTCACTGCGGCGAGCGCTTCCAGCGTGGAAGCCAGGTCGATGGCGCCGGCGATCGGCTTCACCTGCGTGCCGGCCGCGATCTTGCCGGGCCAGCGGATGAAGAGGGGCGAACGGACGCCGCCTTCGTCGGTGGTGGCCTTGGTGCCTTTCATGCCGCCGGTCCAGCGATGGCCGTTCGGGCCGTTGTCGGAGAAGTAGACGACGATCGTGTCGTTCTCGAGATTGAGTTCCTTGAGCTTGGCGAGGATGCGGCCGACGTTGCGGTCCTGGTTCTCGACCATGGCGAGGGCGCAGCGGGTCTCGTCAGGCTTCTCCTTGTCGGCTTGCGTGGCGGTCTGGGTGATCGGCTTATCCTTGAAGCGTGCCCAGTCGTCACCGGGGGCCGACCACGGCGAGTGAGGCGTGGTGAAGGGCACGTAACAGAGGAAGGGTTTCGCCTGGTTTCGCTCGATGAACTGCAGCGCTTTGTCGGTGAGCACGTCGACGATGTAACCTTTCGACGGCTTCATGACCCCGTTGTGTTCGAGCGGGGCATCGAAGTATTCGCCCCAGTGTCCGGAGGTGTAGCCCCAGAAGGTGTCGAAGCCGCGCGCAAGCGGATGGTAAGGCCATTGGCTACCGTTATGCCACTTGCCGAAGAGGCCGGTGACGTAGCCGGCGGCCTTGAAGGAATCGGCCACGGTCTTTTCGTCCGGGTTCATGCGCTCCTGCCCGGTGGAGACGCCATAGACGCCGAGGCGACGATGGTAGCGGCCGGTCAGGAATTCCGAACGGGTGGGGGAACAGACCGGCTGGACGAAGAACCGGTCGAAGTGGGCGCCGTCGCGGGCGAGCGAATCGATATGCGGCGTGGCGACCTGACGGTTGCCGTTGAAGGAATAGTCGCCCCAGCCCGCGTCGTCGGCGAGCAGGACGACGACGTTCGGCGCCTTGGCCGCCGCGAGGGCGGACGTGAGTACCAAGACTCCGGTGAGGCAGGCGAGCAGGCGGCGCATGGCTTACTTCTTGGCTGGCAGGTAGCCGAGGGAGACCAGGAAGGCGTCGGCCGCCGCGAGGGTCTCGGCATATTTCGACTTATTAAAGAAGCTGTGCTTCTCGCCGGCGTAGCCGACGAGTTCGCACCGGTTGCCGGCGGCTTTCATGACTTCGGTGAACTTCTCGACGGTCGCGTACGGCACGGTGGTGTCGGCCTTGCCGTGGAAGATGATCGTGGGCGGCGTGCCTTTCCTGACGTGATGGATCGGCGAGATCTCCGTCGGCTCGCAGCCGAACTTCGCCTTGTCCAGGCCGGCGCCGAAGCCTTTGAGGTCGAGGCCGGGGAAGGGGGCCATCACGGTGCCGGGGTTGAAGAGGACGAGCGCGTCAGGCAGGCAGGAGACGGACTTGTCATCCGTCGCCGTATCGAGTCCGGGCAAGGTCGCGACCGACGCGGCGAGATGGCCGCCGGCTGAGCCGCCGCCGACGGCGATGCGCTCCGGGTCGATGCCCAGGCGTGCGGCGTTGGCGCGCACCCAGCGCACGCAGGCCTTGGCGTCCGCGACGCAGTCCGCGGGCTTGGCGTTCTGGCGGGTCTTGACGCGATAGTCGGCGACGATGGCGATCATGCCGCGGGAAGCGAGATGACGGCTCTGGGGTTCGAATTGGGTCGGCGAACCGCCCGTCCAGCCGCCGCCGAAGAAGAACACGATCGCGGGCAAGGGCTTCGCGCCTTTCTGCGCAGGCTCGAAGATCCAGACCTTGAGCTCGGTCTCGCCGACCTTGCGATAAGTCTCGGACTGGGTGCCTTCGATGACGGGCGGGTGACCCGCGGCTTTCTTCTTGGCGGTTTTCTCCTGGGCGCCCGCGGTCAGCGCGACGCAAAGGGTGAGGAAGGCGAGGGCGAGGCGCATGGGGTTGATCGGAAGATGGATGATGGAAGATGGGGGATAAAGGATGAAAGAACGCGACCGCTGCCTCGATTCATCAACTCAAGGGGGACCGAAGACCGGAATTAATGCTTCGGATATGTTTCATTCTCAGGTCCCAGGTCTCGGCCATCAGGTTCCGGGTACGGGACTTCAGCACCAGGTACAGGTTCGGGCCTGAACCCGTACCCGAACCTGACAACCCGTACCTGATGCCTGACTGCCGAGACCTGAGACCTGAAGATGCGTGCACCCCAGCAAACTATCCGTTTTCCCCATGGTGCCCCCTTTGAGTCCCGCTTGCTTCCGCCAGCCTCTCAACGAACTTCGCCCCTCAGCGTCCAAACGGTCCCTGCTCCTGCGTGACCTTGCCGTGCGCGGCCTCTTCGGCTTCCAAACGCTTGAGGCGCTTGATGTAGAGGACGAGTCCGACGAACAACAGGATATCGAACCCCAGCATGATCATGCCGGTCTGTGTCGCGTTGGGTCCGAGGTCGAAGGTCAGCGGACCGAAGATCTTGCGCCAGAAACTCGGCCCTTTGGGCTTGATGGATTCGACGAAGCCGCCGACGAGGTAGAGCGAACTTATCGAGTAGGCGAGGATCGGCGGCAGCAGCTTCGCGGGCTTCATGGGGGCTTACTTCTTGAACGCGGGGTTTTCCTTGTCGCCGCCGCTGAGTACGAAGGCCACGAGGTCGAGGACTTCTTCCTTCGTGAGCATGCTCAGGAGCATGGGCGGCATGGGCGAGACCTTGGAGACTTCGATGCTCTTGACCTGCTTGCGGTCGAAGCCGACGCGCTGGTCAGGGTCGGAGAGGTCGGTGTTGATCTGCACGGTGTCGCCATTGAGGTTCACGATGACGCCGGTGACGGTCGAGCCGTCCTGCTTGGTCACGACGACGGGCGCGAACTGCTCGTTGATCTCCTTGCTGGGGTTGATGATCTGGTCGAGGAGGTCGTGCGGGCTGTAGCGGCCGCCGGCACCGGTGAGGTCCGGTCCGTTCATGCCGCCGGCGTTGCCGTAGCGGTGGCAGGCGAAGCAGGCGGCGGCGCCGAACATCTTGCGGCCGTTCTCGAAGTCGCGGCCCTTCATGCCGGTGCGCGTGGCGGCGCTCAGCTCTTCGAGGGTCCAGTTCTTGGGCGTACGTCCCGCGAAGATCGCGCCGACGTTCTCATAAGCCGACTTGATGGGCGGGTTCTTGGCCAGGGCGACGAGCTTGTCGTGGCGCGTCAGCTCTTCCGGCGAGAACGTGGCGAGGGAGTCGTTGCGGATGAACTCGATGAACTTGCCGAAGCTCGAGCCGCCGCGGTAGCTGGCGGCCTTGACGAACCAGTTGAGCTGCTTTTCGCGGAGCTCCGGAGTCCAGCCGGCCTTGAGCATACGCAGGCTGCGCATGATCTCCATCTCGGGCTCCTGGCTGCCAGCGTCGGCGACCACGGCCATGGCCTTGGCGGCCAGGGTCGGGGACTGCAGGAAGCTCAGGGTCTCGGTGAGGAGCCAGTTGAGCTCGAAGTTCGCCGCAGGATAGGCGGCGTCATAATAGCGGGTCACGGCGGCGACGCCGGCGTCGTCCGGCTTGCCGTAGCGGTGCAGGACGATCTGGGCGACGCGGAGGTTCAGGAGTTTCTGCTCCTGGGTGAGCTTCGTGAAGTCATCGGCGCGCAGGGCCGCGAGCAGGCGGTCGCGCAGGGCGGCCTGTTCGGCGGTGGGCTCGGCGGTCGTCGGCGCGATGCCGGTGCGCGGATCAGGCTTGGCGGCCTTGGCGGTATGGTAAGGGCAGGGGGCGGCCTGACGCGCCAGCGCGAGCAGGGCCTCGAGGCGGGCGGTGGCGTTCTTCTCGGCGAAGGCGCGCTCACTCCAGCCGGCGTGCGGCTGATGCTCGAGCACCACGCGCGCGGCGAAACGCAGCCATCGGTCGGACGACGAGAGGTGCGGCCAGGCGACGTCGGCGGCCTTGGCGTCCTGCTTGCCGTGGTACTGCTCGAGGGCCTTGCGGGCGGCGACTTCGGGCGCGGCCTTGGCGGTGGAGTCTAGGACGGGGTCGGTGGATTCCTTACCCACGTAGCTCACGCGGTAGAGGCCGGACTGGACCTTGCGGCCGCCGATGGCGAAATACATCGCGCCGTCCTGCGGGTGGATGGCGAGGTCGGTCACGGGCAGGGGGGCGCCTTGGATGAAGTCTTCCTTCACGCCGACATAGCTCGCGCCCTGAGGCTTGAGTTGGACGGCGTAGATCTTACCCCAGCTCCAATCCATGATGTAGAGGGCTTCCTGATACTTGGCCGGGAACTTGGCGCCGTAGCCGAAGGCGATGCCAGTGGGCGAGCCGGGGCCGATGTTCACGGTCCCGGGCAGGTTGTCGGGGTAGAATTCCGGATACTTGCCGGCGCCGTTGCGCCAGCCGTATTCGCCGCCGCTGACGACGTGGTTCACGCGCGTGGGGCGATACCACGGGGTATTGAAGTCATACTCCATGTCGGCGTCGTAAGTGAACAGATCGCCGGCGCGGTTGAGGGCGCCGCCATAGATGTTGCGGAAGCCGCTGGCGAAGGTCTCGAAGGTCTTCCCGTCCTTGCTGATGCGGTAGACGATGCCGCCCGGGGCGAGCACGTGGCGGTTGTGGCCGCGGCCGTCCGGCATGCGCGGGAGGAGATGGTCGTCGCCCCAGAGCGGTGCGACGGGCGAGGTGGCCGGGGTCTCGGTCTTCACGGAATTGTTTCCGGTGATGAGGTAGAAGCCCTGCTGGTCGGGAGTGACGACGACCTTGTGGACGCCGTGGTCGCCACCGGACTGGATGTCGCGGAGGAGTTCGACCTTGTCGAGCTGGTCGTCGCCATCGCTGTCGCTGAGGCGGTAGAAGCCGCTCGGGATCTTCTTCTCGTAATCGTTCACGCCGGCGTAGAGGGCGCCGAAGGCCCAGGTCATGCCGTTGATGGCGCGGATGTTCACCGGCATCTTCTTGATGTCGGTGGCCTTGAGCGTCTGGCCGGCGGCGGGCGCGGGGAAGCGGTAGAGGTCACCGTATTGGTCGCTGGCGTAGATCCGTCCTTTGTCGTCCACGCACAGGGCGACCCAGGAGCCTTTCTCGGCGCCGGGGACGGAATAGAGGAGTTCGACCTGGAAGCCGGCGGGAGCCTTGATGCGGCTGACAGGCGTGGCCTTGTTCTCGCCGATCTCCTTGCCGGCGTCAGGCGCCGGAGCCTTCTTGGCGGGAGCCTTGGCCTTGGCCTTGCCCGGAGCGGGCGCGGCCTTCGGCGCGTTCTTGGCGGGGGCCTTCTTGCCCGCGCCCGGGGGGACGATGCGCTGGGCATCGCTGGGGATGGGGCTCTTGTCCAGGGTGACGAGCGGGACTTCAGGGAGTTCCTTGAGCATGACGTCCTTGATCTGGACGATCATGGCCGGGCCTTTGTGCACCTGGAAGGCGAGCAGGCCTTCGAGTTCGCGGTCCTTGGCATCGTGGTCGACGAGTTCGATGGTGACCTTGCCGTCGACCTTGTGGATCAGGCGGTTGCCCTGGGCGATGATGACATACTCCTGCCACTCGGTGAAATCGACCTTCACGGGGTCGCGTTCGGCGGCGAGCCACTTGTCGCCCTTGTCGTCGATGATGACGCTCTGGCCGTTCTGCACGAGGATGCCGCGGCCGCGCTCGTCGTAGACCATGGCGTTGTAAGGGGCATTGGCATGGACGTCGCACTGGTAGCCGCCGACGACCCACTTGCCAGCCTCGGAGAGTTCCTTGCTGCGATACTGGATGCCGGAGTTGCTGGCGGAGCACTTGATCTTGGCGCGCAGTTCGAAATTCTTAACGACACCGCCACGCCAGATGAGGAACTGATTGTAGGCGAGGTGGTCGGGTCCCTTGGTCTTGCCGGTGAGGGCGCCGTCTTCGACGGACCACAGCTCAGGGTTGCCGTCCCAGCCAGCGAGGGTCTTGCCATCGAACAGAGGCTTGAAGCCTTCCTGGGCAGAAAGAGGGGAAAGGGCGGCCAGCAGGAACGCCAGCAGCGCAGAGAGGGGGTTTCTCATGGGTCAGTATTTGTCTATGCCCCTTGGACACCCGTCAACCGCACTTGTTCAAATGGCGGAAAATGGATGCAGGCCTAGCCTCTCCCTGTCGCTGGTAGGGTTGGGACCGCGTCACGACATAGTAGGTGCTGAACCACTTCAGGTGGCGGGTGGCGGCCCCGGGTGGCAGGTGGCAGGAGGGATTGCATTGGGTAGGGCGGTGACTGCCATCGCCACCGTTCTAGTCCGCATGACTGAAGTCGCCGGAGCTTAGCCAGTCCCGCGATCACCAACGTCCCTAACTTTCCCGCCACCTGAGTCCCGGGGCTGCCACCCGCCACCCGAAACGTTTCAACCTATCAAATGGAAACCGGAAACCGGGATTAATGCTGCGGACATATTCCCCAGCTAATCATCCGGTCTCCCTATGCTGCCTCCTTTGAGTGCTGTACCTCCCCGTGCCTCCATCTCACCTTGCCAGCATGTCCCCTCGCGCAAGCGCTTGCCCACGTGTCAACTAGTCAACCTACCAGCTAGTGGTGGTCTGGCCAACTGGTCAACTGATCAACTGGTGTATGGGTCATCCCTGCAGCTTCGTCGGCTTACTTACCAGACTTGACGTATTCCTCGCGGTTGACGTCACCGCTCAGGTCCTTGTCGAACTTGACGAAGTTCTTGGCGGCTTGCTCAGGGTCGCTCTGGCGGATCATGAACTCTTCTTTGTCCAGCTTGCCGTCCTTGTTCAGGTCGCGGCCATCGAACATGGCGCCACGGTCCCTGGTCGCCCCGGCCTTGGGGGCCGGTGCTTCGGGGGCTTTGCCTTTCTTGCCCTTCTTGCCAGCCGGGGCGGCGGTGTTTTGCGCGGTCGCGGGCGCGATGGGCGGGGGCAGGTGCTTGCTCAGGCGGGCGATGACTTCGGCGTGCTCGGCCTTGGTCGCCACATTGACGGTCTCATGCGGATCGTTGACTTCGTCGTAGAGCTCGGTGGCGTGGATGGTGTTGGCAGAACGGTCGCGCCAGAGGGTCAGGCGCCAGCGATCGTCGCGGATGCTGTAGCCCATGAGGCTCTTGCCGGCGTCGCTGCGCGGGTACTGGCTGATCGCGACCGGGCGGACCTTGGCGTCGGGGTCGTCGAGGATCGGACGGAGGCTGACGCCTTCGACGTCCTTCTGCCTGGGTAGTCCGCAAAGTTCCGTGAGGGTGGGGTAGATG
>DBCR01000023.1:58028-65087 GCA_002293125.1 Opitutia bacterium UBA953
TGCCAGAGGCCGTGTTCGCCGAGCTGCCAGCCGTGGTCGCCCCACAGGACGATGACGGTGTTATCGGCGAGGCCTTCCTTCTCGAGCGCGTCGAGAATGAGTCCGACCTGGGCGTCCATGTAGCTGATGGCGGCGTAGTAGCCGTGGCGTAGGCGACGTGCCGTGGCGTCATCGATCGCCCCGTCGTTCGCGATGTCGGCGTAGCTCTTGAGCTCGCTATTGTTGTGTCCGACGAATTCGGGAGCGCCGGCGGGGAGTTTCTGGAAGGCGGGCACGTAGATCTTGGCCGGATCATAGAGGTCCCAATACTTCTTGGGGGCGACGAACGGTAGGTGCGGCTTGGCCATGCCGACGGCGAGGAAGAAGGGCTGACCTTTCTGCTTGAGCGCACCGAGCGTCTTCGCGGCGAGGCGCGCGGTCTTCCCGTCGGTATAGGTGTCGTCGGGGACGTCAGCCGACTCGACGGCGGGTCCGCGGGCGCGGCCCTTCTTGTCGATGTTCGCCGGATCGGCGACCATCTTGAGCGCGGCCTCGGAAGCGTAGGCCGGCGCCTTGGGGGTTTCCCACGGCACGGACCAGCTCGGGGCATCGTCGAAGCCGCCATGGAAGATCTTGCCCATGGCCTGGCTATGGTAGCCGTGATTCTTGAAATGGTTCGCGACCGTGACGGCGTCGGGGAGGGCCTTGCGGAAATGCGTCTCAAGGTCCCACACGCGGGTGGCGTCCGGACGACGGCCGGTCATGAGCGAGGTGCGCGAAGGGCTGCACACGGCCTGCTGGCAATAGGCGCGGTCGAAGGTGGTGCCACGGGCAGCGATGCGATCGAGGTTCGGGGTCTTGGCCAGATTGCTTCCTGACGCGTTGACCTCGGGTCTTAGGTCATCGACCGCGATGAAGAGTACGTTGAGCTTCTTGGCGTCGGCCGCATGGAGCGCGGTGGAGATCAGGCCGAGTGACAGGAAAGCAAGGGGGCGCATGGGGATATCCCTTAACAACCCCCGCGCGACCGCAAGGTTGCAGTGATTCTGACCAGAATTGAGGGCTGAACAGAGGACAGCGTGGAGGACTGAATGGAGGGCTGCATGGATGTGTCGCATCAGCCACTCAAGGGGAGGCCGGAAACCGAAAGGTATGCTGCGGTCGTGGGTAGGGATGACCGGCCCGGTCATCCGCGGGCGCGCGGGCCGCACGCCCCTACCTTTAATGCACCCCAGCCAATCATCCGGTTTCCCCATGCTGCCCCCTTTGAGCGCTGCCTCTCCCTGTACTCGATACTCCATAATCGATACTCTCGTATCGTCTGATCCACCAAGCCTCTGGGCCTCCGGGCCTCTAGCGTGTGCCCCATGTCCCCATGTCACCTTGCCCACGTGTGCCCTCGCTGACCGCTTTAGCGGTCAGCGGCGATGAGTTCCCACCCTTTCCGATATTCCTTCGTGAGCATCGCCTCAGCCTCTGGCTTGCCGGGGAATTTCATCGCCACGGGATCCCATTCGAGCTTCACGCCCGAGAACCTCGAGGCGACATTGCCGAGCTGCACGGCTTCGGTCAGCGGGCCAGCGTAAGCGAAATTATCCGTGGTCTCATGGCCTTGGGTGATCGCGTCGACCCAGGCATGATAGTGGCTGGAGCCTTCGACGAAGTCCGCGAGGTCGATGGCGACCTTATCGGTGGGCTTGACCTGGGCGCGCGCCCGCCGCGCGAGATCGCCCGGGTTGAGGTTCTTGCCGAAATTCTCCTCGGGGTAAAGCGACGGCATGGCGACGTGCGGGAGCATCATGACGCCGAGTTCGCCGATGAAGATCGAGCCGGCGGCGGACAGGGTCTTGCCGGGCGGGAGCAGGGCGAGCGTGGCGTCCGGTAGGCGGCCGCCGTCGTACCAGGTGACGGTGAGGGTGTTGCCCTTGGTGTACTCGGTGCCGGGGAAGATCCACTCGATGGTCTGCTGCGCGCACCAGGTCTGCGCGTTGGCGCCCACGCTGTCCGCCTTGACGCTGAGGGGCGCGCCGAGCTTGAGCGCGGTGAAGACGGGATCGAGGAGATGGCAACCGAAGTCGCCCATGGTGCCGCTGCCGAAGTCCACCCAGTCGCGCCAATTGAAGGGATGATAGACGGTCGGGGCGTAGTCGCGGTTCGGCGCGGTGCCGAGCCAGAGGTCCCAGCTTACGCCGGCGGGCACGGGGCCGGCGGCGGGCGCGGCGGTCATGCCGGTATATTTGTTGCCGGTGTTGGGGTGCCACGTGTGCACGGCGAGGACCTTGCCGATGCGCCCGGTCTGGATGAGCTTCACGCCGGTGCGATACTCCTTCGCGGAATGGATCTGGTTGCCCATCTGGGTGCGCACCTTCGATTTCGCGGCCTGCAGACGCAGCTGCCGGGCTTCCCAAGCGGTATGGGTGAGAGGCTTCTGGCAGTAGACATGCTTGCCCATCCGCATGGCGACCATGGTCGGCAGCGCATGCATGTGGTCGGGCGTCGACACGGTGACGGCGTCGAAGCCATCGCCGAGCTTGCGGAACATCTCGCGCCAATCCGCGAAGTGGGTCACGCCGGGATGGAGTTTGTCGATCTTGGCGAAGCGGCTGGCATCGATATCGCAGAAGCCCACGAAACGCGCCTTGGGGTGCGAGGCTACTTCTCCGATATCGCCGTAACCCTTGCCGTCGACCCCCACCGCGGCGATCTGGACCTGCGAGTTCAGGTTGCGGGCCCGGACGATCGCCGGGAAGGCGAGTGTCGCCAATGCGGCGGTGCGCAGGAAGTTTCGACGGGAGAGGGTCATGGCTGGGGTGGGGCGGTTTGATTAAGAAACCCTCCACCCCATACGCAATCCGCGGATATGACCTATATCTGCTGTATGTACGTCCGAATCCGCCGTCAGAAACGCTTCACCACTCAAAGGGAAACCGGAAACCGGAATGAATGCTGCGGGCACGTTTCATTCCAGGTGACGGGTGACGGCCACAGTGGTCAGCCTTTCGGGCGCCAGCCGTTCAGCCCTCAGCCACCGGATGCCGGGTACCAGCACTATTCGGCCCTCGTGCCCTCCGGCCCTCCTGTCCTCGCTCTTGTCCCCATGCCAGCATGTCCCCTCGCGCAAGCGCTTGTCCCCGTGTCACCATGCCCACGTGTCCCCTCGCGAAATAACGCTCCGCGTTATTTCGCGTACGCTTCCTTCGCCGCCTTCTGGAACTCGCGACGAATCTCGCTCTGGTCCGAATTCTTCAGATCGGTGCGCTGGATGAGCAGGACGTAAGCACGCTTCTTGACGGGATCGATCCACGCCTGGGTACCGAAGGCGCCGCCGTGGCCATAGGTGCCGACGCTCAGGCTTTCGGTGGCGTCCTGCGGCGCGTGCACGATATGGAAGCCGAGACCCATGTGCATGCCGGGAGCGAAGCTGACCTTGGCGAGGTCGCCGAGCTGGTTGCTGGTCATCTGCTTCAAGGTCGCGGCCTTGAGGGTGCGCTTCCCGTCGAGCTGGCCTTCGTTGAGGAGCATCTGGTAGAGCTGGCCGAGATCCTTGGCGCAGGAATATAGGCCGCCGGAAGCGAGGGCTGTCCGCTTCTGGTCATGGAGGGGTTCGCTGAAGCGGCTGTTCTTGGCTTCGACGAGCTCGCCGCTGTCCTTGCTCTTGCTGTAAGGCTTGGCGAGCACGTCCAGGTGGTCCGGGCTCGGCCAGAAGGTGGTGTTCGTCATGCCGAGGGGTTCGAACAGGCGTTCTTCCATGAAGTCGGCGAACGGCTGGCCGCTGGCGACCTCGATGATGCGCCCAAGGAGATTGATGGCGTTGTTGTTGTAAGTCCACTGGCTGCCGGGCTCACTCACGAGCGGCTTCTGGGCGTAAGCGACGCACATCTCCGCCAACGGCAGGGTGTCGACCGGCGTGTTCGCAGGAGTGGCGGTCGTGGTATCGATCCCGCTGGTGTGCGTGAGGAGATCCTTGACGGTGACGACGCGTTTCGGTGCGACCAAGCCCTGCGCGGTCTTGAGTTGGATGCCTTTGAATTCTGGGACGAATTTTTCGAGCGGGTCGTCGAGCTTCACTTTGCCTTCTTCGACGAGCATCATGACGCACATCGCGGTCATGGGCTTGGTCAT
This sequence comes from Opitutia bacterium UBA953, assembly GCA_002293125.1. Taxonomy (GTDB): domain Bacteria; phylum Verrucomicrobiota; class Verrucomicrobiia; order Opitutales; family UBA953; genus UBA953. The sequence continues at coordinate 62,130 of DBCR01000023.1, forward strand.
CGAAGCGATCCAGAACATCGAGTCCTTGCCCATCGAGCGTTTCTTGGCGACGTCCGCCAAGCCGAAGGCCTCGATGGCGATGATACCGTCCGGACCAACCACCGCGGTCACGGCGCCGGTGATCACGTCGCTGTCGACGAAGTGCTGCAGCGCGAACGCCGTGACGGCATTCTCGTTATCGGGCATCGGCTTCTCGCGGTCGCAGCCGGTGAGGAGGAAAAGGCCGAGGCAAAGGCTCAGGAAACGCATAGGGCTTTGATATCTTTCCCTCGGTCGCTCCCAAGCCGAAAAGTCGGAAGATGGCGATAGGGTGTCGGCTTCGTGGCTGGAATGCTCCCAGCGTGTCCCCTTTTCGTCTTTTGATGACGCATGAGTGACGGATATCTCCGCGTCTGTCACATCCGCCATTTTTGCCGCTAACACCTCACATTGCCACGCTTGTGGTCACTCGGTCATGAGACCAAATCGCTCTCACACCCATATGCGCACCCTCACTCGCTCCCTGCTCCTCGCCGCCGCTGTCAGCCCGCTCTACGCGGCCAACTACAGCACGCCGTTCCTCGACACCACCGCCCCGACTTTGTCGAGCACGGTCAGCTTCGGCGGACAGAACTTCGTCAACCAAGGCCTCGTCGGTGTCGGCGTCTTCGCCACCAACGTGATCGACGGCCGCGGCGATACCTTCGGCTCCTTCTCCTCCTTCAAGCTCGACCACACCACCTGGCGCAAGCACGCGAACGGCTCCTACTCCGGTACGCTCTACACGCTGCCTGACCGCGGTTACAATGTCGCCGGCCTGATCGCTTACCCGGCGCGCATCCAGCAGATGGGCCTCACCTTTACCCCTGACTATACCGCGAACAACGTCTCGCAGACGCAGATGACTCTCTCGCTCCAGCGCACGATCACCATCACCGACTTCGCCGGCCAGATCACGACCGCCGTCGACCCGATCGGCGCCACCACCCTGCAGGGCTACTCCAACGTCGCCACCGCAGGCGGTAAGTTCTCCCTCGACGGCGAAGGCCTCGCCATCCGCGCCGACGGTTCCTTCTACGTCTCCGATGAATACGGCGCCACGGTCTATCACGTGAGCAAGTCCGGCCAGATGCTCGGCATCATCACCCCGCCGCAGGCTGTCTTGCCGAGGTTCTCCGTCCCGATCACGGGCTTCCCTACCGCCAGCGCCAGCGTGCAGAACGGCGGTCGTCGTGACAATCAGGGCATGGAGGCCGTCGACCTCACCCCTGATGGTCGCTACCTGGTGACGATGCTCCAGAGCTCCACCCGTCAGGAGAACCCTGCTACCTCCAACTCTGCTGACCGCCTCTACACTCGCCTGATGGTCTATGATGTAAGCCAGACCCCCACCCCGACCTCCACGGTCGGCCACTATCTGGTCGAACTCCCGACCTTCGACCGTGACGGTACCGGCGGCGCCGCCGACCGCGCCGCCGCCCAGTCCGAGCTCGTCGCGCTTTCCCCGACGACCTTCTTGGTGCTCACCCGCGACGGCAACGGTAACGGCTCCGGCGACAACGGACGTCCGCTTGTCTTCAAGACGGTTTCGCTCGTCACCACCACAGGCGCTACGAATCTCTCCGGCACTCAATATGAGACCGGTTACACCCCGGCTGCGAACGGCCTCGCGGGCGGCCCGGTCGCCGGCATCACCGCCGCCCAGGCGGTCCCCTTCGTCAATCTCCTGAATCCCACGCAGCTCGCCCGCTTTGGCATCGACATGAACTTCGCCGCCGAAGGTGGCCCCAACCCGATCTCGGTCAATTCCCTCGGCGAAAAGTGGGAGGCCCTCACGATCGTCCCCGTGCTCGATGCCGCCGCCCCGAACGATTACTTCCTGATGGTCGGCAACGACAACGACTTCCTAGGAACGAGCGTGACGATGCTGGGCAGCGCCCCCTCTGACGCCACCGCCGGCGTGGAAGTCGCCGACAACCCGAACCGCGTCCTGGTCTACCGCGTGACCCTCCCGGGCTACGTCGACCCGGGCCTCATCATCTCTGCCACCAACCGTTCTCCGGTGATGGCCTCCAAGTCCCTCCAATCCACCCAGATCATGGGCTCGAGCTTCAGCTCCATCCTGAAGGGCCGCCTCACGGGCAGCATGCGCCTCGCCGCCCCGAAGATCGCCTCCGACTTCGACTGGCAGATGGCCGAACAGACTTCCGAGCTCTGCGCCAGCGGTCTCCCTCAGACCCACGGCGTCAAGGGCGGCCTCCGCTGGTGGTTCGACGGCAGCATCCGGAACATCTCCGAAGACGCGGGCGTGCTGACCCCGGCCCTCGACTCCCGCTCCAGCGCAGGTGCGGTCGGCCTCGAATGGGAAGTGGGCTCGGGCTTCGTCTTCGGCCTCGGCATCGGCATGCAGGACGGCAAATCCGATGGTTCCGATGGTTCTAACATCGGTTACTCGGGCAAGAGCGTGACGTCTTACCTCATGGGCCGCGGCGAGGTCTTCTTCGGCAGCTTCACGGTCACCGCCGGCACGCAGGACTTCGACACGATCCAGTCCGCGGGCGCTTACGGCTCCACGCCGAGCGGTGCGACCGAAGGCCAGAGCCTCTCGGCTGAATTCGTCCTGGGCGCCACGGTCGCCGAAGTCGGCGGCTGGGCGGTCATCCCCATGGTCGGTCTCTCCCGTACCACGGCTCGGGTCGACGGCTACTCCGAAGCCGGCATCGGTGGCGTGACCTACCCGACCCAGCGTCTCTCGACCAACACGGCCTCGGCTTCGGTCGAGCTCGCCAAGGCTTTCGAGATCACGAACGGCAGCTACACGCCCTTCGCCCGCGTCGGCTTCGACCATGACTTCGGCGGCAAGGACCAGACCTCCAATGTCTCGGTGTCCACGAACGGTGGCACGGTCGGCGTCGCGATGACCCTCCCGAACGCGGATCGCGACTACGCGGTCGGCACCCTCGGCATGCGCTGGAAGCT
>DBCR01000023.1:65155-69153 GCA_002293125.1 Opitutia bacterium UBA953
CCGAAAACCGCTTCAACCTCAGCCTCTCGTCCTCGTTCTGATTTGGTGTCGGTCTTCATAGCATAGGTGGCTGTCCACAGCCAGAGGGTCGCCAGGGGTGGCGGCCCTTTTTATTGCCCGCTGCCGCGAGGGTAGGGTCGGGACCGCGTCACGACATAGCTGTCTCGATGTATCGAGGTAGGGGCAGTACCGCGTGCTGCCCTAGTTGCCTCGATCACCCACTCAAAGGGAAACCGGAAACCGGAATTAATGCTACGGTCATATTCCCCAGCCAATCATCCGGTCTCCCCATGCTGCCCCCTTTGACGCAGAGGCTCTTGTCTTGAGGTAGGGGCAGTACCGCGTGCTGCCCTAGTTGCCTCGATCACCCACTCAAAGGGAAACCGGAAACCGGAATTAATGCTACGGTCATATTCCCCAGCCAATCATCCGGTTCCCCTCTGCTGCCCCCTTTGAGTTCTGTCTCTCTGATCAACCGAGCCTCCGTCGCCTATTTTTTAGGCGACGGAAACATCCCACCCCTCGGCAACGTCACCATCTTATACTCTCCTCCGGACGCCGCGACGCACCGCCGGTAAAGCTCCTGCGGCTCTTTGGAAGTGGAATAGAGATAGAGCCGTGGGGCCTTGCGCTCCGTCGCGAGACCAAAAGCCTTCACCCAGCGCTCTTCCCAGGCTTTCTCCTCGTCGGTGCGGTCATCCGAGCGCGGAATGAGGTCGGCGTCAAACACGAGCCGCGGGATGGTCTCTCCCTTGGACCGGTATTGCATGATGCCGTCCTCGAAGTCCGAGAAGATGACGATGGCGTCATACTGCTTCTGCTGGAGCATGACATCAATCCACGCGCCGACGCCGCCGACGCGGAATTGGGCATCCTTGTTCCCCAGCATATACCGTCCCGCCGCGCTGAGCTTGCCGGGGTCGTTGGCCGCGCCCTTGCGGCCGCCATTACGGTTGGCGACGATCTGCTCGACGGTCTCGACGAGGTATTTCTGATTAGGCTTACCGCCCACGACCTCGCCGTCCTGGTTCAGGTTGAAGATACCAAAATAGCGAAAGACGTCCGCGCTGGGAAACTGCTCTTTGATCTGCTTCTCGACCCCCGTGAGGTAGGGTTCCATCGACGGCGAGTTATCGAAGTAAACGGCGATGTTCGCGCCGCTGATCTTCATGCCCATGACGGAACGACCCGTGAAATTCTTACCGCCCTTACCGATACCGACCGCGCCACCGACGCCACCGCCGGCCCCGCCCCCGAAACCCCTAGACGAGGTAGCCATGGCTCCGAGGGCGACCCGGCTCAGGTCGGGCATGTCGGGCAGGGCGATCTGGGCGCTGGCGCTCTTGGAGGTGATGCGGGTGGCGCTCTTGGTCACGCTCTTAGGCGCATTGGGCTTCGCCTTGGTCTTCTGCGCGATCGCCCGCTCGCCGCTGTTCCCTCCGCCCGCTCCCGTGGCGAAGGTATTGGGCTCCTTCTTCTGAATCACCGCGACGGACACCACCCAGACGGTGGCCACGAATAACAGCAGGCCATGGATCACCAATGAGGCGGCCAGGCCTTCGCCGCCAAAGCGGAAGATGCGGTGGCTGAAGATCGACTTCTTGGGCTGCCCCTCAGGCTTCGGTTCCGGTGCCGGCTCAGGCGCCGCCGCGGCCACGGTCTCCGCCGGCGGGGGCGGAGGCGGCGGGGTCGTCGGCGCGCGGGGGCGCAGACGGGGCGGCTTGGGCGGGGTGGAATCCACGGGGGAAGGGCAATGAGTATCTTAAGCCTATGAATAAGGAAAGGGAAACTGAGTGTATCGGGGTAGGGTCGGGACCGCGTCACGACATAGCTGTCTCGGTGTATCGAGGTAGGGGCAGCGCCGCGTGCTGCCCTAGTTGCCTCGACTCAATTCTCTCAAAGGGAAACCGAAAACGGAATTAATGCTGCGGTCATATTCCCCAGCCAATCATCCGGTCTCCCTATGCTGCCCCCCTTGAGCGCGGTCTCTCCCCATGTCCCCATGCCCCCGTGCCAACATGCCCCCTCGCGCAAGCGCTTGTCCCCGTGTCACCGTGCCAGCATGTCCCCTCCTCAGTTTTCACTTCGTTGAAAACTGAGGATGTCCCTCGATCCTCTTCTCCACTTCCGCCTGCTGTTCAGGCGTCAGTCCATCCGGGAATTTCTTCGAGGATCGGCGCCAGCGCTCGAGCCATTCCTGTCCGACCAACGGATAAGGGCAGGGGGTCGGGAATCCAGGGCTGAGCGCGACGATGGTCTCTTTCTTCGAGCCGGTGCCTTCGCCGTTCGCTACGTAGAAGCCGGAGTTCAGCAGCGCGACCCGCATGGTCGTCGATGAGCAATAGGTGAAGAGCTGCGCCGACTTCTTGGGGTCGCAATATGAGAAGAGTTTGTCGAAAGACTCGAGTTCCCAGGAGTCGGGATTAGTCTTCTGCGAGAAGAAGTCGTAGTAGATGATATCCGGGGCGGCGGACGCCTTGGAAGCGAGTTGCCAGAAATCGCCGATATGCAGGTCCCAGCTGAGGCCGGGATACTGCCGTGACTGCCAGGTGCCGCGGGCGAGCACGGCATCCGGTCCGGAGTGACGCAGGTACTCGAAGCGGTTCTTGTGCGTCATGGCCAGCTTGAGCGAATCCATGTCGTTCTCGAAGCTGATGACCTTCATGTTGCGCACGGGGCCCTTGGCGGCTTCGGCTTCATAACACAAAATCGAAGCCATCGCATTGGCGGCGGCGCCGAGCCCGAGATCCCAGATGACGATCGGGGCGGCGGTCTCGGGCGTCTCGCCTGCAGGCAGCTTCAGGCGCTCGGAGAGCTTGGCCTGGTCGATGTACAGCGCCTTGGCTTCGTCCATGGGCGCGCGACGGAGGTGCATGATCTCGCCGGAGGAGATCTGCCGGATGTTCGCGAAGCCGCCGATCTCGTGGATATGAATCTCGTAATCACCGAGGGTGCGCGGACGACGTTCCTTGCCGACCTTGGGCGGGACGGCGGGATTATCCATGTCCTCGACCTGCAGGACCTGACGGCGGTCGTGGTAATACGCCAAGAACGAATCCTCGAGGATGCTCTGGCGGATCTCCCGCATCATCTGGTGATAGAAGAAGATGTTGTGCTGGCCGAGGAGAGTCCAACCGAGCGGTTCCTTGGTCTTGGTGAGGTGGTGCAGGTAGCCGCGTGAATACTTGGCGCAGACCGGGCACTTGCACAGGGGGTCGATCTTCTCCTCCGAGAATCGATAGATCGAGCGACGTAGTTGCAGGATGCCGCGCGAGGTATACGCGGTGCCGAACTGGGCGACCTTGTTCGGGATGATGCAGTCGAACATGTCGACGCCGCGGTGCACGGCTTCGAGGAGGTCGAGCGGGGTGCCGACACCCATGAGGTAGCGCGGCTTGTCGGCCGGGAGCATGGCCGCGGCGATCTCGCACGTGTCTTCGCGCTGGCTCTTGCCTTCACCGACCGCGAGTCCGCCGATGGCGAAACCGTCGAAGGGCAGCTGGGTCAGGCCGTCGGCGCTGATCTTGCGGAGGTCGGGGTAGAGGGCGCCCTGGACGATCGCGAACATGGACTGGGGCGAATCGCCGCGGGCCTTGAGGCTGCGGATGGCCCAGCGGTGGGTGATCTCGAGCGCTTCCTTGGCGGTGGCTCGATCAGCCGTCGAAGGGATGCACTGATCGAGCACCATCATGATATCGCTGCCGATGGCGACCTGCGTGCCGATGCTGGTCTCGGGGCTGAGCAGGTGAATCGCGCCGTCGACGTAGCTGCGGAACTCGGCGCCTTCTTCCTTCATATTACGCGCATGCGGGAGCGAGAAAATCTGGAAGCCGCCGGAATCGGTGAGGAAGGATTTCTCCCAGCCGGTGAACTGATGGATGCCGCCGAAGCTCTTGAAGACCTCGGGACCCGGACGCAGGAGCAGGTGGTAAGTGTTCGCCAGCAGGATTTGGGAGCCGGAATCGAGCAGGGTGTCGAACGTCTGCGCCTTGACCGTC
>DBCR01000083.1 GCA_002293125.1 Opitutia bacterium UBA953
CTCGCCTTACGCCATCTCGCGCCTTTGCTCCGCCGACCTCCCGGCCTTGGACGCCTTCTGGGATGCCAACAGCAACACTGGCTACCTCGGCCGCATCTTCATGACCGGCGAAGAGACCGGCGCGGAAGGCAAGCTGTTCGGCTTCGTCGTCACCGGCGCCGATGCTGGCAAGATGTTCGAACTCCCCCACCACGGAAAGTATTCCTATGAAAACGCGCTCGCTCGCTCGAACTACGGCCTGAGCCCGGGGGCAGCCAACCTCCTGCAGACCGTCGTCGTCGGCACGGATGACACCACCCCGGGCGAAGTCTACGTCTACATCGGCCAGAAGACCAACACCGGAAACGCCGTCCAGCGTGCGGGCCTGACCAACGGCCTCACCTACGGCATCAAGGTCGACTCCGCCGCCGGTTACACAGGTGCCGTCGCCCTCGAGAACAACACGGGCATCGTCGGCACCTTCCAACTCGCCCAAATCTTCGATAATGCGACCCTCCCCGGCAAGACTGGCGCCCAGTTCCAGGCCGAGTCCCTCCGCCTCGGAGTCACCCAGTTCGCCCGCCCTGAAGACGCCCACTGGCTCGACCATGACTCGCTGGTGTTCGTCACCACGGGGGCCAGCGGCGCGGCCATGAACAACGTCACCGTGTCGTCGAAGCTCTACATGCTCGACTTCAACAGCGACGACACCAACGGCATCCTTACCACCGGCGGCTCGATCTCGGTGCTCGCCAACTCCGCCAACATCATCGGCAAGGACGGCCAAGCCGCCCGTAGTTTCGATAACCTCACGGTCGGCGAGGATGGCCTCGTCTACATCCAGGAGGACCCGGGCAACACCTCCTACGTCGCCAAGCACTGGGTAATCAACCCTTCTCTCAGCAGTCAGGCTCTCCGCGAAGCCGGTGCCGTGCAGATCTTCGAGTCCGACCGCAGCCGCTTCACGGTCGGCAGCAACACCTTCCAGACCATCGACGAAGAAAACTCCGGCATCATCGACATCACCTCGATCGTGAACGACGGAATCGTCGGCTCCAAGTGGTTCCTCGTGGCCAACCAAAGCCATACTCCCGCGACCGGACCGAGCGCCGCGACCTTGGTCGAGCAGGGCCAGTTCGTCGCCCTCAACTACAAGGCCGGCTCCAACAGCGGCCTGGTGGGCAACCTCCTCACGCTCGACAACGGCGGCGCGATCGTGGCCAACGGTGCGGCCATCACCCACGATGTCGCCCTCACGGGTACGGGCGGCGTCTTCAATACCACCGCCGCCACCTCCGTCTCCGGTGCCATCGGCGGCACGGGCGGCCTCTGGAAAAACGGCACGGGCACCCTGACCCTCACGGGCGCCAACTCCTACACCGGCAACACCAACATCGAAGCCGGCAAGCTGGTCATCAACGGCTCCCTTGCCTCGTCGGTCCGCATCCTCAAGAACGGCACCCTCGGCGGTACGCTGAGCATCGGCGGCAACCTGACCAACCTCGGCACGCTCGCCCCGGGCAACTCCCCCGGCACGCTCACCGTGAACGGCAACTATGTCGAAGCCGGTACGCTCGACATCGAAGTCTGGGGTCTCGCCGCGGGCACGCAGCATGACCAGGTGGTCGTCTCGGGCACCGCGACCTTCCAGGCCGGCAGTAACCTGAAGGTCACGAAGACCGGCGGAACGTTCGACTTGGCTCGCACCCAGTCCGTCGTCGCCGTGAGCGCGCTCGCCTACTCGGGTGCCTTCACGACGCTCGACCGCGGCACGCAGACCACGCAGGTGTTCTTCAATAACGCCACGGGCCGCATCCATGGTTCCGGCATCACCGAAACCCAGACGTTCGCCGACCTGACGACCGACACCAACCGCAAGGCGATCGCCACCGCACTCTACGCGAACGGCCTCACTGACGCCGCAGTCATCAAGAACGGCACCGCCGTCCTGTCCGCCGCTACCGGCACAAAGGCCTTCATCGCCGCCGGCGAGATGGGTGCTACGACCGTCGCCTTCCTTGGCGCCGCCAACGTGGACACCGCCCTCGACGCGCTCTCCCCTGAGCCGTATGGCACGTCGCTCGTGATGGCCTCCCGCAACACCTACTCCCTGGCCCGCTCCCTCGCCGGAGCCCAGGCCTTCGGTGATACGTGGAACGCTCAGCTCGGCTACGACCAGCAGCAGTCGACCTCCACGGCCTCGACGACCACGCTCAACGGCGCGTTCGACGTGAACGCGACCTACGCCCTGCTCAGCCGCAAAGTCGGCACCGCCTCGGTCTTCTCCGTGCTGTTCGCCAACAATGACGGCAAGACCTCCGCATCGGGCTTCGCTTCTGAAGCTTCAGGTGAATCTTACGGCCTCGGGTTCGGCACTGAATGGACGCTCGGCCGTCTGGATGTCGGCATCGTCAGAGGTGAACTGACCAGCAGCGGCTCCCGCGGCGGCCAGACCTTCAGCAACCAGAAAATCAACTCGACCACGCTGTCGGCCCGCATGAGCTTCACCAAGCTCGGCGCCTTGGTTCCCTATGTCGCGCTCAGCCGCAACATCGCCCAGAGCGACGCCTTCACCGAAGTCGGTACGGGCGCCAACCTCAACGTGGCTACGGCCAAGCAGTCTGACGTCACCGCCGAAGTCGGCATGAGCTACGGCATCAAGCTCGACGAAAACGTCACGGTGTCGCTGAACGTCGCCTATGAGCACGCCCTCGCCACCGATGGCGATACCCTCAACGCGAGCTTCGCGGATGCGGCCTCCCCCACGTCGTTCGCGGTCCGCACCTTCGGATCCAGCCAGGATCTCCTGCGCGGTGGCATCGGCTTCAACCTAGGTCTCGGCGAAGGTCGCTCCGCTGGCGTGAGCTACGACTACCACACCGGTGCTGACGTGAAGTCCGCCCACCAGATCAAGGCCAACTACTCCTTCCGCTTCTAAGCGGTCGGTAGAGCCGGTCCGAAGGCCGCCCACCCGGGCGGCCTTCTTGTTTTACCAAGGCGTGAAGCGGAGGCCGAAGAGCGCGCACCGATGCGGCGGGCCGAAGGCAACGCGGCGACGAAGTCACGACGGGCGGCTCCTCGGCCCAGGGAGGCGACGCTGCCGGGTCCGAGCCAGGCTCTAAAGCGACTGCCAAGCCGCTTGCCGGGACGGCTATCGGGCTCAGGCGCCGACCATCCGCATCCAAGCGCCAAGGTTATAGTAATTCGAAACGCGGGCAACCTTGCCGTCCTTGACCTCGAAGAAGGCGCCGACGCGCAGATGATACTTCTGTCCGGTGGCGGGCGGGAGGCCTTCGTCGGTCTTAAGATATTCGCCACGGATGTAGAATTCGGCAGCAGCGCGGCCGGAGTCTGGACCGGCGAAGACGACTAAGTCCTCCACCTGCTCGCGGTAGGAACGGTCCATGCGACCGAGGAAAGCGCGGAAGGCGGGGATGCCGACCTCAACGCCGCCTTCATTGATCTCGTGGACGATGTCGGGATGCAGGAGTGCGAGCAGCGCCTCACGGTCGCCGGAGTTGAAAGCCTGGTAGTACTGACGGATGAGCGGGTGCATGGGTTCAGGGAAGGAGACGGAGCGGGCGGGCGGCGAGTTTGGACGGATCGGTCTCGCCGGGCGTCGCGCGATGGCGGCGCAGGAGCGCGAGGTCGACGTCGACGGTGAGGGCGTGGTCCCCTTCCGTGCAGACCGGGGTGGCAAGGTGACGCGGCTCGTCGCGGAACGCGGCCTGCGAAGGCGCGAAGGCCGCCGCACGGCCGACGTTCTCGTCGATGAGCACGGAAGTAGTGCGGCCAAGGAGATGGCACACGCCCACGTGGCAGCCGAGTTCGACCGCACGCGCGTCAGCGCAACGCCCCACGCGCTCGACCCCGAGCAGGGTCTCGGTCGCGCTGGGTACGAGCATGAGTTCGACGCCCTGACCGCGCAGGAGCGAAGCGAGCTCGGGGATCTCGACGTCGAGGCAGATGACGACGACGCAGCGCACACCGCGGAAAGACCAGAGGCCGACACCGTCGCCGCCGACGAAGGCGGCTTCCCATGGCGTGAGGTGCAATTTATCCTGATGACGAAAGGCGCGGCCATCCCAGATCGGCGCGCGGTTACGCAGCAGTCCGTCCGGGCCGAGAAAGGGCACGGTGCCAAGCACGACTCCCTTGTCGACCTGCGCCAGGCGCGGGGCGAGCCGCGGCCAGAGGTCCGTCCAGAAGAGTCGCGCCACGCCGCGGAGCTTGTCTTCGCGTGCGACGAAAGGTTCGAGGCCCATCCAGAGGAATTCCGGCAGCACGACGAGGTCCGCGCCGTCATCCCAGGCTTCCCGCACCTGCGCGCAGACACGGTCGGCGAAGGCGTCGGGCGAGGCCGCGGGGACGCCGACGTCGAAGGTCAGCAAGGCGAGGGTCAGGCGGTCCATGTCTTCGTCCAGAAGGTGAGGGTCTTGGGAGATTCCTGTTCTTCGCCGACTTCCTTCCAAGGGAAAACGGCCTGCAGCTCGGGGCGACGGCGGTAGCCCTGGCGGGTCCAGAAAGTGTCCAGCGGCCGATGGCCCGCAGGCCTAGCCGGGTGATCAGCGGGCCGGTCGACCGCGCAGAAGGCCGTCGTACGTAGGTCCAGCCGGCGCGCGTGCGCTTCGCGACGGGCGAAGAACTCCGCGCCGAGACCACCGCCGCGAAACTCAGGCAGGACGATGCTTTCGCCTAGGTAGAGGACGTCGTCCGTCGGCACGCCGGCGCGTTCGAACGGACCACGGAAGCCTTCGCCCTCCTCCGCCATCGGCATACAGGTCGTCGCCCCGATCGTGCGACCGGAAGCGTCCTGAGCGAAGACCACGAGGCTGCGCGGACAGGCGAGGTAGCCTCGGAGGTATTCCCGCTCATACTCTAGGTCGCCTGCGTAGAGATACGGGAACTCGCGGAAGACGGTGATACGCAGCCCACCCAGGATATCGATCCACGGCGCCAGGTCGGGCCCGCGGACTTCGATGAGCTGGAAGGCGGACGGCATGCCGGGAAATCAGAGCCGAATGCGTAGGCGCGGGGAGATGGGCGTACCGGCGTCGCGACGCGGGCGCTTTGGGCCCTTGCCGGGCGCCTCGTCGTCGGCGATCAGAGCTTCCTCGAATTCCTTCGGCATCGGCGACGACGCCTTGAAGTCGACCTTCGCACCCTGCCAGTCGAAAGACAACTGCGTCGACTCGGCGTGCAGGAAGAGACGCTTAAAGCCACGAGCAGTGCCGACGGCCTTGTTGAATTCGAAGTCTCCGTAAGTACGATCGCCAAGGATGGGATGACCGTGCGCGGAGCTCTGGACGCGCAACTGATGCGTTCGACCGGTGCGCGGGTCGAGCTGGATGAGCGAAAGGGGGAGCGAGCCGCCAGCCGAGCGTTGCCAAGCGTAGACCGTCACCGCGGGGGCGCCGGCGCCCGTCTCGGAACGCACGCCACCGCCGGGACCTTTGGTCTTGGCCATCTGGTCCTGCCAGGTACCGCGGGGAGTGCGCAGGCCGCGACCACGGATGAGGGCGACGTAGCGCTTCATGACCTGCGAGCGGGCGAACATCTTGCGGACCAAGTCGGCGACGCCCTCGTCGAGCGAAAGGAGCAACGTCCCGCTGGTCGGGGAGTCGAGACGGTTGAGCAGATAGACGCGGCGAATGCCACCCTTGCCGTCGCGGACATGGAAGGCCTCCTCATCGAGAGAGTAGTTGCCCGTGATCAGGATGGCGCCCTTCTCGGCGACTTCACCCGGGTTCGGATGGGACAGGATACCATCAGGCTTCTCGACCGCGATAAGCCCGCACTCATGCGAAGCCACCACGCGTACTCCGCGTCCGAAAGGGATCCAATCAGTGGCCAGAGTCATCAGTGGTAAATGAAGTTGATCGTGACCGTGTCGCTCTCGCCATACATGGCGACCATATCCGCACGCCAGATATCGTAAGGGGCCGGCGCCATCACGGCATCCTTGCAGGCCAGGGTCATCACCCGGGTGACCTCGGTGCTGAGGACCTTGGCGTCCGTGACCGTGCCATCGCGATGCAGCCGGAAGCGCACGATCACATTGCCGCGGTTGACGCTTTCGAAGCGCGAACGCTCGATGATGCTCCACCAACTGGACTGGATGGCCTCCAACATCCGCTGCGTATAGTCACCGTAATTGCTGAAGCGCGCGTCGACCGCGATGGTTCCGGCCCGACTGACGCCGACGGGTCGGCGCAGCAACAGACCATACGTACCGGAAGGCACGGAGGCGCGCGGACGGTCGGGATTGGCCGCGACGGGGACGGGGGCGGGAGTCGGTGTGTGCTGGGCGGCCGACTTGCCCAAGCCGGGCGGCGGCGTGGCCTTGACCGGCGCAGCCATCGAGATCGAAGGCTGGGCGGCGGGGGCGGCCTGGGATTGATCGATGGGGCGAGGCTTGCCCTGCGCGATGCGAAGCTGCTCGGACGTGCCCTCGGATTTCGGGAGAGGCGAGTTGGTGGGCATCTTCTCCGGGACTGGCTGCGCGGCGGTCTGGTTACGGGCAGAAGTAAACGGGGTGGTCTTGGGGACGGCTTGATTGGCGAGCGGATTCGTCTCGATGAAACGGAGCGTCGGCGGCAGGCGGGCTTCGTCGATTTTCACCGGGGCCGTCAGGACCTCGACCGGTCGGACGAAGGCGACGACCTTATGGAACGTATCCGGGAGGGCCCAGAGAAGGAGCAGGTGCAGGCCGAGCGATACCGCGACCGCAATAGCCGCAGAGCGCTGGTCGATGGATTCTTCTGGCCGCACGCCATGAAGTTAGGCGGACCCGGCCCGACTTCAAGCGTAGGCGAGGACGATTATCGGTCAGCGAATTCCCGTGTCAGGGACGCCAACGTCCGCCGGCAATCTTCGCGCGTGCCGAGCACGACGAAAAGCTGGTAGCCATAGTCGCCGGGCTTGATGCCGGCCGGCGAACGGAGCCGGAAGACGCAGTTCCACTTCATGACCTTATCATGGTCGAACTTGAAACGGCCGTAGCCGACGGCGGGCTGGCCCGCGGGCGGGCGTGTCGGCGTGAAGACGCCCATCGCATGGGAACCCGAGGGCGTCGAGAGCACGACCGGGTCGCGTTGCTCGCCGTCTTGCCGAGGCAAGGGGACGAGCGTCTCGGTCTTCGCATCAAACCGCAGCTCTTCGCTGTAATGCCAAGGCATGTAACCCGTGAGGGCCTCGACCTGCAGATAGGTATGCGGGCGGTCGGCCGGCACGGTGAAGGTCACCCGGTAATCTAGGACATGATCCATGCCCGGCCGGCCGATGCGCACCTGCTTGGTCAGCACATGGTCGGAGAGCAGTCGGTCGTTCAACGCGAAGTTGCCGCCCGACTTCATGCCCGGAGCGAGCCAGTAAGCCATCCGCGTGCGCGTGGAGAGTACCCCGTCCCGGACGGAGATAGCCTCCAACTGGCTCGTGGACTTCGGGCCGAGCGCATCGACGACCGATCCGGCCTCGGTCGGATTGTAGCATTCGACGTGATAGACCCCGCCGACATCGGCGTTGATCGCGGACTGCAACTGGCGGCCGTGGTCGTGCGAGTCGATGAACTCCACGCCGGCCCACTTCACGGAGTCGATCGCCCCTGCGAGGCGACTCGTGGTCCCGATGACCAGCGGCTTGCCACCGATGAGGCCGGTCAGCTCGGCGTCGCCGCTCACGACCGGCGCCTGCGCGAGTAAGCAGGCGGGGAGAAACAGAAGTAGCGCCTTCATGCGGTGATCCTTTCCAGGACGCCGAGCGAGGCGAGGCGGGCTTTGACGAATTCGACCGGCAAGCCCATGATCGTCGAGATGGGCTGCTGGAAATCGGCAATGATGATCTCCTTGCCCTGTTGGATACCGTAGGCGCCAGCCTTATCCAAGGTGTCCACCAAGGACTGATAGCGCCTGATATCGTCTTCGGAGAGATCGCGGAAGCGAACCCAGGCCGTGACGTCGTGCGACTCGTCGATACCCAGCTCCGGACAAAGCAGGCACAGACCCGTATGCACCGTATGCTCGCGCCCGGACAGACTGCGAAGCATCGCGCGCGATTCGAAGAGATCGGCCGGCTTGTTCAAGGCACGGTCGCCGAGGGCCACCGTGGTGTCGGAGCCGAGCACCAAAGCATCGGGATGCAGACGGGAGACTGCTTCAGCCTTTAGACGCGCATTATGCAGGACCATCTTCGCCGGATCGGTCGTCGGATCTTCATGCTCGGTCACCGCGGCCACCAAGACGCGATGGGGAATGCCCGCTGCACGGAGCAGTTCCGTGCGCCGCGGCGAAGCGGAGGCGAGGATGAGGACGAGCGGCGACGACACCCGGCCAACAAAGCGGATTAATCCGCCTAAGACAACCGCAACAGCCGTTGCTTTGTTTCAGAAGCTTTCCTCCGCTTTCCGTCATTTACTCTTATTCAACCTCTGATTACCGATATTCCAATTACCCCGCTCCAATTCAAAGTGGCAGGTGGCAGCCTAAGGTGGCGGTTGCCGGCCTCCTTCAATTCTCCCCTCAGACGTTCCCATCCGCCAACCGCTGACACTGCGACTACTCCATGCGCCCCACCCTGCTCTTCCTCGCGTACCTCGCCCTTAGTCCCTTGCTCGCGGCGGATGAGAGCGCCCGCCGCTTTCTCGACAAACCGGACAGCTGGTTCGCCTCCGCCGAGGCAAAGCAGGTCGCCGCCATCATCCTGAGTTTCCAGACCGACGCCGGCGGCTGGCCGAAGAACACCGACACCATCAGCAAGGCCTATGAGGGCGACCGGTCGAAGCTGCAACCGACCTTCGACAACAAGGCCACCGTCGATGAGCTGCGCTTCATGGCGCGTATGGTCAACGCGACCCAGGCCGCGACCTACCGCAAGTCTTTCGACCGCGGACTGACGTACGTGCTCTCCGCGCAATACGCGAACGGCGGCTGGCCCCAGTTCTTCCCGCTGCGCAAAGGCTACTACGACCGCATCACCTTCAACGACGGCGCGATGGTACGCATCCTGCAGTTCGTCCGCGAAGTCGCCACGGAGAAGACCTACGCATTCCTCGAACCCAAGACGCGCGCGGCCTGCCTGAAGGCGTTCGACCTCGGCATCGCCTGCATCCTGAAATGCCAGATCATCGTCGGCGGCAAGCCCACCGTCTGGTGTGCCCAGCACGACGAGAAGACCTTCGCCCCGGCCAAGGCGCGCAGCTACGAACTCCCTTCCTTCAGCGGCAGCGAATCGGTCGGCATCGTCCGTCTGCTGATGAGCCTCGAGAATCCGTCGGCCGAGATCCGCGCCTCCATCGAAGGAGCCATCGCTTGGTTTGAAGCGCACAAGGTGACCGGCCTGCGACTGGAGACGAAGAAGACCCTTCCGGGCGCCAAGGACATCGTCATGGTCCCCGACGCCAAGGCCCCCGCCCTCTGGGCCCGCTTCTACGACCTCAAGACCGGCCAGCCTTATGTCTGCGACCGGGACGGCATCCCGAAGGCCACGCTGGCGGAAATCGGGCACGAACGCCGCAACGGTTACAGCTGGTTCGGCGAATACGCCCGGGACTTACTGGCCAAGGACTACCCATCATGGAAGAAGGCGGGGCGCTGAGGGGAACCTTCGGCCTCGGCTTGCAGTCTCAATCAACAGCCCTCATTTAGAGGGGGCCCGCCCCGATGACTTTGCGTCTGCCCATTCCCCTCGCCCTTGCCCTGACGGCCCTCGCCCTAGGTGCCGCCCCCCTTGGGGCCGCCGGCGACGATCAGGCCGAAAAGGCCGTCGCCCTCCTGGACTCTCGTTGCTTCAAGTGCCACAGCCATTCCGCCGGCAAGAACAAGGGTGGCCTGGTCATGGACAGCCTCGCCGGCCTGACCACCGGCGGCGACGGCGGCGCGGCCCTCATCCCCGGCGACCCCGCCAATAGCCTCTTTCTTCAGAACATCCTCTCCACGGATCCCGAAGTCATGATGCCGCCGAAAGGCGATCGGCTCACGAAGGAAGAAGTCACTCTCCTCCAGGACTGGGTTAAGTCCGGGGCAACCTGGCCGAAGAGCCGGACTAAGGCGCCCGTTGCCGGTCGCTACCTTCCCGGCACCATCGGCGAGAAGGAAAAAGGCTGGTGGGCGTATCAACCCGTCAAACTCCCCGAACTTCCCGCCGGTAAGTCCGCCCACCCGATCGATCGTTTCATCGACGCCCGACTCGCCAAGGATGGCTTGACGCCTTCCGGCGAAGCCGAGCGCGGAGTCCTCATCCGCCGCGTCACCTTCGACGCCACCGGACTCCCCCCGACGCCTGAAGAAGTCGCCGCCTTCGTCCAGTCCACCGATCCGCTCGCCTACGAGAAACTCGTCGACCGCCTCCTGGCTTCGCCCGCTTACGGTCAGCGCATGGCCCGCGCCTGGCTCGACCTCGTGCGCTACGCCGACAGCGACGGCTTCCGCATCGACGACTTCCGCCCGACCGCCTGGCGCTACCGCGATTACGTCATCCAGGCCTACAACGAGAACAAACCGTACGACCGCTTCATCCAGGAACAGATCGCGGGCGACGAACTTTTCCCCGGCGACCCCCAGGCGCTCACCGCCCTTGGCTACCTTCGCCACTGGATCTACGAATACAACAACCGCGACGCCCGCAGCCAATGGGATAATATCCTGAACGATATCACCGACACCACCGGCGATGTCTTCCTCGGCGCCGGCATGCAGTGCGCCCGCTGCCACGACCATAAGTTCGACCCGATTCTGCAGCGCGATTACTACGCCCTCCGGAGCTTCTTCAACAACACCGTTCCCGTCGAAGATCGGATCGCCTGGACGACGAAGGAAGCCGGCGAACATGCGCGCAAGCTGGCCGCGTGGGAGAAGGAAACGAAGTCGATCCGCGACGAGATCGCTGAGCTCGAGAAGAAATACCGCGAGACCGCGACCCGCAAGGCCATCGAGATCTTTCCGGACGACGTCCAGGAGATGATGAACAAGCCCTTGGCCCAACGCACCCCTTACGAGCAGCAGGTCGCCGCCCTCGCCTGGCGTCAGGTCGACTACGAATACAACCGCCTTGACCGCTCGATCAAAGGCGAGGCTAGCGTCAAGCACGCCGACCTGAAGCGCAAGCTCGCCGAACACGACAAACTCAAGCCCGCCGAACCGCCTTACGTCCTGGCCGTCCGCGAGACCGGCGCGCAGGGCTTAGACGCCGTCATCCCCAAGAAGAACACCGTCGTCCCGCCCGCCTTCCTCACGGTCCTCAGCGCCAGCTACCCCGCCGAACCCGCCTCCATTAAGCCGAACGCCGATGGCACCACCACTGGGCGCCGCACCGTGCTCGCCCGCTGGCTGACAGAAAAATCGAATCCCTTCACCGCACGTCTCGCGATGAACCGCCTCTGGCAGCTTAACTTCCGCCGTGGCCTGGCTCCCTACGCGAGCGACTTCGGCCGCCTCGGCGAGCCGCCCTCCCACCCCGAGCTACTCGATTGGCTCTCAGCTGAGTTCATGGCGAAAGATTGGGATCAGAAAGCGATGCATCGCCTCATCCTGACGAGCGCCGCCTATCGCCGCTCCTCGCTGCACCCCGCCCCGCAGTCCGGCCAGCTCAAGGATCCGCAGAACGCCCTGCTCTGGCGCTTCCAACCCCAGCGCCTGGAGTCCGAGCAGATCCGCGACGCCATCTTCACGGCCTGCGGCGACCTCAAGACCGAAAAGCAGGCCGGACCGAGCGTCGTCTACGGCGAACCCGTGCGCAGCATCTTCACGCGCATCATGCGCAACAACCGCGACCCGCTCGCCGACGTCTTCGACGCGCCGCAGTGGTTCAGCAGCGCCTCCTCGCGCGACGTGACCACGACGCCGATCCAATCGCTCCTTCTCCTCAACAGCCCCTTCATGCTGAAACGCGGTGAAGCCCTCGCCGCCCGCGTGGTCAAGGAAGTCCCGGGCGACGAAGCCGCCCAAGTCCGCCGCCTTTATCAAATCCTCTTCGCCCGCCTGCCCTCCGCCGACGAAGCCCGCCAGGCGGCATCCTTCCTCAAGGAAGTCCAGGCTCAGAAGCCCACGGTGGCCGTCACCGCCGCGCTCGCTAATGGTTTCCAACCGGAGAAAGTCCCCTTCCGCGATGGCCAAGGCGCCCACCTTGACGCTGCTCATCGCAAGCCGTTCCTCGCCCCCGGCGCGAACGAAGCCGACTTTGCCAAGGGCTTTACCATCGAGGGAGTGATCGTACCCCGCACCGTGAGTGACACCGGCGCTGTGCGCGTCATCGCCGCCCAGGTCGGCAAGGGCAAGGCTGACGGCTTCTGGCAGTTCGGCGTGACCGGACTGAAGTCTCGCCGCGCCCCGCGCGTGCTCGTACTCCAAGCCCACGGCCCTCTGCTCGACGGCACGTTCGGTGAAGCCGTGCAGTTCTCGAACCTACGCATCGAGATGAACAAACCCTACTACGCCTCCGCGGCCGTGCGTTACGCCGACAAGAACGGGCCGGGCGAAGTGAGCTTCACCCTCAAGGACCTCGCCAACGACGACGAGCCCCTGCTTCATGACCGCATCGTCACGAACCTCACCGGCGTGCGCACGGCGAGCCAGCCAATCCAGCTCGGCGGCAAGGGCGCCGACCGCGAAAGCTCCTTCCACGGCGTCGTCGACGACCTGCGCCTGAGCGCCGGCGCGCTGACCGACCAAGACCTGCTTTACTCGAACGAAGATGTGCGCCCCTCCGCCCTCGGCTTCTGGCGCTTTGAAAATAAGACCGGCACCCTGCGCGACTCCTCCGGCAAGGGCCGCGACCTGGCCGTCGGTGTCGTGAAAGCCACCGTTGATACCAAGAGCGGCGCGACGCCGCTGGCCGCGCTCTGCCACGCCCTCCTTAACTCCTCCGAATTCCTCTACGTCGAATGAACGACCCACGCTGCCATCGCTTCGAAGCGACTTCCTCACGTCGCGACTTCCTCTTCAGCGCCGGCCTCGGCCTCGGCGCCATGGCCTTCAGCGACCTGCTCGCGAAGGACATCGTCGTCCCCGCCGCCGGCACGCCATTGCAGCCCGGCGTCGGACTCATCAAGCCGCGCGCGAAGCGCGTGATCTTCCTCTTCATGGAAGGCGGTCCGTCCCAGATGGACCTCTACGACCCAAAGCCACTGCTCAACAAGCTGGCCGGACAGCGCCTCCCCGACAGCTTCGGGTCCGTCATCACCGCGATGGGCGAATCAAAGTCCCCCCTGCTCGCCTCGAAGCGCGAATGGAAGCAATACGGGCAATCCGGCCAATGGTTCTCCGACTGGATTCCGCACATCGCCTCCTGCTCCGACGACCTCGCGGTCATCCGCTCCTGCAAGGCCGACGGCATCAACCACTCCGCTGGCGTCTGCCAGATGAACACCGGCTCCATCCTCGCAGGGAAGCCCTCGCTCGGCTCGTGGATCAACTACGGCATCGGCTCCGAGAATAACAACCTGCCCTCATTCATCGTGATGCAGGACAACCAGAATACCGTCATCAACGGCCCGCGCAATTGGGGCGCCGGCTTCATGCCCGCGGTCTACCAAGGCGTTCGTATCTCCGGCGGGTCTGAGCCGATCCCAAATCTCAACACACCCGAGGCCGTCAGCGCGGACCTGCAGAAGTCGAAGCTTCAGCTGATCAACAGCGTGAACAAGGACTTCGCGGCCCGTTACCCCGACCGCACCGAACTCGGTGCCCGCCTAGCCAGCTACGAGATGGCCGCCCGCATGCAGGCCGAAGCGCCTGGCGTGGTCGACCTGACCGGCGAGACGGAAGCCACGCGCACGCTCTACGGACTCGACGATAAGACCACCGAAGGCATGGGTCGCCTCTGCCTGCTCGCCCGCCGCATGGTCGAACAAGGCGTCCGCTTCGTGCAGATCTACCACGGCGCCGGCTCCAAGTGGGATGCGCATGCGAAGATCGAATCGAACCACTCTGGCCTCTGCGCCTCGATGGATAAGCCGGTGGCCGGCCTGATCAAGGACCTCAAGGCCCGCGGCATGCTTGAAGATACGCTCGTCGTCTGGGGCGGCGAATTCGGCCGCACCCCGATGTCCGAGAAAGGCGACGGTCGCGACCACAACCCCACCGGCTTCACGATGTGGATGGCTGGCGGCGGCGTCAAAGGCGGCCAGACGATCGGCAGCACCGACGACCTCGGCCTGCGCGCTGTCGAGAACCCTCTCCACGTCCACGACCTCCACGCCACCATCCTCTGGCTGCTCGGCATCGACAACATGGGGCTGACCTACCGCTACAAAGGCCGCCCGGAACGCCCGACGCAGAACGAAGGCGAACCGTATAAGCAGATCGTCGGTTAAAGCGGGAGTCTTGGTAGAAAGACTTTTCGGGTCCCAGGTCTCGGCCCTCGGGTTTCTGGTTCAGGTCTTCAGGTACAGGTTCAGGTCTCGGACCTGCACCTGCTTACCCGCACCTGGCTCCCGATTGCCGAGACCCGAGACCTGAAAATGTGTGCCGCAGCCAATCATCCGGTTTCCGGTTTCCCTTTGAGCGTGTCCTACCTGCATTGGGTAGGGTTGAGCGCCCTCGCTCAACCGCGGCTGACCAAGGGTGGTCAGCCCTACCAAGTGAGCTAGCCCAGCCGTAGGATTGACCCAATCGCCAAGGCCACTTCATTCTCCCTCATTAAGCGGAACCCCCTCCGCCCCTCCCCTGTCCCATCAGAAGATGCTCCGTCTCGTCCCCCTTTTCCTCGGTCTCGCGGCCGTCGCCTCAGCCCAGTCCGTGCCGGTGTGGAATTTCGACGGCTCCGCCCAGCCGGAGTCCAAGGCGGTCGGTGGCGTGACCTTCAAGCAACCCGGGCCTCGCCGGCCGGACTACCCGCGCTTCGAACTGAAGAACGAGGCCGCGACCTTCGACGGCCAAGGCGCGCGGCTCGAGCTCAAGGACCCCGGCGCGGACAGCCTCTTCGACTTCAAGAACGGCGACGCGCTCACGGTAGAAGCCTGGGTGAAGCCCGACGGTCTTCGCAAAGGCGAGAACGCCTATGTCATCGGCAAGGGTCGCACCGATCCGAAGTCCGCCAACCCGAGCAACCAGAACTGGGCCCTGCGGCTGCGCGTGCTCTACGACAGCGCCTGCCTCAACTTCCTCTTCGCTTCTCCGTCCGGCACCGGCATCAAGTGGCATCGCTGGACGACTCCCACCGGCTTCCCCAACGACGGCCGCTGGCACCACGTCGCGGTCCGCTATGAATTCGGCAAGCCGGAGAGCATCCGCGGCTGGATCGACGGGAAAGAGATCAAGGGTTCGTGGGACATGGACGGCGAGACGACCGACGCGCCCGTGGTCGACGACGCCCCGGTGTGGATCGGCTCCTCCATGGGCGGCCTCGCCAACAGCAGCTTCCGCGGCGCGATAGATGACATCCGCCTCTATCGTACCCCCGTCCCCGCGGCTGAAATCGCCGCACGCTTCGCCACCACCCTGCCGCCCGTCGCCAAGGCCGACATCGCCCAGCTCGGCCCCAGCCCCAACGCCGGCAACGACAGCGCCAGCGGCACCAAGGCCGCCAAGGTCCCGGAAGTCGTCCGCAAGGCGCCGAAGGTCGACTGGACCACCGTCACCGATGGCCAGGTCCGCGTCGAACTCTGCGAAGACTGGAAACCGACCGCCAACGTCTGGCCGGAACAAGCTCCCGCCATGACCGACAGTTACCTCGCCCCGGCCTTCGGCTTCGCGCGCGTCCCCGAAAAGTATGTCGACACCGGCGTGCGCGCCGAACGCGGCCACCCTTATCTCCTCCGGGCGCTCGCGACCGTGAAACTCCCGGCTGGCAAACATCGGCTGCTTCTGCGCGGACGCGGAGCCTCGGCGCTCTTCATCGACGGTAAGCTCCAGCTCAAGACGCCGTTCCCGCCCGCCGGCACCGACAACAAGCCGGTCAAGGATCAGGACAAGTACCTCGACCTCGGTGGCGACTTCCGCTTCGCCCCGCCCGGCAACCGCGATGCCTGGGTCGAATTTGAAACCAAGGGAGGCGAACACCGCATCATCCTCGAGTCCATCGTCGGGTTCGTCATCAGCGTCAAAGGGCCAGCCATCATGCGCCGCCGTCCCGAGCTCGGCGAAACCATCGCCGCCATCTCGCTCGCGGGACGCACTGACTGGCAGCTGCTGACACCCTCCGCCGATACTCCGACCTATGACGACGCCGGCTGGGCCGCTTACGCCGCGCAAGAGGAGGCTCGCCTCACCAAGGTCGATGCCGCCGCCCGCGCCGCCGCCCGCGCCCGCCAGGGCGACTACTGGCAGAAACGCCGCGCCGCCGCGCAGCAGTGGCTCGCCAAGACGCCCGAGACGCCCGTCCCGACGCTCGCCGCCAACTTCCCGGCCAACAACCCCATCGACCATTTCCTCGCCGAGAAGATCGTCGCCTACCAAGGCCAGGTGAAAGCCGTGAAGACCGGCGGCGTGGATTTCTACGCGAAGGTCTTTCCCATCCTCGAAGCCAGCTGCCTCGAATGCCACCAAGGCGGGAAGCCCAAGGGCAAGCTCCACCTCGACACGCGGGCCGGCGCACTCAAAGGCGGCACGTCCGACGGCGCTGCCATCATCCCCGGCGACCCCGCGAAGAGCCCGTTGGTCACCCGCATCAAGTCCGAGGACCCCGACGAAGCCATGCCGCCCGTCGGCCATCGCCTCACCGCGACCGAGATCGCCACCATCGAGCAGTGGATCAAGGAAGGCGCCGCGTGGCCCGACTACCGCACGCTGCCCACCACGATCAATCCACTGACCGAAGACCTCGCCTTCTTGCGTCGCGTCACGCTCGACACCGTCGGCGTGCCGCCCAGCTTTACTGAGATTGAGGCCTTCGCCGCCGACACCTCGACCGACAAGCGCGCGAAGGTCATCGACCGCCTGCTGCACGACCCGCGCGCCGCCGACCACTGGACGGGCTACTGGCAGGACGTCCTGGCCGAGAACCCGAACATCCTGAATCCCACGCTGAACAACTCCGGTCCGTTCCGCTGGTGGATCTATGAATCGCTCGCCGACCGCAAGCCGCTCGACCTCATGGTCACCGAACTGCTGCGACTCAAGGGCAGCTCCGCCGCCGGCGGTCCAGCCGGCTTCGGCATCGCCACGCAGAACGACGTGCCCATGGCCGCCAAGGCCACGATCGTGACCACCGCCTTCCTTGGCATGGAGACCAAGTGTGCGCGCTGCCACGACGCCCCGGCGCATACGGCGAAGCAGGAACAGGTCTTCGCGCTTGCCGCTCTCCTCGAGACCAAGGCCGTGAAGGTCCCGATCACGAGCAGCGTCTCGATGGCCAAGTTGCGCGAAGGCGGTCGCAAGCCGCTCATCGAAGTCACCCTTGAGCCCGGCGCGTCGGTCGAGCCGCATTGGCCGTTCCCCGAGCTCTCGCAGGAAAGCGTCGCCGACGATCTCGCGCTCGATCCGAAGGACCCGCGCGATCGCCTCGCGACGCTCGTCACCGCCCCGCAGAATGAACGCTTCGCCCAGGTGATGGCCAATCGCCTTTGGGCCCGCCTGATGGGCCGCGGCCTCGTGGACCAAGCCTGGGATTGGGAACGCTCCAAGAATTCGCACCCGGAATTGCTCCGCTGGCTCGGCCGCGAGCTCGTGCGCAGCGGCTACGACGCCGACCACGTCCTGCGCCTGATCCTGAACTCGCACGCCTACCAGCGCGCGACGGACGCCTCGCAGAAGCAGACCAGCCCGCTCTTCGCGTCGCCGGCACCGCGCCGACTCTCCGCCGAACAGGTCGTCGACTCGATGTTCGCCACGACCGGCAAACCCTTCCGCACGGAGGAGGCCAGCCTCGATATCGACAGCATCCGCGAACAGGCGAACTCCGTGACGCTCGGCCAGCCGCGCCGCGCCTGGATGCTCACCTCCACCTCCAACGAGCGTGACCGCCCCGCCCTCGCCCTACCCCGCATCCAAGCGGTCTGCGACGTCCTGGCCGCCTTCGGCTGGCGCGCCAGCCGTCCCGACCCGGTGACCGACCGCGAGTCGTCCGCTAATTCGCTCCAGCCCGCGATCCTCAGCAACGGCACCATGGGCACCTGGATCACGCGCCTCAGCGAAGACCACGGCTTCACGCCCCTCGCCTTCCGCGCGAAGTCCCCGGGGGACTTCGTCGACGAACTTTTCCTACGCGTGCTGACGCGCCACCCGACCGCCGCCGAGAAGGCTAAGTATGAGGCCTACCTCGCCGAGGGCTTCGAGGGAAGGTGTGTGAGCAACGGATTCACCTTCGAGAACGGACGCTTGATCAACCTTGCCCTCCCGCGCCCCGCCGGACCTCGCCGGCCCGAGTACTACGTCTCCTGGTCGAACCACCTCAACGACCTGGCCACCACGGTGCGCATGCAGCAGGAGGCCGCCGCCCGCAAAGGCGATCCGGCTACTCCCCAGCTGGCCGACGCCTGGCGGCGCCGCGCCGAAGACGTGGTCTGGGCGCTCGTCAACTCCCCCGAATTCCTTTACTACTGATCCCATGGACCGCCGCTCCTTCGTCACCGCCCTCGGCCTCGCGCCGTTCGCCGCCTCACCGCTCTTCGCCAACGCCGGCGCGGCCGGCCCCAAGGGCAAGGCCGAGCACTGCATCTTCATCTGGCTAGGCGGCGGCATGGGCCAGGCCGACACGTTCGACCCGAAGGCCGTCGGCGACAACAAGGCCACGAAGAAGAAGCCCGGTTCGCTCTACCCTTCCATCGAGACCTCCGTCCCCGGCGTGCGCCTCTGCGAGCACCTGCCCCGCACGGCGAAGCTGATGGAGCACGTGACCGCGGTCCGCTCGGTGAACCATAAGGTCATCGACGAGCATGCGTTCGCCACGAACCTCGTGCACACCGGCCGCATGATCAGCGGCAACGCCGTCTATCCTTCCATCGGATCGATCGTCGCGCATCGCCGCGGCGCCGCCGACCCGAACGTCCCGGCTTACATGCTCATCGGCTACCCGAACGTGAGCCGCGGCCCGGGCTTCCTCGGCATCAAGGATGGCTACATCTACCTCGTCGACACCGAGACCGGCCCGAACGGCTTCACCACGCCGACCGATATCGACCCGGCCCAGAAGGTCCGCCGTCAGGAACTCCTGGGTGCGCTCGGCGGCACGGCCCCCGAAGGCTCCGTCCTCGCCGAATATGCCCAAGCCCAGCATGAGGCCTTCCGCCTCGCGGGGCCTTCGTTCATGCGCCACTTCGACCTGAAGAAGGAAGCCGCGGACACGCGTCTGTCCTACGGCGGCGAATTCGGCCAGCGCTGCCTGCTCGCTCGTCGCCTCATCCAGGGCGGCGTGCGCTTCGTCGAAGTCTCGCATAACCTCAACTTCATCAACGGTGCCGGCTGGGATGTGCATAATGACGGCATCGACAACCAGCACATCCTCATCCGCGAGCTCGATAACGCCCTCGCCGGCCTGATCGAAGACCTCAAGCGCACCGGCATGCTCGACAAGACCCTCGTCGTCATCGCCACCGAGTTCGGCCGTCCGCCGGAATTCGACGCCAAGGGCGGTCGCGGCCACCAAGGCACGGCCTTCTCGATGATCCTCGCCGGCGGCGGCCTCAAGCATTGTGGCGCCTACGGCGAGACCGACGACTTATCCAAGACCGTCGTCAAGGATCCGGTGAGCGTGCCCGATTTCCACGCCACGATCCTCG
This sequence comes from Opitutia bacterium UBA953, assembly GCA_002293125.1. GTDB lineage: Bacteria > Verrucomicrobiota > Verrucomicrobiia > Opitutales > UBA953 > UBA953. Next base: position 19,628 of record DBCR01000083.1, read on the forward strand.
CGGCGATGCAGGTCGACACTTCCAAGGACCTCATGGCCGGTGGCCGCCCCGTGCCGATCACCGACGGCGGCAAGCCCATCGCGAGGTTGTTTTGAGGTAGGGGCGCGCGCTTACCACCCTGGTAGGGACGGCTCTCCGAGCCGTCCGTTCGCCGAGTGAGATACGGACGTCGAGCGGATTAACGGCGGGCCCGGAGAGCCCGCCCAACCCGAGGCATCGAGGTGCGAACCCCCTTTACCCCTGCTACTCATCCGGTCTCCGGTTCCTCTTTGAGTTCTGCTTCGCTGTCTTGGGTAGGGGCGCGACTGCGTCGCGTCCGTTCACAAGGAAAGGCATGACGAGCCGGGCATGTCACCCAAGCTCCTGATATCGGTCTGCCCACGGACGCCACGCAGTGGCGCCCCTACCCTCAGCGGTGATCCGGCTTCCAGTGATTCACCCGGTTCACCAGATACTTCACGTAGATATCGGAATCGTTCAGGCAAGGAATCTGGGCGAAGTGCTCGCCGCCGGCGTGCTCGAACGTCTCCTTACCTTCTTCGCGGATTTCCTCGAGGGTCTCGAGGCAGTCGGACGTGAAGGCGGGACACATGACCAACAGGTTCTTGGTGCCCTCGGCCGGCAGGGCTTCGAGACGCTTGTCGGTATAAGGTGAAACCCACGGCTCTCCGGCCAGACGGGACTGGAAGGAGAGTTCGTACTGGGACTCCTTGAGGCCGGCAGCGGCCACGAAGAGGCGCGTCATCTCGACGCACTGGTGGCGATAGCAGGTCGCCTGGCAGGGGCTGTAATGGGAACAGCAATCCTTCATCTTCATGCAATGGGCCTTCGAAGGGTCACCCTTGCGCAGGTGGCGTTCCGGCAGGCCGTGGTAAGAGAAGAGCAGCTTGTCGAACGGCTTGCTCAGCCAAGGCTGGGCGGATTCGACCAAGGCATCGATGTAAGCCGGGTCGTTATAGAACGGCTGCAGGACATGATACTTCAGGCCAGGGGCGAGACGCTTGAGTTCTTCCTGCACCTTGACGACGACGGTCTCGTACGAGGACATCGCGTAGTGCGGATACTGGGGCATCACGAACAGGTCGTCGATGCCAGCGGCGAGGACCTTCTCGACGGCTTCGGCGCAAGACGGCGTGCCATAACGCATGCCCATGATCACTGGCAGGCCCGTGGCCTTCTCGAGCTTGGCACGCAGCCTATCAGTGGTGACCACCAACGGTGAACCCTCGGGAGTCCAGACGCTGGCGTAGGCGGCGGCGCTCTTCTTCGGGCGGGTGCGGAGGATGATGCCTTCCAGCAAAAGCCAGCGGAGCGGGGCTGGATAATCGATGACGCGGTCATCGTTCAAGAATTCACGCAGGTAGTCACGCACGTCGGGCACGGCAGTGCTCTTCGGCGAACCAAGATTCAACAGCAGGATACCTTTACGGGACATAGGGGCAAAAGAGGCGGGACGGCGGACGATGTCAAACGCCAGAGGCAACCACGGCGTCGACCACGGCCTGGAAGGTCTCAATCCGGGCCTGCGGCGTGATACCGTGGCCTAGATTAAAGATATGCCCGAAGTCGCCGGCGTTATCGGCCAGGACGGCCTTGGTCGCGGCAGCGGCGGCGGCGGGCTCGCCGGTCATGAACTCGGGGTCGAGATTGCCCTGCAGGCAGATCGGACGGCCGGCCAGCTGGCGTACCTGCGAGAGCGGCATGGTCCAGTCGACGCCGAGACACGGGACGCCGGTCTGGGCGAGCGCGGCGGCCTGCGGAGACTTGCCCTTGGCATAAAGGATGACGGGAGCACCGGCAGGGAGGCGTTCGAGGACCGCACGGATATAGCGCAGCGAGAACTCCTCGTAGTCCGCACCGGTGAGTGCGCCGGCCCAGCTGTCAAAAATCTGGATCGCGTCGGCGCCGGCGGCGAACTGGCGGGTGAGGTATTGCGCGACGGCGTCAGTCAGGATCTCGAGGATGCGGTGCATCATCCTCGGGTCGGCTTTGATCAGCGCCTTGGTCTTCGGGAAGTCTTCGGAACCGCCGCCTTCGACGAGATAGCAGGCGAGCGTCCAAGGCGAACCAGCGAAACCGAGGAGGGTCTTATTCAGGCCGAGCTCCTTGCGCAGGATGGCGAGGGCGTCGTAGACGTATTGCAGACGGTCAGCGGCGCCTTCGAGTTTCAGCGTGGCGACGTCGGCCGGGGAAGCCAGCGCGCGCTCCATGGCGATACCGCCTTCGTCACGGAAACGGTAGCCGACGCCCAAGGCTTCAGGAATGACTAGGATGTCCGAGAACAGGATCGCGGCGTCGAGCTGCGGGAAGCGGCGGAGCGGCTGCAGCGTGACCTCGACCGCGAGTTCAGGCGTGCGGACCATCGTGACGAAATCGGACTTGGCCTTGAGGGCGCGGTATTCGGGCAGGTAACGACCGGCTTGGCGCATGATCCAGACGGGAGCCCGGTCATGGGGCTGTCGGCGGAGGGCGGCGAGAAAGCGGTCGCGGGAGTTCATCAGGACCCCTTCAGCCAATCCTGCGGTTTCAGATAATGCGAGAGCAGACGTTCTTCCGGGGTGCCGGCGCCGGGCTGGTGTCCGTAGTGCCACTGCACGCGGGGCGGGAGGGACATCAGGATGGACTCGGTCCGGCCACCGGACTGGAGCCCGAAGATCGTCCCACGGTCGAAGACGAGGTTGAATTCGACGTAACGGCCGCGGCGGACTTCCTGCCAGCTACGCTCGCGCTCGCCATAGGGGGTGTCCTTACGGCGGCGTAGGATCTCGGCGTAGGCCGGACCAAAAGCGTCGCCCACCTTCTGCATCATCGCAAAGGCCGATTCGAAACCGCCCTCGGTGAAGTCGTCGAAGAACACGCCGCCGATGCCGCGTTGTTCCTGGCGGTGCTTCAGCAGGAAGTAGTCGTCGCACCAGCTCTTGAACTTCGGAAAATGGGCGCCCGTAGCTTTCTCCGCGGCACGGTGCCAGGAGGCCGCGTCTTCATCGAACCCATAGTAAGGCGTCAGGTCGAAGCCGCCGCCGAACCACCAGACCGGATCAGGACCATCGGTGCAGAAGAAGCGCACGTTCATGTGCGAGGTCGGGCAATAGGGATTGTGCGGATGCTGGACGACCGAGACGCCCATCGCGCGGAAGCCTTTGCCGGCGAGTTCCGGGCGGGCGATGGTGGCGGAAGGGGGCAGCGCGTGGCCGCGGACATCCGAGAAGGCCACCCCACCCTTTTCGATCACCGACCCACCGGCGATGACGCGCGTTCGGCCGCCGCCGCCTTCGGCACGCTTCCACTCATCGGTGATGAACTTGGCTTTGCCGTCCACTTCCTCGAGGGTCGCGCAGAGGCGATCCTGCAGGCTGGTCAGGTAGTTTCTGACGAGGTCGGGGTTCATGGTGACGACACTCAATCCGAGCCAACGGGACTGGTCAACGAAGCCTCGCCCGACCGGCAAGAATCCACCGCCGCTTATCCCCCTTATGCCGGAACTACTAGGTAGACCTTGATGGGAACCCGCAAATCGGCAGGGTCTGACTAAGCCATGAACCCGGAATTCAAGCTCCTCCTGCTTTTCTGCCTGGCCGGCATCTTCGCCTTGGGACTGCCCTGGTTGGCTTGGCGGCGCGTGAAGAGCCTGGAAAAGAAGTATGGCCGGATCCTCCTGGTCCGCGGCGTGACCGGTGCGCAGGCCGCCCGTATCGTGCTTCTTCGCGGCGAGGTTTCGCAAGTCGACGTCGACGAGAGCGACATCGCGATCACCGATTTCTATTCCGCCTTCGAACCTGCGATCAAACTCTCCAGTGGCGTCTACTCCGGCAAGCGGCTCTTCGACGTGGCGCGCGCAGCCCGCCTCGCCGGCCACGCCTTGCAGCACCGCGACCGCAAACTCGGCGGACTCGCCTCCTGGGATTCGTTCATGATCTTCTGGGGCAATGCGTGGCCGATTTTGTTGCCCCTCACCGTCATCGTCAGCAAAGGCCGGCCGTGGGCCTTGATCAGCTTCGCCCTCGTCGCCGGTGCCATCGCCATCATTCACCTGCTCAAGCACACCCACGTCCAGGACGCCGCGCGCCGCGGACGGCGCGAATTGGACGGCGCCAAGCTGCTCGATGGTCATCCGGAAAAAGAGGTCGAAGCGGCCTTCTTGGCCGCGCGCCTGGACCACATGGCCCTGCCCTACTCGAAAACGTGGCTTCGGCTGCTGTTTTCCTGAGCAGGACGGCTACCGGAGCCCTAAGGTGGGCCTAATGTCGCTCTGGCTGGGAAATTCTTCCTTCCGACCGACCAAGGCCAGGACAGTATTCATATCCTAATAAGACCGGGCCAACGACGGTCTCTTCGAACCCATGTTCTCGAAACCCAGCCGACTCCAGACCCTCCTCCTGATGCTCCCGACCTGGGGCTTCGCGCATGCGGTGATGATCTTCCGGGTTCTCCCGCTGAATCCGAATGGCACCGCGCTGGTGACGAATCAGATTTTGCCCTTCGTTTTACTTCTGGGTCTCGCCGGAGGCTTCGCCTTACTCGCCTCTTACGTCGCCGCCCGCCGCGCTGCGGCCCTCGGCTGGAGCCTGCCTCCCGTCATCGCCCTGCTCATCCACGTCCCGTTCCTCGGCGCCGGTATCGCTCTCTGGCTCGCCGCCACCGGCGATGAGCAGGAAAAGAATTCCGCCGCTCCGATGGCCGTCGCTGGACGGCTCGTCGTACCCTTCATCCTCGGAGCCTTCGCCTGCTGGGCGCTGACCTGGGGATGCCAGCATCTGATCGAACTCGGGAAGCTACCGTTGGGACTGAAGCAGACTGGCGGCTACTTCGGCCTGGCGATCTTCGCTGGCCTGCCCTTCGCCACGGGCGTGAGCTGCGGCGTGATTCTGCGCCGGGCGGGCGGCACCTTCAGTCAGGCCATCGCCGCGTCGATGACGCTCATCGGCACGATCATCCTCATCCTTTGCGCGATGGCCATGGAAGGCATCATCTGCGTCGTCATGGCCGCACCCATCGGCGCGGCCGTGGCCTTCCTCGGCGTGGTCGGTGGCTACTTCCTCGCCCGCACGAAGGCCGCCGATGGCACCCTGCAATCCGCCGCCTGGCTGAGCATCGTCGTGATCGTCGCGGTGGAAGGATGGAATCCGCCCGCCCCGCTGGAAACCACCACTTCGAGCGAAGTCGTGATCAACGCTCCCGCCGCACGCGTCTGGGCAGAGCTGCATGATATCCGTGACCTGCCAGCCGCCGGTGATAACCTCCTGTTCCAATTCGGCGTCGCTCACCCGGTCAGCACGGTGACCGACGGACAAGGCGTCGGCGCCGCGCGGCTCTGCAAGCTGAGTACCGGCGATATGCCCGAGATCATCACCGTGTGGAAGCCGAGCCAGGAATTGCGCTTCAAGGTGCTCTCGACGCCGCCCTCCATGCGCGAACTCGGCTTCTTCGGGCAGACCATCGACACGACCCATATCCATAGCGCCTACGCGAGCCTCGAGGGCGGCTTCAAACTCACCACTCTGCCGGATGGCCGCACCAAACTTGTCGGCGAAAGCCATTACCTCCTGAACATCGCCCCAGCCTCCTACTGGAACCTTTGGACCGAGGAAATCGTCCACATGGTCCAGCGCCGGGTGCTCGAACACGTCAAAACCCGCGCGGAAGCGGGGCCGAAGACCCTTAAATAGCCGCAGGCAAGCCCAGGTCGGAAACTTCGCCTTGGTCGCGGAGTTATAATCCATACAAAGACCCCATGAACTCGAACCGCCTCTTCGCGATCTTCAGCGTCATCATCCTGGCCGGCGTCAGCTACGCCGTCTACCAGTGGGTGCAGCCGGAAGAAGTCTCCGTCGTCCGGAGCACGGCCAAGAAGAGCGGCTCCCCGGTCAGCAAGCTCGTCATGGAGAAAGGAACGGTCCGCAGCGCGAAAACCCTGCAGCTGAGCCGCAAGGATGACGTCGGCACCGAGGTCGAAGAGAAGGACCTCGCGAAACAGTCCAAGCCCGTGGCCGAACTCGACGCGAAGTTCGCCACCTGGCGCGAAGACGGTCGCAAGGCCGTCGAGGATATGTTCGGCGGCGACCGCCAGAAGGTCGGCGATGCTTTCCGCGTGGCCATGGCGAACGACGAATTCCGCGCCAACTACGGACGCATGCGCGAACTCGAGTCCCAATATCGCTCGGCGACCGACGACCAGAAACAATCCATCATGGACGAGCTCGCCTTGGTTCGCTCCCGCGGCCTCGGCATGCTCAAGCAGGCCGGATCCGGCGCGCCCTCCACGGCCGCCCCGACCGTCACGATCACCGGCGCGGGCGTCGTGAATCCTGGCAACGGTGCCGCACCCGCCCCCGCTCCGGCGCCGGCTCCGGCTCCTCCCATCGTCTTCCAGTAAGGTCGACGACGGGTTGATGGCTGTCCGCTCCTCATGATCACTTTTCTCGCCCGTCGGCCCGTACTCAGTGGATCATTGCTGTTGGCGTTGGCGTGGGCGGGATTTACCTGGCTCGCCTCCGAAACGCCCGAAGACAAAGCATCCGGCCGCAGACCCACGGCGAGCGGCACCAATAAGACCACAACTGGCTCTCGTCCTGCCGCCAGCGCGCCCCGCAGCATCCAAGGGCTTACGGTAGACGCTAAACAGGACATCTCTGCCGACGCACGGCCCCCGAACGCCCGCCGCGAAAGCATCGTCCGCACGGGCCTCGGCGAATTGCAGGAGATCAAGCAGATGAACTTGGCGGTCTTCGACGACGCCGCCAAGCGCTGGAACGCGCAGCCGCGCGTGAAGGAGCTGATCTCCCAATGGCAGGCGGCCGAAGCCGCCTGGAAGACACAGGACGATGAAGCCAAGGCGGCTGTCGTGCCGCAGATGGAAGCGATGTGGAAGGAAGCGCTCGGCCTGCTCCGCGAAGAGGTCGATAAATCCGCCCGCGAAGCCGCTGCCGGCGTCAAGTAGTCGCGAAACGCGCGAGCTGCGCGCGGAATTCCTTGAGCGCCGCCTGGATGCGGGCGAAGCCACCGTGTCGCTCGCCAGTGGACTCGTCCATATAAAGATCGCGGCGCACTTCGATCATCAGCGACCGCACCCGCGGCTCCTTTCCGAAGAAGCGGTTCGGAACCATCGCGCCGCTGAACGGGATATCGACACCGACGACGAAGCCCTGCGCGCGGAAGAATCCCTCGGCCAATGCCTGGAGCTCGGGCGAGGTGTGGCCTGGCTGCGTGCCGATGCCGATCTCCAGCGACGCCGAGAAACCGACCTGCGTCGGCAACTGTCCGGTCGGGAAAGAATGCGCGTCGAGGATCACGCAACGGCCGAAGCGGGCGAGACGCTCCGCTGCGGCTTCGTCGAGCCGACGATGGTGCGGCCAATAATAGTGGTCGAGCAGCTCCGCACGGCGCCCCGGCGAGAGTGAACGCAAAGGCCTTCCGTCACAGGTCTGCACATACGTCGCGCCCATCCCGAAGGCGGAACATCGCTCCTGCCGATCGTCGGCAAAGCGCTCGACATCGACCACCAGGCGCGAGACTTCCGCGCGCACGATCTCATCGGCGGGCACCCCTTCGGCGTAAAGCGCCGCCGTATGCCAGTCGGTCAGCCGGAGTTGTTCCAGGCTAAGGTCAGCGGCCGAAATCAGGTAATCCGCACGGTCTGCGAGCGGAATCACGGTCGAATCATGCGGAAGATGCAGCAAAACAGGGGTCATGCGGAGTAGTGTGCCAACCTTAAGGAGAGATTAAGACTTAAATCATTGATGAAGAGTGTCATAACAAGATTTCGAATCTTGCAACTGTCGCAGGAATGTGGGGTTTTAAAGGCGAACCCCAATCCAATACACCTATGAAACTGAAACTCGCATTCCTCCTGGCCCTGATCTCCTCGGCCGGTCTCATCGCTGCCGACGCGCCTAAGCCGGACGCCCCTAAGGGTGACGAACCCGGCAAGAAGGCCGAAAAGGGCAAGGGCGACAAGGGCGGCAAGAAGCAGGCCCCCCAGAAGCCTGAGTCCGTCGACGAAGCCACCTGGAAGAAGTTCGGCGAAGCCCAGAAGGCCGCTCAGAAAGACGAAGCTGTGATCGCCGCCAAGGCCAAGGTCGCTGACGCCAAGACCCCCGAAGAAAAGCAGGCCGCCGCCAAGGCTGTGATGGAAGCCACCAAGGCTGCCATCCTCAAGACCGACGCCTCTCTCGAATCCGTCTTCAAGGCGATCGAAGCGAGCCGCGCCAAAGGCAAGGGCAAGGGCGACAAGGGCGGCAAGAAGCCTGAAGCCAAGTAATCTTCGGATTACAGGCTGGAACAAGACCCCGGTTCGCCGGGGTCTTTTGTTTGGGGACGAAGACGAGGTGATGGCGGTTAGCGGATGGCGGATGGGAACACAGTCGAGCAGAGGGAAACCGGAGACCGGATGATGAGCGGGGGAGCCTTTTCAGGTGGCGGGTGGGGGCCGTAGGTGGCGGGTGGCAGGCTTTTTCCACTCAGTCCTCCATGCAGCCCTCCACGCAGTCCTCCATCATTCCCATCCGCCAACCGCCAAAACCTTCGTCCATTCCCGGTGTTTCTTAAGCATGCGCTTCCCTGCCCTGCTGCTGACCCTCTTCGCCGCCTCCGCGCTCTTTGCCGCGGACGCACCTAAGCCCGACGCACCCAAAGGCGATACACCTGCCGCCAAGCCGGCTGAAAAGGCCGAACCCAAGCCGGCGGCGAAAAAGAAAAAGGGCATGGGCATCCCGGAGATCCCCGAGGGCGTCTCCATCAGCGACGGCGTGAAACTGCAAGCCGCCTGGGTGAAAGCACAGCAAGCTCCCGCTCCTCAGGCAGGCGAGGAGAAGCCGAAGGGCGAAGTCGATAAGAAGAAGAAAGGCGGCGCCCGCGGTTCGGTCGACGAAGCCCTCGCCAAGGCCATGATCAAAGCCGACCCTTCCCTGAATCCTGAACTCGTCCGCACCTACCTCGAAGCCTCCCGCCAGAAGTCGAAAGACGGGATGAAGAAGAAGGCGAAATAAGAGAGGACACGAGGACACGAGGGCCCGTGGGCCGGAGAAAAGGAGAAAGGAAACCGCAGGTACGTGATGGCATTCAGGACCCTACCCCTCAAATCGTGCAACTTCCCACGCGGTCTGCTGTTATAAAGGTAGACCCATGCGCTCCGCCCTCTTCCTTTTTGCCACCCTTTTCGCCCTCGCCGGCTTCGCCGTGGACGAGCCGAAGCCCGCGGTCGCAAAGAAAGCACCTAACTCAGGCAAAAGCGCCAACGTGCTGCCCGACAGCGTCGAGGGCGTGCCCGCCGAGGAATATGCCAAGATCCGCCGTGCTTTGATGCTGTCTTACGGTAACGAAGCCATCTCGGCCGCCCGCCTTCGCCTGAACGAACTCAAGGAGCGCACGCGCTTCACGAAAGGTCGCAACGAAGCCGAAGACCTTCGTCTCGATTTCGAAAAGGCCCGCGATGCGATGGTCAAGGCGACGATGGACTCCGTGCTGAAAATCGACGCCTCGATCAATAAGGACTCCCTGGTGTTCACGCTCAACGCCATCGAGGAAGCCACCAAGAAGCGCGGTCAGGAAGCGATGCAGCGGGCGCGCGAAAAAGAGGCGGCCGAGGCCAAGCTCGCCAAGAAGGATGCCCCGGAGGCGAAGCCCGAGACGACCGAAGCCAAGGTGGAAGAAAAGCCGATGACTCCGGCCCAACTGCTCGCCGACGTCGAAGGCGTCTCCGCCGAAGACATGACAAAATTCCGTATCGCCGCGTTCGTCGCCCAGAAGGATCCGACGGTGAAGGAACTAAAGGCCAAGCAGAACGAAATGCGCAAGGAGGCCGAATTCGCCTCCCCGGATGAGAAGAAGAACATGCGTAATGACTTCGAAGTCCTGATCGCAGATTTACGCAAAGCCCACCTCGCCGCCGTGAGCAAGGCCGACCCTTCCCTCTCCAAGGAGACCCTGGAGAAGATCATGGAGGCGGTTGAAGGTCGCGCGAAGGCCGCCGCCAAGAAGGGCTCCCAGGCGACCAAGACCCCGCTCAAGCCTTTCCCGTTCGGGGAGAAGAAGTGAAGCGCGGCGCCGAGCGCGCCGCGAGGGACAGGGGCAGGGACAGGGCTAATTGATTGCCTCGGGTAGGGTCGGGAGCGCGTCACGACATAGCGTGCATCTAGGTAGGGCGGCCATTGCCATGGCCGCCGTTCGCCGAGGCACGTGCTACCACCGGGCACAGTCTTTGGACCATTCGAGCTCCGTGCGCCCACGGACGTGATGGCAATCACGTCCCTACCTTAATTCCCCAACTTTCCCCCGTGCTCGGGGTTTTCTAAATAGCCTATCCCCCTCACCCCCTATGAACAAGCTCTTCCCCATCCTTTTCGGCGTAGCCATCGGTTCCGCCGCGACTTACTTCGCCATGGACGCCAGGCCATCCGTCGCGAACGCGCCCAGCGGCGCCGAGAAGATCGCAGCTCCGAAGTCGGCGAGCAAGTTCGCCGGTAAGCCCACCAGCCCGAGCGGCGATGCTCCTGAGGCCGAAGCCCCGCGCAAATCCGGCGGTTCCAAGTTCGGCAGCAAGGGCGGCTTCCTCCCCGAGGAGATCGACGGCATCACGCCGGAACAGCTCGATAAGTGCAAAGCCGCGTTGATGAAATCCATGCAGGACGAAGACGTGAGGGCCGCACGCGCCAAGCAAGGCGAACTTTTCAAGGAAGCCCAATACGCCTCGGATGAAGACAAGAGGGGCATGGCCAAGCAGTTCGAGGAGATCCAGCTCGAGGTCCGTGCGGCCACCAAGGCCGCGATGATAGCGGCCGATGCTGATATCACCGATGACGTCGCCGATAAGGTCCTGGACGCTATCGAGGAGCGCATGAAACAGCGCCGCCAGCAGTTCCAGCAGAACGGCAAGAAGAAGTGAGACGCAGCAGAATAGATGACTGAGTCGATGACAGAGGACTGCATCGAGGACTGAATGAATTAGATGCACAGGGGTAATGGGTAGGGCTGACCACCCTTGGTCAGCCGTGTACCGTCAGGCAGGGGCGCGACTGCGTCGCGTCCGTTCGCAGCCTCAGTCCAAGAGGAGGACGCGATAGTAATCACGTCCCTACCCGATACACGGCTGATCGAGGGCGATCAGCCCTACCCCAAGGCAGCTAAGTCGTGACGCGGTCCCGACCCTACCTCACACCATCAAACGCAGCCTTCAGCTCCGCATCAGTAAGCGGACGGTTCCAAAGGAGGAAGCGGGCGACTTCACCATCGAAGGATTCCCAGCCCGGGTGCTGGATCGCGTCGCGTTCCTGGCCGATCGCGAGCTTCGAGGCATCGGCCTGAGGGTTGATCGGAAAGCGCGCGGTCGCGCAGGCCTGGAGATCATTCACGAAGAATTCGGCGAGGACCTCGCCCTGCCCTGCGCCGAGACGGCCGGCGAGCACATGGAAGCGTCCCTCCTCCAGTTTCGGACCGACGAGCTTGGGGTTATTGACGTCGAAGCGCCCGAAGGTGAGCCCATTGCGGGCGCCCCACCAGACGGTGTTATCGTCGTCGAGGCAGCCCCAGAGGCCTTCGTACTTCTGGCCGTTGCGGAGGTTGCCGAAGAAGGAGTTCACATCCTTCAGGCCGACGCGCTGCGGGTAGACCTTGATCACCGCGACCCAGGTGCAACCGTCGCCGCGAATCAGTCCGTCGAAAGCCGTCTCATCATGACAGACCAGTTCCTGCTGACGGAAGGAAAGCGCCGCGGGCGAACCCTTCACCGGCGTCGGCAGGCCGGAGGCAGCCTCAGCGCGGCCCTTCGGCTGGCCGACGAAATCACGGGCCGCGATTGGACCAGCCTGGCTCTTCCACGCGGTGACGCGACCTTGGGTGTCCACCGTGACTCCCTTCGTTGCGTCGAGATCGACCAAGAGGCCGGACGAAGGGATATCGCCGGCCAGGCAGGCGGAAGCACAGAGCGAAGCAATCAGGCGGAAGATCATGGGGAGGACTGTATTGAGGGCGGAATCGAGGGCTGAATCGAGGTCTGAATGGATGATGCCTTGGGTAGGGTCGGGACCGCGTCACGACATAGTTGTATCGAGGTAGGTTTCGGCGTTTAGCGATAGGCGGTTGGAGAAAGACAACACACCAAGGGGAGACCGGAGACCGGTTATCATTCTCGGGTCACAGGTCTCGGCTGCAGGTGCAGGTACGGGCTCAGGTTCAGGAATCAGGGTCCGGGGCCCGAACCTGTACCTTCTGACCCGCACCTGGCTCCCGATCGCCGAGACCCGAGACCTGAAAATGTGTGACCCCGGCCAATCCTCCGGTCTCCGGTTTCCCTTTGCTGTTTTATCCTATCCGCTAACCGCCACCACCTGCCTTGGGTAGGGTTGACCACCCACCCCTTTTCCGCTGGAACTCTCCCATCCTACTGCCATCTAATACCCCCATGTCCCCTCGCGTGCTCCCCTTCCTTGGACTGTCCCTGCTGGCTGCCGTCGTCGGCCGCGCCCAGTCCGCCGATACGGTCTTCGTCGAAGCCGAATCCCTCGCCTCTGCGGGCGGCTGGAAGCTCGACACCTCTTTCACGAACATCGTCGGCTCGCCTTACCTCCTGGCCCACGGTCTCGGCAAGCCGGTCGCCGATGCCACGGGCTCGGTCCGCATCGCTTCAGCCGGCGAATACCGCGTCTGGGTGCGCACCAAGGATTGGGTCGCCCACTGGAACGCCCCTGGCACCCCGGGCCGCTTCCAGCTCATCGTCAACGGACAGCCCGTCGCCACTGAGTTCGGCACGAAAGGCGCCGAGTGGCATTGGCAAGCCGGCGGCAAGGTCACCCTGCCCGCGGGCGACGTGAAGATCGCCCTCCATGACCTCACCGGTTTCGCCGGTCGCGCCGACGCCATCCTCTTCAGCAAGGACGCTGCTTTCACCCCGCCCGAAGGCGAAGCGCTCGTCGCCGCCCGCTCGAAATGGAACAGCCCCAAAGGCACGGAAGACCAAGGTGAGTTCGACCTCGTCGTCGTCGGTGGCGGTTACGGCGGCCTCGGCGCGGCGCTCTCCGCGTCCCGTCAGTCGCTCAAGGTCGCCTTCATCCAGGACCGTTTCGTCCTCGGCGGCAACGGCAGCTCCGAGATCGGCGTCTGGGCCATGGGTGGCACCACCCGCGGCAAGTTCCCGCACCTCGGCGAGATCATCGAAGAAATCGGCGACCGCTCGCCCGACAGCCCCGGCCGCATCGATAGCTTTGGCGATGACCTCAAGGAAAAGGTCGTCCGCAACGAAAAGAACATCTCACTCTTCCTGGGGCACTTCGCCACCGGCGTGGTCATGGATGGCAACCGTATCGCCGCCGTGAAGGCCATCGACGTCAAGACCGGCCGCGAGAAGGTCTTCCGTGCGAAGTTCGTGGCCGACACCACCGGCCACGGCTGGGTGGGTGCCTACGCCGGCGCGACCTTCCGCACCGAGCCCGACAAACGTATGGGGATGTCCAACATGTGGTTCTACCAAGATGCCGACCAAGCCTCAAGCTGGCCCGCCACCCCGTGGGCGCTACCGCTCGAGATGGGCGACTTCCCGCTCCTTCAGAAGTCCAAGTCCAAGATCGACGACAAGCCCTTCATGAAGGCAGAGTGGTTCTGGGAATCCGGCTTCGACAAGGACCCGATCAAGGACCTCGAGACCATCCGCGACTGGAACTTCCGCGCGATGTATGGCGCCTTCTCCGCCCTCAAGAACGGCCCCGATAAGGCTAAGTACGCGCTCTCCGACCTCAAGTGGGCCTCGCACGTCGGCGGCCCCCGCGAATCCCGCCTCTTCGACGGCGACATCATCCTGAACAAGGAAGACATCATCACCCGCCGCGACTTCGATGACGGCTGCGTGCCCACCACCTGGGACATCGACCTCCACTACGCCAAGGAACAGTACGCCAAGAAGTTCCCGGATAATCCGTTCATCTCTCGCGCCGCGTTCGGCTACACCGACGCCAGCGGCAAGCAGGTGCACGCCGTCGATCGCCGCAACGGCTACCCGCTGCCCTACCGCCTGTTCTACTCCAAGAACATCAACAACCTCTTCTTCGCCGGCCGCCACATCTCGGTCACCCACGAAGCCCTCGGTACCGTCCGCGTCATGCGCACCATCGGCATGATGGGCGAAGTCGTCGGCAAGGCCGCCTACCTCGCTGTCCGCGAAAACACCGACCCGCGCGGCGTCTACCAGAAGCACCTGTCCGACCTCATCAAGCTCATGGAACAGCCCGGCCGCATGCGCCGCAGCGACCTGCGCGCAGACCTCTTCCTCGATACGTCGATTGCGGACTTCAAGGAACTGCCCACCGGCCGGATGAACCTCGACCTCACCAAGGGTACGCCCACCAAGCTCTCCCCTGACGACCTCAAGGCACTGGCCAAGCTCGGCGGCATCGTCGTCGACGACGCTCAGGCGAAGCTCGAAGGCAAGTGGACCCAAGGACACGGAATCGCGCACCTCGGCGCCGGCTATCACTACGCCTCCGGCAACGGCAATCGGGCGACCTACACCTTCGAAGTGAAGGAAGCCGGCAAGTATGAGGTGCGCGGCCACTGGCAAGGGCACGAGAACCGCTCGGGCAACTCCTTGCTGACGATTAATCGTGACGGCGAAAAGCCCGTCACCTTACGCCTCAATCAGAAGGTCGGCGAAATCGAGCAGGCCAACAAACTTGGTAAGTTCCAATTCGCCGCTGGCACGCATACGATCGTCCTCTCGTCCGAAGGCGCCAAGGGCAACGTCCACGCCGACGCCTTCCAGCTCGTCCTCGCCGAGTAAGCGATGGCGTCGCCCCGCGTCAGCGCCTGGCTGGTCAAAGGCTGGCGTCTCGCGGCTTTGCTCCTCGCCGCCCTGCTCCTGCAGCGCACGACTCCCCTCACGGAGTCCGCGCTGACGCGCCTGGGACTCGATGACGCCAAGGCGTTCTTCCCCGGCGCCAAGCGCCTGAAGTCCGGCCCCAACCAGACGCTCCTCGTCCAAGACGAGTCCGGCGACCGCCTCGGGCGCCTGGTCACGACCTCCCCCGACGCCGACAGCATCCTGGGCTACGCCGGCCCGAGCAACGTGCTCGTGGCGCTCGACAACCAGGAGAAGATCGTCGGCACCCGCATCCTCTCGAGCGAAGACACGCCGGAGCACGTGGATACCTTGCGTGATAACGCCGCGTTCGAGAAAGCCTTCAAGGATTGGCGCCCCACGACGCAACCCACCCCGAAGCTCGAGGCCTACGCCGGCTCGACGCTCACCGCCTACGCGATCACCGAATCCATCCAGAAACGTCTCTCCGGCAATTACGTCTCGCTGCGTTTTCCGACCGCGCTCTCGCTCAAGGAAATCCAGGGCTCCGGCTTCCCCGATGCGGCCAGCTTCGAGCCGAACATCCCGCGCCTGGGCTGGAACCTCGTGCGCGGGCCCAACCGCGCCCACCTCGGCTACGTCGTGCGTTCCTCGCCTTCCGCCGACGAAGTCGTCGGCTACGCCGGCCCGAGCGAGACGCTGATCGCCATCGAAGCCGACGGTCTCCGCCTGCGCGAAGTCAAACTGCGCACGACCTACGACACCGCGGAATACGTCAGCCGCATCCAGGAGCAGGAACCCGATCCGCAGGGGCGCACCTTCTTCAAGGACCTGACGAAGTGGACCACGCGCGAGTGGGCGGAGTTCGATTTCCGGAAAGGCGAACTCGACACGGTCTCCGGCGCGACGCTCACGAGTTACGGGATCGCCAAGGGATTACAGACGCGCTTCGCCGATGACGCGCACGGCGGCCAGCGCGCTAAGCAGGACACCCAGCAACGCCTCCGCACCGCGGCGCTCTGGTGCTTCCTCGTCGGCGCCCTGCTGATGACCTTCACGCCCCTGCACGGCCGCCCGGTGGTCCGTACCGTCTGGCAGATCCTGCTCGTCGGTGGCCTCGGCCTCTGGCTCGGCCAGCTGCTTTCGCTCTCCCTCTTCGCCGGGTGGGCCCGCCATGGTATCCCGTGGTCCCAGGCCCCGGCCCTCCTGATCCTCGGAGGCATCGCCCTCCTCGTCCCTTGGGGGTCTCGCCGCCAGGCCTATTGCCATCAGATCTGCCCTCATGGGGCGGCCCAGGAGCTCCTGGGAGGCCTTAAGCGCCTCCAGGTGGCCGTCCCCGCCCGTTGGCATGCATCGCTGAGCAAACTGCCTGCCATCGCCCTCGCCGGGGCCTTTCTGGCCGCCCTGGTATGGCCCCGCTGGAACATCGGACAAGTCGAGCCCTTCGACGCCTGGATCCTCGGGATCGGGGTCGCGATTCCCCTGACCTTGGCCGTGGTCGGCCTGCTCGCCTCGGTCGTCGTGCCGCAGGCTTATTGCAAATATGGCTGCCCGACCGGCGCCCTCTTCAAGTTCGTGCGCTCCGCCAACCAAGCCGAGACCTGGGGACGCCGCGACACATGGGCGGCCGTCGTCTTGGCGCTGGGCGCCGTCGTGGCCTTCTTCCCCCGCGCGGATTTCGCCGCGGAAGAAACCCCCGAGTCCTCGGCACGGAAGGCGGTCACCGAATTACATGGTGCGGCCTTCGGGACGACTTGGACCGTCAAGGTGCGCGGGAGCGACGTCGACGCCGAGATCCTCAAGCGCGAACTCGAGGCGGAATTCAAGCGCGTCGAGTTCTCGCTCTCGCATTGGCGCGAATCCTCCGCGACCGCCGACTTCAATCACCTCGAGTCCACCCAGCCCTTCGGCATCACCCAAGAACTCGCGGACGCCGTCGAGTTCGCCCTGAAACTGAGCGCTGCTTCCGGTGGGATGTACGACATCACCGTCGCACCGCTGACAAATCTCTGGGGCTACGGCCCAGCCGGCAAACTGCCCGACCCCACGCCGGCGCAACTCCAGGCCGCGCTCGCCAAGGTAGGCTGGTCGAAGCTCAAGCTCGACAAGGAGAACCTCACGCTGGCCAAGAGCCATGAAGGATTGAACCTCGATCTTGGGTCCGTCTTGCAGGGCTACGCCGCCGACCGCGCAGCGAAGATCCTGCGTGGGCAGGGTCAACACGAGTTCCTCATCGAGGTCGGCGGCGAGATCCTCGCCGCAGGTTCGTGGCGCGTGGGCATCGAGGACCCCTTCAACCCCCGCGTCATGCTGGAGACCGTGCTGCTCTCCGATCGGGCGCTGAGCACCTCGGGCCTTTACCGCGCCAAGAAGCTCGCCGACGGCAAGCCCGTCTCGCACCTCCTCTCGCCCCGGACCGGACGTCCCGTTGCGCCTACGCTCGAGATGGCCGTCGTGACTCATGAGAGTTGCTTCCAGGCCGACGGTTGGTCGACGGTCTTGATGGCCGCCGGATTCGAAGAAGCCAAGCGCATCGCCCAGCGCGAGAAGCTCGACGTCATGCTCGTCACGCCGGACAAGAAAGTGTGGCGGAGCGGGAAGTGAGGTAACGCGAGGACACGAGGACTCGTGGGCCGGAGGGCCGGAGGGATGACAGAGGACTGAATTGAGCACTGCGTTGAGGGCTGCGTGGAGGGCTGAATAGAATTTGTAGCGCCCGCCACCCGTACCTGAACCTGATTACCCGAACCAGGCACCTGACGGCCGAGACCCGAGACCAGAAAAGATGCCCCCAGCTAATGATCCGGTCTCCGGTTTCCCTTTGAGTCTTCACTCTGTGCGCCCAACCGCTAACCGCTAACCGCCACCACCTTGCATTCTCTTCACTTAATCTTCTTCACGAAAGTCAGCTGCGGGGCGTGCTTGCTGGTGTTCCAGCCGCCGGGTTCGGCGGTGTAATGGGCGGCGACCAGGACGTCGTCGACGATGCGGAACACATAGCACTCACAGGGATAGCGCGGGCCGGGATACGGCTTGCCTTCCTTGGCGTCGGGCTTGAAGGCGCCGGCGGAGAAGCAATCGAAGCGGGGTCCTTGGCCGCCGAAGTCGGCGTAATCCTTATCTTCGGGGAAAGTGAGTCGGGTGATGTCGTGCGTGTGGCCGTGCAGGAGGGCGATGATGTTATGACCCTTGATGGCCTCGTAGAACGCCTTGCGCTTGGGCTGATCCCACCAGGTGCTGCGGGCGCTGAAGTCGAGGTGCGTCGCGATCACGACCGGTTCGGTCGCGCCGATCTCGGCCAAGCGCGCCTTCAGGAAGCTCAGGCTGCTCTCCGGATCCCACATAGAGCCTGCCTTGGCGCCTGCCTTGACGCCGTCGCCGGGATACAGGTTGACGTTGATGAAGTGGACGCCCTGCCAGTTCCAAGCGGAGTGCAAGGCGTCGGCGGAAAGCTTCGTGACGAGACCAGCGGCGAGCATGCCACGATTGCGTTCGCGCAGGCCTTGGCGGACCGGGCCGGTGGCGCCGCCGTCGTGATTACCCGCCAGGGCGAAGGTCGGGTACTTCGCGGGCGTCGAACCCTGCCAAGGCAGCATCCGATCGAAATCCTGCCACTGCTTCGCATTACCGACCTCGGTAAGGTCGCCTGCGACGATCATGCCGAGCGGACGCGGGACGGGGCCCTTCCCTTTCATCGCCTCAGCGACGGGGCCCTCGGTGGGCCACGGTGTGCCGGGGACTTTGGCGAGCACCTCGAGCGTCTGCGCGACGTGGGCATTGAAGGCGTCGGCGCCAAACGGCGGGGCGGTCTTGCGGTAATCCATCCCCACGTGCACGTCCGAGACCAAGTAGAAGGTCAGATCACGGGCAGCCTCGGCGCAGGGGGCGAATCCGAGCAGCAACAGGGAAAGGAAAAGCGATAGGGGTGAGCGCATGGGGAGTTTGTGGGGGAGGGAAAGGGGTGAGTCAAATGTGGGTGTAGGGCTAGGGCTAGACAAGTTGATCTGTTGACCCGTTGGCCGGTTGGCCAGGGAGGCATCATGCTCAAGGGGAGACCGGTGACCGGATGATTGGCTGGGGTGCATTAATATCCGAAGCATATATCCCGGTCTCCGGTCTCCCTTTGAGTCTTATGATTTCACTTCGGGTGGCAGGTGGCAGCCCCAGGTGGCAGGTGGCGGGAAAGACAGCAATGTCGTGACGCGGTCCCGACCCTACCCAAGGCAGCACTCCCCCGATACTCCATACTCGATACTCTCACTCAGGCACAAAAAAGGGCGGCCGTAGCCGCCCTTCCCTTTTTGGACCTCAGGTCCTCGGGTCCTCGTATCTTCAGGCCTTCTTCTCCTGGCGGCGACGGCGACGGATGGCGGCGGCCGCGAGGGCCAGCGCACCGAGACCGATACCGTAGGTCGAGGGCTCCGGCACCGCGGTCAGCGTGATGGCGCCGTTGGCGTTGTTGAAGTCGATCGCCCACAGGCTCGCCGCCGAGGCCGTGCCACCGGTGTAGGTGAACTGGCTGGTGTCGAAGGTGAACAGGTCGTTGACGTTGGTATTGGCACCGAGGTTCAGGCCACCCGCCGTGAACGAACCGAAGCTGAACGTCTGGATACCCGACGCGCCTTGGAGCAGCGACAGGTTGCCGGCCGAACCGAAGGTCGAGGCATCGGACATCGAGATCAGCTTGATCACGACCTTGTTCGACACCGAGGCGCCGCTGAGGTCGAGGTTACCGAAGGCGAACTGGTCGTAACCGACGCCGGCAACCTGAGTGTTGACGTCCCAGATCTTGAACTCGAGACGCGCGCCGCCCGAGAGCGTCATGCTGGTCGAGGTCAAGGTGCCGATCGAGGCTCCGCGAGAGACCGTACCACGATCACCCACGGTGATGGCGCCGAAGGAGACGTTACCCGAAGCCACCGAGGCCACGAGCGTGCCGCCGATCAACCCGTTACCGCTGACGTTGATGTTGTTCGTGACGGACTGGTTGATGACCATCGTGCCAGCGTTACCGATCGTGGCGTTACCGGAGCCGAGGGCGCCGGCGTCGCTGACCGTGACCTTACCCTGCGCGACCGTGAGGCCGCCCGAGAAGGTGTTGGCCGCGGCGAGGACGAGGTCGCCCGCGCCGGACTTGACGAGAGCGCCGGTGCCGAAGTTCATGCCGCCGTTGAACGTCGTCGCGCTCGTGGTGTGATCGAACTTGATCGTCGCCGTCGCACCGTCAGCCACCTTGAGGCGAGAGCCGAGGTCCTGGTTGTTGGTCGCTTCCCAGCGAAGGGTCGAGCTATCGGCCAGGTTGACGTTACCCGTGCTGCTGGGTCCGCCGAGGGCGTTCAAGTAGAAGCCGAGGACGCCTCCGTTGACGTTCACTTCGGCATTCGGGGCGAGCGTGCTGCCCGCGCCGTCGATGATCCACTGGCCGACACCGTTCTTCACGATGGAGGAGAAGGCCTGGGCCGCATCGCCACCCTGCAAGAGGCCAGCGCTGTAGGTATTGTCCAAGATGCTCGTACCCGAGAGCGTCAGCGGACGACTGGTCGCCGTGGCCGGCGCGGTGTCGTCGAAGTCGATCTGGCCGGTACCGTTGACGAGCAGCGGGTTCACACCGCTGGTGGCGTGGAAGCCCGCGCCGCCGTCCTTGACGAGGAACGTACGGTCGAACGCGCCCGCTCCGGTGTACTCGACCGAGCCGCCGGCGAACACGAGGTTCGCGTGGACGGTGGCGGAGGAGAGGCCGAGCTGCGCCTGGTCGGCGAACTTCAGGAAGCCGCCCGTCAGCGTGTTCGTACCCGTATAGGTCTTGGCGGAGCCGCTCATGACGAGCGTACCCGCGCCGGACTTCGAGAGGCTCGAGACGCCCGTGACCGGAACCGCGTCGGCGTAGGAACCCGAGAAGGTCAGCACCTTGCCCGCGTCGACGTTGAAGTCGCGCGAGGCGCTGGTGAGACCCACGTTGACGTTCTCCGCGGAGATCGTGGAATCAGCCGTCGCGGTGACATTACCCAGGAAGACCCACGAACCAGTGGGGGCCGGGGACACCGAGTCGCTGGTCAACTCGCCGCCGTTGAGCGTGATCGCCCCGAGGTAGGCGGTCTGCGTCAACGCGTCGGCGGTACCGCCGTTGAGCGTGAGCGGGACGCCGTAGGAAACGGTGCCCACCGAATCATTGCCGGTGACCTTGAAGAAGCTGCCCGGGAGATAAGTGCTGGTGAAGGCATCAAAATACGTGCCGCGGTTGACCACGATACCCGTCGAGGCGGCCAGCGCCGAGACCGCCGAGGCCGTCATGATGCCGTTGTTGACAACGGCCCTGCCGCTGAAGGCGCTGCTAGCGGTCGCCAGGTCCAAGGTCATCCGGCTTTGCTGGACGACATCGCCCGTGCCCTCGATGGGACGGAACAGCTGATAGTTGCCGGTGTAGTTGAAGCGCAACTGCCCCGGAGTGGTCACAACGACCTTGTTGGCGCTACCGAGATCGCCGGTGTCTCCGGCTAGGGTACCATCGCCGACCTGCAGGATACCATTGTCGACGAGGAAACGACCGGTGAAGCCGGAGTTGGCGGCGGTCAGGATGGTGATGCCGGAGCCGACGGAGCGCACGAAGCCCGACCCGCTCAATTCATTCGGGAAATTCAGGGTGCCCGTGCGATCCATACGCAGCTCTGCACCGGTCTCGATGTTCACCGGACCGAGGCCGAAGGAACCGATGTTGGTGATGTCGAGACGACCTGCCTGGATGTCGGTGAGACCGGCGTAATTATTCACCGCGCCGAAGGCCAGAACACCCGAGCCCGTCTTGGTCAGGTTGAGGACCTGCCCACCGCCGCCGTAGTTGTCCGTGAGGGCCCCGCTGAAGGTGAATGACGCGTTGTCGCCGCCGACCGTCAAGGTGCTCGGGGTGAGGGTCGAGGAGTTCGTGAAGAAGCCCGTGCCCAGGATCCGGTGGGTGATCTGGTTGAAGCCCGCGAGGTCGAAGCCCGAGGCGACGCCGGCCGTGAGGAACGTGTCCGGGGGCAGGCTGTTGTCACCCGCCCAGCGAACCACGCCGCCGGACACCGTGACGCCCGCGCCCTTGAGGTCGGCTTGCGTCGAGGGAACGCCCAGCAAGAGGACGCCATTACCGGTCTTGGTCAAGGCCGTGGAGCGATCGATGAGGTCGGTCAGCAGTCCGCCGCTGAGCGTGGCCGTGACGCCGTAGTTCGTGACCCCGATGGTGCGCATGGCCGCCCCAAGACTGACCTTGCCGGCCAGGATGACGCCCGCACCCGCGCCCGAGCCACCGAAGGCGAAGTCGCCGTTCACCGTGACCGGGTTGGCGATCGTGCGGACCGTGCCGTCGCTGAGCAACGAGGTGCCCGCGCCGACCAGCAGGTCGCCGCGACCGACCGGGCCGCTGGTGATGGCCCCGAGGAGGAGGACGGTATTATTGCTAAACATCAACGCGCCGGCGTTCAGGTTGAAGGGGGAATTGAAGGTGCTCGCCCCACTCAAGGCCAGCACGCCCGAGCCCTGCTTGGTCAAGGTCTGCATGCCAGCGCTCTGCAGGATCGGGGCGCTGATGACGAGGCCCGTGGCCGCCAAACCGGCATGGACGGTGAGCACGGGGTCGCTGGCGCTGAATTCGAGGGAAGTCCCGGAGATGACGGGGACGGAGACGGGCGACTGATTGGTCGCGGTCACGGCGTTGGCGGCGGTCAGCGTGAGCTTGACGGCGGTCGCCAAGGTCGGGTTGGACATGCCCCCTTCGTTGTCGAAGAGCACGGCATTCAAGGTGTTGGTCCCGACGAGATTCAGGTTGGCGCCGCCCAGCAGGGAGATGCTGGAGGTCGCGGCGATCTGACTCTGGTTGTTCAACATGGACACCGTGGTGTTGGCGCCGCTGCCCCACCCGGACACGACGAGGTCGCCGGGGATCAGAACGTAGCCGCCGGGAGGCGCGTTGAGATTCAGGGTGCCCTGATTGACGAAGGTCGTGCCCAGGAAGTCGTTGGAGACCGGGCTGGAGGGAGTACGGAGGGCCAGCGTGCCGCCGCCGGACTTCACGAAGTTCATGGCGCCGGTGAGCGTCATGTTGAGGTTCATCGTGCCTTGGTTCGTGTAGACATACAGGTCCGAACCCGCCGCGGTGAGCGAGCTGACCGAGGTGTCGCCCTGCAGGGTGATCGTGCTGCCGTTGTTCGTGATGATGCCCACGCCGAGGGTGATCGGGGCGTTGACGAACGTGAAATCCTGGTTGGCGCCGGCGGAAAGACGCCAGCTATTGGCCGAATGGGGGCCCGTGATGGTGCGAACCGTCGCACCATCATTGTAATTACCCGTGGCGACGGTCGTATTGATGTCGCCACCCGTGAAATTGGTGGCGGGGTAGCCACCGCCCAAGTTGTACTGCTGACCCATGGCGACGACGCCGAAGGTGGCGCTGTAAGTGGCGAAGGTCGAACCGTCCGCGACCGCCCAGCCACCGATGAGACCATTGACGAGGCTGGCGGTGCCAAACGGGGCGCTATTGAGCTGCGTGAGGCGGATATTGGAGTTCTGGGTGAGGCCCTGGCCGCCAAGCGTGTTGATTCCGCCGCTGTTCAGGGTGGTCCAGCCGTTGAAGTTCACCATCGGACGCACGCCCGCCGAGGCGACGACGAGGTTGCCGATGTCGATCCGGTTGGTCGCCCCCATGCTGATGTAGGGGTTGGAGTTGATCTGGACACTCCCGCGCTCGATGTCGATGCGATCAAGGGTCAGCAGATTGTCGACCGAACCACCCCCGATGAAGGTCAAGGTACCGCCGGCAAGCGTGACGGTGTTGGCCGCCGCGATCCGGACCGGGCTGTCGACCGGGTTGAGACCGAAGTTATTGAGGAGGAGCGTACCCTGCGCGAGACGCAGGCCGGCCGTGCTGGCGAGCGAACCAGAGTCGCGGAGTTCGAGCGTGCCGCCGCGGACCACGGTCGCACCGGTGTAGTCGCTGGCCGAGGTCAGCGTGGTCGTGGTGTTGCCCGAGCGCACGAAGCTGAGGCCGCCGGTGAGCCTGCCCCCGAAGGTGCTGTTGTCGGTCGTGGTGAAGACCGCGCCGGTCAGGCCGGTGACCGTGCCGCCCATGCCGGGCAGCGGGTTCGAACTGGCGAGGCCGCGGACCGTCTGGTTCTTCGCGCCAAGATCGAGGACGGCGCCCGTCCCGTTGAGCGTGACGAAGGGTAAGCCCATCGGGCCGGCCGTGGCCGAGATGGCCAACGTGTTATCCAGCCCAGAATTCAGGCGCAGCGTCCCGTTGTTGATGGCGACCGTGCCGGTGAAGAACCCGGTGCGTTCACCGAGCACCATGGTGCCACCGTTATCCAGGACGAAACCGCCCGTCGCAGCCGGAAGCAGCGAGGCGTTCACGGCGAGCGTGGCGCCCGGCAGGACGTGGAAGTAGGCTGAGCCGGTCGAGGGACCGACGAGCGTTCCCATGTCGAAGGTCGTTGTGCCATCCTTGACGAGGAATCCGGCGGCATTGGCGAGGGTCAGCGAGAGCAGCTCGCCCGAGGGGCCGAATTTGCCGAAGACACTCGACGCGAGACCCGAGACGACCGAAGCCGTGCCGCTGGTAGTCAGGGTATTGACGGTCGTCGGCGCGGTGAGGGTGGTCGCGCCGGTAAGCCGGGCATTGAACGTGCCGCCCAGCGTATTGGCCAGGATGCGCGTCTCGGTGGTGGTATCGAGGGCCCGCCCATTGCCCGTGACGCTGTCGATGGTCAGGAACCCCGTACCCACGCCCGTGGCGGAGGCATCGGCGAGGATATCGCCGCGGACGGCCTTGGTGAAGCTGGCATTGGCGCCGACGCCCTGCCCCGCCGAGAAGCCAGCGTTCGTGATGGCGAGGTTGGCCAGGCCGTTGCCTGTGAGCTCGCTGATACCGGCGATGACAAGGGAGCCGTTGGTCTGAACCGCATTGAGCGTGGCCACGCCGGTGACGGTGGCGTTGGCGCTCAGGAAGAGCGTCGTACCGTCGAGGATGCTGGCGATCGTCGTGTTGGCATTGATACCGGCACCCGTGATGAGCATGCCCGGGATGAGGCCCACGGTGCTCGGGACCGTCACCCTCGTCGAGTTGAGGGTCGTCGAGGCGCTGAGCGAGGCATTCGCGTAGGTCAGCGTGGTGACATTGAGCGACATGCCCTGCGCGGCGTTGGCCGAGAGCTCGATACGACCGCCGCCGTTGAGGGCGGAGAGCGTCGCGATACCTTCGGTGGTCGCGCCTGCGGCGGAACCGCCGATGAGGAGACGACCGCCCTGCATATTGACCGTGCCGCCGGCGGCGGTGCCGAGGCGGTTGCTGAGATTGGTGACCGAGTTGTCGAGCTGGAGCAGGCCGCCGTTATTGACATTGAAGATCGAGTTTGCCGTGGCGGTCGACACGAAGGCCTGACCAGCGCCGGCGTAGGCGAGCGTGCCGCCGCTGACCGAGATGGCGCCGAAAGAGCCCGTGGTCGGCTGCACCGAGGACAACGTCAGTTTGCCTGTGCCGATCTTGTTGATCTGGCCGAAGGCGGCGTCATTGAAGCGCATGAAGCGACCGGTGAAGGTCGTGTCCGCGTTGTTGAAGCCCACATTGAGGGTCGGGGTGCCGAACGAGCTGAAGATGTCGCCGGAGCCGGTCAGCCCGCCCCAGGTGGTGACGAGGTTGTTGAGGTCGAGGCGCGTGCCGGCGCCGAGGTTCAGCGTCGAGAAACGGGAGCCGGCATTGGCGACGCCCGTGCGGATACCGCCGGCGGCCACGAGGAACTCGCTGGTGAAGACGTTCTGGGCGCGGAAATCGAGCACGCCGTTGCCCGTCTTGGTGATGCCGCCGGTCGAGCCGACAACGCCTTGAAGGGCGAGCGCCGGGCGGAAGGGGTCGACGCTGGCGAATCCGCCGCCGGAAATCGGGGCGACATCGATGAAGTTGGGGGAGGCGCCGAAGTCGACACGACCCTCGATGACGGAGGTGGTGGTGACGTTAGCCGACGTGGCGAAAAGTCCGCCGGCACCGATCGTCAGGACACCGGTGGAACCGGCGCCGGCGGGGCTCTGGATGTGGAAGGTGCGCAGGTAACCGGTGCCGTTGGAACCGTCGTTGTTGAAGGTGAGCTTCCGGAGGGTGTTGTTCCCGAAAAGGACGACGGAACCGTTCCCGTTGATGGTGACTTCGTTGTCCGGATGGATGGATGCCGCCCGGTAGGCGAGCAACTGTCCGGGATTCTGCCAGGAACCATTGACGATGAGGCCCTTGGCCGGATCGGCGGCGAGCGGGATGGCTCCGCCGTTGGTGGAGACCACGATTTGACCGTTGGCGATGGTGGTGCCGCCGGTGTAGGTGTTGGTACCGACCAGTTGCCAGGTATTGGAGCCGCTCTTGGTGACGGCCATGTCGACTCCGACCGACGGATTGACGAGATTGGAACGCATCACGTGCCAACCCGCGCCTTGGGCGTAGAGGAAGAGTTCGTTGCCGCCGGAGGTCACGTTGCCGACGCCATCGGCGCTGCCGATGAAGTGCGAGGCCGTGCTCCAAGCCATCAGGCCGCCAGTGGCGAGCGTCAGCGTCTTGCCGGCGGCGATATGGACGTTCTGGGTGGCCTGATTGGCGAAGCGCAGCGAGTTGATGGTGAGGTCATCGGTGAGCAGCAGCGTGTTGGTGATGGCCGAATCCAGGCTGATATTGGAGGTGGCCGTGGCGGTCGCGAGAGTGTTGGCGTCCGTGGTGGCGTTGGAATAGGCCGGGAAGCCGGCGGTGCCGAAGGCGCCGACACCGAGGGTCGGCGAGTAGGACGCGAAGTGGTGGGTACCCGCGGCCATCGTGCCGAAGACGGCCCAACCGCCGAGCATACCGTTGGTGAGCGTCGGGGCGGAGCCGTTGATGGCAGCGAGGGTGACGCGGTTCGCGGCGCCCGTGGTGAAGTTGGCGACGGTGCCCGGGGTGCGGACGAGGTTGTTGATGGCGAGCACCGAGCTGGCCTGGAAGCCATCGCCCGCGGTGACGATGAACTGCGAACCACCGGCCACGAGGTTGACGGTGCCGAGGGTCTCCGAGCTGGCCGACTGCTGGCGTCCGCGCAACTCGAGCAGGCCGCCCCGCAGGTTGACCACGGCCGCGTCATTGATGCGATCCGGGTTATCCGTCAGGCTGTTGGCATTCTCGAGGTAGAGGTTGGCGGAATTGATATTCAACGCGCTGGTGGCGGTGAAGGCGGCGTCGCCATACATCACGGTCAAGCCGCCGTTGATGGTCGTGGAACCGATGTGGCTGTTGACACCCCAGAGGTTGAGGGTGTTCAGGCCGGAACGAGTCAGGCTGACGTTGCCGGTCAGGCGGGCCGCGAACTGGCGTCCGTTATTATCGGCGTTGATGAGCAGGTGACCGGGCCCGCCGGTGCTGGTGATCGTGGTGCCCTGGTTGGTGATCGTCGACTCGGTGAAGCTGCCGAAGAAGAGCTGGGAGTTGCCGTTGAGGTCCAGGGTTCCGCCGATGGCAGCGAAGTAGTTGTTCGCCTGAATGGCGTTGAGGCTGCCAAGCTTGACGGTGCCCTGGTTGAGCATGAAGAGACCGCTCAGGGTGTTCACACCCAGACCGTTGAGCCCGTTGACCGCCGACGTCGGGGGAGCGATCGTGAGCGTGCCCGATCCCGCCTTGATGAGCGACGGACTGCCGTTGCCGATGCCGTTGCCACCCGCGAGGGCGGAGGAAAGCGTCAGGTCACCAAAAGCCCAGACGTGGAGGGCGGCGGTGCTGGCGGCCACCTGATTGATGACGCCACCCGTGATCACGGAGGTACTTCCAGGGCGGACGAGGATGCCGCCGGAGCGCAGGCTGAATTGCACCCCATCGGCGATGGCCAGACCGGCCCCGCCCTCGATGGTGAGCGAGTTGCGTTGGGTGTTGAGCGCGACAGCCAGGTTACCCGGGCTCGCCGCGGTGAGCAGCACGTTCGAATTCGTCGTCACGCCTTGGGCCGTGCCACCGAAGAGACTCGGATTGATCTCATACTCCCGCTCGGTGTCCAACGAGCGGAGGTAATTGACGCCGGCGTTGACGCCGGAGGTCGCGAACGAAAGGTTCGCGTTATGGGCGCCCGAGTAATTCAGGTCGACGACGGCCCACGGCAGGATACCGCGGTTCAAGGCTAGCGCAGTACCGGTCTCGCCCGAGAGCGTCGGATTGTTGGTGAAATGGATCGAGGCCCGACCCGGGCCGGGCGCGATGCCGACTCCGCGGAAGAGCATCGAGGCGCCAGGAGCGACGGCGGTCTGCACCGGGGCGTTATTTCCCCAGGCGGCGCCACGGAAAGTCAGGATGACCGCGCCGGCCAAGTTGGATTGCGCCTTGAGGCTGACGACGGAAAGGCCCTTGAGGAACGTGGTGTCGGCGAAATTCTCGGTGGAATTACCGGCGATGTTGATGGTGCCGATCAGGTCCAGATTACCGCCACGGAACGAGATGTTCTTATAGTTACTCTGCTGGGAATTGCTGAAACGGCCGTTGGCCAGGTTGACGGTCGTGTTGTCGAGGCGAAGGGTCGAGCCCACGTCCAGGAAAACCCGGGAGCGCCAGGAGCCATTGCCATCGGCCAACACGGTGCCCTGGCGGATCTCGAGCCCGGAGCCGTTCTGATCGATGACCTCGGTGCCGTTCGCACCGGTGATACGGAAGGTGCCCGCGCCGAATTTCTCCACCCGCCCGAACCGGATGGCGGACGACTCGGGGACGGACATCTCGAGTTGACCGAGGATGATGTCACCGGAGGCCACGAGTCGAAGCACGTTGTTGGCGGGACCGGCGTTCAGGATGCCGCCGAAGATCCGGAGGGTCGAATTCGCATCGGCGCCGATGACCGCGTCGAAGGGCAGCGTCAGAAGGCCGGAGACGGTGTTGTCGCCGCTGACGCTCTGAAGCTGGCCGCCGAAGTTGACGCCGCCTTGGAGCTGGCCCGCGTTACCCTGGAGGGTGATGGCGTTGGTGAGCTCGAACCCGCCGGCGAGTTGGAGGGCCGTGCCGATGGCGTTCGAGGTCGGCGAGATCGAAATCGGGCCGGTGCCCGCGGAGAGGGCGTTATTGAGGCGGACGACGCCGGAGTTGATGGTCAGACCACCCGTCCAGCCGGGGTTGGCCGAGGCGAGGATGAGGTTGCCGGAGCCATTCTTGGTCAGGTTATTCGTCAGCGCCGAGAAGGTGAAGGGGGTCGCGAGGGTGAGCGTCTGGCCCAACTGCACACCCAACCCGTTGGCGGCGGCGTTGAGGTTGATGACACGGCTGGTGGAGAAGGTCCCGGTGACATTGAGGCCAGTGGTGGCCCCGCCGCCATTGACAGCAAGGGTGACGGAGTTGCCGGCATGGCCCAGGGCCGCGTCGGAGTTGATGGTCAGCAGGCCGCCTTGGACGTCGACGGTGCGACCCGCGCCCCCGAAGGAATTCACGCCGTTAAGGACGAGGTTACCTGCGCCCAGCTTGGTGAGCACGAAGCCCTGAGCGGCGTCGCCGATGGCGCCACCGACGGTCAGGGTGTTGGCGGAGACGGTCAGCGCTGCGAAATCCTTGAGGGCCACGGCACCCGCGCCGAGGTCATAGGAATTCGAGCCGGTGAAGGTGAAACCGGCATTCCACTCGAGGGTGTTGGCACCCGTGTTGGCCAGGGGCACGCCCGAGGTGTTGTTAAGGGTGATGCCAGAGCCGAAGAAGAGCGGTCCGGTACCGAAGGCCGAGGCGGAGCCGATGTTGACCGTGCCGAGCTCGATGTTGAGTCCGCCCGCGCCCGTGCCCGCGCCCGAAAGCGTGAGCGTGCCCGCGCCGGCCTTGGTGACCGGAGCAGTGTAAGTCACGCCACCCGAGAGGGTCAGCGAGGAGCCGTTGAGGCCCGTGCCGTCGACCGTCCAAGCCTGGACGCCGAGGGTGGTGAGCGGAGCGGAGATCGTGATGATGCCGGCGTTGGCCTGGACTTCGATGCCGTTGTTGGAGCTGCCCGGATAGACGGAGAGCGCACCGCCGATACCTGGAGCGACGGTGAAGGCGGTGACACCAGCCGGCGTCGACGTGAAGATGAGACTGTCCACCGTCAGGGCCGCGTCGAGGGTGGTCGCGACGGTCGGACCGACCGCGTTGACGGTGCTGAAGATGAGGGTGTCGGTGAGCGACGGGACGGCCGTCGCGGGCGTGGCGCCGGCGAGGTCGGTGGACCAGGAACCCGCGGCATTCCAGGAGGCGCCGGTGACGCCGTTGAAGTAAAGGTTGATGATCGGGCTCGCGTTGAGCATCAACGCGGTGCCGCCGGAGGACGTGGTGTCGAACTTGTAGTTCAGGCCAGCCGGAGCGCTGCCGAGGATCCAATTCGTGAGATTGAGGCCGCCGGCGGCGCTGAGGAGCGTGTACGAACCGGCGCTGACGGCACCGAGCCCGTTGAGGTTGAGCTTGACCGAGCCGCCGATCACGGAGGCGGCGTCGACGACGATGGAGTCGTTGGAACCGGCGACGAGGCCGAGGTCGAAGCCGAGGGCGGAGCCGGTGGTCAGGCTGAGGATCGTCGAGCCGAGCGGGGCCACCGTGCCGTCGAAGAGGTTGAGCGTCGCGCCGGTGGCGACGTTGAGCGCGGAGACCCCGCCCGTTGTGAAGCCGGCGCCGAGGGTGCCCTGCGAGACGGTGACGACGCCGCCGTTGAGGTTGACCGGTCCGGCGATGGCGATCTTGCCGAGGCCGGTCTTGGTCAGGTTAGCCGCGCCCGTCGAGCCGACGGTGCCACCGAGATTCAGGGTCGCGAAGCGGTTGACGACGTTGACGGTCGCGCCGGTGGCGCCGACGGTGATGTTCTGCGCCGCCGAGGTGCTGACCGGAACCGCCTGGGTGCCGACCTCTACAAAGGAGAGCGTGCCGCCGTCGACGACGACGGAGCCTGCGCCGAGGTTGGCGCCCGCGCTGAAGGCCACCGTGCCGGCGTTGACCTGGAGTTGGCCGGTGAAGCTATTGGCGCCCGAGAGCGTGACGAGGCCGGTCGTCGTCTTCACGACATTCACGCCCGCGAGGATGGCCGAGACGGTGCCGGCGCGGAGATCGAACGCCTGGGTCGAGGTCAGCTTACCGGAAGATCCGGAGATCGTGCCGGACGTGAGGACGACGCGGTCCACGGTCTCATCGAAGGTCGTCACGTTGAACGTGCCGCCATTGACAGTGAGGAGAGAGGTATCGTTGAGGACGCCGCTCGCACCGAGCGACAAGGTGCCCGCGGTGACGGTGGTGCCGCTATCGTAAGTATTGAGGCCCGAGAGGAAGAGCGTACCTGCCCCGACCTTGGTCAGGCTCGCGCCGACGCCATCGATGGTACCGGAAATCGAGACGTTGCTCGCGCCGCCCACCGTGAGGGCGTTCGCCCCGGCGACAATCGCGGTCGTACCGGCGAGGAACAGCGTGCCGGCGTCGGACTGGATCAACGTCGATCCTGCGAGGGTGATCTGACCGTTGAAGGAGTTGTCACCGCTGAGATTACGCAGCGCGCCGGTGCCACCGACGCCCGTGCCGGTGACCGACAGTCCCTCGGCAGCGATGGACGCGAGGCCGAAGAGTTCGAGGGCCGCGCCCGAGGCGACGGTCGTGGCACCGGCTGCGGTGCCGAGCGCGCCGGCGTTCGAGACGCTGAGCGTGCCGACGTTGACGGCGATGGCGCCGTCAAAGGTGTTCGCGCCCGAGAGCGTGAGCTTGCCCGCGCCGTTCTTGACCAGGCTGGCCGTGGTGCCGGTGAGGGCGCCGCTGACGACGAGGTTGCCCGCGCCGTCGAAGGTGACGACGTGGGTATCCGCTGCGAGCGTACCGCCCAAGGTGAGCGTGCCGGCGTCGGACTGGATCAGCGTGGCGCCTCCGAGGGTGACCGTACCGCCGAAGGAATTGGTGCCGCTGAGGTTGCGGAGCGCACCAGTGGAACCGATACCGGTGCCGATGACGGCGAGGGCTTCATCGCCGACGGCGATACCGCCGCGCAGCTCGAGGGCCGCGCCGTTCGCGACGAGGGTGCCGCCGGTCGTATTGCCGAGGGCGGTCGAGTGGCCGACAGCCAGGAGGCCGGAGGAGACCGTCGTGAGGCCGGCATAACTGCTCGCGCCCGTGAGCACGATGGTCCCGGTGCCGTTGAGCGTGAGGGTGCCCGGGCCGGAGATGGCATTCGCGGCGGCGTAGGTGCCAGCGCGATTGAAGATAAGCACCGTGTTATTGACGACCGCGCCCAGGCCGAGCGTGCCGGAGTCCAAGCCCGTGCCGACCTGGAGCGTGCCGTCCGCGATGGTGAAGGCCCCCGTGAAACCATGGGTCCCCTCGAGGATCAAGGTGCCCGCCGTGGTCTTGACGAGAGCGCCGCCACCGTTGATTTCAGCGACGTTGCGGAGCGTGCCCGACTCGAGTTGGACGTTGTTGATCGGGCGGGTGGAGGTACCGATCGAGAAGCCGTTGAGGTCCAACGAGCCATTCGCGAGGCTCAGGGTCGAGGTGACCGAGGTGAAACCGTTGCCGGCGCCCTTGGCGATCGAGTTGCGGACATCGACCGTGCCGCCCGTGATGTTGAACGCAGCGAGGGAGGTGCCGTTGACGTTGGTGGAATTACCGAGGGTGACCGGTCCGTTGATGGTGACGACGCCGCCGGAGATATTGACGGTGCCGGAAGCGATCTGGGACGAGGCGTGGGTCGAGGTGCTGGGCGCGATGCTCAGGCCGGTCGCCCCGATGACGACGGTACCGCCGCCGAGGTTGAGCGTGCCCGAAGTAGTACCCGTGCTGGCACCGACGGTGTTGCGGCGGTCGCCGAGAATGACGGAAGTGACGTCGAGCACCCCTTGATTCATGCTGAAGGTGGCCGTGGTCGAATTGCCGTCATTGCCCGTCCGGGCGCCGACGAAGAGCGTTCTGGCCAGGATGTCGACGGTATGGTCGCGGAGGTCCATGACCTTGAACGTGACGGCGCCGGTCGTGGAGCCGACCACACCCACGTTGATGTCCGCCCGGCCGGTGCCCGCGCGATTGCGGATGACGAGCGAGCCGAGCGTGGCATCGAAGAAGTTGAGCGTGGCGTCGGAACGATTGCTCCCGACGGTGATGGTGTTGGCGTTTAGCGTGTTGACCCCGGCGCCGAGGCGCAGCAACTGGGTGACGTTGTCCGCCTGAGCATCAACCACGAGGTTGGCGGCCACGATGGTGCTCGTGGGAGCGAGGATCACCGACGAACCAGCGCCGCCGCCCGGGCTACCGTCGGCGTTGGTGGGGTCGCCGATGCGGAAGGTGCCGCCGGCCAGGCCGGCGTAGAAAGATGAGAGGCCCGACATGTCGACCATCGCACGATTGGTGACGTTAGTCGACGTACTCGCCCCGAACTGGACGTTGATGAGCGCGGAATTACCCACGCTACCGATCAGGAAGCTGCCGCCGCCGGTGAGGCGCAGGCGGGTCGCCGTGGTGGCGCCGGAGTTGAATCCGACCGTGACCGGACCGTTGATGCGGAAGGTGTGACCAGCGCCGACGGTGATGAGATTATCCGCGACAGCGCTATTATTGCGCACCGTGAGCCCGCCGAAAGTGGCGCCGCCATTCGTGAGATCGAGGGCCGAGACGACCGTCGAGCCGGCGACGTTACCGAAGTTCAGGAAACCGTTGGTATCGAACTGGCCTGGCGCGGCGACCGAGATGGCACCGATGCTGCCGAGGGTGACCGTGCCGTTGCCGGTCACGATGTTACCCGCCGGCATGGCGTAGGCATCCGTCCGGGCGAACACGAGGTTACCCGCGTTGTCGATCGGACCGCGGCCGATGGCGCCCTCGGTGGCGAAGGCGCCGACCTGGACCGTGGTCGCGGCACCGATGGTCGTGGTGCCGGTATAGGTATTAGCCCCGAGCAGGGTCACCGTACCCGAACCCGTGAGGCTCAGGCCCATGCGTCGGGTACCGGTTCCAAGGACGTCCTGGAAGACGACGCCCAAGCTGGAGGTCCCGGCAAGATAGGTGAGGACGGAGTCAGCGCTGGTGCTGCTATTGCCGATGACTTGATTCGACGCTACGCCGCCCAAGCCGACGTTAAGCGCCGAGACCGTCTGGTTGAAGCCGCCGAGGTCGAGTACACCGACGGTGCCGGCACCGCCCAGGGTCAGGGCGCCGACCGAGAAGGCGTCGTTGGCACCCAAGCGGGCCGTGCCGTTCGAAATGATCGTGCCACCCGTGTAGGCGTTGGTGCTGCCGAAGGCCAGCGTGCCGCCGCCGGCGTAGCCGATGGCGATACGGGTGTTCGGAGCGGTCTCGACAAGGGCGCCGCCGAAGGAGACGACCCCGCCCCCGGTGAAGGTCAGGGTGGCGCTGCCGACGGCGCTATTGCGCACGATCTGGTTGGCCGCGACGCCATCCGTAGCGAGGCTGACCAGCGACTTGCTGTAGCCGTTCAGTTCGAGGGTCGCGCTGTTACCGGCGCTACCGAGCACGACGCGATCCGAATTCGTCCAGGCCGAGGCGGCGCCGATGACGAGCGTACCGCTCTCGATCCGGGTGAAGCCGGAGTAGTTGTTGAGACCCGCGAGCGTGAGCTCGCCTCCGGTCGCCATACGGCTGACGAAGTCGCCGGCGCCGTTGACGGTGTTGGTGAAGGTCAGGCTGCCTGAGCGACTGATGACGAGGGTGCCGTCATTGATGACGACGGCGGAAGGCGGCAGCGCGCCGACGGTGCCGGCGTTGCCGACCTGCAGGGTGGCGCCGGAAGCGACCGTGGTCGTCCCCTGATAGACGTTCGCGCCCGTGAGCACGAGGGTGCCCGCGTCGACGGAGAGGCCGCCGAGACCGCCGATCACGGAGCCGATCGCCGCCGAGCCGGCGGTGTTGACGCGCAGGGAACCGTCGACCGTGAGGACGCCGGCACCACCGATGGAGCCGCCGTTGCCGAGGGTAAGGGTCTGACCGGAAGCGACGTTCGTGCCGCCGTCATGACCGAAGGAACCCGTGAGCGTCATGTTGCCGCCGCCGAGGACGGTCAACGAGCCAGCGTTGTTGAAGCCGCCGTTAGAGGTCACACCGGAGTAAGTGAAGCTGTCCGGACGATTGAACGAGAGGATTGCACCGCTTGAGATTCCGACATCGCTAATGGAGCCGCCCTGCCCGACCTCGAGCGTGCCGGCAACGACGATGTTGCCGCTGTTGGTATTAGCGCCGGTGAGGCGAAGCGTACCCGCGCCACCCTTGAAGAAGCTGAGTGATCCGGTGCCACCATTAACAATAGAGCCACCGAACGTGTTCGTTCCGGTCGCGATGTTGACGGTGAGTCCCGACGAACCAGCCGCGCCGTTAGAGATGACTGGCGAACCAGCGGAGGCCGCGGTGGTGAGACCCGAAAGGGTCGCATCGGTGCCATTAAGGGAGAAGGAGCCCGTCGAGCCGCTGCCGAAAGCGAGCTTGCTGCCCTGGCCGATTCCGTTCGTGGCGTTCTGGACGATCGTGCCGGAACCGTTGATGACGACGTTGCCGGAGACCGTGTTGGCCGCACCAAGGACGAGGTTACCACCGTTGACGACGATGCCTCCCGCGATGGTCTGGGACGAGGTGAAGGTGAGCGTACCCGCATTGAGGGTGACGCCGCCGGTGAAAGCGTTGCCGATGTTCGAGAAGGTCGCCACGCCGGCGCCGTTCTTGACGATACCCGTCGCACCGGTGATGCCGTTGGCGCCGCTGAAGGCGTAGGGGAGCGTGGTGTTGTCGATCGTCAGGCTCGAAGGCGAGACGTTACCTTCGCTGATGACGACCGTGCCGCTTAAGGCGAGATCATTGAAGACGATCGCGTCGCCCGCGCGGTAATCGGTCGGGGCATCGCCCGGGACAACGCGGAGATTGAGCGCGCCACCAGGGATATGCCAGGCCGTGTCGGCGGCGCCGCCGACATCGCCGTGCCAGCGGACGGAGTCACCCGCGACGATGACGGAAAGCTTGTTGGCGTTGCTGGTGACGAGCGTGCCGGACTGACGGCCGCCGAGGCCGGAGATCAAGCCGACGGTGAAGACCGTGAAGTCGGTCACGGCGGTGGTAAAGTTGGCCAGGTCGTACGTGCCGTTGGCGAGCGCGCCGGCGTTGATCGCCGAGATGGAGACGGAGCCGACGCCGCCATTGGCGGTGAGGGTGCCGATGTTCATGACCGACGCTTGGGCGCCGAGGTCGATATTGCGGAACTTGAGCGTGGCGAGATCACCCGCGATTGTGCCGAGGACGAGGTTGGCGATCGCGAGGCTGCCCGAGACGCCATTGCCGGCCTGGACCGTGCCGCCATTGGCGACGTTGACCGTACCGAGGAGCGTACCGGAACCGCCGAGAATCGCACTGCTGGCGACGTTGGCCGTGACGTTCGCCCCGGCGTTGCCACCGAAGAACAGCGTGCCGCCGTTGACGTTGACGGCGACCGTGCCGGTGAGGTCGCTGGTCGGTCCCATGGTGAAGGCGCCGCTACCAGACTTGATGAGTTTGCTGGTACCGGAACCATCGACATCGCCGCCGAAGGCGCTGTTCGCACCCACGGTGAGCTCGCCATTGAGTCCGAGGAGAACCGCGCCACCCGTGGCGCCGGCGCCTTCGAGGGTAGCGACGGACTGCGTGGTGCCGTTGAGGTCGAGCTGGGCGCCCGCGACATTCGCCAAGCGGATGGCGGAGTTGACCGAGAAGACATTGCTCGCACCGGCCTTGATCGTGCCGCCGTCGATCGCGGTCTCGATGGCATAGGCCTGGGCGGAGTCGAAGGTCCACACCCCTGCCCCGCTCTTGGTGAAGGAAGCCGCGTTGCCGAAGACCGTGGCCAGGGAGCCGTCGCCGGCGCCGGTCAGGACGAGGGCGCGGTTGACGCCATCAGGGCTCTGGGCGTTGAGCGATCCGCCTGGGCCATTAAGGGTAAGCACGCCCGCGTCGGAACGCAGGGTGAGCGCGCCGCCATTCGCCGGACGGAGGCTCACGGACCAGGCGTTGTTGCCGGAGATATTCTGGAGCAACGGCGAGGTCGCGTTGATGCCGAGGTAGGTGATGCCACCCGCCAACTGCAAGCCGGCGCCCGCGGCAACGGTCAGAGCCGAAGAGGTGCCAAGGGCATCGGCGTGGGCGAGGCGCAGGGCGCCGGCGGTGACGACGGTGGCTCCGGAGAAACTGTTGGCTGCGCCGAGCGTGGCGACGCCCAGACCGGACTTGGTCAGGCCGGCAGTGCCGAGGGAGACGGCGCCAGAGAGGACGAGGTCACCGTTGCCGCTCAACGTCAGGGCATGGTTAGCCGAGGAAACCGCCCCGCCGAGCGTGAGCGTACCCGCTTCGCT
Source organism: Opitutia bacterium UBA953 (assembly GCA_002293125.1). Classification (GTDB taxonomy): domain Bacteria; phylum Verrucomicrobiota; class Verrucomicrobiia; order Opitutales; family UBA953; genus UBA953. The sequence continues at coordinate 56,709 of DBCR01000083.1, forward strand.
GCCGAAGAGGGAGTCCGCGCCGAGGGTCACCGCGCCGCCGAGGATGTTGGTGCCGGAGATGTTGCGGAGGACGCCCGTCGGAGCGCCGGCACCGAAGCCAGCCACGAAGAGAGGCTCGTTGCTGGTGATACCGCCAGAGACCTGCAGGGCCGCGCCGGACGCGACGACGGTCGCGCCGACGGTCGTGCCGAGGGCCGCCCCATTGCTGATGGCGAGCGCACCCGCGAAGACCTGGGTCACGCCGCTGTAATTCGAAGCACCGGAGAGGCCCAGCACGCCCGTTCCGTCCTTATAAAGCGCGAGCGTTCGGAAGGCGCCGTCGTTGATGGCGCCGCCGAACGAGGCGTCGGCCGAGGCATTGGTGGAGAGCACCGAACCGCCCGCGAAGAGGCCGTCGTCGGTGATGACGCCGCCGATGCCGTTCAAGGCGCCGATGGCCGCGTTGCCGATGCCGAAGAGGTCGAGGACGCCGCCGTTGACGGTCAGGGCGCCGTTGAAACCGGTGGTGCCGCCCAAGGCGTTCGGGCTACCGAGACGCAGGGTACCTGCGTTGACGGTCGTGCCACCCGTGTAGAAGTTGGTGCCGCTGATCAGCTGGCGTCCCGCGCCGGATTTGACGAGGGCGAGGTTGCCGAGCAATTGACCCGCATAGGCCCAATCTCCGATGAAGAGGCCGCCATCGTTGGCGATCACGTTGATCGTCAGCGTCGAAGGCGCGAGGGAGGTGTTGGTGACGATGCGGCCGTCGGCGGCCGTGGTGCGGATGAGCGCGCCGATCGTCTGGTTGAAACCGTTGAGGTCGATGGTCGCCGCCGCAGCCGAGCCGATGTCCACGATCGCCCGCACGCTGAGGGAGTCGGTAGCACCGAGGGAGACGAGCGCTCCCTGATTGGTGAAGTAATCGTAATCGGACGGCGTGCCCGTGCTGTTCGCGAAGCGCACATTGCCCACGCGAGCCGTGACCATTTGCCCTGACGCCGCCGTGACGGGTCCGCTGATCACGAGGGTGCCGCCGTTGGAGGCGAAGAGGCCGCCAGCGATGGTGGTGTTCTGGACGAAGATCGGGCCCGAAAGGGTGCCGACGCCCGATGAAGCCGCGAGGAAGATGGTAGCCTCATTAGTGCGACCGCTAGCGTTCAGGATGTTGATCGGGTTGGCCAGCGTGACGCCTTGGTCGATCTGGAACTGACCGGCGCTCTGCAGGTTGACCACATTGGTGGCCGCGCCCAAGGCGCCCGACGCTTCGACGCGGAAGGTGCTGGTGGTGCCACCACCGATGTTGACGGGGCCGGTGAAGTCGTTGGCGCCATTGCGCACGATCATCAGGCTGGTTCCGGTCTTGGTGAGGCCGATGTTGCCCGTGATCTTCGACTCAACCGTGAGGATGGTGGTCGCCGCGCCCCATTGGTGGAAGATGAGGTCCTGCCCGTTACCGGAGGTGATCGACCCGCCCTTGAGCGTGACGGTGTTGGCACCGACGTTGGGCGTCACGAGGACGCCACCGCTGGTGACCGTGAGGCCTGCGGCGAGGTCAAGCTCCACGCTCGCCGCTGCGTTGAAGCGAAGGGAATGGATGGCCAACGGCGAGGCGCCGATGGTGCTCAGCGTTCCGTTATCGACATTGGCGCCCGGGGCGTAGACGGCGGAATAGCCAGCATAAGGCGCGAGCTTTCCGGAACTAACCGTAGCGAAACCTGCGCCCGCATCGACCGTCGCCCAACCGCCGAGGATGCCGGAGGCGTCGTTGGCGTTGGTGGTCGAGATACCGCCAGTGGTACCCATGCCGCTGGCGAAGAAGTCGACGCCGGAACCAGCGACATCGCGGGTGATACCGCTCAGGTTGAGGATGAGGGCGGTGGCGCCGTTGAGATTGCGCGTAGTGCGCGAGCCACCAGGCAGAACCGTAAGCCCGTTAAAGGACTGGGTGTTGGTCTGGCCGGCGCCCTTGGCCTTCATCAGGAACGTGCCACCGCCCAGTTCGAGCGTGCTAACGGTGTTGATGATGGTGGTCGGGGCGGTGGTCAGCCAGCTGTAGTCGAGGTACAGGGTGCCGCCGCGGACGGTGGTCTTGCCGGTGTACTGTCCGTTGTTGTTGGAGACGAGCGAGAGGGTGCCGCCGCCGACCTTGACGAGGCCGCCCTGGCCGAGGGTCCCGACGGCGCCGACGCCGCCCCAGATGCGGCCGGCGAAGACGGAATCCGCATTGCCCGCGATGGTCAGGTCGAAGCCGGCGAGGTTCAGGATGCTGCCGTTGGTGTTAGGCTCGACGCCGTTGACGACGGGGGCGTTGATCGAGCCGACGGAGACGTTACGCGCCAGCTGGGTGACATTGCCTTCGGCGTTGTTGAAGTGCAGGAGGCGGCCGGAGGCGGCGCCGTTGATGGCGTAGCCAACGTTGAAGGGATTGGCGTGGTTGAGCAGCAGCGTGCTGACGATGCCGGCGCCGGGACCGTTGTTGTCGGTGTTGCCGAGGTGCGTCTGGATGCCGTCGAGACGGAGCGTGCCGCGCCCTTCCTTGACGAAGGAACCAGAGGCGCCGTAGGCGCCGATGCCGCGGGCGAAGACGACCGTATCGGTGTTGGCCGCGCGGTTAGTGTTGAACTTGAGGCCGCCGTTGATGATGACGGCCGTCAGGTTCGCGGCGGAGGACATGTCCGCCGCCAAGGGATCCGTCGCGAAGCTCGGGATCGCCGAGCTGAGACGGAACGCCGGATTGGCGCTGACGAAGGTGATCGGGCCATTGCCGAAGACCGCCCAAGGATTGGGGATGTTCGCCACTTCGACGGCGCCGAAAGGGCCGTTCTGCCCGACGATCGTACCGCCGACGTAGGTGTTGGAGCCCGCCAACGTCGGGTTGAGGAAGGCCGTGCCGTAGCTGTTGTTCGCCGAACCGCCGGTGAAGACGACGGCGGTGTTGCCGGTGATGCTGTTGGCGTAGGTCAGGTTAGCCCCGCCGCCGCCGAGGCGGAGGGTCGGCTGGCCGTTGAGGACGTTGGGCTGGAAGGCGCCCGTGAAAGTGAGGTTTTCGTTCGCACCAAGGCTCACGCCCGCGAGGTTGGCCCCACGGAAGTCGAGCGGCTCAGCGGCGGTGGCGACGCGCAGGGCGACGGTACCGGCGGAACCGAAGGCGATCTTATCCAGGACGGCGGCCTGGACGCCCGCGAAGTTCGGGATGATCGTACCGTAGGTGGCGAGCTGGATCGAGGTCGGTGAGCCGAGATTGGCGAGACTGTCGAAACGATAGCCGCCCGAACCGATATTGTAGGAGCCAGCCCAACCGGTGTTATCTCCGGTGAAGTTGATCGTACCGTCGCCCCAACCGGAGCGGGCGGTGAGATTGAAGTCGCCGAAGAGCTTGGCGCTGACGGTCGCGAAGGCGCCCGACGCGCGGACGCCCGCGTCGCCCATCAGGTTCAACGTACCGGCCAAGGTGACGTTATTGCCAAGGCGGATGGCGCCGTGGAACGCACCCGGCTGCGCGGTGCCTTCTTCCCAACCGGCGCCGATGATGTACCAGTTACGCGAGATGACGCTGTTGTCCGCCATCAAGAACTGGCCGCCGTTATTACCGTAGATATAGACGTTACCGTTCGCTCCCGTGCCAAAGGGCGCGTTAATCGTGGAGGAAGCGTTCCGAACCCGAACGCCGCTGATGTAGGTGTTGCCCGAGTAGGTGTTGTTCGCGCCGAGGACGACGTCGTTGTTGCCCGCGCCGATGCCGATGTTGCCGCGGAAGGTGACGTCCGTCGGACCGGTGATGCTCTGGCCGAGGACCGAGTTGATCGTCAGCGTCCTGCCATTGGCGAAGACGACGAGTTCCTTGCCGAGACCAGGGATGATCGTGCCGCCCGTGATGGTCGAATTACCGCCGACGGCGGAACCGTAGAGGATGCCGCCCGTGGCGATCGTGATCGTATTACCCGCGGCGATCGTCAGCGTGGTGCCGCTCGTGGTCGTGGCAACGTTACGAAGGGAGTTGATCGTCTGCGTCGTCCAACCGGTACCGGTGTTGGTTTCACCCAAGTTGATATTCCGGGCGACCGTGAAGGTCTGCGCGGTGCCGGGAGCGGTGGCGGGCGCGCTGATGGTCATCGTTCCCGTGCCGATGGTGACGATCGTGGCACCGACCGGGATGCCCGGACCGCTGATGGCTGAGCCGACAACGAGTCCGGTAGTGCTGGCAACCGTAACCGTCGCAGAGCCGAGCGTCGTGGCTCCCGCCGTCAGGGTCTGGGTATAGTTGGCCGTCGCTGCCACCGAGGCGGTGTAAGCCGGGGCCATGAGCCAGCCGCCGGCGTTCTTGGCTGCGAAGTCGGTGACGTTGTTACCGGCGGTGCCGAGGACGGAGTAGACCGTGCCGTTGGCGTCGGTCAGGAGCGCGCCGATGGCGCCGGAAGACGTCAGGACGCCGTTCGTGGCGGATAGGGTGTTACCCGGGTTAGCGACGAAGAGCGTACCGCCAGCGGAACGGGTGATCGCGCCGAGATTGAGCAGCAGGGCGTTCGTGGTCGAGGAGGTCAGGACGATATCCGAGGCGCCCGTACCAACGGTGGTGCTGGCGAAGACCTGCGAGGTGGCCGCGGCGGCTCCGGAGAGGAGGAGACGACCGCTGCCGTTGCCGACGTTGGCGAGCTGCGCGGCGTCAAGCTGGGTGTTCACCTGCGGAGCCGAGGCGCCACCAAGGACGAGCACCGAGGAGGCCGAGATGAGGTTGGTCGCCGCGGAGGTGCTGAAACTCAGCTGCAGCGTGCTGATCTTATTGGGCGAGCCGCCCGTCACGCCAGGCGCGCCGGCGATGATAGTCGTAGCACCCGTGTAAGTCTGACGCACGCCGTTGATGTTGAGGTTGCCCGAACCGATCTTGGTCAAGCCGCCGGCACCGGAGAAGACCCCGGTGTAGACGGTATTCTGGCCGCCGTTACCGACTCGCAGGGTGATGGCGGCGTTCGCGTTATTCGTGAGGGGGATACTGAGGCCGGTCGTGCCGAGGCCGCCGATGGTGAAGGTATTGGATACGACGCTGGAGTCGAAGACGAGGCTGCCCGCGTTCATCACGTTGGTGATGTTGATCGCGCTATACGCCAAGGCGTCGGAATGCTTGAGCAGGATCGATCCGTCGATGACGGTGGTATTGCCCGAGAAGGTGTTGGCGGCGGAAAGCGTGAGCACGCCGTTGCCGACCTTGGTCAGGCCGCCGGAGAGGCCTTCACGCGAACCGCCGGTGGCGGCGCGGTTGCCGACCGAGCCCGCGAGCTCGACGTTATTACCGTTGGTATCGAGCAAGACGGAGCCGACGAGCGAGACGCCCCCGGTGATGGCGCCCGCGCCGGAAGTGATGTCCGTCGTAGAGCCCGTGGCCCAGCGGATGGTGCCGCCGTTGACGATGAGTCCGCCGGCATTAGCGCCGTAACCAGCGGTGACGCTGTTCGACAGCACCTGGAGGGTGCCGCCGGCGTTCAGGATCAGGCCGCCCTTGAAGGTGTTGGCGCCGGAGAACGCGACCGAGGTGCCGATGATGTCGACCCGGGTCTCGTAGCCGCCAGTGATGTTCGCAGCGTAGTTGAGGACGTTGCCGCCGCCGCCGAGGCGGAAGACGCCGGCCAAGCCAGGGGTGAAGACACCGGTGTAGGTGACGTCGCCCATGCCGGCGCCGAGGCCCATGCCAGTGAGGTTAAGGCCCGTACGGCTGAGATTGACGTCGTCCGCGGAGGTCGCGGCCGAGACGGCGACGACGCCCGTGCTGGCGGCGCTGGTGAAGCGGTCGAGCTTGCCGAGCGAATCGGCGGCGTTCGCCACGATGGCGCCGCCCGGCGCCACGACGAGGAAGCGCCCGTCGCGCAGATCTTCCAAGGAGGTGGTGTTCAGCGTGCCGCCGGAGGCGACAGCCACCGTACCGGCATTGACGGCCAAGGGCGTGACGAACGTGTTGACGCCGGTGAAGGTGAGCGTGCCGTTGCCGGACTTGGTCAGGCGACCGGCGCTGTTCGCCGTGTTCAAGGCCGCGACCGTAACGGAAGCGCCCGTGCCGCCGCCACCCTTGAGGGTGACGGTCGGGACGGTGCCGGCCTGGTAGGTACCCGGGCTGGTGATCACGATGCCCGTGACTTGTCCGCCGCTGATGACGGCATAGCCCGCGGCCGGCGTGCCGCCCGGCATGAGGCCGGCGGTGCTGAAGGTGACGGCCGGGGCGCCGATGTAGCCGGTACCGCCGGTGACCGTGAGGTCGGCCTGCGTGAGGCCGGCGCCCGTGGCGGCGGTGAGTCCGGCGAGCGAGACAGCGAAGCCGTTGGTGTCGATGGTGACGACGCCGGAGCCGGAAGCCGCGCCCGCGACGGCGGAGTTGTCGATCGCGCCGAAGAGCGTGTTGGTCCAGAGGCCGTAAGGCGTCGCGATGCGATTGTCAGCGGTGAGGTACGAACCACCGACGCTCGCCAACGAAGCGAGAACGCCCGTCGTCATCGCGGCGTTGGCTCGGAGCGTGCCGCCCGCGAAATTGCTGTAACCGAGGTTACCGCGTCCGGCGGTCATGTTGACCGAGGTGTTGTTACCGAGCACCATCGTGCCGGCCAGCTGGTTGTAGAAAGCGGTGGACGACGTGATGCCGCCGTTACCCCAGCGCAGACGGCTGTTGCCACCGTCGAAGAGGCCGCCCGCGATATTGAGCACGCCTTGGGTGCCGGTGCCGTTGAGGATCAGGCCGATTTCGCTGGAGGTGTTCTGGCGATTGACGAGACCACCCGGGCCCACGGTCAACTGACCGACACCCTGGTAACCGATGATGAACCAGTCGCCGCCGAAGTTGGAATTATTGAGGACGCCCGTGCCGCCGACGTAGCCCACGCCGACCGCATTGACGTTGTTCTCGGTGAGATTGAAACGATTGATACCCGTGCCGGTCGACATCTGGAAGAGGCCGCCCGTAAGATTGAAGTAGCCGTAGCCGTTGAGAGCGACGCGCTGGTTGCCGTTCCCGCCGGTGGTGAAGAGGCGGACGGTGCCGGCGGTCTGATTATAGACCGAGACCGCGCCCGTGGTGTTGGCCCCCTGCATACCGAAAAGGTCGACGTCACCGCTGACGTTGACGGTGGACTGGTATGGGCTGTTGCCGTAAAGGAGGTAGGAAGTCGCCGTGGCGCCGATGTAGCTGCCGGTGAGGTTGAGCACGCCGCCGTTGACCGACGTGTTACCCGTGAAGGTATTCGTCCCGGACAGGGTCAGGGCGCCGTTACCGACCTTGGTCAGGCTGAGGGCGGTGAGACCGCCGTCACGGATCTCGCCCGCGAAGTTCGTGTTCTCGTTATTGCGCCCCACGGTGAGCGTGACCGCGGTGAGCGCATTCGAATTCTCCACGATGCCCACGCCGCCGAGGCCGCCGAGGACGTTGCTGAAACCGTCGAGACGGAGGATACCCGGGGTGCTGCCCTGCGCCGCGAGGATGTGGGTAGAATTGGGACTGAAGGTATTGGTGGCGCCAGCCAGAAGAACGAGCCCCGGGAAACGGGTCGAGCCGGCGTAGGTATTGAGACCAGAGAAATTGATCGTCGAACCCTCGAGGCCATTGATGACGAGGTCGTTACCCGCCAGACCGCCGATGGCGCCGGAGACGGCGAGCGAGGAACCGTTGACCCCAGTACCGTCGATGGTCCAGGTCTGGTCGGCACCGAGCACGAGCGGGGCGCTGAGCAAGATATTGCCCGCGTTGGCGTCGATCCGAATACCATCGGCCGGATTGGCGGGAGCAATGGTCAGGGCCGTGGTGGTCTCGGGCCCGCCCTGCGCGATGATGACGCTGGTGATGCCGCTCGGGGTGGAAGTGAAGCGGATGCTGCCGACGGTGAAGTCGCCGTCGAGGGTGGCCACATAGGTATCCGTCGCGGCAACAGGGGTGGCGCTGAAGATGACGTTGTTGGCGATGCCCGGGAAGCCCTTGGCGTTGATGGTGCCCGCCGCGTCGGTCGAGAAGTTGGTGTCGAAGTTGGCGTAGTTCAGCGAGGACCAGCTGACGTCGGCGCCCACGCGCCAATAGAGGTCGGTCGGCAAGGCCGTCGTGGTCAGGGTGACCGCGGTGTCCGTGTTGGTGAGGGCGAAAGTATGTCCACCGAAGGTCCGCAGGTCACCGAGGGAGTAAGTCGCACTCGCCAAGCCGCTGGCCGCGGTGAGGAGGTCATAGGACCCCGCGGTGAGGCCGGTCAGACCGGTCAGGTTGATGATGACACGGTTCGCAGCGAGCGCCGCACTGGTCGAGCTGATGCGGTCGAAGGCCGCGAGCGAGCCGATGTCGAAGCCGAGGGAGGCCGAGCCCGAGGCGCCGGCTCCAAGGTCGAGGACGCCCGCGCCCAGCGCGACAGCTTGGCCGACGGTGTTGTTGAAGTTGAGGATCGCGCCGGCGTTGACCTTGACGGACGACGTGCCCAGCGGGGCGGACTGACCACCCGCGAGGTTGAGGCGACCGCCGAGGACGGTGGTCTGGCCGACGTAGGAAAGCGTCGCGCCAGTGAGCGTCAGGGTGCCGATGCCGGACTTGATGAGCCCGATGTTATTCTGGTTGGCCCCGAGACCGCCGATGGCGCCATTATAGATGGTGGCGATGTCTTGGTCGACGGTGAGGTTCGAGATCGCGGAGGCTCCGCCGACGAGAGCGTTGTTGCTGACGCTGCCCAGTCCACGGACGACGATCGATGCGGAATTACCCGCGCCGCCGGTGACCGTGACAACTGGAGCAAAGCCCGGACGATAGCTGCCCGGATCGGTGATGGTGATCCCGGTGATGATGCCGTTCAGGACCGTGGCCACCGCCTGAGCGCCCTGCGCGCCCATGAGACCGCCGATGGCGTCAAAGGTGATGGTCGGAGCCGAAGTGAAGGCTTGGCCTGGGTTGAGGATCGTGAGGTCCGCGGCCTGGATGCCCGTGATGCCGGACAGCGAGGAAACCGTCTGGTTGCTGGCGCCGTCGGCGTTACCAAGCTGGAGCACGCCGCTGGCTGAGCCCGCGCCGGAGCCGAGGAAGAGCTCACCGGCGGTAGGCAGGCGATTGCTCGCCCCGCCGCCGAGCACGAGGGTGCCGTTGGCGACCGTCGTAGAACCCGTGAAAGTGCTGGTGGCCGCCAGAGTGAGCGAACCCGTGCCCGCTTTAGTCAGGCCACCGATACCAACCCCGACCGCCCCGCCGATCGCGTTGGCGAAGACGAGGTTATTGGCGCCGACGTCCAACGTGCCGCCCGCGGAGAGGAAAGTGACGCCGCGCTGGGAGACGTCGTCGGTGAAGCCGGGCAAGAGACGCAAGGTACCACCCGCCAAGGTCAACGGACCGGTATTACCGCCGATGTTGGCGAGCGAGCCGATCGCCAAGACGCCTTCGTTGATCGTGGTGCCCCAATATGTCAGAGGGTCGAGCGTGTTGACGCCGCCACCGGCGACGTTCGTTCCCGCAAGCACGAGGGTGCCGCGTCCCGACTTGGTGAGGTAGCCAGCGGAACCCAACGGGGCGGAGATCGTGGTCGTGAGCCGCGGCGTGATCGCCGAGGAACCTGGGTTGACGACGTGGAAGACGTATTCCCTGGGTGCACTGAATCCGAGGAGGATTCCGCCGTCGAAACCCGAGAGGGCCATGGCGTTGTCCGCGGAGGCGGCGGCCAGGGGGCTCAGGGTGAAAAGAAAGGCTCCGCTTCCGGTCGTCAGGCTTGACCCCGGCGCTCCGGTGAAGGCGTAGTTGGCGCTGGTACCGGCGACTGGATTATGGTGAAGGACGAGCGAGTTGAGCGTCCGGCTGGCGGCCACCGTCAGATCGGCGGCGAGCACTTCGCGGACGTTCACATTGGTCTCGGTGCTGGTGGAAAGCTTCGCGTAATCAAGGGTGTGACTGAGGTCACGCAGGCCTTGACCCGCGACATAGGTCAGGAACGAGTTACCAAAGGCATCCTCCGAGGTAATTCCATCGAGAGGGTAATCACTGGAACCGATGCCCCAAGGGATGATGCTCTGAGTGCGCGGGTACACCGTCAGCGCGAGGGCTGACCCCGCCGCCGTCGCGTTGGCAGTCAAGGTGAAGGTGGTCCCGTTCGCGTCTACGCTGGCGACCAGGGAGCCGGCGGGAATACCGGTCCCGGCAACCGCCATCCCGGGGGCCAGTCCGGCCGTGGTGGCCACGGTGACGATGGGACTGCCAGCGGTCGTGGCACCGGCGGTAAGGGTCAGGTCCAAGCCGGAGGCACCGGACATTCCGCTGATGAAGGTACTCTCCCCCGATGAGATCAGCCACCTCGAGGAATTCACCCCGGCGGCCGTGTTGCGATTAGCCAGCGGACGGCCGATGACGTTGATCGTGGCAAAGGAGAGGGCGGGAGAAAGGGACCCGTCGGGGGGCGTGCCGCGGACAAAATTAAGGGCGGAAACAGTGTTGCGCCGATTGCCGGACGTATTGATGGAAAGATAATTCGTACCGGACTCGAAGTTGATCGCACCAATGTTCTCCTGCCGGCCGTCCGCGCCGGTTCCCGTGACGAAAAAGCCCAGCGGGGTCGTGGCAGCGAACAAAGATCCGGTCACCAACGTTCCCCGGGTTCCCGCCGCGGAGTTGAGGCGGATGGGCACGATGCCGATGGAGTCCGTCTCGTTCGCCCCGACCCCGGTGCGGTCAAGGTAGAGGACGCCGTAGCGGTTGACTTTGAGGGCTGGGGTATTGCCGGCAGTGATGCTCTGGTATATTCTGCCACCGCCGCCATTGTTGCCCGAGGCAATCCTCAAGACACCGCCGTCGATGACGATGTCACCATGATTAGCGTTATAATTACCGAGGGTGAGTTCGGCGTTCCCGATGATGCGCAAGGTACCCGAACCAGCCAGCGCGCCGCTGTAGGTGGTGTTCGTGGTCTGGTTGGCGGTCAAGGTCGCCCCGATCCCGAGGTCGATGAGGGAAAAGTGGGAATTGGTCTGACGATTGCCGCCCTGCAGGGAGCCCACGGTCTCGCCATAGAAGGTGGGGGACTGGAGATAATTGGCGGTAGTGGTCTGGAAGGAGAGCCGGTCGACGAGGAAGCGCTTGCCCGCATCGATGGTCAGGGTCTCGGGAATCGTCACCGGGGCGACGGCCCCGGGAGTGGCGTAGACGAACCGATTGGTATTATTAGGATCGGCAGCGACGACGACCGTCAGATTATAGCCCGAACCAGCCCCGCTGAAGGTGACGGTCTCACCCGTGGTGATGCCGTGCGGGACCTGGGTCGTCACCTGCGTGACCGCGGCGGCACCCAGCGCCAGCGTGGCGGAGTTGGTTGCCGGCAAGCTCAGGAAGATAGAGGGAGTGGCCCCGGCGACGATGGACTGGATCCGGGATCCCGCCTGCACGCCCGTGCCCGTGATCGTCTGACCCACGACCAGGCCGGAAGCACCACCGGCACTGAGGGAAACGGCGGTGGCGGTGGCGGTGGCCGGTACGCTCAGCTCGATGGAGGTCCCGGAGGTGATGCTGACGATGCTTGCGCCCGCCGGAATTCCCGGACCGCTGACGCCCATGCCCACGCTCAACCCGGCGGAGGAAGCGACCGTGACGACAGTCGAGGCGGCGTTGGTGTCGGCACCGCTCAAGGCCACCGGCGGCGCCAGCGTGACGGTGTTGCTGGTGTTGGCGAGAGTCGCCCCGCTGATCGTGATCGCCCCGACATAAGTGTACTCGCCCGTCAGGGAGAGAGCGGCGACCCTCGTCCCGGAATAGAGCCCCAAGCCGATGATGGGCTGGCCCACCGCGAGACCAGCGGTGCTCTCGGCCTTCACCACGGTGGAACCCGCGGTGGTGGAAGCGTTCGGCAATGCGACGGCGTCGGGGAGCATCTGCAGCACCGAGGACTTCGCACCGGAGAATACGATCGTGGAAGAATCCCCGACGGCAAAGGAACCACGTCCGCTACGGGCGAGCTGCAGGACGCCTTCCTGCAAGCGGACTTGTCCGCTGAAGGAATTAGCCTGAGTCCCGGCAGCCAGGAAGAGCGTGCCGTTGCCGGTCTTCGTGATACCCTGCTGGCCATCGATCGACGAGGTGATCACCAGTCTTTGGACCGGGTAGTATGATTCCGCATTGCCCACCGCGCCCGCGGCGAAATCCCGGGTGAAGCTGGAAATGATCAGCTCACGCGTGGGTGAGCTCAAGGTGCCGCCTTGGATGACCGTGATAGCGCCGGCATTCAGGGAAACGGACGCGGCGGTGGCCGTGGCCGCATTGCTGAGGAGAAGATTCGTCGCATCGACGACCCCGACGATACGGGTACCCGCGGGGATGCCGGGACCGGAAACCGGCATGCCCGCGAGCAGCCCGGCGGTGCTGGCCATGGTCACGGAGGCGCTGCCTGCCGTGGTGGACACGCCGCTGACGGCAACGGAGGCGACGCCAGCGTCGGCCGTCCTGAGAATACCGCCCGAGATGACCTTGAGGATGCCGCCATCGGGGAGGGAAAGGACCGAAGTCCCCGCCGCCGCGAAGCGGACGGTGATCGGCGCGCTGACGTTGAGCGTCGTACCCGTGAAGCCGGAGACATCGGTGATGTGCTCGCCGTTGAGGATGCCCGTGACGGCATCACGCGAAATGGCGGAGACGGGAACGATGTTCGTGCCCACGCGAGTGGCGAAACTGGTGACACCCGCGCCATCCGTGACGGTGGCGGCCGCGCCCAGCGTGCCGACTAGGCCGGTGAATAGGTCGTTACGAGAAGTCGTCGTGATACCATTGACCGCCGATTGGGTGCCTGCGGGGAGCACGAAGCGAAGCGTGCCGCCCAGACGCTGGGAAATCGGCCCGAGATTGAGGACGATATTCTGGGTGCCCAGTCCGGAATCGACCTGAACAAGGGAGTTGCTATCAGAAGGAAGGATCAACCCGGCCACGGACTGGCTGATCGGGCTGGTCGGGTGACCGAAGAGCCTCACGGAGCCGCCACGCAAATCCAACAAGCCCAGGGGGTTGAGACGATTCGTGTCAAACGCACTGGTGAAGGCCTTGGTGTAATCAAGAATGGCGAGTCCCGCATCAAAACGATTGGCGACCGAACCTCCCATCTCAAAGGAGCCCATGAGTCGCAAGGTGCCGCCACCGTTCTTCAGGATCCCTCCGAGCACCCCTCCCACCACGCGGGCATCGACGACCAATTCAGCTTCACCGGGAGCGAGATTCAGACTTTTGTTGACCGTGAAGGTTCGCTGAGCCTCCCCTAAGACAAGCGTGGCCGCGTTGCCCGTTCCGATGATGCCAGCGGTTTGCGTTCCCGTCCCGATATGGGCGTTGACCGTGATATTGCCACCTAAGGCCAGCCTACCTTCGCTGCCCAGCAGAACGAACGCCTGCGAGTTGATGTTCGAATTGGGGTTGTTGAAGAAAGTAAGCGCCCCGATGGACTGTTGCGAGGCGTTGAGATCGAAGATAGCCGACCTTGAGTCGTGGTTGACGACCAGATTGGCGGTCGGGTTGAACTGCTGTCCCCTGCCGGTGGCGATACGGATGACTCCCCCATCGATGAAGGTGTTACCTCCCGTCCAGTTGGAAACGGCGGGCATGTCCATGGTGATGACCCCGCTGCCACGCTTGGCGAAATTATGCCCGACGCCGGCGCCGGTGAGAGCCCCGCTGAAGGTAGAGTTGGTATTGATCTCGCCCAAACCAACGGTCCGACCAGTGGTTCCAGTGACGGTGAGCGTGCCCGCGCCCGAGAGCGAACCAAAGGTGTCGGCTTCGGCCATTTCCAGGATCGCCCCGCTGGCAATCGTGACGGGGACGGTGTTACCGATGCGGTCGGCCGTAGAGATCAGGACTTTGCCGGCTGAGATGATCAGCGGTCCTTCGAAATTCGCCGTCCCTGCAAACTGAAGGGTCCCGTTGCCGGTCTTGGTCAGGCCTCCGGCCCCGGAGAAAGCTCCCGAGGTCACGAAGATGACTCCGGCTGTGGGGACGTCGATCCGGGCATTGCCCCCGGGCAACGCGAAAGTGTGGCTGTTCGCCGTCGTGGCGCCCGCCAAGGTGTAAGTCCCTGCGGTGGTATTCGCGAAGCGCAAGGTCGCTCCGTCGGCGATGATCACCGGGGCGGCGATACCCCGACCGAGGGTGCCGTTACCCGTAGCGCCGACATTGGTGAACTCCAAGGTCGCGGACTGCAGGACCGCCGTCGTTCCCAAATAGGCCATGCTTCCCAGCAGACGCGTCACCCCTGTACCGGCGATGACCAGGTCGGTATTAATAGTAGGAGCAGCATTCTTGACCGGCGCGTTGATCGAAAGGACCCCGGATCCGTAATGATGGATGAAAACAGGACCACCCGTGGCCCCGGCCTTGATGCCGCCTAGGTCGGTAAGGTTGGCGCCAATGGCAAAAGGGCTAGTACCGGTGACGAGGATACCGCCGCCCGTCGCTCCGAAGGTCAGGTCAAACGCCCCTAGGCCCAGCGTGGCGTTGGTGGTCGCGACCGTCGGAATCTTGAGCGTACCCAAAGACGTCGCACCGGAGAGAGTCTGGTTGGCGGGGAGGATGTAATTGACCGTGGCGACGCCGCCGGAGAGCGGTAAAGGAAGGTAACCCTGGGCGGTGAAAGTCGCGGTGCCGGCGGTGGAGCCGGAAGCGGCGGCGCTGATGGTCAAGGTCGTACCCGTGACCGCGGTGACGATGGCGCCAGCCGGCATGTTCGTCCCGGTGATATTCATGCCCGGGAAGAATCCCGTCGTCCCTCCCGCGCTCAGGCTGAGGCCCGTTCCCGCGGCGGTCGCCGCCGTAGTCAACACGAAGGAGGTGCCTCCGACCGGGATGGACGCGATGCTGGCGCCTTCTGGGATACCCGGACCGCGCACGGCCATACCCACGGCGAGTCCGGCGTTGCTGGCGACAGTGACGGTGGTCGAACCGCTGGTGGTGGCCCCATCTGCCAAGGTGATGGCCGCCGGAACCGTCAGGACGGTCGTGCCGACCGTGGTGCCACCACCCACGCTGACCGCGGGGGCATCGGACAACCCAACGAGCCGGAAAGGCGTCGCCAACGACCTCGAAGTAAGCCAATTATAGGAATTACCCGACGTGGTGTTGTTAAAGACCGCGCGGCCAGCGCCGTAGATGCCGCCGGAACCGAGCGCCGAAGAGGTGGTGATCGTGGCGGAATCAGGAGCCGCGACGAGCAGGATGCCGCGCGCTTCGGCGGCCGTTCCAAAAGTAAGATTCCCGAGCACGAGCTCGGTGGTGTTCGGCGCGGCGACCCCTTGGACGGTGATGGCGCCGCCTTGGGCGTTCAAGTTGACCTGGCCGAAGAACTGTTTGATATCCAAACCAACCTTACCCTGCAAAAGGAAGTTACCCCCGTTGAGCGTCAGTTGGCCGGGCTGAGCGGAACTGGGCATGCCGAGCAGGTGGGGCTGCGAAGAGACCAAGGTCAGGCCGGTGGCGGACGTCGTCGGGGCCGCACTGACCTCGAAGACCGTCGAGCTGGTGATGCGCGTGACATAGGCGCCGGCAGGGAGACTCCCGCCGGTGACCAACCGACCGAGGGCGAGTGACGCCGTGCTGTCGACCGTCAATGAACGGCTGCTCGCGGTGGTGGTGGCTCCGGTGAGATTGACCGGGGGCGCCACGTTCGCGTAGTCGAGGACGAAGGAGCCGCCGCGCAATTGCAGATTCCCGGTGATGATGCTGGCATTGGCGGAGTTCAGGGTCAGGTTGCCCGCCCCCAACTTGATGATGCCCATCGAGCCGAGCCCGCTGTCGGAGGCGGCGCCGGCGAACGTCCCGCTGAAAATGGAGGAGGTGTCGTTGCGCCCGATTTGGAAACTCTGCGCCGAAGTGCTGGAGTTACGAATCTGGCCGAAACCCGACAATGAACCAATGACCTGACTCCTGTTGTTGACGTCGTAAGCGGCACCCGCCGCGACCGTCACGGCGGCCCGGGTCGGCAGGATGTTGCCCGCGGTGGCCCGCAGCAAACCGGCGTTGATCAGCGTCGCACCCGCGTGGGCGAGGCCGATGTTCACTTCCAAGGTGCCGGAGCCTTCCTTGATCAGATCACCCCCGGTGGTGAGCGTGACCGACTTGATGAGCGTCGTGCCCGCCCCGGTGAAAGTGATGGAGGACAGACCCGACCGCAGGCCGCCGGAAAAGGTAAGCTTGCCGGCCTGGGCGGTGGAGGTGATGGTCAGCGCGGAGTTGAAATAAACCAACGCGTTGATTTCGTCCGCCGTGCCGATGCCAGTCTTGACGATGGCGACGGGCGAGGTCGACGCAGCCGAACCGAAGACCAAGGAACCGGCGGCCAGGCCGGGATTAGGCTGTCCAGCGCCCGAAGTGAAAAAGAGCGGGAACAACCCCGGGTGCGCAATGGTGCCGGCTTGAATGAGGAATTGGCTGCCGCCGACCGGATCGCCGATGTTGAGCTGATCGAGCGAGATGTTGGCATTCAGCAGGATGAGATTATCCCCCTCGATGTTGTTGGTGAGATTGGCCACATCGCCCGGAGTCGATCCCAGCGGAGACGTGACGCGCATCAAATCGGGGAAACCGGAACCGGCCGACGTCCAGTTGGCCGATTTATTCCAGTCAAACGTCCCGGAGTTGACGTTGTTCCAAGTGTAGTTGGCGGCGCGTGCGGTGTCGGGTGCGGCGACGGCGAGGAGCGCGGCGGCGACCATCAAGGACGCACGTGGAAAAAGGGGACGGGGCTTCGAACTTTTCATTTTAATAAATTTGGGGAGGTCACGGGGAAGTGACATCAATGGGGGGGTATCGAAAATATTGGGGTAATGACCCCAGCCGCACAACAGTTTTTGAGTGTTTTTAGCCTGACCTAGGGATTAAACGGCGTTTGATCCTGGGGGCATAATTTATTTGTTAAATTTGTGTTAAATTACGCGTTTAAATGCGTTAAAGTCACTAAACAGTCATTTAATCCTCATTAGCATTCATTTAAAGTTATTCACATGCCCTTTAATCGACAACATAGGAGACTGGCCAACGGCAGAGGACAGAGGGCTGCGTCGATGACCGAATCGATGGGAAAAGTGGAGGGCTGAATCGAGGACAGAATGCAAAAGTCCTGACGCCTGCATCGGGTAGGGCCGAGCATCCCTGCTCGGCCGCGGCCGGCCAAGGATGGCCAGCCCTACCTCGAGACAAAGGACTTCGATAGGGTCTGGTAGGGGCGCGAGTGCGTCGCGTCCGTGGGCGGATGGATGCTAGAAGGGTCGGAAACTCTGCCCGGTTAATCCGATGAGCCTCCGCGAACGGACGCGACGCAGTCGCGCCCCTACCCCTACCCCTACCCCTAACCCTAGTTAAAAAACTTCAACCCCTGCTCCGCCAACAAAGCCATCCCTAACCCGGAAAAACCGATGAGGGTCTCAGTGATCGTCCACGTACGCAGGGTCTGGCCCACGGTGAGGCCGAGGCATTCTTTGACCATCCAGAAACCGCTGTCGTTGAGGTGCGACAGGAAGAGCGAGCCGCAGCCGATCGAGATGACCATGAGTTCGGGACTGGTGCCTGGATGGGCCGCCAGGACGGGCGCGATGAAGCCCGCAGCGACGGTGATGGCAACGGTCGCGGAGCCGGTGGCGACGCGGATGAAGGCCGAGACGAGCCAGCCGTAAACGAGCAACGGCAGCCCCGCGGACGCCGCCAGTTCAGCAAGCTCCTTGTCGACGCCCGCCGTGCGCATGACGAGCGCGAAGCCGCCGCCGGCGCCGACGAGGATGAGCGTCATGCCGATACCGGAGACGCTTTGTTCGGAGAACTTGAGGAGCTCGCCAGGGGAACGACCGCAGCGCTTACCAAAGGCCCACATGGCGAAAAGTACCGATAAAAGCAGGGCGATGACGGGGTGGCCGATGAAGAGGCAGACCTTACCCCAGAGGGCTTCCTTGGCGTGCAGGAGCTCGACCAACGTACCTGCCAGCAGCAGCATGACGGGGAGCAGCACGGTGAAGATCGTGAGCCCGAACGTCGGCAAGGTCTGGTTCGCGGAAACCGACGGCGTGAACTCGGGGGTAGCGACTTCGACCCGCTTGACGGCGATCTTCGCGAAGATCGGACCGGCGATGGCGGCGACAGGAATCCCGAGCGCGAGCGCCCAGAGGATGACCTTACCCATGTCGGCATGCAGGGCCTCGATCGCGATGACGGGGCCCGGGTGCGGTGGCATGAGTCCGTGCATCACGGAGAGGAACGATAACAGCGGCAGCACCAGCAGTAGGAAAGGTTTCCCGGTTTCCTTCGCGAGGGTGATGACGATCGGCAAGATGAGCAGCAGGCCGACGGCGAACCAGGTCGTCATGCCCACGCAGAGCGCGAGGAGGATGATGCAGAGTCCGATGCGCGAGGGCCCGAGCGTGCGGATGAATTGCTTGGCGAGCACCCCTGCCCCGCCCGATTCCGCGAGTAGTTTTCCGAACACGACGCCGAGCACGATGATCGCGCCGGTGCCGGCCAAGGTGTTACCGAAGCCGGTCTGGAAGGCCTTGAGGACCTCCGTCATCGTGAGCGCGCCCTGCGTGGCCACGACCATCGCGCCGAGCGACAGCGAGCTGATCAGCAACGCGATGAACGGATTAAGCTTCAGCCAGGTCACCAACAGGACCAGGACGGCGATGGCGAGCAGGGCGTAGAGCATGGCGCAGGGAGATCAGGGTTTCGGCGGGGCGACCGTGGCTCGAGTAGCACCCGTGCTGATGCCCCCGTCAACCAACAAGGTCTGGCCGGTCACGTAGCGGCTCTCTTCCGAAGACAGGAAAACGACTGGGCCGGCAAGATCGTCGGGCGCACCGGGGCGCTTGAGCGGGATACGGTCGCAGAGGTACTCGACCCACTCGCGGTTCTCATAGAGGACGGAGTTCTGGGCGGTCTTGAACCAACCCGGGGCGAGGCAATTGACGGTGACGCCGTGGCGACCCCAGTCGTCGGCGAGGCTCATGGTGAGCTGCTTCACGCCTCCGCGGCTGGCACCATAGGGAGCGAGACCCGCGTAACCGGCGACGCAGGTGACGGAGCCGATGTTCACGATGCGTCCGTAGCCGCGGGCAATCATGCCCGGCGCGACCGCCTGCGCGGTGAAGAACGTGCCGCGGAGATTCGTGTCGAGGACCATGTTCCAATCCTCCCAGGTGACCTCGAGGGCGGGCTTGCGCGCATTGCAACCGGCATTGTTCACGAGGATGTCGATGCGGCCCATCTGCTGCTCCACCGAAGCCACGGCGGCCTTGATGCTGTCGTGGTCGCGGACATCGAGGTCGACACCACAGGTGCGGCGACCAAGGGCCTCGATCTCCTTGCGGAACGAGGCGAGCTTGGAGGCGTCGCGGCTCGACATCGCGATGTCGGCGCCGGCCTGCGCGAGCGCGCGGGCGAAGTATTGCCCGAGGCCGCGGCTCGTACCGGTGATGAAGGCGACCTTGCCGGTGAGATCGAAGAAAGCCATTGATTCTATGGGTCAGACCTGTGGTGAGAGGATGACCTTCATCACACCCGGTGCGCCCGCGTACAGCTTCGCGAACCACTCGGCGCCCTGCGCCAACGGCGCGACCGCGGAGATGATCTTGTCGACCTTGATCTGCTTCGTGGCGAGGAGTTCGATGCAGCGGGGGATCTCGCCGGCGGAGGCGCAGGAACCCTGCAGGCGAAGCTGGCGGGTGACGACCATCTGCAGCGGGAGTTCGGTCTTCGGCGTGAGATTACCGACGAGCGTGACCGTGCCGCCCTTACGCACGGCGTGGATCGCGGAGAGCACGGTGGCGTTGAGACCGACGCACTCGAAGGCGGCGTCGGCGCCCTGCCCTTTGGTGAGCGATTTCACGAACTCGGTGAGGTCGCCGCCGGTCTTGGGATTGAAGCTGTGCGTCGCGCCCAGTTCCATCGCGACGGAGAGGCGCGCGTCCTCGGTATCGACCGCGATGAGCTGCGCGAAACCCGCGATCTTGGCGGCTTGCAGCGTCAGGAGACCGATCATGCCGGTGCCCACGACGACGGCGGTATCGCCCGGAGCGACGGGCGTGAGACGGACGGCATGCACGCCGACCGAGACGGCCTCGATCATCGCGGCTTCAGCGAAACCGAGTTCGGCGGGAAGTTTATGGAGGATACGGGCGGGAACGGTGACGAATTCAGCGAAGGCGCCGTGGCGGCGATAGTCGCCGCAGGAGACGCCGAGGACCTGGCGGTTGTCGCAAAGGTTCACGTCGCCGCGCCGACAATGGACGCATTCGCCGCAGAAGACCGTAGAATCAAAGGTGACGCGGTCGCCGGAGGCGAAACCCTTCACGGCGGCGCCGACGCCGGTGATGACGCCCGCGGCCTCATGGCCCATGACCAGCGGGGGGATGCGGCGGCCGGTGGAGCCGTCGTAACCGTGGATGTCGGAACCGCAGATCCCGCAGGCGCGGACCTGGATCAGGACGTCGTCCGGACCGCAGACCGGATCGGCCACGTCCACGTAGGCCATCTTCTTATATTCCGTCAGGAGCAGGGCTTTCACGAAGGGAGAGGAAGGAGGGTTTTGGCGGGAGGGCAAGACTTGGGAGGGCTGGACCCAGAGAGTATCGAGTATGGAGTATCGAGTATCGGGGGAGTGCATGCCTCGGGTAGGGTTGAGCGCCCCCGCTCAACCGCGGCTGACCAGGGGTGGTCAGCCCTACCTTTTATTTGCCTCCTCCTAATCCCCGCCCTACCCCTTCCGCATGAAGTTCCTCCCCGCCCTCTTCCTTTCCGTCCTGACCGCCGTCGCCGCCGATGGCCCGAAGCAGTCCATCGAGAGGCTCGATCCGGCGCTCGACGCGCTGATCGCGAGCGATGCCAAGATCGAGACCATCTCGAATGGCGGCTACTCCTGGTCCGAAGGGCCCGTCTGGTATAAAGGTCGCATCGTCTTCTCGGACGTGCCCAAGAACATCGCCTACCAGTGGATCGAAGGCGACGCGATGGCCTCCGTCTTCCTGCAGCCCAGCGGCACCGACGCTCCTTCCGCGAACCAAGGTTCCAATGGACTCTCCGTCGACGCACAGGGCCGCATGCTCCTATGCCAGCATGGCTCCCGACGCGTCGCGCGCCTGGGTGGCGACGGCAAGTTCGAGCCGCTCGCGACCAAGAACCATGAAGGCGTCCGCTACAACAGCCCGAACGATCTCTGCGTGGCCAAGGATGGCTCCGTCTACTTCACCGACCCGCCCTACGGCCTACCCAAGGGCGAGAAGTCTGAAACCCAATACCACGGTGTCTACAAGCTCGCGACCGACGGCAAGGTCACCCTCGTGACGAAAGAAGTCCAGTGGCCCAACGGCATCGCCCTCAGCCTCGACCAGAAGTCGCTCTACCTCGCCGTCTCGGACGGCAAGAACCCGCGCGTCGCGGTCTGCAATCTCGATGGCTCCGGCCTACGCGACGTCTTCCTGGCGGCGCCCTTGAAGAGCAAGGAACGCCCGGGCTCTTGCGACGGCCTCAAACTCGACGTCAACGGCAACCTCTGGACCACCGGACCCGGCGGCGTGCTGATCCTCTCCCCCGAAGGCAAGCACCTCGGCTCGATCCTCTGCGGCCAGCCCACCGCGAACCTCGCCTGGGGCGACGACGGCCACACCCTTTACATCACGTCCAAGGACCGGCTCCTGCGCGTGAAGACGAAGATCAAAGGCGCGGGTTTCTGACCGCGCGCATAATGAGGTAGGGCGGCCATTGCCATGGCCGCCGTTCGCAGCGCAAGGTGCGTCAAGTCGGCAAGCTATCTGAACGCTCCAGCGTCCGTCCGCCCACGGAAGTGATGGCAATCACGTCCCTACCCCTACCGCCCCTTTCAGATTGGCAACCTTGGGGGCGGGGGTATGTCCAATGAGATACCCATGAAACACCCCCTCGCCCTCCTCGCCCTCCTTGCCGCGTTCGGCCAAGCCGCCGTCGCTGCCGAAGTGAAGCTCGTCGAACAGAAGGACAAGCAGCAGGTCGACGTCCTCGTCGACGGCCAGCCCTTCACCTCCTACGTCTACTGGTCCAGCCAGAAGAAGCCGCTCCTCTCCCCGCTCCGCACCTCGCAGGGCACGATCTTCACCCGTGGCTTCCCGCTTGAGAAGATCGCCGGCGAACGCACCGACCACCCGCACCATATCTCCTCGTGGTTCAACTACGGCGACGTCAACGGCACCGACTTCTGGAACTCCCCGCCCGAGGGCTACACCCACAAAGGCAAGATGCCTTACGGCTCGGTGAAGCATAAGAGCATCAAGGCGATCAACAGCGGCGACGGCGCGGCGACCCTCGAAGTCTCCTCCGACTGGATCATGGCCGACGGCTCCAAGGTGCTGCAGCAGGACGAGCAGCTCGTCTTCCGCGCTTCCAAGGACCTGCGCATCATCGACCGCATCATCACCCTCACCGCGCAGGACAAGGACGCCGTCTTCCATGACTCCAAGGAAGGCGCCATCGCCATCCGCATGACCCGCGCCCTCGAAGAGCCTTCCACCAAGGCCGAGATCTTCACCGACGCCGCGGGCCTGCCCACCACCGTCGCCAAGCTCGACAACACCGGCGTCAACGGCGTCTACCTCAGCAGCGAAGGTAAGGTCGGCGAAAAGGAATCCTGGAGCACGCGTGCCAAGTGGATGACCCTTTCTGGCAACGTCCGCGGCGAAGACGTCTGCGTCGGCATCTTCGACCACCCGAAGAACGTCACCTACCCGACTTACTGGCATAACCGCGGCTACGGCCTCTTCGCCGCCAATCCGTTCGGCGCCAAGGAATTCACCAAGGGCAAGACCACGCTCAACTTCACGCTCAAGGCCGGCCAGTCCGAGACCTTCCGCTTCCGCATCCTGATCCACTCCGGCAAGCTCACCGCCGCGCAGACCGAAGTCCATTATCAGCAGTTCCTGACGGACGTGAAGTGAAGTCGGGCGAGCAAGGCTCGCCGACTTCACAGGGCTAGGGCTAGGCACAGTTGAAATTATGAAGGGGCCATCAGGCCCCTTTTGTTTTAGGTAGGGCCAACCATCCTTGGTTGGCCGCGGCCGAGCAGGGATGCTCGGCCCTACCCGATGCATGCTGAGGGTAACAGCAAAGGGAGACCGGAGACCGGAGACCGGATAGTTTGCTGCGGACATAAGAGACGCCAGCCAATCATCCGGTCTCCGGTTTCTCTTTGAGTGAACACCATTGTCTCGAGGTAGGGCTGGCCATCCTTGGCCGGCCGCGGCCGAGCAGGGATGCTCGGCCCTACCCGATACAGGGATCAGGGCTTTTCCATTCAGCCCTCCACGCAGTCCTCCATTCAGTCCTCGATTCAGCCCTCCATTCTCCCTTCAATCCCCTTCATCGCCATGAAGACTCGTAAGCTCGGCAATTCTCCGCTCCATCTCACACCCGTCGGCCTGGGCACCTGGGCCATCGGCGGCGGCGATTGGAAATTCGGCTGGGGCGCGCAGGACGACGCCCTTTCCATCCGCACCATCCACGAGGCGATGGCGGTCGGCATCAACTGGATCGATACCGCGGCGGTCTACGGACTCGGCCGGTCGGAAGAAGTCGTCGGACGCGCGCTGAAAGAGATGAAGGAGAAGCCGATCGTCTCGACGAAGTGCGAACGTTGCTGGGACCCGGACGGCACGATCGTGCCGCGCCTCAAGCGCGCGAGCGTGAAGCAGGAATGCGAGGACAGCCTCCGTCGCCTGCAGATCGACGTCATCGACATGTACCAGATTCATTGGCCGCAGCCGGACGAAGATATCGAAGAAGGCTGGTCCGCCGTCGCCGAGCTCGTGAAGGAAGGCAAAGTCCGCTACGCCGGCGTGAGCAACTTCAGCGTCGCGCAACTTGAACGCATCCAGCCCATCCACCGCGTGACGTTCCTCCAGCCGCCCTACAGCATGCTGAACCGTAGCATCGAAGCCGCGCTCCTCCCCTACTGCGAGGCCAACGACATCGGCATCGTCTCCTACAGCCCGATGCAGAAGGGCCTGCTCAGCGGCAAGGTCACCAAGGAATGGACCGACGCCCTCCCGACCGACGACCACCGTCGCGCCGACCCGCAGTTCAACGAGCCGCTTCTCTCCAAGAACATCGCGCTGGCCAAAGGCCTCGCCGAGATCGCCCACCGCTACGGCCGCAACTCCGCGGAGCTCGCCATCGCCTGGGTGCTGCGCCAGCCGCGCGTGACCGCCGCCATCGTCGGCGCCCGCAAGCCCGGCCAGATCAAGGAGACCGTCTCGGGCGGCAAGCTTCTCATCAAGCCGGACGATGTCGCCCGGATCGAGGAACTGCTGCGCCTGCGGGGCTGATTACGAAGGAAAGGCAGGACTTAACCTGCCCTTAAGGTCGCATCGGGTATGATAATATCCTAACCCAAAGCCATGCGCCCCCAGTCCACCGTCCTTCTGCTCGCCACGCTCGGCTTCCACGCCGCCGCGCACGCGCACATCCCTCCGGTCGCCGACCAGTACCGCACGCCTTTCGAAGCCCCCGCGATCGTCCTGCCTTCGGTCAAATACGTGATGACCAGCACGTACCTCGCCGCCACCCCTGGCAGCGCGCCGCTGATCGCGACGCCGTTCCAGACGTTCGCCAAGAACGTCAACGTCCGCTGGGACGACACCTATCTTTACGTCGAGGCCAAGGGCCTGCCCGATCACCCGATGATGATCGGCATCAAGTCCTGGCAGCAGCAGGTGCCCATCCCGCAGACCTATGCGGGCGCCACCGCCTGGCGCATCCCGCTCAAGCCAGTGCCCGCAAAGGAACCGATGTCCGCCAAGACACACTTCATGCGCGGTGCCATCGCGCTCGCCGCCAACGGCGTGCCGATCTTCAATGCGCTCAACAACCGCGGCGACGACGCCAAGGCTTTCGGTGAGCTCGACGATTTCGGCGGCCACTGCGGCAAAGCCGACGACTACCACTACCACGACGCGCCGGTCTTCCTCGAAAAGGAACTCGGCAAGGGTAAGCCCATCGCGGTCGCCCTCGATGGCTACGCGATCTACGGCTACCGCGAGCCCGATGGCTCCGCGGTCGGCAAGCTCGACGCGTTCGGCGGCCACGAGACTAAGGCCCTCGGCTACCACTACCACGCCCAGAAGAAGTATCCTTACGTCAACGGCGGCTTCCACGGCGAGGTGAAGGAAGTCGACGGCCAGGTCGATCCGCAGCCTTCGGCCAGCCACGTGCGCCGGACCGGCTCGAGCTACACGCAGAGCCCGCTCCGCGGCGCGCTGATCAAGGGCTTCACCGTCGATGGCAACCAATACGCCCTTAACTACACCCTCAACGGCAAGCCCCTCAGCGTGAAATACACGCTCAACCCCGATAAGACCTGGACGTTCCTCTACTCCAACCCCGATGGCTCCACGGCGACCGAGACCTACACGCCGGGCGAACGCGGCGCGGGCGGCGGCAAAGGCAAGGGCGGCGAAAAGGGCAAAGGCAAAGGCGAGAAAGGCAAACGCCCTCCGCCGGGCGACGGCGGCGCCATCGTGCCGACGGACCTAGAAGTCACCAGCGACGCCGCGAACGAATCTGGCCCGCCCCCCCACGAAGGTAAGGGTAAAAAAGGCAAAGGCGGCAAGAAGGGCGACAAGCCTGGCATGGTGAAGCCCTCGACGGAGGACACCCTCAAGCTCAACGTCTACGCCGACAACTGGTTCATCCTCTACATCAACGGCAAGCTCCGCGTCGTCGACCCCATCGACTATATGCCGCATAACGTCGTGTCGGTCGACATCCTCCCGGAATACCCGATGACGATCGCCATCATGGGCCGCGACAACGCCGACCCGAAAACCGGCCTCGAATATGGCGACCGCATCGGCGACGCCGGCCTGGTCCTGAAGTTCGCCGACGGCACCGTCACCAACGCGAAGTGGAAGGCGAAGAGCTATTTCAAAGGTCCGCTCAATGGCGATGTGAAGAATCCCAAGGTCGAACACACGCCTGTCCCGGCCGACTGGTTCGCCGTCGACTTCGATGACAGCCAGTGGGCCCACGCGACCGAATACACCGAGGAACGCGTGAACCCCAAGGAGTCCTTCACCAAGGCCAAGGAGAGTTTCGCCGGCGCGAAGTTCATCTGGTCCGACAACCTCGACCTCGATAACACCGTCCTCTTCCGCACGCGCGTCGAAGCCCCCGCCGGCACCAAGCAGCGCTGGACGACCAAGGCCGAGTTCGATCTATCGAAGCCGTTGGGGCAGTGATGAGATAGGTCTCAGCGGTCGGCGGATAGCGGTGGGCGGTTGGACCGATAACAGAACTCAGGGGGAGACCGGAAACCG
Organism: Opitutia bacterium UBA953; assembly: GCA_002293125.1. Classification (GTDB taxonomy): domain Bacteria; phylum Verrucomicrobiota; class Verrucomicrobiia; order Opitutales; family UBA953; genus UBA953. The sequence goes on from DBCR01000083.1 coordinate 82,956, forward strand.
GAAAGTTTGCTGCGGACATAAGAGACCCCAGCCAATCATCCGGTCTCCGGTTTCCCTTTGAGTGAACACCATTGTCTCGAGGTAGGGCTGACCAACCTTGGTCAGCCGCGGTTGAGCGAGGGCGCTCAACCCTACCTCACTTCGGGTGGCGGGTGGCAGCCCCAGGAGGCGGGTGGCGGGTCTTCCGCCCTGCCTCATCGACTCAGTCATCTGTCATCGATTCAGCGATCTATTCAGTCCTCAACGCAGTCCTCCATTCAGCAGCAGACTATGTCGTGACGCGGTCCCGACCCTACCAAGGCAAACCAGGGCAGCACGCGGTGCTGCCCCTACCCCAAGGCATGCACTCCCCCGATACTCGATACTCCATAATCGATACTCTCGGAGTCCTTGCCATCGACTCAGTCATCCACTTGGGTTCTGTTATTCCCACCCCCATGAAGACCCTGCCCCTCCTGCTTGTCCTCGCCTCCCTCTCCCTTTTCGCCGCCGATGCCCCTAAGGTCCAGCCGGCCGAGAAAACTCCCGCCAAGGCCAAAGCGAAAGCCAAGGCTCCGAATCCGGCGATGGCGCCGATCGAGGACGTCGCGGGTCTGCCGCGCGTACTGCTCATCGGTGATTCGATCTCGATCGGCTACACCCTGCCTGTCCGCCAGGAACTCGCCGGTAAGGCCAACGTGCACCGCATCCCGACCAACGGTGGTCCGACCAAGAATGGCACCGCCAATCTCGCCAAGTGGCTCGGCGAAGGCAAATGGGACGTGATCCATTTCAACTTCGGCCTGCATGACCTCCGCCACATGGAAGATGGCAAGCGCCAGGTCGAGCCCGCCGACTACGAGAAGAACCTGCGCTCACTCGTGGCCGACCTCAAGAAGACCGGCGCCAAGCTGATCTTCGGTACCACGACGCCGGTACCCGAAGGCAAGCTCACGCCCCAGCGCACCTTCGGCGACGTCGCGACGTACAACGACATCGCCCTCAAGGTCATGAAAGAGAACGGCGTCGCCATCGACGACCTCCACGCCGCTGTCGCGCCGGATATCGCCAAGCTGCAGAACAAGGCCGACGTGCATTTCAACGCCGAAGGCTCGGCCGTCCTCGGCAAAGCTGTCGTGAAGTCGATCAACGCGGCGCTCGCGAAGTAAGGGCCGAAGGCAAAAGTGTCCGCGGTTAGCGGTTAGCGGATAGCGGTTGGCGGATAGGAAAAGCCAACGATCAAAGGGAGACCGGAAAGATGGTTAAACCGTTCGCCGCAGGGCGAACCAAGGTAGGGGCACGATTTATCGTGCCCTCCGTTTCGGAGGGCGCGGCGAAGCCACGCCCCTACCCTCGACCGCCCTGCGGCGGCCACACGGCCGAGCAGGGATGCTCGGCCCTACCCAAGGCCATCACTCACCCGATACTCGATACTCCATACTCGAAACTCTCGAGCCACCCCTGCCCCTACCCCTGGCGGCCGCTTTTGACCGCATTTGAAGGTCAAAGGCCGGCCGCCCGAGGAACATTCCCCTTGGCAGGTTGTTGAAAGAGCGACAGGTTTTCCCTTCCCCCTATCTGACCATGCCACCCCGCATGGCCTTCTTCTTTTTACCAAAACCAAAACCCTATGCGCAAGCTGTCCACCCTCCTCCTGACCCTCCTCGGATTCACCTCCGTCTCGGCCCAGAACCTCACCCTCGAAAAGGGTGACAACATCGCCTTCGTCGGCAGCGGCTTCGCCGATCGCCAACAGCACCACGGGAATTTCGAGACGCTGATCCATCAGGCCTTCCCTCAGCACAATATCGTGGTTCGCAACCTCGGCTTCTCCGGTGACGAAGTCGGCGTAAAGCCCCACCGCTCCGACGAAGTCGCCGGTCTCGACTACTTCCTCAACATGAAGCCCGGCGCCTTGACCACCATGGTCGGCAAGACCGAGGTCACCTACCACGCGGGCGCGCACTTCCACGCCAACGTGATCTTCGCCTATTGGGGCTTCAACGAGTCCTTCGCCGGCCCGGCCGGTCTCGAGACCTTCAAAACCAACCTCGACAGCTGGTTGAAGAAGACCCTCGCCGCCGATTACGGCAAGGGCAAGGTCCGCGTCGTCCTCTTCTCCCCGATCGCGCACGAAGACCTGAAGTCCCCTGACTTCGACGCCAAGCTCGCCGCCGAGAACAACAAGAACCTCGCGCTCTACACTTCCGCCATGGCCGCCGTCGCCAAGGCCAACGCCGTCCAGTTCGTCGACCTCTTCGCCGCCTCCCAGAAGCTCTACGCCTCGGCCAAGTCCCCGCTCACCCTGAACGGCATCCACGTCAACGCCTCCGGTGACGCCGCCTTCGCTCCCGTCCAGTTCCAGGCCGTCTTCGGCAAGGCCGCTGGCGCCGTGAACGAAAAGGTCCGCGCCGAGGTCAACGAGAAGAGTACACAGTGGCACCACCGCTACCGCACGGTCGACCAGTTCAACATCTTCGGCCAGCGCTCCCGCATCAAGTACGAAGGCATCGACAACGCCACGGTGCTCGGCGCCGAGCTTGCCAACCGCGACCTCAAGACCGCCAACCATGACAAGGGCATCTGGGCCGCCGCCCAGGGCAAGCCGATCGAAGTGAAGCACGATAACCTTAAGGCTGAGATCCCCGTTCCTCCGAATCGCAAGGAACCCGTTCCCTACCTCAGCGGCGTCGATCAGCTCAAGCACCTCTCCACCCCCGAAGGCGTGAAGGTCGAGTTCATCGCCGACGAGACCACCATCCCCGAGCTCATCAACCCGGTGCAGATGAACTTCGACACCAAGGGACGCCTCTGGATCGCCTGCTGGCCGACCTACCCCGAGACCTCCCCGACCACCAAGGTCTTCGACAAGCTCATCGTCCTGGATCTCGACCCGAAGACCGGCAAGGTCCTCAAGTCGACGACCTTCCTCGACGGCCTCAACTGCCCGACCGGCTTCCAGTTCTACAAGGACGGCGTGATCCTCATCCAGTCGCCTGACATCTGGTACGTCCGCGACACCGACGGCGACGGCAAGGCCGACTGGAAGGAACGCCTGCTCACCGGCATGGACGCCGCCGACTCGCACCACGAGACGAACTCCATCTGCTATGAACCGGGAGGCGCGATGTACCTCTCCGACGGCGTCTTCCACCGCACCCAGGTCGAGACCTTCAACGGCGTGCTGCGCAATACCAACGGCGCCATCTATCGCTTCGAACCCCAGACCAACAAACTGACCCGCCACGTGCCCTACGGCTTCGCCAACCCGCACGGCCGCGTCTTCGACTACTGGGGCAACGACATCATCACCGACGCCACCGGCAACGCCAACTACTTCGGCCCCGGCTTCTCGAGCCACCTCGACACCGGCGCCCATTCTAACTTCAAGCAGTTCTGGAACCGTCCTTCGCGCCCTTGCCCGGGCACCGCGATCCTGAGCAGCCGCCACTTCCCTGACGACTGGCAGGGTAATTTCCTGAACACGAATGTGATCACCATCCAGGGCATCTTCCGCGCGAAGATCACCGAAGATGGTGCCGGCCTGAAAGGCGAGACCCTCCTGCCGAACCTGCTCGAGACCGACAAGGAGAAGGCCGGCAACTTCCGCCCCTCCGGCGTCGCCGTCGCCCCTGATGGTTCCCTCTACGTGATGGACTGGTCCCAGATGCTCATCGGCCACCTCCAGCACCACCTGCGCGACCCGAACCGCGACCACCAGCACGGCCGCCTCTACCGCCTGACCTACCCGAGCCGCCCGCTGCTCACGCCGAAGAAGATCGACGGCGAGTCCGTGGAAAACCTCCTCGCCCTCCTTACCGAGCACGAAGACAACGTCCGTCAGCTCGCCAAGATCGAACTGCACAAGCACGACACCAAGAAGGTGATCGCCGCGACCCAGAAGTGGGCCAAGCAGTTCGACCCGAAAAAGGTCGAGGACGCCCACCACCTGCTCGAAGCCCTCTGGGTCCACCAGTGGCATAACGTCGTGAACACCGAGCTCCTCGGTCTGCTCCTGAAGTCCCCCGAGCCTCGCGCCCGCGCCCAGGCCGTCCGCGTCGCCATCTACCAGCGCGACCGCCTGCCGGATGCGCTCGCGATCATGGAGAATGCAGTCAAGGACGCCCACCTGCGCGTCCAGCTCGAAGGTGTCCGTGGCCTCAGCTTCTTCCGCGGTAAGGACACCGAGCGCGCCATCGCCGCCGCCGCTACCCTCAAGGGAGCCAAGGACTACTACATCGCCTACTGCCTCCGTCAGACGATGAAGCAGCTCGAGTCCCTCCCCGAGGGCAAGGGCAAGGTGAACCTCCGCGAGTATGCCGACCAGAAGGAGGCCTCCTACGGCCCGTCCGACAAGAAGCTCTCGAAGGACGACAAGCGCCTCTACGACAAGGGCAAGGAAGTCTACTTCCGCGAAGCCCACTGCTCGACCTGCCACCAGGCCGACGGCCGCGGCGCCGAGATGCCCAAGGAACCCGGCAAGCCCGCCCGCGGCGCTTACCCGCCCCTCGGTCGCACGCCCGGCTACCCGTCTAACGGCTGGCTCGAAGGCGACCCTGACCGCGTGATCAAGATCGTCCTCAACGGGCTGTACGGTACCCAGACGATCGACGGTAAGACCTACGGCGACCCCACCACGGGCCAGCCCGTCATGACCGGCCTCGGGCAGCTCCTCAACGACGAGGAAGTCGCCGCGGTGATCACCTACGTCCGCCAGTCCTTCGGCAACAACCTGCCGGCCGTCAAGCCGACTCAGGTCAAGAAGGTCCGCGAGGCGATCAAGGGCAAGAACAACGCCCTCTACACGGTCGAGGAAATCCTGAAGGAGCACCCGCTCGGCGCGCCCGCCAAGGCCGAGCCGACGAAGGGTAATAAGAAGAAGTAAGCCTCGGGATTTGCTCCCTCAAAGGGCGTGCCGACCGGCACGCCCTTTTTCGTACCTGTCAATAACTCGTCCGGCTATGACGAGCGGTCCGCTTGCCTCTGGCCCAAGTTCCGCAAAAGTCAGGGCATGAGACCCGCCCTCTGGAAGGCCGTCGCCGACCACCTTAAGCCGCACGAACAGCCGTACCGCCTGACCGCGCGCGACGACTTCAACGCGCGCGTGGTGCTCAAGGGCTCGAAGGCGCTCGTCCGCGCCTTCTACCAGCCGCGCGAAGGCGACGTCCCCGGCGAAGCCACCGTGCACCTGACCCTCGACGGCCAGTCGCAGCTCGGCGCGATCGCCGCCTTCCTTTCCGATCAGAAGAAATACTCGAAGAAGCTCCCCTCGACGCTGCACTTCTCGCAGGAACTCTCCGCACGCAAGCCCGAGGGACTCGGCGAGGCCCGCCTGACCTTCAAGGCCAACGTGGTCTCCTGGCACGACAGCAAGCTCATCGAACGCCTCAGCGTCTTCTACGCCGACAGCTTCCACGCCCTGTTCCAACTCCACCGCGAACTGACGGCGGCGGAGTGAGCGGTCGCGAAGCGACCGGAGAGGACTGAATCGATGGCAGAGGGCAGAGGACTGAATGGAGGTCTGCGTTGAGGACTGCGTGGAGGCCTGAATGGATGGCTGAATCGATGACGGATGACAGAGGGCAGATTTCCCGAACCTGAACCTGAGCACCCGTGCCCGGCTCCTGATGGCCGAGACCCGAGACCTGAAAATGGTCCCCCTGCCAATCATCCGGTCTCCGGTTTCCCTTTGAGCCATCGTCTCCCTGGCCAACTGGCCAACGGATCAACTTACCCATCCGTCCCTACCCACCGCTCACCGCTTCCACCCTTCATTTCCCTTCCCTTTTCCCCCGACAGGGTCTTAAAAAGACCCCTTCCCTTTTCCGTCCATGACCTCCGCCCAAGTCCGCCAATCCTTCCTCGATTTCTTCAAATCGAAGCAGCACTCGATCGTCCAGTCGTCGAGCCTGATGCCGGACTCCCCTAACCTGCTCTTCACCAACGCCGGGATGAACCAGTTCGTCCCGATCTTCCTCGGCCAGACGAAGTGCCCGTACACCCCCGGCCGTGCCGCCGACACCCAGAAGTGCATCCGCGCGGGCGGTAAGCACAACGACCTCGAAGACGTCGGTCTCGACACCTACCACCACACGTTCTTCGAGATGCTGGGCAACTGGTCCTTCGGCGACTACTTCAAGCGCGAGGCCATCGACTACGCCTGGGAACTGATCACCGAAGTCTGGAAGTTCCCGAAGCACCGTCTCTACGCCACCGTCTACAAGCCGGACAAGTCCAAGGGCGACCCGTCCGAGTTCGACCAGGAAGCCTGGGACGTCTGGGCCGAGAAGTTCCGCGCGGCCGGCCTCGACCCCGAGGTCCATATCGTGAACGGGAATAAGAAAGATAATTTCTGGATGATGGGCGAGACCGGTCCCTGCGGTCCTTGCACCGAACTCCACGTCGACCTCACGCCGGAAGGCGACACGAAGGGCACGCTCGTCAACGGCAGCGACGCCCGCTGCATGGAAATCTGGAACCTGGTGTTCATCCAGTTCAACGCCAACCCGGACGGCACCTTCAGCCCGCTCCCGGCCCGCCACGTCGACACGGGCATGGGCTTCGAACGCGTCAGCGGCATCATGCAGTGCACGAAGAACTTCAAGGACTTCTCCGGCGTGATCTCCAACTACGAGAGCGATGTCTTCACCCCGCTCTTCCGCCGCCTCGAGGAACTCTCAGGCAAGAAATACGGCTCCACCCTGCCCGCCGCCGGCTCGATCGGCGACACGCAGCAGGAGAAGGACGACGTGGCCTTCCGCGTCATCGCCGACCATATCCGTACGCTCTCCTTTGCGATCGCCGACGGCATCCAGCCGGGCAACTCCGACCGCAACTACGTCCTCCGCCGCATCCTGCGCCGCGCGGTCCGTTACGGCCGCACGCTCGGCCTGAAGAACGGCTTCTTCCATCAGCTCGTCGGCGTGCTCGCCGAGACGATGGGCGACGTCTTCCCGGAGATCCGCACCCGCCGCACGGTGGTCGCCGACGTCATCCGCATCGAGGAAGAATCCTTCAACCGGACCCTCGACAAGGGCATCGCCCTCTTCGAAGACGAAGCCAGCAAGCTCAAGGCCGGCGGCACCATCTCGGGCGCCATCGCTTTCCGTCTCTATGACGAGCAGGGCTTCCCGCTCGACCTCACGCAGCTCATGGCCCGCGAACGCGGCCTGACCGTCGACGGCACCGGTTTCGAGAAGCTGATGGAAGAGCAGCGTAACCGCGCCCGCGCGGCGCAGAAGAAGGAAGTTATCACACTCTCCGACATCGGCTCCGACCACCCGACCACCTTTGTCGGTTACGACGCCCTCGCCACGCAGGCCAAGGTCGCCCAGATCGCCAAGATCAAGGACCGCTCCGCCGTCATCCTCGATAAGTCCCCCTGCTACGCCGAGATGGGCGGCCAGGTCGGCGACGCCGCGATCATCACCCTCGGCGGCCGCCAGTGGCACGTCACCGACACCCAGAAGTCCGGCCAGACTTGGCTCCACTTCCTCGATGGCGAAGACGCCCCCGAGAGCGGCGCGACGATCGAGATCGCCGTCGACCAGGCCCGCCGCGACGCCATCCAGCGCCACCACACGGTCACGCATATCCTGCACTGGGCGCTCCATGAGGTCGTCTCCAAGGAAGCCTCGCAGAAGGGCTCCGCGGTCGACCCGACGAAGCTGACCTTCGACTTCAACGGCGCGGCGCTCACGCCGGGCCAGCTGGCCGACATCGAGAAGCTCGTCAACGAGCGCATCCTCGCCAACGACGCCGTGACCTGGAGCGAAGTCGCCTACGCGTCCGTCAAGGGCCGCCCGGACATCATGCAGTTCTTCGGCGACAAATACGGCGACTCCGTCCGCGTCGTGCAGGTCGGCGGCAAGGCTGCTTCCCTCGACGGCTGGTCGATGGAACTCTGCGCCGGCACGCACGTCCGCCACACCGGCGAAATCGGCCTCTTCCGCATCGTCGGCGAAAACGCCATCGCTGCGGGCGTCCGCCGCATCGAAGCCGTCGCCGGCCTCGCCTCCTACGAACGCGCGAAGTCCGAAGCCGAGCTGCTGAAGGCGCTCGCCTCGTCGACCAATACGCCGATCGCCGATCTCGCCAAACGCCTCGAGCAGATCATGGAGCAGAGCTCCGCGCTCGAGAAGAAGCTCAAGGTCTACCGCGACAAGGAATCCTCGCAGCTCGCCGACACCCTCGCCGCCAAGGCGAGCGACCGCGCGGGCCTGAAGTACGTCATCGCCCAGGTCAGCGCCGAGACGCCCAACGATCTCCGCGACCTCGGCGCCAAGGTGGCCGGCAAGGTCGGTCCTGCCGCCGTCGTCGTCCTCGCCGCCGTCTTCGGCGACAAGGTCTCCCTCGTCGCCAACTGCGGCGCCGACGCTGTCAAGGCGGGCAAGGCCGCCGGCAAGATCGTCACCGATGCCTGCGGCAAGCTGGGCGGCAAGGGTGGCGGCAAGCCCGACGCCGCGATGGGCGGCGGTACCGACGTCTCCAAGGTCGCTGAGGCCCTTGGTAGTGTTGGGTAAGATACCTAGGGACAGGGACAGGGCTAGGTAACACTGGCCTTGGGTAGGGCTGACCGCCTCGGTCAGCCGTTCGCCGCAGGGCGAACTAAGGTAGGGGCATGATTCATCATGCCCTCCCCTGCGGAGGGCGCGGCGAAGCCACGCCCCTACCCTCGGCCGCCCTGCGGCGGCCAGGCGGTCGGGAATACAGGCAATCAAAGGGAGACTGGATGATTGGCTGGGGTGCATTAATAACCGCAGCATTTCATCCGGTCTCCGGTCTCCCTTTGAGTGCCATGAATCCGCTTCGGGTAGCGGGTGGCGGCCCCAGGTGGCAGGTGGCGGTTAAATCTCCATTCAGTCCTCCGTCCTCTGCCATCGACTCAGCCCTCTACCACTTGCCCCTATTATTATTATCAATCCCCGCCGCGTGTACCTCTCATTGCCTCCGGCCCACAAGCCCTCTATTCCTCGACCCATGCGCCTCTTCGCCTTCCTCCTGCTGCTCCCTCTGACGCTCGCCGCGCAAAGCGGTCATACCGGCCAAAGCCCGAAGCAACACGTCCGCATGCAAGTCGACGCCGATCACCTTTCCCTGCCGCTGTCCGTCACCATCAAAGGCAAGGACCGTGCGGCGGTCGACGCCCGCATCGACGCGATCCGAAAGGAACTTGAGAAGCGTTTCGCCGACCAGCCGGGCTGGGAACTGCGCGAGGTTTCCGCGGAGTTCGCGCGCGCTGAAGCGAAGTCGTACGTCTCGCGTCCCACCGGCGGCAGCAAACTCTTCGGCGACGATGAAGCCGACCTAGGCGACGTCACCTATGTCGCCAATGCGCGCTGGGAACTCCACACGGAAGCCGATAAAGGACTCAAGGGCCTCGAAGTCCTCCGCTCCAAGGCCGCCGACCTCGTGAAGGCGAAAGATGACAACGAGAAGCAGGTCATCGGTAATCCGGAGTACGTGCTGACCAATCCGCAAGACTACCGCAACGAACTGCTCGATCAGATCAAGGCCGACTTCGAGGAAGCCAAGAAGCACCTGCCCGAGGGCCAGTGGACGCTCGAGCTCACCGCCCTCGCCGGCCCGGTCAACGTGACATCGCTCGGCGGCAAGCGCTTCGAGGTCAGCCTCACCTACCGGATGGCTTTCCTCACGCCGCCGCCTCAAAAGGCCACGAAATAAGGGTTTTATAGGCCGGAAGCCCCGGCTTGTCCTTGCCCTTCCCTGAAGGGCGCCTAGTCGTCATTCATGGCCATCCGCCGCCTCACGCTCGTCGTCAACCGCACCAAGCCCGGTGTGGATGATATCGTGCGCGCAGTCCAAGATGCCGCCCAGAAAGCCGGCGTGACCCTCACGGTCGCCGACGGCTGGCCCATCAGTCGTGCCACCCTCCAGGGTGCCGACGCGTGCGGCGTGGTCGGCGGCGACGGCACCTTCCTCGGCGTGGCCGAAGCCGCCGCACTCGAAGGCGTCCCGCTCTTCGGCATCAATCGTGGCAAGCTCGGCTTCCTCGCCGCCTACCCGAGCGAAGACGTCGGCGCCTCGCTCCAGTCCATCCTCTCCGGCGACTTCCGCGTCGAGAAGCGCGCCCTCCTCGAGATCCGCTTCGCCGACGGCAGCTTCGCCTTAGCCCTGAACGACCTTGTCATCAAGACCCGCGACGTCTTTCGCATGGGTCGTTTCTCCGTGCTCGCCGATGGCGCCCGCGTGAACGAATACCGTGCCGACGGACTCATCCTCGCCTCTCCCACCGGCACCTCGGCCTACAACCTCGCCGCTGGCGGACCGCTCGTCGACCCCGCAGCCTCGGTGATCGTCCTGACCCCGATCTGCGCGCACACGCTGTCGAACCGCTCCGTCATCTTCGACGGCGAGACCGAACTCGAGATCCGCAGCGAGGACAGCGCCCTGCTCGGCCTCTCGGTCGACGGCCGCGAGACCCTCGAGGCCCAGAGCCGACTCCCCTTCGTCATCCGCACCGCCAAGGTCCAACTCGCCCTTCTGCGCCCGAAATCGCTCACCCATTTCGACGTCCTGCGCAGTAAGCTGAAGTGGTCGTAAACGAGGGGACAAGCTGGCACGGGGGCACGGTGACACGGGGAAAGTAACCCACCTGCAGCCTATGGTAGGGTTGAGCGCCCTCGCTCAACCGTGGCTGACCAAGGGTGGTCAGCCCTACCCAAGACAGCCTAACCCCTTCCCCGTTACTCGTTACTCGTGCCCACGTTCCCCCTCGAGGGCAAGGTCAGGCGGTCGCCCAAGCGACCCTTGACCTCGCCCTCATTGGCCCCTTTATCGCCCCTTCGATGCTGACGATTGCCAACCTTTCCAAGTCCTACGGGCCCCGCACCTTGTTCGCGGAGGTCTCGCTGAATATCGCCCGCACGGACCGGCTCGGCCTCGTCGGGGCCAACGGCGCCGGCAAGTCAACCCTCTTCAATATCATCCTCGGCAAGGACCAGCCGGACGAAGGCCTGATCGAGTGGGAACGTGGTGCGAACTTCGGCTTCCTTCCCCAGGAAAGCGCGCCTGTCGGCGACGAGACGATTCTCCAGATCGCCACCAGCGGCGGCAAGCTCGAGCCCGAGAACGATGATGACTGGGATATCGACTATACCCTCGAGCCGCGTGCGAAGAAAATCCTCGCCGGGCTCGGCTTCCGCGAGAGCGACCACGAGAAGCTCGCGAAGACGTTCTCCGGTGGCTGGGTCATGCGCGCTCACCTCGCCCGCCTCCTCGTCAGCGAGCCCACGCTCCTGCTGCTCGACGAACCGACCAATCACCTCGACCTCGAAGCCCTGCTCTGGTTCCAGGACTACCTGACGCGCTACCCGGGCGGCCTCGTCGTCATCTCGCACGACCGTGCCTTCCTCAACGCGCTTTGCACCGGCACCATCGAACTCCGCGGCCAGCGACTCCATTGCTACAACGGTAACTACGATGACTTCATCGTCGAGCGCGTGGCCCGCAAGGATCGCCAGCAGGCGATGTTCAAGAATCAGCAGCGCGAGATCGCGCACCTCCAGACGTTCGTCGACCGCTTCGGCGCCAAGGCGTCCATGGCCTCCCGTGCTAAGTCCAAGGAGAAGCAGATCGCCCGCCTCGAGGAGGTCGCGATCGACGAGCCCGAGGACGACCTGAAGAAGATCCAGTTCCGCTTCCCCCAGCCCCCGCGTTCAGGCCTCAAGGTCATGAAGCTCGAGCACGTCCAGCAGTCCTACGGCGACCACGTCGTCTATAAGGACCTTAATTTCGAATGCGAACGCGGCCAGCGCACCGTGCTCGTCGGCCCCAACGGCGCCGGCAAGTCCACCCTGCTCAAGATCCTCGCCGGCGTCATCCCGATCAACAGCGGCGTGCGCGAAGAAGGCGGCAACGTCATCACGGGCTACTTCGCCCAGAACCGCGTCGATAACCTCAATCCGAAGTTGACCGTCCTCGAGAACGTCATGGAGCTCCGCACCACGGAGAACGGCCTCACCGAACAGCAGGCCCGCGGCATGCTCGGCACGTTCCTCTTCCGCAAGGACGACGTCCATAAGAAGGTCTCGGTGCTTTCCGGCGGCGAGAAGTCCCGTCTTGCGCTGGTGAAGCTGCTGATCAACCCGCCGAACTTCCTGCTCATGGACGAACCGACGACACACCTCGACATCATGTCGATCGACGCGCTCATCGCCGCCCTGAAGACCTATGAAGGTACGCTTTACTTCGTGAGCCACGACGTGCACTTCATCCGCGAGATCGCCAAGACCGTGCTGCACGTGCACTCCGGTCGCCTGACGCAATACGCCGGCGACTACGCTTACTATCTCGAGAAGTCCAAGTCCGGCAACGAACGCGCCGCGCTCACCGCCGGCTTCACCGATGCCCGCCCGAAACAGGAAGAAGCCGCCAAGGTCGAGAAGCCGAAGGCGCCCGCCAAACCCTCCGCCTCGGACATCCGCAAACTGAAGGCCGAGGTCACGAAGTGTGAACAGCAGGTGGCCGACCTTGAAGCCAAGCAGGCCCAGATCACCGCCGAACTCGCCGACCCGGCTACCTATACCAGCGGCGCGAATCTCCCGCAATTGAACGCCCGCCTCCGCGACACGATCAACGCCCTGCAGACCGCCACCGTCGCCTGGGAACAGGCCGCGCAGAAGCTGAGCGAGGCAGAGGGAACGTAAACGTTCCCTCTGCAGGGTAGAGTGGGCACGAGTATCGAGTATCGGGGAGGGTTCAGGTAGCGGCCAAAGCCCCGCGCCCCCTCATTCCGGCGTCCTTTGCGTCCCCCTATACTCGATACTCGTGCCCACGTGCCCCCTCGGGGCGTCAGCCCCGTCGCCATTCCCTTCTGGCTCTGAGGGAACCCTTCCCTTACACCCCTGTCCTCACCTGATACCCTCATGCGATCCCTCACCCGCCTCCTCAGCGCTCTGTGCCTCCTGGCCGCCGCCGTCCCTGCCTTCGCCCACACGGCTGGCGAAGAAATGTCCTCCGCCGCCAGCGCCTTCCTCGGTTCGCTCAACGAAGGCCAGCGCGCCAAGGCATCCTTCAAGTTCGATGACGCCGAGCGCACCAACTGGATCTTTGTCCCGGCCGCCCGCAAGGGCCTGCCGATCAAGGAAATGAATCCCGGCCAGCGCCACTTCGCTCAGGCCCTCCTCTCCGTCGCCCTCAGCGGTCGCGGACATATGAAGGCCGAACAAATCATGGCCCTCGAACACGTGCTGTTCGAACTCGAGAAGGACTCCGGCCCGAAGCGCGACGCCGAGAACTACTTCGTCTCGATCTTCGGCGCTCCGAACCCCAAGGGTACCTGGGGCTTCCGTTGGGAAGGTCACCACCTCTCCCTCAACTTCACACTCGTCGACGGCGACCTCGTGAGCTCGACGCCCTCCTTCTTCGCCAGCAATCCGGGCAAGATCAAGGAAGGCCAGCCCGGCCCCGTGGGCCTGGAAGTGCTCCAGTATGAAGACGACCTCGGCCGCCAGCTCGCGAAATCGCTCACCGCCGAACAGCGCAAGCAGGGCTTCCTCGTCAAGGACCCGTTCCGGGACATCGTGACGGGCAACAAGCAGAAGGCCGACGGGCTCATCAAGCACAAGGGCATCGCCGCTACGGCCCTCACGGCCGAACAGAAGCAGCTGCTCGGCAAGATCATCTTCGAATACGTCAGCCGCGCCCGCCCCGACTTTGCCGTCCGCGAGATCAAGGCGATCGACGCCGTGAAGGACTCCCTCGTCTTCGCCTGGAACGGCGGCCTCGAAGTCGGCGAGCCCCACTACTACAGCATCCAGGGTCCGACCTTCCTCTTCGAAATGGCCAACTTCCAGGGTGGTGCCAATCACGTGCACGCCTCGTGGCGCGACCTGAAGAAGGACTTCGCTTACGACCCTCTTCGCGAGCACGCCAAAGAACACGCAGCTGGCAAGTAAGCCGGTGAAACAAAAACCCCGGGCGACCGGGGTTTTTTGTTTCAAGGTAGGGACGGCTCTCCCAGCCGTCCGCTCTCCGGCGGGTTCGGAGAACCCGCCCTTCCCATGACAACGGTAAGGGTGAAATATCAAAGGGAGACCGGATGATTGGCTGGGGTTTGTCTTTGGGTAGGGCTGACCGCCTCGGTCAGCCGCGGTTGAGCGAGGGCGCTCAACCCTACCCGGCCGCCGCAGGGGGGCCGGTGTTAGGGGCGTGGCTACGCCGCGCCCTCCGCAGAAGAAAGGACGACGAATTTCCTGAACCCGAACCTGAGCCTGATTACCCGCATCTGGCTCCTGATGGCCGAGACCCGAGACCTGAAAATCCATACCCCCAGCCAATCATCCGGTCTCCGTTTTCCTGCCTTGATGGCTCGTCCCAACCGCCAACCGGTAACCGCTTACTTATCCATCTTCTTCCACCCCTCCATCGACTCCTTCAGCAGCTCCTTGGAATCCATTTTGATCCCAAAGCCCTGGAAGCCGAACGGTCCGCGATAGCCGGCGGCGCGGGTCTTTGCGACGAACGCACCGACATCATACGACCCACGGCCGAGCGGCTGGATGAGCTTATCCCAACCCAGCTTCTGCGTGTCGCCCGTATCGGCGCCATTGATCGTGATGAAGTTCAACCGCGGCAGAGCCTCCTTGATGAGCGGTGACGGATCGCGCACGGATCCTTCGACTTTGAGCCAATGGCAGAGATTGAAGGTCACGCCCAAGTTAGGGTCGTCGACCTTGGCCGCGACCCGCAGGCAGACCTCGAACTGCGCCGCCCAGAAGCCAGTATGCGGATAAAGTGAGACCTTCACGCCCTTGGGCTTCGCGTAGGCCAGTAGCTGCTTGAGTTGAGGCAGGACGATCGTGTCGCCGTATTCAGGACCGGCCTTCACCCCGGCCGGGAAAGCTACCTTATTGATACCTAGCCAAAGCGTACTCCCGGTGCCGGCCAGGTCGTCGACGACTTTGGTGAGATCACCCGGTAGCTCCGTCTGGCCATACCCGAAGTTCGTGACGTGGTAGCCGTTGAAGAAGACGAGGCCCTTGGTCTGCAACGCCGACGCATGCGCCTTAGCCGACGCCGGGCGACCACCCAAGCCCGCGTAGCCGAGATCGGCGAGCACCTGCGCACATTCGGCAGGCTCGAGACGAGCCGCGGTATCCATCGCGAAGAATGGCGGTCGGTCCGCGGCGAGAAGCGCGACAGTGGAACAGAAGAAAGCGAAGAGTGAGCGCATAAAGTCTAACGAACCGTCACCCCGCGGGCAGCGAGCTCCTTCAGAAACTCCGGCGGCGACGGCGGGCTGATGAGGAAGCTCTTGAACCAACCAGTGCGACGGCGGAGTAGGATCATCTGCTTCGGGTTCACGGTGTTGGTATAATGCTCGTTCCAAAAGCACCCATCCTGCGCCGCCCACTCGATGTCGGTGAGCGCGACCTTTCGCGCGGTCCGGCCGTAGACGCGCACGCGCACGAAGGCCTCGTCGATGGTGAACGTCATCCCCCAGAAGATCGCATGGATCAGGAGGCCCGTGAACGCCAAGGACCCGAGCAGGGGCAGCAGATGCAGGAAGACCTCCATTTGACGTCAAAACGTAGGGCTAATCGGCCGGGCTTAAACTCAAAACCAAGCCCACGCTGGACAGCCCTGCCCTTGCGGGATTGCCTGTGCCCATGGCCCGCGCGACGAAGCACCTGAACACGAACGCCCTCTGGGCCGACGTGGGCGTGCGCACGCTGCGTCGCCTCGGCCTCACGCACGTGGTGATCTCGCCCGGCTCGCGCTCGACGCCGCTCGCCCACGCTTTCGCCGAAAGCGCCGGCCTGCACGTGACGGTCGCGTTGGACGAACGTTCGGCCGGCTTCATCGCCCTCGGCCTCGCCAAGGCCACCGGCCGCCCCGCCGCCCTGCTCTGCACCTCCGGCACCGCCGCCGCGAACTACCTGCCCGCTGTCGTCGAAGCGCGCCTCGCCGCCACACCCCTGCTCGTCCTGACCGCAGACCGTCCGCCAGAACTCCGCGAGTGCCACTCGGGCCAGACGATCACCCAGAACGGCATCTTCGCCGGCTATCCGGTATGGGCGGCCGAGGCCGCCGTGCCTTCGACCGAGCTCTCCCTGCTCCGCCACTGGCGTCAGCTCCTGGTCGACGCCTGGCAGCACTCGCTGGGCCCTCTGGCTGGCCCGGTACACCTCAATCTGCCCTTCCGCGACCCTCTCGCCCCCTCGGATCCCGAAAAGGGCTTCAAGGTGCCCAAGGGCCTGAATCTCGAGACCTTCACGGCTGTCCCGCCCTGCGGCGTGGTCCGTCCGACCCTCACCCCCGCCACGGTCGCCAGCCTGCTCCCGAACACGGAACGTGGCGTCATCGTGGTCGGACCGCATGCCTTCGAGGATCGCGACGAAAGCGCCGCGGCCCTCCGCGAACTTTCGCACCTCACCGGCTGGCCGATCCTCGCCGACGGCGCCGGTACGCTCCGTGGCGACCTTGCCGGCGATGCGTCGCTCGTCTCGGGCTACGACCTCATCCTGCGCGACGCCAAAGCCGCCAAGGTCCTCCGTCCGCAGGCAGCTATCTTCGTCGGTCCGCTCCCGACCAGCAAGGTCCTCCGCGCTTGGCTCAAAGACGGCGATATCACCGCGCTCCAACTCGGCCGCGCCGGTGAGAATACCGACCCGACCCATTCGCGCTGGAGCCGCCTCGACGGACAGCTGGTGCCTTCGGGCGACAAGGCTTCGGCGAAGGCCTCCGCTTACGGCAAGGCGTGGCGGTCCGCCCAGAAAGCCGCCGCCAAGAAACTCACGCGCATCGTGAACGTCGACTGGCCCTTCGAAGGTCGCGTCGTGTCACTGCTCGACGAAGCCCTCGGACCGGACGATCGCCTCTTCGTCGGTAGCAGCATGCCGATCCGCGACGTGGAGTGGTTCTACCATCCGCCTGGACCCGGCCCGGAAGTACTCACCAACCGCGGCGCCAACGGCATCGACGGCACCGTCTCGACCGCGCTCGGCGCTTCGCTCGACGGCAAGCGCACGGTGCTGCTCTGCGGCGACCTGACTTTCCTGCACGACAGCAACGCCCTGCTCTCCGCTTACGGTCATCGCGGCGACCTCACGGTCGTCGTGATCAACAACCAGGGCGGCGGCATCTTCAATCACCTCACCGTCGCGCAGAGCGCCCGCTTCGAACAGCTATGGGGCACGCCGCAGGCGACCGACCTCGGCAAGCTCTGCGCCGCCCACAAAGTACGCCACGACCTCGCCGACGGCTGGAATGATCTACGCCGCCTCCTCGAAGTCCGCGGCAAGGGCGTCCGCGTCATCGAGTTCCGGACCGACCGCGAAGCCGACGCCGCCTGGCGGAAGAAATCGTTCCGCTGAACCTGATGAGCCTCGTCCGCCTCTGCCTCCTTCTCGCGCTAGGCCTCGGACTGCAGGCCCAGGATAAGGCGACCTCCCCGGCCGCAGCCAAGCCCATCCCGAGGACGGAGCTCAAGGCGCAGGTCGCGCCCGGGGCCACGCTACGGTTTGATTTCCCGGAGCTGACCGTGGACCGCAAGGGCGCGCTCGCGGCCTGCCACCTGAAACTCCCGGCGGACTTTGATGCGGCGAAGAAATACCCGCTCGTCGTCTGGCTGGGCGGCGGCGAAGGCGGCAACCAGCCCAACGGGGCTTTCCTGCCCGCGGGCGACTTCATCCTCGTCGGCCTCCCCTACCCCAAGGGCGCGAACAACCCCGCGCAGGCGAACATGGTCGGCGACTACGCCCAAGTCTGGGCCTATCACCGTTTCATGTTGGACGAGGTAACTAAGGTGATTCCGAACCTCGATAAGTCGCGTTCGATCATCGCCGGCTTCAGCAACGGAGCGCACGCGATCGACGGCATGCTGCGCCTGAGCGGTCGTCCGAAGCTCACGGATTATTTCGGGGTCTTCCTCTTCGCCGATGGCGGCGGCACCGGCTACACTTCGCTCGGCGCCCTGCCTGACCTGAAGGGCAAGTTCGCCTACGCCTGCTGGGGCTCAGAGAAAGGCTCCAACAAGCCTAACACCAGCCACCTTCCCAAGGCCCTCAAAGCCAAGGGCGCCACGGTCGTCGGTAGCGAGATGGCCGGCGTCGGCCACGCCTTCGCGCCCTCCGAATATCCGAAGATCGCCGAGTGGCTCGAGAAGGTCGCCTTGGCCGCTTCGGCTAAGAAGTAAACCGCAGGCCTAGAAATAGGCCTTCAGGAATTCCGCTTCGATCGGGGTCAGCGGCGTCTCGCCGGTGGCCATGGCCAGAGACTTCGGGAAACGCTGCTGCTCCGTCGGCAGGACGCGGAAGCCGTGACGCTCGTAGATGGCCGGTTTGACCTCCGAGAAGAGCAGGAAACGCGTATCGAGCTGCGCGAAACGATGGAGCTCCATGACGGCACGGAGGAGCAATGAGGCGTAACCCTTGCCGCGCTGATCGGGCGACGTCGCGACGGACGCGAGACCGATGAGGCTTTCGCGGAAGCGCAGGACATTCAGCGCGGAGACCGGCTGACCGGACGCATCCTCGAGCAGGTAACGCGTGCCCCGGACATGGTTAGGATCCTGATCCTTATCGGCGCAGTATTGGTCAAAGGTCTTCCCGTGCTTCCACGCGTCGTAGCCGAAAGCCAGGACGGTGCGGAGGTCGTCCGGCTGCACCAGCCGCAACCGACCCACCGGCGTGAAGCGCGTGCGCCCATCTTCGATCGTTCCTTCGAACATCGGCTGCGGACGGACCCACGTGCGCGCCGCGAGATTATCATACAGGCAGCGATAGACCACCTGGGGCGAGAGGTCCTCGGAATGCGCCGCGACTCCGAGCCGGAGATAATGGTTGCCTTTGTAGTGGCGGTAGAGGTTCCAGGACATGACTACACAGGGGGCATGGTGACACGGGGACACGCTGGCAAGGCTGTTGAACAAACCCCATGTCACCTTGCCCACGTGCCCACTTGGCCCCTGGGCGGACAGAGTCCGCCCACTACTTCGCCGGACCCCAATGGGACGTGAACGGGTGCAGGATGAAGAGCGGCTTGCCGACGACGTCTTGTCCGGGCACTTCGCCCCAGCCGCGCGAGTCGAAGCTGTTGGAAGAGTTATCCCCTAGCGCGAAATAATGTCCGGACGTCACGGTGTACTCCTGTTGCAGCGGGACCGCGTAGCGGTCGCCGCCGGCTTCAGGCAGGTAGCCGTAGTAGCCCTTATCCATCGCGCGCTGGCTGTTGAGCGCCATCGGCTCGGGCGAGGTGACGACCTTACCGTCCACGAAGAGTTCACCCTTCTCTCCGACGCGAAGCTTCTGCCCCGGAACGCCGGCGAGACGCTTGACGTAGTAATTCTGCGAAGGCTGGCCGTATTGGTCGTCGAGTCCGCGGATATTGTTCGTGCGGAAGACGAACGTGTCGCCGCGGGACGGCTCCACGAAGTGATAGGACATGCGATCCACGAAGAGCATATCGCCCGTGAGGATGTCGAAGTTGAGCATCGTCTGACCGGCGGTCGCCTGCTTGCCGGTCATCAGCACCGGGCCGAACGGGCCGCTCTTGATGCGCCCTTCACGGGCGGCCTTGGCGAAGACCACGCGCCAGCGGTCCTGATCCTGGCGAGGCAGCTTCAGCTTGGCCTCCTCCGGAAAGAACGTGCTCAACAGCACCGTCTCAAAACCGAAGTCGGCCGGCATAAGTACGGACTGCATCGTGTTACCGACCTGGATCTCATGCTTATCGGCGGCACCCTTCCAGATACCGGTGCCGAAGATGCCGTCATCGACCGTCCGCTGACGAGAGCGCAGGCCGTATTCGACCTGGTTGTCGCCGTAGCGCTGCATCACGATCGGGATGCCGATTTCACCGGTGGCTTCGGCCGGAATGACGTAGGTCCAGGTCCACTGAACCTTCTCGAGCAGACGGATCGCCAGACTCGGGACAGGCTCGTCAGCGGCGCGCACCTCGGCGGTCATGCCGTTGTACGTGGGCCACATGGAGTTCGTCGGAATCTTGAACGGCTGCAGGAAGAAGCTACGGATCGAGCCCGCCACGATGGCGGCCATGACCACCATCTCGGTATAATCGCAGCCGGTGGTGAGCGGGTAGATCTTGCCGCCGTTGCGGACGAGCACCTCGTGGAGCCGGTTGACGAGCACCTCGACCTGCGTGAGCTCGATCGTCCGGTCCTTGGACGCGGCCCGGACCTTATCCGCCAGCTCGAGCTGTTCGTTGAGGGCCTCCTTCGTCAGGATATCGCCTCGGTAGAGCTCGACCTTCTCCGACGCCTCGAGCAAGGCCTTGCCAATCTTGCGGAGCTTACGTCGATAATAGAAGGACATGGGAAGGACCTGGCCAAACTAACGGCGACCCCACCGAGGGAAAGCCCGAATTGGGGCTTAGCCCTCGTTCTTGAGGATCTTGATGAAGGCTTCCTGCGGGATGTCGACCTTGCCGATCTGCTTCATGCGCTTCTTGCCCTCCTTCTGCTTGTCGAGGAGCTTGCGCTTACGGGAGATGTCGCC
>DBCR01000042.1 GCA_002293125.1 Opitutia bacterium UBA953
GGCGGCATCGGCGCCGGCAAAGGCATCGGCTCGGGCGGTGGCCGGAATTTCGTCTCGTTGTTCGGCATGAAGGGTGCCGGCACCAACGCTAGCGGACTCATCGGCACGCTCTACGACCTCAAGCAGACCGCCGATCGTAAGCCCACCTCGGCCGCGCCGGCGAACACCGGCATCGCGCCCTACCGTTCGTCGGTCCGCGATTTCCTGGAGAGCGGCTGGAGCGCGGGGCGCCTGCAGAGGTTCTTCAAGTCACCGGACAAGCTCGTCTCCGGCCAGCTGTTCATCACCAGTCGCTCGGCGGATGACGCCCCTAAGGCGTTTGAGGTCGAAAAGATGATGAAGCCTTCTCGTTGGGTCGTGCACTACCGCTGTTACGTCGAAGTGCCCAACTCCCTGCCCTTCCGCTTCGTCGGCTCCGGCGACGACTTCCTTCTCGTGCGCTGGAACCGGAAGATCGCCCTCGATGATGGCTACGAGACGTACTTCTCTGGGCGCGATGGCAACTACCGCGACTTTGACGTCAAGGTCTCAAAGGAGTATAAGATCAACCGGGCCCCTGGGAGCCTGCATCGTCTTAAAGCCGGTCCATGGATTCAAGTGACCAAGGGCACCAAGGTGCCGGTCGAGGTACTCATCGGCGAGACCCCGGGCGGCGTCTTCGACTGCTACCTCGCGATCGAGGTCGCGAAGTCCGGCACCAAGGTCGACGGACAATACGTAGGCGAAGGAAAGCTGAAGCTGTTCCGCTGTAACGCGGACCCGTTGCCCGCCGGAGTCGGCCGGGACAAGCGCGGCCTCGACATCGACATGGAGGCGAAGGGCTGGATCTTCAAGGTGACACCCGACTCCAATACGTTCCTGCGCTAGCGCTTACCGGCGAAGTAGAAGCGGGCGCAGTTACCACCGAAGAGTCCGGCGCGCTCGGCGTCGGTCAGTCCAAGGGCGTAATCGTCAACGAGACGGAAGGCCTGCTCGTAGTTGCCAGCAAAGAGGCAGACCGGCCAGTCGGAGCCATACATCAGGCGCGACGGGCCGAAGGCCTCGAAGACCGTGTCGAGATACGGACGGAACTGCTCGGCACGCCAGGCCTGATGGTCGGCCTCGGTGAGCATGCCCGAGACCTTGCAATGCACGTTCGGGAGTTTCGCCAACCGGCGGAGCTGGGACTTCCACGGCTCGATCGCGCCGTCCTTGATGTGGGGCTTCGCGATGTGATCGAGCACGAAGGCCTGCTGCGGGAAGTTCTCCGCGAGCCGGATGGCGGCCTCGAGCTGCTTCGGGTAGATCAGGATATCGTAGGTCAGGCCGTGCGCCTGGAGCTTCGCGATCCCGCGCTGGAAATCCTTGCCGAGCATGAAATCGTCGTCGGGCTCTTCCTGGACGACGTGGCGGACCCCGACGAACTTCGGGTGGGCGGCGAGACGGGCGAGGTCGGCCTCGACGCGATCGGAGCGCAGGTCGACCCAGCCGACGACGCCCTTCACGTTCGCGTGCTTATCCGCGAGGGAGAGAAGCCAGTCGGATTCGCCGACCACCTGGCGAGCCTGGACGGCGATCGAGCCTTCGAAGCCGAGCGGCTGCTGCAGCGCGGCGAGGTCTTCGGGCAGCCAGCTGCGGTGCAGCGGCGAGCCCGGCGGGATCCACGGGTATTGCTCCGCGTCGTACGACCAGAAGTGCTGGTGGGCGTCGAGGCGCATGACGTCAGACCACGTCGACGATCGCCTTGATCACGCCGGACTCAGGCTTGAGCCAGGTCGGGAAGGTCGCGATCAGATCGTCGAACTTCGCGTGGTGCGTGATCCAGGGCTTCGTGTCGATCACGCCGTCCTCGATCAGCTTGATGATACGGGCGAAGTCCTTCGAGAGGGCGTTGCGGCTGGCCATGATGGTCAGCTCGCGACGATGCAGGTGCGGGGCATGCGGGAAGGTCAGCTCCTGCTGCGTGATGCCCACGTAGACCACGCGGGCAGCGAAGGCCGCGTAAGCAAAGCAGGCGACCATCGACTTGTTGCTGCCCGTGGCATCGATCACCACATCGGCGAGCTGGCCGTTCGTGAGGGCGGCGAGCGCGGCGACTTCGGAGCCGTCTCCCTTGGCCTGGATGACGCCGTCCACCTTCATGACGTCCGTGCAGAACTTCAGGCGATCGGCGTTCATGTCCATCACCACGCACTTCGCGCCGGAGACCTTGACGAATTCCACGGCCGAGAGCCCGATGGGGCCGGCGCCGATGACGAGGACCGTCTCGCCGGCCTTGGGTGCGGCGCGATCGACGGCATGGCAGCCGATGGCGAGCGTCTCGACGAGCGCGAGCTGGTCGTAGGAAAGTTTCGTGGAGATGTGCAGCTTGCGGGCCGGCAGCAGGAACTTCTCCGCCATGCCGCCGTCGCACATCACGCCGAGCGTCTGATGGTTCTCGCAGCAGTTGGTGAACCCACGGCGGCAGCTATAGCACTTCTGGCAGTTGATGTAGGGCTCGACCGAGCAGCGGTCGCCGGGCTTCACGTTGGTCACGCCTGGGCCGACCGCGAGGACCTCGACGCCGAGTTCGTGGCCGGGGATGCGCGGGTAGGAATAGAACGGCATCTTGCCGAGGTAGCCTCCATAGTCGGTACCGCAGATGCCGATGCGGTGGACGCGGACGACCGCTTCGCCGGCGGCGGGGGCCGGCGGCTCTGGAATATCGATGCGCGTGAACTGCTGCGGCTGGTCGAGACGGATGGCTTTCATCTGCTCAGTTGTTCTCCTTCAGGCCTTCGAGGTGGCCGAGGTTCTTCACCGGGGCGAAGATCGCGAGAACTTCGGCAAGGAGCTGATGGTCGATCGGTTCTGCGGCCCACTTGGCCCAATTGCGGATATTGACCGGATTGGCGCTGCCCGAGACCGTCGTGGTGATGTCGGGATGCAGGAGCGAGAACTGCAACGCGATCTTGGCGATGTCGCTGCCCTTCGCGGCGCAATGGGCGGCGGCGGCGCGGGCGGCGGCCTTCACTTCCTCGGGCTCCTTGAGCCAGGCCGGGAGCGGGGCGTTGGTGAGAAGACGGGCGCTGAAGGGGCCGGCGTTCATGACCCCGATGCCCTTGGCCTTCAGGTAAGGCACGGACTCGTCGGAGAAGCGGGTGTTCTGGAGCGTGTGCTGGTTGTAGCTCAGCACGCAGTCGACCTCGGCCTGCTCGCAGATGAACTTGAAGATCTTCTGCGGGTAGCCGCTGAAGCCGATGGCCTTCACCTTGCCGGCCTGCTTCGCCTTGCGGAGGGCCGGGATGGTCTCGTCGACGATCTGCTGCATCGGGACGAACTCGATGTCGTGGCAGAGGATGATGTCGAGGTGGTCGGTGCCGAGGCGGTGGAGGGAGACGTCGATGCTCTCCGCGACGCGCTTCGCGCTGAAGTCGAAGTGCTGGAGGTCGTAGCGGCCGAGCTTCGTGCAGAGCTTATAGCTGTCGCGCGGGACGCCGCGGAGGGCGATGCCCAGGAGCACTTCGGACATGCCGCGTCCGTAGAAGGGCGACGTGTCGATGAAGTTGAGGCCGCAGTCGAGGGCGACCTGGACGGACTTCAGCGCGTCATCGAGGGCGACGCTGCGGAATTCCTGGCCCAGCGACGAAGCGCCGAAGCTGAGGATGGGGAGTTCGATCCCGGTCTTGCCGAGGGTGCGAGTCTTCATGGTGTGGAAATTCAGGCCGTGCGGCAGCCGACGGTGAGGAGCACGTTACCCCAGAGGGCTTGGTCGCCGGTCTGGATCGTGAGGATGTGGTCGGCGGATTCGACAGCCTTGTAGAAATCCCACTTCAGGACCGGCTGCAGTTCGAGCTTCAGGCCGGCGGCCTTCACTTCGTGGCGGAACTCAGCCCACACGGGCGGCTCACCCTTCTGCGCGTAGGCATCGTCCGGCGGGATGCCCATCGTGTTGACCGCGTCGACCGGCACCGCGCTGAGCACCGCGCGCAACACTTGGGCGACGGTGGGGATACCTGGGGAGAGATTAAGCGAGACCAGCTCGGCGTTCGGGCCCTTCTTGCCCCAGACGGGGTAGTTGCCGTCGGCGATCAGGATGACCGAGTGATGGCCCGCACGGGCGAGGACTTCGGAGATCTTCGGATGGATGAGCTGGTGCTTGAGCATGGTCTTAGCGGGGTAAGTAGGAGCGGATGGCCTTGATCGTCTGCGCGGAGGCGGCGTCGGAGTCAGGCAAAGGAAGGATCTCTCCGGAAAGATAACCGGCAAAGCCGATATCCTTGAGCGCGGCGATGACGGAGCCGGCGTCCGTGTGACCGAAGCCGATCGCCTGGCGATTGCTATCGGCGAAGTGGACGTGGCCGACATGGCGGCCGCAGGCGCGGAGCGTGGCGGCGTTCGAGACCTCCTCGATATTCATGTGGAACAGGTCGCAGAGCAGCTTCACGTTCTTGACCTTACGGGCCTCGAGGAATTGGGCGGCGTCGAGCTGACGGTTCAGGAGATTCGTCTCGTAGCGGTTGAGAGGCTCGTAGAGGAGCGGCACGCCATAGCGGACGGCGTGGCCACCGAGATCGGTGAGCGCCTCGGCCAACCAGGTGAGCGCCTGTTCGCGGGAGACGTCGCCCTCGGCCTTACCCTGCATCGAGCCGATGATGGCGGGCGCCTGGAATTCTCCGCCCACGTCGATGATCGCGCGGATGAATTCGCGGGCCTGCGTGCGGATGGCAGGGTCGGCGTGGGTCAGGTGCCACTTATGGACGAGCCAACCGCCGCCCGTGCCAAAGGCCGCGGCGGTGAGGCCGCGCTGCTTGAGCAGGGCGTGAAGCGCCGGGCGGTCGATGGAGGCGGCGGAGGGGGCGAAAATCTCGATCGCATCAAAACCCAGCTTCGCGGCGGAGGCCGCGGCTGATTCAAGGCCATCCCAATAGACGAAGGGTCCGCCCTTGGCTTGGGCGACGAGTGAGACCGTGATCGC
This sequence comes from Opitutia bacterium UBA953, assembly GCA_002293125.1. GTDB lineage: Bacteria > Verrucomicrobiota > Verrucomicrobiia > Opitutales > UBA953 > UBA953. The sequence continues at coordinate 4,937 of DBCR01000042.1, forward strand.
AGATTTAATCACAGGGGAACTCTGCCCTTCACGTGAAGGAGGGGCAAGTTCCGCTTAAATGACTTTAAACGAAAAACGGAGCGGAGAGGCCGAGAAGCGGCAACTTACTCCGTCATTCCCTGCGAAGTGCGACCCTTCACGAGGCGCTGCACCAAGGCGAAGCGGAGAATCTGCTCCATCTTCGCGATCTCGACCGGGTCGATATCCTTCTGACCACGGGCGGCCTCGACGGCTTCGCGAGCACGCGCTTCGGCGGTCTCGACGGCCTTGAGGTCGATCTTCGATTCGTCGATGGCGGCTTCGGTCACGACCGAGACCTTATCGGAGACGACGCGCACAAACCCTTGGTCGATGGCGAGGCGGCTGATCTTGCCGTCGATCGTGAGGATGACTTCGCCGGCGGCGATGATCGCGGTGATGGGCTGGTGGCCGGGCAAGATGCCGATGCTACCCATGGCGGTGGGCAGGGTCACCTTGTCCGCCGTGCCTTCGTAGGCGCGGCGGTCAGGGGTGACGATTTCGACCGTAAGGGACATGTGCGCTTATTTCTTGGCCTGGCCTGAAGCGGCGAGGACCTCGTCGATGCCGCCCTTCATGTAGAAGTCGTTCTCGTTCACGTGGTCGAGCTCGCCGGAGAGGATCATCTCGAAGCCGCGCAGCGTGTCGTCGAGGGCGACGTACTTGCCGGGCGAGCCCGTGAAGATTTCGGCGACGTGGAAGGGCTGGGAGAGGAACTTCTGCACCTTACGGGCGCGGAAGACGACGAGCTTGTCGTCAGGGGATAGTTCGTCGAGGCCCAGGATCGCGATGATGTCCTGGAGGTCCTTGTAGCGCTGGAGGAGGCCCTGCACGCCGCGGGCGACGCGGAAGTGACGGTCGCCGACGACTTCGGGAGCGAGCGCGGTCGAGGTGGAAGCGAGCGGGTCGACGGCCGGGTAGATACCCAGTTCGGCGATGCGGCGCTCGAGCACGACGGTCGAGTCAAGGTGAGCGAAGGTGTTGGCCGGAGCCGGGTCGGTCAAGTCGTCCGCCGGGACGTACACGGCCTGGAAGGACGTGATCGAACCCTTCTTGGTCGAGGTGATGCGTTCCTGGAGGTTACCCATTTCGGAGGCGAGAGTCGGCTGGTAACCCACCGCGGAAGGCGAGCGACCGAGGAGCGCGGACACTTCGGAACCGGCCTGGGAGAAGCGGAAGACGTTGTCGACGAAGAGGAGCACGTCGCGGTTCTGTTCGTCGCGGAAGAATTCGGCCATCGCGAGGGCCGAGAGGGCGACGCGCATACGGGCACCGGGCGGCTCATTCATCTGTCCGTACACCAGGGCGACCTTGGACTTCGAAAGGTCCTTCTGGTCGATGACGCCCGCTTCGGACATTTCGTGGTAGAGGTCATTGCCTTCACGGGAGCGCTCGCCGACGCCGGCGAAGACGGAGAAACCGCCCTGCTTCATCGCGATGTTGTTGATCAGCTCCATGATGACGACGGTCTTGCCGACGCCAGCGCCACCGAAGGCGCCGACCTTACCGCCCTTGACGAAGGGACAGATCAAATCGATGACCTTGATGCCGGTACCGAGGAGTTCGGCAGAGGTAGCCTGCTCGGTGAGGGGCGGGGGCAAGCGGTGGATCGGGTAGCGCTTCGTGTGCTCGACCGGGCCGCGTTCGTCGACGGCGTCGCCGGTGACGTTGAAGATGCGGCCGAGGACGCCGTTGCCGACGGGCACGGTGATCGGGGCGCCGGTGTCGAGGGCGTCGCCGCCGCGCACCAGGCCTTCGGTGGAAGTCATCGCCACGGCGCGGACGAGTCCGTTGCCGAGGTGCTGCTGGACCTCGAGGATCAGCTTGGTGGCCTTGCCTTCGACCTTATAGTCGATCTGGATCGCGTTGTAGATCTCAGGGACCTTGTCGGAGGGGAATTGGACGTCGACGACGGCGCCGAGGACCTGGGTGATCGTTCCTTTAGTGCTCATGATATTTGTAGAAGTGGGAGGGGTTGGAAATTACTGGGCGGCGGCGCC
>DBCR01000080.1 GCA_002293125.1 Opitutia bacterium UBA953
GTTCATGCGCGAGCAGGCCAGTATCGGCACCGAGGCCGACGCCGTGGTCGCCTGCCACCGTACGCTCGTCACCCATATCGAGCAGTATGGCTCCGCCGGCCTAGGCTCGCTGATCGTCAGCATGACCCGCTCGGTATCCGACCTGCTTTCTGTCTACCTCCTTGCCCGCGAAGCCGGTCTCACCGCGGGTGGCGCGGAAGACGCCTACTGTCTCCTCCCTGTCGTCCCGCTCTTCGAGACGATTGGCGACCTTGAACGTAGCACCGGCATCATGGACTCATTCCTGTCCCATCCGATGACCAAGCGCACGCTGCAAGCCCGTCGCGACGCCGGTATCACCGACGGCCTCACGCAGCAGGTGATGATTGGTTACTCCGACTCCAATAAGGATGGCGGCATCCTCGCCTCCCTCTGGAATCTTTATCGTGCCCAGCAGAACCTAGCCGCTGTCGGCGAGAAGCATGGCGTCCGCATCGTCTTCTTCCATGGCCGTGGCGGCACCATCTCCCGAGGAGCTGGCCCGACCCACCGCTTCATCGATGCGCTTCCGCAGGGTTCGATCCAAGGCGAGATGCGCGTCACCGAGCAGGGTGAGAGTATCACCCAGAAGTACGCCAACCACATCACCGCGGTGAACAACCTCGAGCTACTGACGGCTGGCGTGACCCAGAACACCTTCCTGCACGATGTCGCTGTCCGCAGTGAGACCGCGCAATCGAAGGTCATGGACCGCCTCGCTGAATTCTCCCGTGAGGCCTACCAGTCGCTCATCCAGACCCCGCGCTTCATCGAGTTCTTCCGTCAGGCCACCCCCATCGACGTCATCGAAGCCAGCCGTATCGGCTCGCGACCGTCCCGTCGTACCGGCGCCGCCTCGCTTGAGGACTTGCGTGCGATTCCGTGGGTCTTCGCCTGGAGCCAGGCCCGCTTCTATCTCTCCGGCTGGTATGGTGTCGGCTCCGCGCTGGCCCGCCTTAAGGACGAAGACCCTAAGGGCTTCGAGGTCATCCGGAAGAACTACGACGGCTGGCCACCTCTGCGCTATATGCTCAAGAACGCCTCCACGAGCGTCTTGGCCTCGAATCGTAGCATGATGAAGCTCTACGGTGCGCTCGTCACCGACAAGAAGCTCCGCGGCCTCTTCCTGAACCGCATCCTCGCTGAACACAACCTGACCCGCAGGATGCTCGACGAGCTTTCTGGCTCGAAGCTGAGCGAAGGCCGTCCGCGTCTCCGTAAGGTCATCGCCCTGCGCGAATCCGCGATCGACCTCCTGCACGAGCAGCAGGTCGCGTTGCTGAAAGATTGGCGCAAGAAGGTTGCCGACGGCGACCGCAAGGAAGCCGAAGCGCTCCTGCCGCAGATGCTCCTCTCGCTGAACGCCATCGCCGCCGGCCTCCAAGCTACGGGTTGATCCGGTGATCGGTTAAAACAGAGGCCGGCTTCCGCGAGGAGGCCGGCCTTCTTGTTACCTAGGGGCTTTTGAGCGTCAGATATGCTTCCAGAAATCCATCAGGAATCGGGTGGCCAGCTGGGCGACGAAGACGATGTTCCAGAAGATCAGCTGGAGGCCGAGGGAGGGGCCGAAGCCCATGCTCAGGACCTGGGCGGAGGCGCTGGTGACCAATAGGACGACCGTGGCCGTGCAGAGGGAAATCACCAGGATCTCGATGGACTTGGGGATAAAGCCCGAAAGGCTCGTGTCGGCCATGCAGACGGCCGCGAAGATCAGGGCGACGGAGACGAGCCCTGTGAGGCCAATACCGAAGATCGTGCCGTCCTTGCCGAAAAAGTGCGCGGCGGCGAGTCGGCCGAGGAGCGGGATGTAGACGACGACCATCGCGAGGGCGACCCAGAAGCCCATTGTGCCGTAATCTTGGCCGAGGACTTTCTCGGCGTAGTTCTCCACCGTATTCTCGATGATGGCTTCTTTGATCGGATTAGTGAACGCGATGAGCACGTCGGAAACCTAGCCTTATCTGGCTTCTTGTCCACGCCTAAGGCGCAGCCTTAGCGCGTCCACTCCTCGCGGGCTGAGGCCCAGAGGTCGAAGTTCAGCGGGCGCTTGCCCGTCGGGACGAGGCGGAAATATCCGCCGGAGGCCTTGATGATCGCGAGTCCCGCGGCGACGTCCCAGAGGTTCGTGCCCGATTCGTAATAGGTATCGGCGACGCCTTCGCCGACGTAGGCGAGGGCGAGGGCCGCCGAGCCGATCATGCGAATCTTCTTATAACGGCCGACTTGCTGGATGAAGAGCTCCATCGCGGGGCCGGACTTATCGGCGGCGGCGGGGAAGCCCGTCATGATGCAGGCATCCTTGATGTCGGTGACCCAGCCGGGTGTGATGCGGACGCCGTTGAGGAAGCTCCCTTCGCCGACGACCCCGAGGGTGGTTTTCTTTCCCGTGAAGTCGTGGATGACGCCGAGCACCGGCTCCTTGCCGCGCATCAGGCCTAGCGAGACGCAGGTAGAGGGTTGGCGGCGGAGGTAGTTGTAGGTGCCGTCGAGCGGGTCGACGACCCAGTAGAGGCTGTCGCCGTCGAAGAGGGAGGCGTCGCCGCCGAGTTCTTCGCCGATGACCGGGATACCCGTGGCCTTGAGCATATCTCGCACCAGGTGCTCCGAATCGACGTCGGCCTGCATCTTCACGTCGTCGTCGGTCGAGGCGTTGACCTTCATCTGGGCACCCTTGGCGAGCAGGTCGCCGGCCGCGATAGCGGTGGCCAGTGCAACCGACTTCAGGGTTTCGAGGGAGGGCGTGCTCACGGGGGCAACCTAGGTGTGCCGTCTAACCGGGGCAATCTCAGACAGCCCCTCCGGTCCGGGCGGAAGCGACCGCAGGTCGGCCTCAGGCTTGGACCTTCGCCTTCTGCTTGCGGCGGCGGATCGCCGCGGCCGCCAGGGCCAGCGCGCCCAGACCGAGTCCGTAGGTGGAAGGCTCAGGCACGGCGGTCAAGGTGACGGTATTGGTCGCGAAGCTGAGCGACCAGAGGCCGGCGTTGGAGCTGCTGCCATCGGTATAGGTGAACTGGCTGACATCGATGGTGAAGGCGTCGCTGATGTTGGTGTTGGCGCCGAGATTCAACGAGCCGACGGTGGCGAAGGTGAAGGTCCGGATGGAGCTGGCGGTGAAGTTCAGCGGGTTGCCGAGGGCCGTGCCGTCGCCATTGCCGTCCAACGAGATGACCTTAAGGTTGATCCGATTTCCGGAACCCGCGCCGGACACATCGAGGGCGCCCGAGACCGTGAGGGTATCGTAGCCCACACCCGCGGCTCCGGTGGCATTCTGGACCTGCCATTCGAAGTTCGTACCGCCGACAAGCGCGACGCTGCTCGAGGTCAGATTTCCCGGGGAATTACCCGGACTGATGATCGAGCCGGAGACGGTCGTGACCGCCCCGACCGTGCCCGAGCCGCCCAAGGTCGTCCCGGACGCGAGCGAGACATTGCCCAGGTTGCTGTTGACGACCAGGGTGCCGGCGGTGACGGAGAGGTTGAGGTTATTATTGTTACCGGCCGCGATGGTCAGCTTACCCCCCCCTTCCTTGGTGAGGGTCGCCGTGCTGCCGGTGCCGGCGGCGATGGTCAGTACCGAGTTGAAGACGACGTTGTTGTCGCCGAGGTCGAGTTTGCCGGTGGTGCCGGCGACGAGCTCGAGTTTGCCGGAAAGGTCGTCGGTGTTGCCTGTTTCATAGCGCACGCGTGCGTTGTTCGCCAAGGCGATGACCGCGCCCCCGCCGTTGGGCGTGGCGCCCGCCTCGAGCGCGATGGTGGAATTCACCTCGGCATTGATGCGTATATCGCCCTTGAAGCGATTGGAGTTGCCGCCGATGACCCAGACCCCGGCTCCATCGATGACCAGGGTCTTGATGCCGTTGCCGGCGGCGATGTCGGCGGCGGTCAGGCTCGCGCGGAAGATGTTCGTGACGCCGGTATTATTGGCCGTGAGCTTCAATTCCGGCGTGGCGCCGACGAGGGCGATCTTCGCGTCGGAGGTGAAGGTCAGCCCGGCGGACCCGACGGCGGTGGTGATGCCCGCCGAATCCGTCAGGGTGAAACTGCGGGAACTGCTGGTGGTCGTCGCTCCCGTGAACTCGAGCACCGCGCCCGCGCCGAGTTGGAGTTTGGTCGGGTCGGACAAGGTGCCGGCACCGAGCGAGCTGCCCGTGTCGGCCAAGTGGCTGGCCTGGATGATCGCTCCGGCTACGTTGGCCACGGTCGCCCCGGTGTGGAAATGGGGCGTGCTTAGGGTCAGGGTGCCCGCGGTGGTCTTGGTTAGGTCGGCGGCCCCAGTCAGGACGTCGGTGATCGGGACCGTCCCGGCCGTGTTGGCGGCCGAGGCGACGGCCCCGCCGATGACGGAGCCGCTGGTGACGGTGATGACATTGGTGATCGCACCAATCGTAGCGAAATTGAGATCGAGCGTGCCACCGTTGACCGTGACCGCGCCCGTACCTAGGGCGGTGAGGTGACCCACCAGAAGCGTGCCCGCTGAGATCGTGCTCGTACCCGTGTAGGTATTGGCGCCCGAAAGGGTGAGTGTGCCGGCGCCCTGCTTGGTCACACTGCCGGTGCCACTGATGAGATTGTCGGCCGTGATGTCGCCACTGTGATTGAAGACGAGCACGGAGTTGTTGGTGATGGCACCAGCCAGCGTCCCCGTCGCGCCGCCCGCGCCGACCTGTAGCGCGCCCGCCGAGATGGTGGTGCCTCCGGTGAAGGTGTTGGCATCACCCAGGATCTGGGTGCCGCTCCCGCTTTTGACGAGTGAGAGGAGGCCCGTGATTACGCCCGAGTTTGCCGCCGTCCCATCACCGTAAGTGTGGGTGATCCCGTTCGCCACGCTGATGGTCAGGGTAGCTGCCGTCGCGGACGTCACCGTGTTTTTCGAGGCAGTGGCATTGATTCCAGAGGTCGACACGAGGCCAGCGATTTCTTGGCTTCTCCCATTGAGATCGAGAGTACCAAGATTAACTGCGGAAGCTTGACCGAGGGAGACGACGGTGCCGGTGGGCAGACGATCATTGCCGGTGGTGAGCTTGATGGTGCCATGGTTGATGGCGGTATTCCCGGTGTAGGTGCTAACGCCGCCGAGCTCGAAGGTTCCGCTGCCTTGTTTCGCCCAGGAACCGGTTTCTCCGGATTTGTTGGCGATGACTTTGTTGTAGACCAGGGTGCCCGTGTCCTCAGAGCTGATTGAGGTTCCGGCACCGTCTCCCACATATATGTCCCTGCCAGCCCCGAGGGTAACTGTAGTGGCATCACTCGCCTTACCAAAACGCCCGCCGTCGATGATGATGTCATTTGCCGCAGCGCCCATGCTGCCGTCCCCGGTGAAGCGCACCTCGCCGCCAAAGATGCTGATATCCCCGGTGAATGTGTTGGCGACGCCGGTGATAGCAAACCGGCCGGTCGTGTTCGCGTTGGCGGCAAAGGT
>DBCR01000001.1:0-4549 GCA_002293125.1 Opitutia bacterium UBA953
GTTCCTCGGTCCGGCCGGAAGTGGCTAGCGTCTGGCTGCGGGGCCGATCCGTCGTCTGAGCCCCGAAAGGGGTTATTGAAAAATTCGATATTTGGCTGGGCAGCTAAGCCTCGCCTCCTTGTGGTCGGCGCCTAGTTTGAGGGCATGGAAGCATTATCGGTCTTGATTGGCTTTGCCTGCCTTGGGCTCGGACTCTACCTGCCAATCCGTTTCTTCAAGCTCATCGGGGAAGTGAAATCGCTGGAACAGCGTTTAGCGGTCTTGGATAAAAGGTTGCCAGCGAGCCCGGCGAATTCGGTCGCGGAGCCTTCGGTGGCCGCTCCGACTGCCTCCGTCGCCACTGCGCCCATCGCGCCTCCGCCTCTCCCATCGACGCAGGTGCAGCCAGTGGCTCCGGTTCGAGCTGCTGTCGCGCAGCCTGATCCTCTCTCTGAGCGACTCCGCGATCTCGGGCTGTTGCCTCCGGCTGACCTCAAGGGCGAGTATGCGCTCGGAGCCTGGTGGGCCGTGCGTGTGGGCGGGGTGCTCGCCGTCGCCGCGGTCGTCTTCCTCGGCATCTGGCTTAACCTGCGTTCCACGATTCCGCCGATTGTGCGTGTCATCGAGGTGGCTTTGGTTGGCGCGGGCCTTTTCTGGGGCGGCCTCCGTCTTTCGGCCAAGCGCATGGACTTGGGAGAGGTGCTTGCCGCCACTGGTCTCGCGGTCTGGCAGTTCGCCGCCTGGGCTACCTACGGACTCGATAAGATGCGGGTCTGTGAAAGCCCGGCTCAGGCCGCCTTGGTCCAGTTCCTCGTGGCCTTCGGCGTCGCCTTCGTCGCCCTGGCCAAGGGCAGCAAGCTCTTCGGCCAGCTCGCGGTCGTCTTCGCCACCGTCGCGGTGTATTTCTCCATTGGGTCCGGTGCGGCGCCTGGGTCTACGGCGACGGGTGCCGGTTTGATTGCCTTACTCGGCGTCATCCTGATGGTGCGCGGCCCGTGGGGCTCCGCCGGCGTGCTGGGGTTGATCGGCTCTCAGGCCTGCCTGTTGTTCCTTTACGACGCCATGCCGTCGAACGGTGCGAATTATCTGCCGCTGCAACTCGCTGCGCTGGGTTCGTTCCTCGTGCTCTGGATTGGCGAGCGCTTGGTAAAGGACGATGCTGTGTTGCTTGGGCGTGATGCCCGTGCGGCTTTCCAGCTCGCGAGCTTCTTTTCTCCGGCTTTCATCGCGCTTTTCCTGGCACAAGGGGCAGAGGGGGATCGGGCGACAGTTTCCCTGCTTATCGCCTCAGTCGCCGCTCTCGCCGGACTGCTGGAGCGGGGGCGAAGTCAGCTTGTCTTCGAGGTGTTGCTCTTGGCGGCGGTTGGCTTCGTGGGCGCCGGGCTGGCATGGCTCGTGGATCCGCATCTCGTCTGGCTCATCTGGGCGCTCGCCGCCGCGGTTACCTTGGTCGTCGGCACGCGCACGCGCTCGGAGCTCGTCCGCTGGTCTTCGGAGGCCCTCGCCGGCGTCGCGACCTTCGCTTTCATCGACCACCCGCCGGCGGAGCCCTGGATCGCGCTGGCTGGTATCGCGGCCTTCGGCCTGATGCTGGCATTTCGCGAGGATTGGGAGCGCATCTCGGGTTGGCAGAAATTCCGTCGCATCGTCGGCATCCTTGGCCTGGCCGCCGTCGTGCTGGCCGTCCAGGATCAATTACCGAAGGTCGACACCGGTTGGCCGTGGCTCGTGCTGTTGCTGGTCGCCGCCGTGCGTTTCCGTCCGGCTCTGCTTTGGGCCGCCGCCCCGGGATACCTTTTCTCTGCTGTGCTTGTCATCTTCTGGCGTCCGATCTTCGGTTCGGAGCCGTCCGCTTGGGCGGTCTTCTGGGCCGCGTTGGTGCTGGTCGGTAACAGTGTCGCCATGTGGCGACTTGTTGGTCGAGCCGGCGATGGCAGCAGGGTCCTTCGCTTTGCTTTGACGTTCGTGACGGCCGTCGTGCTCTTCGCGTTCACCCATCACCTCGTCAGCCGCCTTCTTTCGCCGGCGACCGCAAGCTGGTCTCCGTCCGCCTGGCGACTCGCCTTGCTTTGGTCTGCGGGTGCGACGATCCTGGTCGGAATCACCTTTCACTGGCGCCGACTTGGAGCCATTCCGTCGGATCTTTCCTTGGCTGCCGCCGGCGGCCTCGTCGGGTTTTTCGTCCAGGGCGTGGTCGCGGAGGGGGCTGGTTTGAGGCAGCTCGGCCTAGCCCAATCGCCGTTCATCCTGCTCGGCCATGGTTGCCTGCTATACGTCCTTGTCGTCCACACGAAGGAACAGGGAGCCTGGGGTACCGTGCAGCGTGCCGCCCTTGGCGTCGGCTCCTTGTTCTTCATGAGTTTCGTCATGCTGGCCCATCTGCCTGGCGCGGGCGTCTCGCTCTTCTGGGCCTTGGCTTCCGTGCTGACCTTCGTCATCGGACATCTGTTGGCCACGCGCGCTTTACGGATGGTCGGCCTCGTCGGCCTGGCCATCGCGACCATCCGGGTGCTCTCGCACGATATCACCGACATGCTCGGCCGCATCGCGGCCTGCACCGCCTTGGCGGTCGCCTTCTTCGGCATCGCCTGGCTTTACGGCCGGATCACCGCCGACAAAAAGGACGCTTAAAAACGTCCGCCCCCTGATTATTCCAATGTCACCAATACGCTATGATTGCCACGTCCACCTCGTCGGAAACGGCCAAGACGGCAGCGGGTGCTGGTTGCGGATCGAAGGCCTCTGGCTGAGGGCGCTCAGCGAGGTCATGCGTCGGGCCGTCGGGATGCCGCTGCCGCTCACGCACAAGGATTTCGACGTGAAATACGTCGAGGCGCTGCGTGCACTGATCCGCGGCTCGTATGTCGACAAGGCCTTGTTGCTCGCGCAGGACGAGGTCTACGACGAAGAAGGCAAGAAGATGGACTTTGGTTCGTTCCATGTGCCGAACGACTACTTATTCAAGGTCTGCCGCGAGAATCCGGAGTTCGTGCCCGCGGTGTCGATCCATCCGGGGCGTAAGGACGCCTTGGAGGAGCTGGACCGCTGCCTGGCCTCCGGCGCCCGCGCCCTCAAGCTGCTCCCGAATTGCCAGAACGTGGATTGCTCGCTGCCTCAGTATGATGAGTTCTGGCGCCGCATGGCGGCTGCGGACCTCCCGTTCCTCTGTCATACTGGCGGCGAAATGACCGTGCCGGTCATCAACCGTTCCTATCAGGATCCGCGGGTCTTACGCCGTCCTCTGGAACTCGGCGTCAAGGTCATCGCCGCCCATTCTTCAGGCAACAGCCACTTCTTCGACCAGAACTACTTCGGCGAGCTCATCAAACTCATGGATGAATTCCCCAAGATGTATGCGGACACCAGCGCTCTTAACAGCCCGATCCGCAGCGGCGTCCTCAAGCAGGTCAAGGAATCCGGTCGTTTGGGCCGTTTCCTGCACGGCAGCGATTATCCCGTACCCGTCGGGGCTTTCTGGGTGCGCTTACGCGGGCTCATCACCACGGCCCAGTGGCGGGAAGCGGGCAAAATCCCCAACCTCATCGAGCGAGATGCCTTCCTGAAGCGGGCGATGGGCTTCGATGAGGCACACTTCACGCGCCTCAGCGAGGTGCTGCGAACGGTCTGAGCTTTAGAGCGACTTAAGCAGGGTGGGGATATCGACCGATTCCGAGATCATCTTCTGGATGACGGGGATCTTGTCGGCGTCCTGCCGCATCGTCTTCACCGACATGTTATTGATCCGAGCCGTGACCGCAAAGGATTCGGCCTCGACGGCGGCCAGGGGGATGCCGGCTTCTTTCATCCGCCGGACGATGTCGTCGTTGGGGAGCAAGCCGTTGGAAAAAATGACACCGGAGAGCGACTTCGCACCGTCGCCGAGGATGAAGGCTTCGAGGAGGTCTTCGCGGTCGCCCGGGACGATGACGAGGGTGCCGGGGACGCGGAGGTATTCGGCATGTCGGCGGGCGGACATCGCGCCGATGACCACACGGCGGACGCGACGGAGGCCCTCGGGTTGGTGGATCCAGCGGGCTTTGGTCTCGTCGGCCACCTGGTCGAGGTTCGGGTAGACCAGCATCTCTTGGAGGGGGACGACGCCGAGCAGCGGCACGCCGAGCTTACGTAGGCCGCGACCAGCAAAGTCGCGGATGAATTCAAGTTTGTCCGGCATCACCTTGTTCAGGATGGCACCGATCACTTGCACGCCGGCCTTGTCGAAGAGCGCCTTGTTGAGGGCGATCTCATCGATCGGCTTTCCGATGCCACCCGCCGCGACGATGATGGCCTTGGATCCGAGTACTTTGGCGTTGTCGGCGTTGGAGGCGCCGAAGACCGAACCCACGCCGGCATGGCCGGAGCCTTCGACGACCACGATGTCCTTGCCGTAGGCGCTTCGGTCAAAGGCGCGGCAGATGCGATCCTTGAGCTGCGGGCCGATCTCATCGGGGTTCTCGAGATACTGCTTCGTGAAGTCAGGGCCGATGGCCACGGGCGACATCGCGGCGATCGGGATATCGAGGTCGAAGAGCCCATCGATGAGGAGCGTATCCTCGTCGACCTGGTCTTC
>DBCR01000001.1:4736-11214 GCA_002293125.1 Opitutia bacterium UBA953
GCGAAACGTTTGCGTACGGCCATGGTCAGGCAGCGGGTCCGTCCTTGAGCTTCGGGAAGAGGTAGGACTTGTCGACCGCCTGGGCGGCGACAATGACCGCCGTACCGAAGATATCGTGGGCGCTGGCGCCGCGGGAGATTTCGGCGGCGGGGCGCTCAAGGCCCGTGAGGATCTGGCCGTAGGCCGGGATATCGGCGATGTGCTGGGCGAGTTTCGAAGCGATGTTGCCCGAGTTGAGGTCGGGGAAGATCAGCACGCTCGCGCGTCCGGCGACCGCGCCGGCGACTTCCTTGGACTGGGCTGCGAATGGATTAATCGCCGCGTCGGCCTGCATGTCGCCATCGATATCGCAGGTGATGCCCAGTTCACGGGCCTTGCGGCGAGCGAGGTCGGTGGCGACCTGGACTTTCTTCACCGAGGCGAGTCGTGGATTGGAGGCGTGGGTCGAGTAGGCGAGCATCGCGACCTTCGGGGTCGTGTTGGTCAGGTGGCCGGCGAGACCCGCGGTGGTCACCGCGATATCGGCGAGCTGTTCGGCGGTCGGATCGGGGATCACGCCGCAATCGGCGAGGAAGAGCACGCCTTCGATGCCGAACTTACCCTCTTCGGATTCGAGGATCTGCATCGAGGAAACCGTCTCGACGCCCGTCTGGCGGGGCATCACTTGGAGGATGGCGCGCAGGCCGGAAGAGGCGTGCAGCGTGGCGCCTGAAATCAGGGCGTCGGCGCCGCCGGTGGCGACCATCAGGCAGGCGAAGTAATTCGGGTTGAGGGCGAGTTCGGCCGGATTGCCCTGGAGGTTCGTATTGCCGTAGCGCTGGATCGATTCGAGTTTCTCCGTGAAGCTCTTGAGCTCGTCGCTGCGTTCCGGTTCTATGACGCGGATGCCTTCGAGGCTGATATTGAGGCGGGCGGCGTTGACCTTGATGCGCTGGCGGTCGCCGACGAGGATCGGCACGCCGAGCTTCTTTACCACGAACTGGCGGGCGGCCTGGATGACGCGGGCGTCGGCACCTTCCGGGAAGACGATGCGTTTGGGGTGGTTCTGGAGGCGGGCGGAAAGGCGGGAAATGAGGGACATGGTCGGAAAACGTCGGTGAGGGCCGACGGGCCGTATTAAGTTTAAATCAGTCCGCAGGGCGAGGCAGAAGGCGTCACCACGGGAACCGTTGCCGCAGCGTCACTTAGCCGGCGTGGGCAGGCTCGGCTTGAAGGCGGGAAGGCCTTTGAGCGCTCCTTTGGCGGTCGGCTCTACGTGGTAGCCCATCTTCTCGAAATACTCGCTCACGTCGGCCTTGGCGGCCTTGCCGTAGCGCAGGGCGAAGAGGCTCTGCAGTTGTTCCTTCGACGCTCCCTTCGGTGCGGGTTCGGCGGCGTAGGAGCGGAGCGTCTGGCGGAGGGGTTCCCAGCCATGGGCACGGATCAGGACGACGAATGTCGCGAGCTGTTCGAACGGGCCCTTGTTGGGTTCGGCGGCGAAGCGCTTGGCGAGGAGCTCATCGATCTTCTCCATCGCCGGATGGCCGCGGCCCTGCGGCTTACCGACGAGTTTTTCCATCACGTAGAGGGAGAAGAAATTGCAGGTCACTTCCGTCTGGCCGTCGAAGGTCCAGTCGCGGCGCTGGTGGTTATGACCAAGCTCATGGAAGAACCCCCAGTTGCCTTCCTTGGTCAGCTTCGGGAGGTCGATGCTGTCCTTCTGTGACGGCTCGATCCAACACATGAACGGGTAGCCCGAGTGCATGAAGCCGGCGGAGATCTGCCGGTCCGGGACGACGCGTTCCGGGGCGAGACGGTTCAGCGCGACGAGGTCACCTTCGAGTGCCAAAGCCTTGTCCCACCATTCCAGCAGCGCTTTCGGATCGGTGAGTTTCTTCACTTCGGAGGCCTGAACGTGGAGAATCACATGTTTGCCGACGAGCGTGACCCACGGAGCGGGGTGCTGCTTGGCCTTCATCCAGGTGTCGGGAGTGTCCTTGCCGAGGACGTAGGTGGGCATCGCGACGGCGTTGCTGAATTCCAATGGAGTGGAGGGCGACGCCTTCACCGGCTTCCGCCAATCCTTGTGGGAGCTCTGGATGAAGAGCTGGCCGCCGAACGCGTTGGCGATCTTATTGTCGCCGACCTTCAGCTCGAACGTCCGGTTGATCACCGGGAAGCGGTTCCACTTATCGAGCTTGAGCAGGCTGTCGCGGTGGCAGCCGACGATGATCTTGATCACGCGGTGCTCGGGAAGCGAAGCAACCTTCACGATCACGACCTCGCCCGGCGCGGCGTAGAGTCCGGTCTCCTGCCAGGCGTCCGGGCCGGTGGCGAGGTTAGGTGCATTGCCGGCGGTGGTGTCCCAGCGATGGACGAGATTGGAATCGTAGACGACCTTGCGGGCGACGCGCTCTTTGGCTTCGACGATGCCCGGGAAATCCGCTGCCGCCGGATGGGCACCGAATGTGCCGGGCTCCTTGGCCATATAAGTCTTGATGGATTCGTGCAGTTCGCCGCGCGCAGCTTCGGCGGGCTGCAAGAAGGGTGCTTTTTTCGACGGCGTGATCTCTTCCGGGGAAACGGCGGCGAAAGCGACGGAGGTCGCAAAGAGGAAGGCGCAAAGGGGACGCATAGTGAGGGGTCACTTATCCTGTCTTTCGTCCGTCCTTCCGCCAACGCCAAACCCTTCCGCCGGGGCGGTTTTTAACGGAAGATAACGGTCTTATTGCCAGCGAGGAGAACGCGGTCCTCGACGACGGCGCGCAGGCCGCGGGCGAGCACGACCTTCTCGATGTCCTTGCCCAGGTGGGCCATGTCTTCCGGCGTGTCCGAGTGGTCGATGCGGATCACGTCCTGTTCCACGATGGGTCCTTCGTCGAGCTCGGGCGTGACGAAGTGGCAGGTGGCGCCGATGAGCTTCACGCCGCGGCGATGCGCCTGATGGTAAGGCTTGGCACCGGCGAACGAGGGCAGGAACGAGTGATGGATGTTGATGATCTTACCGGCGAAGTCGCGGCACATCGGTTCGTCGAGCACCTGCATGTAGCGGGCGAGGACGATGAGATCCGCTTTCGCGTCGCGGAAGATCTGCTCCATCTTACGAAATGCCGCGTGCTTCGTCTCCGGCGTCACCGGGACGAAGTGGAACGGGATGCCGTGGGCTTCGACGATCTTGCGGTGGTCTTCGTGATTGGAGATCACGCAGGGGACGACGAAGGGGAAATCCTGGGCGACGTGGCGGGCGAGCAGGTCGTACAGGCAGTGCTCCTGCTTGGAGCAGAGCAGGACGACGCGGCGCGGTCGCGCGGAGTCGGAGACCTTCCAGTCCATCGCGAACTTCTTTGCCACAGGGGCGAAGCGTTGGGCGAATTCACCGGCGGGGAAGTCGAGCGACTCGGCCCGGATCTCGACGCGCATGAAGAAGCGGGAAAGCTCGTGCTCGGTGTGCTGGCTGGCTTCCGTGATCCAGCCCTGATGGCCGGCGACGAACGCGGAGACCTCGGCCACGATGCCGCTGGTGTCTGGGCAGGAGAAGCTAAGGGTGAGCGTACGGTCCATGGGTGCAGGATGGAAGGGGAGGGGCGAGCGGGTCAAGACACGGCGGCGTCCGCTCCTGCGGGATGGCCGTTTTATCATCAAATATGCCCGCCCTCGGCTTGCCTGCAGGATTGACCAGCCCCGGTCCCTTCCTACGTTGACCCTTCACCTTTTACCAAGATGGCTAAGACCCTGTTCCAGAAAGTTTGGGAAGCGCATACGGTGCGCAAGCTGCCTAACGGGCAGACCCAATTGTTCATCGGCACGCACCTCATCCATGAGGTGACGAGCCCCCAGGCCTTCGGCATGCTCCGGGACCTCGGCCTCAAGGTGAAATACCCGCAGCGCACCTTCGCCACGGTCGACCACATCGTCCCGACCAACGAGCTCAAGGAGCCTTACTCCGACCCGATCGCCCAGGAGATGATCGAGGCCCTCCGTAAGAACACCAAGGACTACGGCATCCGCTTCTTCGACACCACGACTGGCACCCAGGGCATCGTCCACATGGTCGGTCCGGAACAGGGTATCACCCAGCCAGGCACCACGATCGCCTGCGGCGACTCCCATACCGCCACCCACGGTGCGTTCGGCGCGATTGCCTTCGGTATCGGTACCACGCAGGTCCGCGACGTCCTTGCGACCCAGACCCTCGCCCTCAGCCCGCTCAAGGTCCGTCGCATCGAGGTCAACGGCAAGCTCGCCCCTGGCGTCTACGCCAAGGACGTCATCCTGCACATCATCCGCGTCCTCGGCGTCAATGGTGGTATCGGCTTCGCCTACGAATACGCCGGCACGACCTTCGACGGCTTCTCTCTCGAGGAGCGCATGACGGTTTGCAATATGTCCATCGAAGGCGGGGCCCGCTGTGGTTACGTCAATCCGGACCAGAAGACTTTCGATTACATCAAGGGCAAGCCGTTCGCCCCCAAAGCCGCCGATTGGGACGCCGCCGTGGCCCGCTGGGCTTCCTTCGCTTCCGACGCCGGTTGCCGGTATGACGACGTCAAGGTCTTCAAGGCCGAGGACATCCGACCGACCGTCACCTGGGGCATCACCCCGGGACAGGCCATCTTCATCGATGAAAAGATGCCGGCGCTCGAGACCCTCAACGCCGCCGACCGCCAGACCGCCGAAGACGCCTACGCTCATATGAAGCTCGCGCCGAACACCCCGATCAAGGGCACCAAGGTCGACGTCTGCTTCCTCGGTTCCTGCACCAACGGCCGCATCTCCGACCTCCGCGAAGTCGCCAAGTACCTCAAGGGCCGCAAGGTCAGCCCGAGTGTCAAGGCGATCGTCGTCCCCGGTTCCCAGCTCACCGCGATCCAGGCTGTGCACGAAGGCCTCGATAAGATCTACATCGAAGCTGGCTTCGAATGGCGTGGCGCAGGTTGCTCCATGTGCCTCGCGATGAATCCCGATAAGCTTGTCGGCGACCAGCTCTGCGCTAGTTCCTCGAACCGTAACTTCAAGGGCCGCCAAGGCTCCCAGACCGGCCGTACGGTACTCATGAGCCCGCTCATGGTCGCCGCTGCCGCCATCACTGGTCAGGTCACCGACGCCCGCGAAGTCTTCAAGGTCTGATGTCCGCCTCCGCGCCAGTCGACCGCGTGCTCGAACGTATCGCCCAAGGCGATGACGTCGCCGCGGCCTGCTCGGCCGAAGGGCTCGCCTGTCAGCGCGACGTGCGCGTCGACGCCCATTACGACGGTAAGCCCGTGTGCACCGTGACCCTGCCTTGGGTTGTGGACGGCCACGCGATCCTGCTGGCCGACGAGACCGTCGCCGCCTCCATCGCCGAAGAGCGCCTCGTCTCGCTCGCCTCTGCGCTCGCGATGCCCGCCTGCGTCATCCGTCGCCCCGTCGCCGCCTAATCTTCTTTAATCCGCCATGTCCCTCGCCCAAATCACCCAGGTCAAAGCCCTCGCCCTCGCCGTCCCCGGCGACGACATCGATACCGACCGCATCATCCCTGCGCGCTTCCTCCGCTGCGTGACCTTCGACGGTCTTGGTGAACACGCCTTCCGCGATGAGCGTACCGGTCCTGACGGTAAGGAGCGCCCCCATCCGATGAACTCAGCCCAGGCCGCCCGCATCGCCGCCGCCAAGCAGGGCGTCATGGTCGTCGGCTTCAACTTCGGTTGCGGCAGTTCTCGCGAGCATGCCCCGCAGTCGCTCTGGCGCTTCGGTTTCACGGCCTTCGTCGGGGGCAGCTTCGCCGAGATCTTCTTCGGCAACTCCACGACCCTCGGCGTGCCTTGCCTGACCCTCTCCAAGGTAGACCTCGCCGAGTGCGACGCCTTCGTGCGCGCCAATCCTGACGTCGAAGTCACCGTCGACGTCGTCCAGCTGACTGTCTCCGCCGGCGCCAAGACCTGGAAGGCGGATATCGCCGCTTCCGCCCGTGACGGCCTCGTCAAGGGCAAGTGGGACCCCATCGCCGACCTTCTCGAAGGTGCCGACGCCGTGGCCAAGACCGCGGGTGGTCTCGCGTACGTCGCCGGCAAGTAAGCTGTCTCGTCAGCCAAAGCAAAAGGCCGCCCAGTGGGCGGCCTTTTTGTTGGGCGGTTCAGCGCGGCTTACTTGAAGCGGACGCCGTTGGCGTCCTGCGTGACCGTGCAGGCTTCGATGATGGCCCAGATCCACATGAAGAACCAGAGGATGCCGCAGCTCAGGATGGAGACGAGCAACTGGATGATGCCCTTGGTGGTGTAGCCGGCGTAAAAGTTATGGATACCGATGCCCAGCAGGACGGCGAGGAGGACGTAGGCCACGCGATCCTTGGCGTCAGGGTGGTGCTGGCTCGGGATGCCGTGATACTGGGGAGAACTCGGGGCCGATGGGGACATCGGCGGCGGCACTGGCAGGCCGGCGGCGAGTTGGGTCTGCTGGAGCGGGGTCCAGTTGGCCATGCCGTTCGTCCAGACCAGCGTGTCGATGGAGATCGTCCGGTCAG
>DBCR01000065.1 GCA_002293125.1 Opitutia bacterium UBA953
GCGGCCGCGACGGTGATGACGAAGAAGACGAGGACCGCGCCGTCCATGGTGCGGTTGAAGCGCGAGAAGGCGACGAGCGCGAGCGTGGCGGCGGCGAGCATGAGCTCGAGGCACATGTACACGACGAGCAGGTTACGGCGCACGAGCACGCCAGTCAGGCCTAGGACGAAAAGGAGGCCCGCCAGGATGAGGTGGTGAGCGAGGGAGGTGTTTTCCATGGCGGAAAGATCAGGCTTTGGTTTCGGGGTTGTCCTTGCTCAGCGACACGACGCCGACGAGGGCGACGAGGAGCAGGAAGCCGGCGATTTCCAAGGGCAGGAGATACTTCGTGTAGAGGAGGCGGCCAAACGCCTTGGCGGCGGTGACGAACTCGACGGGGTTGGCGGAGAGCTCAGGCGGCGTGGCGCCGGCTTTGACGGCGGAGACGGCACCGGACCAGTGGAAGAGCCAGAGCACGCCGGCCGCGAGGAGGAAGAAAGTCGCGAGACCGAGCGCCGCGGTCTTCCACGGATAGGCGCCCTGCGCATCCTCGGTATCGAGGAGCATGATGATGAAGAGGAAGAGCACCATCACGGCGCCGGCGTAGACGAGGATCTGCAGCACGCCGAGGAAGTAGGCGTCCAGGAGGAAGAACTCGGCGGCCACCCCGACCAAGGCCAAGATCATCCCCATGGCGGAGGTCACCGCGTTGCGGCTGAGGACCAAGAGAAGGGCAGCCCCGAGGGTCAGTGCTGCGAAAAAAATAAACAGGCCGTCCGGCATGGGTCGGACGGTAGGGCGGGGGGAGGTATTGGAAAGGAGAAAACGCCCCTAAACGCCCTTTTTTGCCACTTTGTGGGGGTCGTTAGCCCCCTCCCACCCGAGACCCCTTAAATATGAGCGAAAACGCTCAATACCTCAAAGCGGCCGGTGCCGGCGCATCACGCAGGTGGGGTGCTGGGCGATGACCTCCCCGGCGTCGAACCGACCGGTCCAATCAGGGAAAAAGGCATCCGCCTCGGGCTCCATGTCCACATGGGTGAGGATCAGCTCGGCGCACCAGGGCAGGGCTTCGGCATAAAGCGCGGCACCGCCGGCGAGAAAAAGGGTCTTGGTCGGTTCGACGAGCGCGGCCTCTTGCCAATCCTTGGCGACGATCACGCCGGGCGCGGTGAAGCCGGAGCGACTCAGCACGACGGTCGTGCGACCGGGAAGCGGACGGCCGATGGACTCATACGTCTTGCGTCCCATGAGCAGCACCTGGCCCATGGTGGTCGACTTGAAGAACGCGAAGTCCTCCGGGATGCGCCACGGGAGCTTATTGTTCAGGCCGATGCCGCGATTGCGCGCGACGGCCGCGATGGCGATGAGGGGTCGACCGAAGTCCACGACGTCAGATGGCGACGGGCGCCTTGATCGCCGGATGCGGGTCGTAGCCTTCGATGATGATGTCTTCGAACTGGAATGCGAAGAGATCCTTCACGTCGGGGTTCAGCACCAGGCGGGGCAGGGCGCGCGTCTCGCGGGAGAGCTGCAGTTCGACCTGCTCCACGTGGTTGGAATAGATGTGCGCATCGCCGAAGGTGTGCACGAAATGCCCCGGTTTCAGGCCTGTGACCTGCGCGATCATGTGCGTGAGCATGGCGTAGCTCGCGAGGTTGAACGGCACGCCGAGGAAGAGGTCCGCGCTGCGCTGATACAGCTGGCAGCTGAGGCGACCATCGGTCGAGACGTAGAACTGGAAGAGCGTGTGGCAAGGGGGCAGGGCGACCTGGTCGGCTTCCTGCGGATTCCAACCGGTGACGATGAGGCGGCGGCTCGAGGGATTGCGCTTGATCTCGTCGACGACGCGACGGATCTGGTCGACGCCGTCGTTCTCGTAAGTGCCATCAGGCTTTTTCGTCGCACCGAAGCGGCGCCACTGGTGGCCGTAGACGGGACCGAGGTCGCCTTCCGGGCGGCCGAACTTCGCGCACTGCTCGGCGCTGGCCCATTCGTTCCAGATGCTGACGCCGCGCTCGGTAAGCCAGGCGTTCTGCGTGCTGCCGGAGAGGAACCAGAGCAGTTCGTGCGTGATCGACTTGAGGTGGACCTTCTTGGTCGTGAGCAGAGGGAAGCCTTCGGCGAGGTCGAAGCGCAGTTGCGCCCCGAAGATGCCGATCGTGCCCGTGCCGGTGCGGTCGCCTCGGATTTCTCCGTGCTGCCGGACGTGGCGAAGCAGGTCGAGATAGGCCTTCATGGGTCTCGGTTATTCTCCGGAAAGCCCCCGCCGCAACACGGAAAGCCGAACCTTTCGCCCTTGCCACCCCGCCTGCTCGGAGGCACCCCTTTGGGGTAGCCAACATGAGCGAAAAGCCCGACCTCAACGCCATCTCCCACGACCTGCATGCGGTCCGTAAGGAGAAGCTCGCCCTTCTTCGCGCCGCGGGCGAAGACCCCTTCCGTGCCGAGTGGAACCAGACCCATGTCTCGAACGAATGCCCGGCCCTCCTGCCCGAAGGCGTCGAAGAAGGTCCGGAGGTCTCCGTCGCCGGCCGTATCGTCGCCCTGCGCGTGATGGGTAAGGCCAGCTTCGTCAAGATTCTCGACCGTGGCGGCCTGATCCAGACCTACTTTACCCGCGACGCCCTGGGCGATGCGTATGACTCCCATTTTAAGAAGATGGTCGACTCCGGCGACTTCGTGGGCGTCCGCGGTAAACTCTTCCGTACGAAGACCGGTGAGGTCACGGTGCGCGTGGCCGAATACAAGATGGTCGCGAAGTCCCTCCGCCCGCTGCCAGAAAAATGGGCCGGCCTGACCGACGCCGAGAAGATCTACCGCCAGCGTTACCTCGACCTCGTCGTCAACGAAGAGTCCCGTCGCCGTCTCTTCACTCGCAGTCGCGTCGTCGAATCGATCCGCCGTTTCCTCTGGAGCCGCCAGTTCACCGAAGTCGAGACCCCGGCCCTGCACGCCATCGCCGGCGGCGCCGCCGCCCGTCCGTTCGAGACGCACTCCAACGCGCTCGATTGCGATTTCTATCTCCGTATCGCCCTCGAACTTCACCTGAAGCGCTGCCTCGTCGGCGGCATGGACCGCGTCTTCGAAATCGGCCGCGTCTTCCGCAATGAAGGCGTCTCGGTGAAGCACAGCCCCGAGTTTACGATGCTCGAGGCCTACCAAGCCTATACGGATTACCGCGGCATGATGGAGCTCGTCCGCTCGATGATCCAAAAAGTCTGCGCCGATGTCCTCGGCACGACCAGCGTCGTCCGTCCGGACGGCGTGGCCATCGAGCTTGGCGGCGAATGGCGCGAAGCGAAGTACAAGGACCTCATCGTCGAACGCACGGGCGACCCGCAGTGGTTCTCGCGCTCGAAGGAAGAGAAGATCGCCGCGTGCAAGGCCCTCGGCCTCCACGAGCCGCGCACCGACTGGGAAGATTTCGAGGTCACCAACGAAGTGTTCGGCAAGCTCATCGAGCCCGGCCTCATCCAGCCGACGTTCGTCACGCACATCCCGAAGGAACTCTGCCCGCTCGCCAAGGTCACCCTCAGCGACGACTCGACCATCGACGTCTTCGAACTCTGCATCAACGGCCAGGAGATCGCTCCGGCCTACTCCGAGCAGAACGACCCCGGCGTGCAGCGTCAGATGCTGCAGCTCCAGGCCGGCGCCGAGACGCAGAAAATCGACGAAGACTTCCTCCTCGCGCTCGAGCACGGCATGCCCCCCGCGGGCGGCCTCGGCATCGGCATCGACCGCCTGGTGATCCTGCTGACTGGCGCGGCCAACATCCGCGACGTCATCCTGTTCCCGACGCTCGCGCCCGAAGCGCAGGCCTGAGTCCTTTCCCTTGCCCTGGTTCCTCCATCTCGCCCTCCGCCAGCTCTTCCCTCCCGGTAAGCGCTTCCCGGCGTTCGCGACGGTATCGATCCTCGGCGTCGGCCTCGGCGTGGCTTCGTTGCTCATCGTGCAGACGGTGATGAACGGTTTCGGCGAAGAGCATCGCCTGCGTATCCGCGAATCCTTCGGCGACTGCCAGGTCACGGGTCCTGCACCGATTGAGCGCCCTGAAGCGCTCGCAAAGCAGCTCGCCGCCAGCCCAGAGGTCTCCTCCGCTTCC
>DBCR01000050.1 GCA_002293125.1 Opitutia bacterium UBA953
GCTCAACGCCATCACCCAGTCGGCCGTCAGCCAGCAGCTACGCTCGATGGAAAAGCATTTCAACGTTCTGATCGTCGACCGCAGCCAGAAGCAGTTCCGGCTCACGCGCGAAGGCCGTAGCCTCTATGAGGCCTCCAAGGATATCCTCAACCGCTACGAACAGGTCGGCAGCGAGATGCAGGAGATGCGCAAGGTCGTCAGCGGCACCGTCCACATCTCGACCATCGTCTCGATCGGCCTCCATGAGCTCCCGCCGCACGTGAAATCGTTCATGCAGGAATTCCCGCACGTCAACGTGCGCGTCGAATACCGTCGCTCGAACCTCGTCTACGAGGACGTCATCTCGAACGCGGTGGACTTCGGTCTCGTCGCCTTCCCGCAGAAGACCCGCCAGGTCGAGATCATCCCCCTGATGGAAGACCAGCTCGTCGCCATCTGCTCGCCCAAGCACAAGCTTGCGGGCAAGAAGGAGATCGACCTCGCCGACCTGCAGGGCGGCAAGTTCATCGGCTTCGACCAAGATATCCCGACACGCAAGGCGCTCGACCAATTCTTCCGCGAACAGCGCATCGAGCTCGAGCCCTCCATGGAGTTCGATAACATCGAAACGCTCAAGCGCGCGGTCGAAGTCGACGCCGGCGTGGCGCTTGTGCCCGAAGGCACCATCCGCCAGGAAGTCGAGCAAGGCACGCTCGTCATGCTGCGCCTGCGGGACCGCCGCGTGGCCCGCCCGTTGGCCATTCTGCATCGCAAAGGCCGCGTCCTGACGCCGGCCATGAAGCGCTTCATGACGCACCTCATGAACAGCGCCGGCAGCAAGCCCGCGGCCTGATCAGACGCGACGGCGGGATGCCTGGGCCGCGACCGCGAAGCCCGGCAACGCCTGCGCGCACAGCAAGCCTAGCCCCAGCCAGAGCAACGCTTGGTCGGGCGGCGAACGCAGGGCCGTAGCGGCGAGCCCCCACCAGAGGAAGGCGCCGAAAAGCGGCGGCCACGCGCGGCGCAACGCCGCGCGCGCGAGGGACCACGAACCTAACAACACCGCCGCAAGCGCCGTCGCCACCGGAGCGGACAGGAGGCCCCGGGCAAAATACGCATACGCGACGAAACCTAACGCCACGACGAGCCCGGCGAGCACCGCGGCGTTCACGCGGAAATGCGTGGGGAGCAGGTACAGCCGCACCCGGTGGGCGTGCAGGTAATAAGCCGAGGCGACGATCCCCATGATCAACGTGAGCGTCCAGATATAGCGCGGACCGCTGATAGGGATCTCGAAGCGGAGAATCGCCCACTGCGCCAGGAAGCATTTCGCGAGGATCAGCGACCAGATGGCGCCGAGCCGATCCGTCACCAGCGACTCACGATAGGCACGTTCGACGGAGAGCGAGAGCTCCGTGTCTTGGGCGGGGGGAAGGGAAGTGACGGGCATGGGCTACCTCGCCCATAACTTGAGGCTGCGGATCGCAACCGCAACCGGAGGAGGCACTTCTTTTTCCCAGCCGCCCTCGTTCTTGCGGATACGTTCGGCCAAGGTGCGCGGCTGGCAGGCCATCGCGAGGGGGTCCGCCCCCTTGATGGGCACTAGGAAGCCGTTATTGAGCAGGTGCTGGAACAGGCCGGCCACCGAGGGGCGCATCTGGATAGCGGAA
This sequence comes from Opitutia bacterium UBA953, assembly GCA_002293125.1. Classification (GTDB taxonomy): domain Bacteria; phylum Verrucomicrobiota; class Verrucomicrobiia; order Opitutales; family UBA953; genus UBA953. The sequence goes on from DBCR01000050.1 coordinate 1,650, forward strand.
GCGGTCACGACCGAATCTTCGGCGACGCTATAACTCTCCGGGAAGCAGACCTTGCAGGCGACCGGGTCTAAGATCAGGCGGCGGAGCTGATCGCCGCGCATCGGGTAGACCATGACGCGGACGCCATCCTTAAAGAGACGGCCGCAAGATTCTAGGACGCCGCCTTCGAGGTGGGTGTAGTGCTCGGGATTAAAGAGGTCGACGAGGTTGTTCATGCCCGCCACCAGCGTGATGCTCCCCGTGGTGTGCAGACGAAAGTAGGCCGGGAGACGGTACCAGCCGCGATGGCGCGTGACGAGGAGGGGGTGCTGCATCGCACCCACGAGGCGGATGCGGTCGATGAGTTCGGATTCAGGGTGCGGGTCGGAGCCGATGCACATCTCGAACAGCGGGACCACGTCCTTGCCGCCCTCGGGCAGGGCACGCAAAGCGCAGGCGAGCATGTCCACATTGACGATCGAGACGGGGCGGAAGGTACCGCGGGCGACCAAGACTGAACGCTTGTGGAAGTATTCGCTCGGAACCTGCGGATCGCCTTCCGGACCGAAGAGCACGGCGTCCGTGAGGCCGAGGCGGACCAGCCGCAGGGCGGCCGCGCGATTGTCGAAGGAGCCAAAAGCCGGCCCGCTGAAATGGACGAACTCGACCTCGACGCGGCCGGCCCCAACCTCATCGACCAAGGCGTTGAGGAAGTTGTCGACGCTATCGCGCGTGTTGAGGGCGGCGTGGATGAGGTTCACGCCGACGGCGCCGAGGGCGTCCTGCTGGCGTCCCGCGTCCTTATCCCAGAGACGAAGATGGAGGATGACCTCGCTTGGCTCGGCCTGGGGATGGTCTTGAAAGCGGATGCCGATCCAAGAGTGACCCTGCCCTTTACCGTCATGAGGGGTCGTCGCCACCGTGTCGGCGAAGGCGAAGAAGCGGGTCACCGGGCCACGTTCAGCTTTCAGGCGATCGACCAGAAGGCCGTACTCATGGTCGAGCATCTGCTCCAGCCGTTGCCGGGAAACATAGCGTTGAGGGTGGCCGTAGATCGCGTCGCTGACACGCATATCATAGGCGGAGATGCTCTTTGCCACCGTACCTGAGGCTCCGCCCGACTTGAAGAAGTGCCGGACCACTTCCTGCCCCGCCCCGATCTCGGCGAAGGCCCCGTAGGCCGACCGATCAAGATTGATGGCCAACGCCTTGCGGGAAGTGCCGGCGCCGGCCGAGGACGTGTTCTCTGACATAGCGAGAAACTAGGCCCCGAGACGGGCGGCATCGAGAGGAAAGGGGTATCAATAATGAGCTTTTGGTTGGCGAAAAGGAGACACGAAAGCATCATTTTAACGACACCCACCCCTCTCCCCGTCCCATGAAAGATTTCTTCAAGTCTGTCTTCGCCTCCGTACTCGGTACTTTCCTCGCCGCGGCCATCAGCGGCTTTGCGTTGATCGCCCTCATCGTCTCGCTCGCGAGCTCAGCCGGCAGCAACCATGAGTCCGCCGCGGTCTCCGTGAAGCCCAAGTCGATGCTCGTCATCGGCGGAGATCTCACGATCAACGATACGCCCGCCCACGGCACCCCTGGCCTCGACCTTTTGCTGCTCGGCGGGAGCGGACCTGAACTCGACCTGCTCCGGGCGCTGGAAGCGATCGATCTCGCCGCCAAAGACCGGAATATCGTCGGCATCCTGCTGAACGGCCCGCTCGCCGCCGGCGTCACCCAGAAGGCCGAGCTCCGCAAGGCCATCACCGCCTTCAAGACCAGTGGTAAGCCCGTCATCGCTTGGATCGAGAACGGCAGCCAAGGCGAATACTACCTCTCCAGCGTCGCGGACAAGGTCTACGTGCATACCGCGGGCGAACTCGAACTGAAGGGACTCGCCTCGTATCACACCTACTACGGGGACTCGCTGAAGCTACTAGGTATCGGCGTGCAGGTGACCAAGGTCGGCAAATATAAGTCCGCCGTGGAACCTTACCTCGGCGGGGTCATGAGCGACTCCGCCCGCGAGCAGTCTGAAGCCCTGATGGGAGGAATCTGGAAGCGCATCCTCGCCGACATCGCCAGATCGCGAAGCCTTTCCACCGGTGCTCTCACCAAGACGGTCAACTCAGCCGGCGTCTTCAACGCGCAGAAAGCCGTCGAGCTCAAGCTGGCCGATAAGGCCATGCATCGCGACGAACTCGTCAAGCAGGTCCGGGCAGCGGGTGCGGCCGCCGACGACTCGGGCACTTCCTTCCAGCAGGTAAACCTGCACCGCTACGCCAATAAGGTGACCTTGCCGCACAACGGCCCACGGATCGCGATCGTCTACGCTGAAGGCGAGATTGTCGACGGCTGGGGTGCGCCGGGCATCATCGGCGGCGACCGCCTAGCCCGTGACCTGCGCCTGCTGCGCGGCGATAATCGCATCAAAGCGGTCGTGCTCCGCGTGAATAGTCCGGGCGGCTCAGCCTTCGCCAGCGACGTCGTCGCGCGCGAGGTCGGACTCCTCAAGAGACAAGGCACTCCCGTGGTCGTCTCCATGGGCGATGTCGCGGCCAGCGGCGGCTACTATATCGCCGCCAAAGCCAACCTCATCATGGCCGACCCCTCGACGATCACGGGTTCAATTGGCGTCTTCGGCCTCCACTTCAATTACGGCGAGCTAGCGAAGAAGGTGCAGCTCGGCACCGACGGCGTGAAGACCGCCCGTTACGCCGACCTGCTGGCCGAGCATCGCGCCGCAACCCCCGAGGAACTGGCGATCGTGCAGGCCTCCGTCGACGGTGTCTACGAGGACTTCCTCCGCATCGTCGCCGCGGGCCGCGAGCTGAAGCGTGACGACGTCCACGAGATCGCCCAAGGACGCGTCTGGCTCGGCGAAGACGCCCGCGGCCTGCGCCTCGTGGATAAGCTCGGCGGCCTACGCGATGCCATCAAGGAAGCCAAGCTGCTGGCCAAGACCGAGGAGGCCGAGCTGATCCAAATCCCGGCGCTGAATTCTGGCCGCGAGAACCTGCTCCAACAACTTCTCTCGGACGGCGACAACGACTCGCCTCTCTTCTCCAAGGCATCGGCGGATCCCGCCAAGGAGTTCCTCAAGGCGAACGCCAAGTGGCTGCGATCGATTCGCGCCTTGAACGACCCGAAGGGCGTATACCTCACCTGCCCGCTCATTCCTGTACGCCGTTGAAGAGCCTTACGGCTTCTTCGGCATCTGAGCCTTGGCCTCCGCGAGCCAGCCCTGGAGCTGCTTCACGCGGGTGCTGTCGGACGGGTGCGTCGAGAGGAATTCCGGCGTCTTGCTTCCAGCCTTACCGAAACGGCTCCAGAAAGCCGGCGCGGCCTCCGGGTTGTAGCCAGAGCGGGCCATGAACAGTAGGCCGAGGTAATCGGCTTCCGATTCATGGCTGCGGCTGAACGGAAGCAGGATGCCATACTGGGCGCCGATACCCACGGCGGCCATCCAGGAGGAACGGGTCTTGGCCGAAGAATTCTTGGTGGCCTCATCGGCCACGGCGGCCGCGATGGCGACCCCTACCACCTGCGAGACGCGCTCGGAGCCATGACGACAGATGACGTGGGCGACCTCGTGGCCGAGGATCACCGCGATGTCGTCGTCAGTCGGCGCATACTGGAACATGCCCGAGTTAAAGCCGATCTTACCGCCAGGCATGGCGAAGGCGTTGGGCGTCTTGTCGTCGATGATCGCGAACTCCCACTTCGAGGTGGGCGGCAGGACGCCGGCCTTGTCGTCACGGCGGGCAGCGGCGACGATCTTCAGGCCGATCTCCCTGATCTTGGCCAGGCGCTGGTCGCTCGGTAGTTTCTTCATCTTCGAGAACTCCGACGCGGACATCGAAGCCACTTCTGATTCTTCGACGAGGATTAACTGGGAGCGACCCGTGATGGGCACGTTCTGACAGCCGACGAAGGCGAGAGCGGCCAAAAGGAGGAGGAGCGGGCGCATGGGGAATCAGGATTTCTCCGAACCTGCGCCGGACTGGCCGCGCGGTTCGTCGACGTAGTACTTGCGATAGGAGGAATCGTAGGTGTCCGTGTAGGCGGAGGCCATCCGGAGGGACATCGCATTGAGCACGACTCCGAGCAACGGAGCTTGGGCTTCGCGCAGACGAGCCAGACAGGAGGTTGCGTTACGCAGGTTGACGGTGTTGTAACGGACGACGTAGAGAACGCCGTCGATCTTCGGAAGGAGATGGAGCGCATCGGAGACCGCGCCGATGGGCGGGGAGTCGATGAAGATACGGTCGTAGCGCCCACGGAGTTCGTCGATCATGGCGAGGAACTTAGGGTTGTTGATGACTTGGGTCGGGTTCTTACAGCTCAGGCCTACCGGCAGGACGTCCAGACCAGGAGACACGTCGTGGACGATCGCTTCGTCAATGGACATCTCGCCGTTGAACCATTTGCTCAGGCCGCCATCACCCGTGAAGCCTAGGGACGGTCCGACGTTAGGGAGGCGGAGGTCGGCGTCGATGATGAGCACGCGCTCCGAATGTTGGGCAAAGATCAGCGCCAGATTCGTCGCGACGAAGGTCTTACCTTCGCTGGGACGAGTGGAAGTGACCAGGAAGACGCGCGCCTTCGAGACGGCCGGATTGACCTTGAGGGCGGAGTAGATGGAACGGACCGCTTCGGTGGCGATGCGGTCCTTGTCCTGGCGAGCCAGTAACGCGCGGTCCGGACCAGAAACGTTGGCGACGCGGGGCACGGTGCCGATGAGCGGCAGGCCGAGGGAGTCTTCGACGTCCTTGGCGGACTTGATGCGGGAGTCCAAGGTCCCGATGACGACGATGAGGACGACCCCGAAGAGCAGCCCCGAACCCACGCCAACCAGCGCGTTGAAATAGTAGTTCTTGTTGATCGGCTTATCCGAGACGGAAGGGGCATCGAGGATACTGATTGAGGTACTCGTACCGGAGGTGGAGGAGCGAAGCTTGGCCTCCTCGTAGCTGAGCTTCATCCGGCCGAGGAATTCCTCGCTCGCCTTGATATCCTTGTCGACGCGCTCGAGCTCGACGTTGGCGGCCTGCAGTTTGGTAAACTCCTCCTCCTTCGCGAGGAGGTTGCGCAGAATCGCTTCAAGGCGGGCCTTGGCGTTCTCCAGCGAGCTGCGGCGGGACTTGATCGCCTGACTGACCGCTTCCTTAAGCTGGTTGTCGAGCTGCTTCAGAGCCTCGCGTTCGGCCAGGAGCTTCGGGTGCTGATCCGTATAGGTCTCAATCATCTGGCTGACGCGGATCTTGGAGGCGCTGATGGCCGTCTGGGTGGCGGCGACGTCGCTGTCGGCGCGGATCTGCGGGATGTCGCCGAGCGGACGGCCCTCCTTCTCGTAGCTGGCGATGACCGAGACCAGGATCTCGTTCTCGTCGATCTGCTTACGGGTCTCCTCACGGTCCTTCACGAGCACGGAGCGTTCCGTCGTGAGGGTGTTGGTGTCCTTCGCGATGGAGAGGAGCTTCTGGTTCTTGATCAGGTCGTTCTTCTGCTCGTAAAGTCGGCGGACCTTATCCTCGAGGGTCTCGATCTCGATCCGGGCTTTCTCGATAAGCGGATTGGTCACCATCAGGCGGTCGTCCTCGCTGTACTTCTTGATGGCATCACAGAAGTGCCGGGCGACCTGCCGGGCGAGGTCCCGGTTAGGATGGGTGAAATCGACGTTGATGACCAAGGTCTGTCTCTGCGGATTGATACCGCGCTGCCTGGCGAAAACCTCCTGCTCGGTCAGCGGGCCAGAGAAAATGTTGCCGCCCTGATAGGGCAGGAGGACGAGCTTTCGCTCGTCGGCAGTGAGGCGCTTCGAGACGCCTTCGATGATATTGGCGCTGCGCATCGCCTCAACGGCCGTGAAGAAGTCGTCGTTCGAGACGATCTTGAAGTTATCGTCGGCCGCCGAGGAGCCGCCGTTGATCGTGGGAGCGAGGCGGAAGACGCGCAGGCGACCGGTGGCACGGTACTCCGGGACGGTGTTATAGGTGTTGAGGAGGGACAGCGTGAGGAAGACGAGCGTGGACAGCAGGACCCACCAGTAACGCTCGCGGAGCATCAGCAGATAGTTGTGGATCGGATTGCCCTCCCCTGCCCCGCCGCGGTTGTAGGCGCCGTAGTTGCCGTAACCGTAGCCGCCGTTACCGGCGCCGTAGTTGCCATAGCTGCCGTACGAACCGTAGCCGCGATTGCCGCCGCGTGCAGGTTCGGGCGGGCGATTGTCCGACGAGGGTTCCGGGGTGGCCATGGAAAGGGATCAGATGCGGCTGTCGCGGACGTAGATCTGGTCTTCATCCTCTAGGATGAAGTCCGGCTCGTCGCCGTCGTCGATACGACGGACATCCTTCGAGATCACGAACGTGGAGCCGTCGCGACTGCGCTTGATCGCCACGTCGGAACGATTGCCACGCGGAAGGACTCCGCCGGCCATGGAGAGGGCCCGACCGAGGGTGAGCGTCTCTTCAGGAGGGATGGACACTGGGCCGGGCTTGCCGACATAACCCGAGACGTAGACGCGGCGCTCGGCATAGGTGACAATCGAGATCGTGACCTGGGGCTTCTTGAAATAGACCCGGAACTGGTTCGACAGCTCGACCTGGGCTTGCGTGAGCGTGAGGCCGGCGACAGGCACGAGCTTCTTGAGGAAGGGAATGTCCACCGTGCCGTCGGAGTTGATGCGACGTTCGATCTGCGTGTCGGGTTCGTTGATGACCAAGATACGGATGAAGTCGCGGGCACGGAGACGGTAGCTATTCTGGCTGCCGGCTGGCTCGGCCTGGATCGTCGACGTCGCCACGACATAGTCGGAAGCAGCGGCGACGGGCACGCTGCCAGCGACCTCAGCCGCAACCGGAGCGGTCGCCACGGGAGCAGGCGCCGCCGAAGGATCGGAAGCCCCGCGCCCAAGGGTGAGGACATTCTCTGGCTCGAAGGAGGCGGAGGTGACCGGGCTGGACCCCGAAGAAGAGCAAGCGGCCAGCAGGACGACGGCACAGAAAGCACCGAGCAGGCTTTTCAAGACGGAGGACATGGAAGTAAAATAGGGAGACCAGGCCTTCCGGTCAACCGGTCCTGCTCGACCTTACGCCGAAACGTGAGCCTCAGTAGCGGAAAGCCGCCGAGAGGGTGAAAGCGTTCGAGGTGTAGGTAGAACTCGCCACGGAAGCCGTGGAATCGTTGAGGCTGTAGCTGGCCTGGAAGGTCAGGTGCTTGGAATACTTGTAATCTGCGCCGAGAGTATAGGCGTAGGTATCGACCTGGCTGGTGCTGGCGAAGACGTCGCTCTTGGTGACCGAGAAATTGAGGTTGAGATCCTCGGAGGCGTTATAGCCGATGCCGTAGGTGTAGTTTTTCGAGGCCATCTGGCTATTGGTCGAGGAAGCCGTGATGTCGCGGGAGAGCGTCAGCGATTGGCTGAAGCGTTCGGTGAGCTGGTGGCTCAGGTTGACCGAGTAGGAGAGGTCGGAGTCCTTGGCGGCGCTATCGTAGTGATACTGCGAGTAGCCTACGCGGACGTTACCGTTGAGTTTACCGGATTCGGTGAGCTGTCCCTTCAGGGTGAGGCCGGCAAAGTTCTTCACGAGCTGCTGGTGGGCAAGCGGCGGCCGAGCTGCGCCGGCCTGGCTGTAGTAGGGGGCGGCGGAGTAATCCGTCACGTCATGCTGCAGGGCCAAGCCGAAGCTGAGCTTCTCAAAGGCCTGGTAATCAAAGCTGAGCGGCATGGACTTCGTGTTCAGCTCGGTCAGCGTGTTCGTGTTATAGACGAGGTTTGGGGCCGTACCGGTCGTCACCGGGTCGAGGTATTGATTATAGGAATTCGAGTAACCCAGACCGACGCTGAGCTTCTCCGTTAGCTTGTAGTCGGCACGGAACGAATGGGCGTAGCTGGCCTGGCGGACGAGGGTCGCGCCCAGGATGCCGCCGAGGCCCTGCATCTGGAGGTCGTCGTTACGTGCGGTCACGCGATAGGAAGAATCGACGGACAAGGAAAGCGGGCCGCCGTCGGCGAAGCGGATACCGACAGCCAGGGCGTCGCGGGAATCCTCGAGGTCGGACAAGGTCTTGTCCGTGAAATTCACGAAGGTACGCTTGACCGAAATGGTGGCGGAAAGCGCCGAGTCCTTACCGTACTCAAGCAGGAAGCCCGGAGTCACCATCCAGCTGGTGGCGGACGTCTTGGTCGAGCTGGAGTAAAGGTTGTCAGTCACTTCGAGGCTGGCGGCAGCGTCGAAGTAGATGTCACAGTCGTTGCCGATCTGGACGAGCGGCGAGGAAGGAATCCAGTTGGCGCCCTGGACCAGAGCGGAAGCGGTGAGTACCGAGGCAGCGAGGAGGAAGCGAGACATGGGAGGTGGCTTGGGTTGGGCTTGGGGTTGAATGAGAGATAGGCAAATCAGGAGTAGGTATCAACCCCCAACCGTCAGGAAGTTGCCTAAAACAAAGCCCCCACCCTTGCGGGCGGGGGCTGATTCCCATCCTCGACGCTCCGCTTAAGCAGAAGTCGGGGTCTGGAAGACGCGAATGCGACGATATGCAGGCAAACCTGTGCCAGCAGGGACGAGGTGACCCATGATCACGTTCTCCTTGAAGCCGGTCAGGTTGTCGCGCTTGGCCATCGTGGCGGCATCAGTCAGGACTCGGGTCGTCTCCTGGAAGGAGGCGGCCGAGATGAAGGACTCGGTCTCGAGGGAAGCCTTGGTGATGCCAAGGAGGATCGGCTCGGATTCGGCAATCTGACCGCCGCGCTCGTTGATCGAACGGTTGTTCTCCGCGAGGAGAGTGCGGTCGACATGTTCGCCCCAGAGGTAATCGGAGTCGCCCGGCTCGGTGATGCGGACCTTGCGGAGCATGCGCGAGACGATGATTTCGATGTGCTTGTCGTTGATGACGACGCCCTGGGTACGGTAGACCTTCTGAATTTCGGTGATGAGGTAATCCTGCACCTTGGACTGGCCCAGGATGTCGAGGATGTCATGCGGGTCGACGGCACCGTCCGTGAGGACCTGGCCCTGCTTCACCTTGTCGCCGGCGGCGACAATGATGTGCTTGCCGTGCGGAATGAGGTGCTCCTCTTCGCGGCCGATGGAGTCGGAGATCACGAGGCGCTTCTTGCCACGAATGGAAGGCTCGAAGCGAACCGCGCCGTCGATCTTGGCGATCTCGGCGGCGTCCTTCGGGGGACGGGCCTCGAAGAGCTCGGAGATGCGCGGCAGACCGGCGGTGATGTCCTGCGTCTTGGCGGCCTGGCGGGGGATCTTGGCGACGATAGAGCCGCGGCTGACCTTGTCGCCTTCGTCCACTTCGACGCGGGCGCCGGCGGGGATCGAGAAGGAACCGACTTCCTTGCCGTTGGCGCCGATGATCTGAATCTGGGGATTCTGTTCGTCGGAGTGTTCGATGACGGACTTGTAGAACGTGTTGTTCGACGGGTCGCGCTCTTCGGTGAACGTCACGCCGGAGATCATGTCGACGAGACGGATCTTGCCGTCGCCATTGGCGATGATCGGGGTGGAGTTAGGATCCCAGGCGGCGATGAGGACGCCCCTGTCGACCGGCTTGCCGTCCTCGACACCGACGACGGAGCCGGCGACGATACGGTATTCCTCGGTCGGCGAACCAGCCTCGTTGAGGAGGCGAATCGAGCCGTTGCCGTTGACGGCGATGAACTTGTCCCCGACGGAGACCGTGGTGAGGTCGACGTACTGGACGAGGCCCTTGCCCTTGGACTTGATTTCCGGGGTCTTCAGCTGAGCGACGCCACCGATGTGGAACGTACGCATGGTGAGCTGGGTGCCCGGCTCGCCGATGGACTGGGCGGCGATGATACCGACCGCGGTACCGCGTTCGACCATGCGGCCGGTCGAAGGATCGAGGCCGTAGGAGGTGGGCGGAATCGCGTTCACGTTCATGTGCGTGAGCGGAGAGAGGACCTTCACGCGGTCGAGACCGACGGTCTCGATGCGCTTGGCGGCGATTTCGTCGATGAGCACGGCGGCCTTCACGATGACTTCGGAAGGATTGAGCGGGTTCGTGACGTCTTCGGACGGGCAGCGGCCCACGATGCGCTCAGAGAGCGACACCAAGAGTTCGTCACCGTCGTAGATCGGGGTCTTCCACACGCCGTTAGGAATGTGAACATGGACGCGGTCGACGCCGGCGTCGCGCAGCTTCGCGATGAGCTCTTCGGTGAGAGGAGCTTCGGACTTAGCGAGAGCCTTGACGGCGCCGGAAGGATTCGGGACATCGGCGGCCAGGTGACGGCCGAGGGAGGCGTCTCCGAGCGTGATGACTTCGGAGCCGGGGGCGACGTCGCGGGAGTCCGTGACGATCACATCCATGGCCACGTCGCAAAGCTTACGGGTCATGTAACCCGCGTCGGCGGTCTTCAGCGCGGTGTCGGACAGGCCCTTACGGGCGCCGTGCGTCGAGATGAAGTACTCAAGGACCGAGAGACCTTCGCGGAAGGACGAGAGGATCGGGCGTTCGATGATTTCGCCAGACGGCTTGGCCATCAGGCCACGGGCGCCGCAAAGCTGCTTCACCTGGGCCTTGTTACCACGGGCGCCGGAGTCCATGAGGACGTAGACCGGGTTGATGAGCATGCGGTGGGAATGGCGAGGATCGCCCTTCTTCACGCCGGCCACCTTCGCGGACTGGGAGAGCGTCGTGTACACCGACTGCGCGATGGCATCGGTAGCGCCGGACCAGGTATCGACGACCTTGTTACGACGTTCGTCGTTGGTGATCGTGCCGGATTCGTTCTGGCGCTGGAATTCGCGGACCTTCGCGGTGGCTTCGCGGACAAGGCCTTCCTTTTCCTTCGGATAGATCATGTCGTTCACGCCGATGGAAATACCGGCCTTGGTCGCGATGCGGAAGCCGGTCTCCTTGAGCGCGTCGAGGACCGGGATCGAAGCCTCGCGGCCGCAATGCTTATAGGTCTTCAGGATCAGGTCGCCGAGCTGGCCCTTCTTCACGGTCTCGTTGAAGAAACCGAGTTCGGCAGGCCAGATGGTGTTGAAGATGATGCGTCCGACCGTGGTGACGATCGTGCTACCCGTGGCTTCGCCGTGAACCGTCTTGCGATTGAAGTCGGGGTTGGCGAAACGGACCCAGTCATGCAGGTGGAGGGAACCTTCGGCTTCGGCGAACGTCGCCTCGGACACGGAGCCCAGCACCGGGAGGTGGGTGTTGGCCGCCGGCTTATCGGCGGGTTCGAGCGTCAGGTAGTAGGCACCGAGCACGATGTCCTGGGACGGCGTGAGAATCGGCTTACCGCTGGACGGCGAGAAGATGTTGTTCGTAGACATCATCAGGAGCTTGCACTCCATGATGGCTTCCAGGGACAGCGGGACGTGGACGGCCATCTGGTCACCGTCGAAGTCCGCGTTGTAAGCGGTACAGACGAGCGGGTGCAGGCGGATCGCGTCACCCTCGATGAGGATGGGCTCGAAGGCCTGGATGGAGAGACGGTGGAGCGTCGGCGCGCGATTGAGGAACACCGGGTGACCCTTGGTCACTTCTTCCAGAATATCCCAGACTTCGGGCTTCTTCTGCTCGATGTGCTTGCGGGCACCGCGAACGGTGTGGGCGAAGCCCAGTTCCTTAAGGCGACGGATGATGAAGGGCTCGAAGAGGACGAGAGCCATCTTCTTCGGGAGACCGCACTGGTTGAGCTTAAGCTCAGGACCGATGACGATGACGGAGCGGCCGGAGTAATCGACGCGCTTACCGAGAAGGTTCTGGCGGAAACGGCCGTGCTTTCCCTTCAGCATGTCCGAGATGGATTTCAGCTGACGATCGCGATCCTTGACCGGCTTGCCGTGGCGGCCGTTGTCGAGGAGAGCGTCGACGGCTTCCTGGAGCATGCGCATTTCATTATGGATGATGACGTCGGGCGTCTTCATCTGGATGAGCTGCTTCAGGCGGTTATTGCGGTTGATGACGCGACGATAGAGATCGTTCAAGTCGGAGGTGGCGAAACGGCCGCCTTCGAGAGGAACGAGCGGACGGAGGTCCGGAGGAATGACCGGCAGCACCGTCAGGATCATGTGCTCAGGGCGCTTGCCCGAAGCCAGGAATCCCTGGATGATCTTCATGCGACGAGCGATCTTCTTCTTGATCTGCTTGGAGCGCGTGGAGCGAAGCTGGTCGCGGAGGTTCTCGACCGTGGAGGCGAGATCCATCTTCTTGAGAAGCTGCTGGAGGGCTTCGGCACCCATGCGGGCCTTGAAAGCGTCAGGACCGTGCTGTTCGACGGCGCGGCGGTAGGATTCCTCGTCGAGGAGTTCCTTCTCTTCCATGCCGGTAGCGCCCGGATCGACGACCAGGTACTTCTGGTAGTAGATGACCTGCTCGAGCTGGCGCGTGGTCATGTCGAGCATCAGCGACAGACGGCTGGGCATGCTCTTCAGGAACCAGATGTGGGAGACCGGGATGGCGAGGCGGATGTAGCCCATGCGCTCGCGACGGACGCGGGAGACGGTGACTTCGACGCCGCACTTATCGCAGACGACGTCCTTATACTTAACCTTCTTGTACTTACCGCAGTAGCACTCGTAGTCGCGGACCGGTCCGAAGATGCGCTGGCAGAAGAGGCCGTTCGGCTCGGGCTTGAACGAGCGGTAGTTGATGGTCTCAGGGCTCTTTACTTCCTTGAGGCCCTTGACCTTGCGGTTGCCGTGTTCGTCGAGTTCGTCGAGGAACTGTTCGCCCGTCCATTGGACGATCTCCTCGGGAGAGGCGATCGAGATGGAGACGAAATCGAAGGACTGTTCCTTCGTCTCGTTGGCGGTGAACTCGGGGGTGTGCTCCGGGTTGATCATGTCTGTTAAGGTCTAGGTGTGGTGGCGTCGGACGTTCAGTTACGATCCGGGGTGGGG
>DBCR01000003.1 GCA_002293125.1 Opitutia bacterium UBA953
GTCATGACCTTGGGCAACTGCGTCTTCCTGCCGCAGCAGCTCATGCCGCTGCGCATCTTCGAGCCGCGCTACCGCAAGATGCTGAAGGAGACCCTTGCCGGCAGCCGCATGTTCGCGATCTCGCAGCTGGATGAAGAAAGCCTCACGCCGGACAACGACGAACCGCCGTGCCCCTTCACGTGCGTCGGACGCATCGTCGGCCACGTCGAACTCGAAGACGGCACCTCCCACATCGTGCTCGAAGGCCTGCGTCGCGCGCGCGTCATCAAGGTGAAGCGCAAGACGCCGTATCCGCAGCTCGAGATCGCCCCGGTCGTCGACGAAGCCTCGACGGACCTCGCCGGCAGTACGCGCGATATCGCCCGCGTGCTCGCCTTCGCCGAGAACATCGTCAGCGAGCTCGGCGAGGAAGCCGCGCCGATGATGCAGCGCCTGCGTGGACTCGCCAATCAACCTGGCGCGCTGGCGGATGCCGCGGCTGGGCACCTTGTCGCCGACGCCGCGACGCGCCGCCAGTTGCTCGAGTGCCTTTCGCAGGATCAGCGCATCAAAGCCGTCGCCGACGAACTCGCGCGCCTCGACGCCCAGCGGAAGCTGGACGAGCAGGGCGGCGGTGAAGAGGCCCGGGGGATGAACTGAGGCCAAAGTCGAGGGCAGGAGGACACGAGGGCCTGAGGGCCCGAAATTAAAGGGTCTAAGACAGAATGACCGAGGACCGGAGGTTATTGCTTCGGATATTTCCAGTTATCTTAAGCGGACTAACATTCTTAACTCTATGTTAATAAGAGGTTAACGTGTAAACCCCCTCGTGTCCTCTTGTCCTCGCGTCCTCGCTTTGCACCCTTTCTTCTTGCGGATTAGACTCATTCTAATTGAGTTGTCATTTAGAATGATTCGAAATCTCACTGAGCATGATAAGGAACACCTTCAAGAAGCCCTCGTAAAGAGCGGCCAGAAGGTCACCCCCCAGCGTGAAGCCGTCTTTACGGTCCTCCTCGCCGAGCGCGATCACCCCACGGTGGACGAGGTTTTCAATCGCGCCCGTGAGGTCATGCCGGGCCTGTCCTTGGCTACGGTCTACAACTGCCTCGAAACCTTCGTCGGCTGCGGCCTGGTCCGCCAGGTCAACCACGAGCGTGAGTCCACCCGCTATTGCCCTAACCTGGCCCCGCACGCGCACTTCCGCGACAAGGAGACCGGACAGGTCCACGACATCGAGCTCCCGCCCGATGTGATGAAGAGCCTGCGTTCGATCCTCCCGCCTGGCTTCGACTCCGAAGTCATCGAGATCAGCTTCCTCGGCCGCGCTCAGGCCAAGGACTCCCATTCCAACTAATCCCCTTTCCCTTCGCCATGTCTGACTCGCTCGTCATCAATAATCTCCATGCCTCCATCGGCGACCGCCCGATCCTGAAGGATTTCTCCCTCACGGTCCCGAAAGGCGAAGTGCACGCCATCATGGGGCCGAACGGCACCGGTAAGAGCACGCTCTCCAAGGTCCTCGCCGGCCACCCCGATTACTCCGTGCAGTCAGGCGAAGCCTTCCTCGACGGCGAACAGATCATCGGCCTCGAGCCTGATGTCATCGCCCGCGCCGGACTTTTCCTCGCGTTCCAGTACCCGAGCGAAATCCCTGGCGTGACCATCGCCAACTTCATCCGCGCCGCGATCGTCGCCCGCCAGGCCAAGGGCGCGCCCTTCGACGCCAAAGCCTACTACGCCGAGCTCTACGCGAAGATGGACGCCCTCAAGATGGACCGGAAATTCACCGGCCGCTTCGTCAACGAAGGCTTCTCCGGCGGTGAAAAGAAGCGCTGCGAAATCCTCCAGCTGATGATGCTCAAGCCGAAGTACGCCGTCCTCGACGAAACCGACTCCGGCCTCGACATCGACGCGCTCCGCATCGTCTCCGAAGGCGTCAACGCCATGCGCGGCCCGGACACGGGCTTCCTCGTCATCACCCATTACCAGCGCCTGCTCGAGTACATCGTGCCTGACCGGGTCCACATCATGTGGGACGGACGCATCGTCCACAGCGGCGGCAAGGAAGTCGCCCTCGAACTCGAAGCCAAGGGCTATGATTGGGTGAAAACCGAACTGGCCTCCGCCTAAACCAGATGGCCGAAATCGACGAATCCCAGGCGCAGCGCGAAGCGATCGAAGTCGATCGCTCCAAGGGCGACTTCAAATACGAAGAGAACTATGCCTTCGACGCCGGCGTGGGCCTCAGCGCCGCGACCGTGGACTATATCGCCAAGGTCAAGGGCGAGGAGGAATGGATCCGCGAGTTCCGCCAGAAGTCGCTGAAGATCTTCCAGGACATGCCCATGCCGACGCATTGGGCGACTACCGACCTCGAAAACATCAAGTTCGAGGACATCCGCTACTATCTCTCCAAGGGTCAGAAGCCCGTCCGCACGTGGGAAGAAGTCCCCGACGACGTGAAGAAGACCTTCGAACGCCTCGGCATCCCGGAGTCGGAACGTAAGTTCCTCGCCGGCGTCGAAGCCCAGTTCGACTCCGAGGCGGTCTACTCCCGCATGAAGGAAGAGCTCGAGAAGCTCGGCGTCATCTTCTGCGGACCGACCGAAGGCCTGCGCGACCATCCGGAGATCTTCCGCAAGTGGTTCGGCAAGGTCATCCCCATCGGCGACAACAAGTTCTCCGCCCTCAACTCCGCGGTCTTCTCCGGCGGCTCATTCATCTACATCCCCAAGGGCGTGAAGGTAGCTCAGCCTCTGCAGGCTTACTTCCGCATCAACGCCGAGAACTTCGGCCAGTTCGAGCGCACGCTCATCATCGCCGACGAAGGCTCGGAAGTCACCTACATGGAAGGCTGCACCGCCCCCAAGTTCGAGACCGCCACCCTGCACTCCGCGGTCGTCGAGCTCGTCGCCCTCAAGGGCGCGAAGATCCAGTACATCACGGTCCAGAACTGGTCCGCCAACGTCTTCAATCTCGTGACGAAGCGCGGCGTCGCCGAGGAGGACGCCGAAGTCCGCTGGATCGATTGTAACATCGGTTCCCGTCTGACGATGAAGTATCCCGGCGTGGTCCTGCGCGGCAAGCGCGCCCGCGGCGAGGTCCTCTCGATCGCCTTGGCCAACGACGGCCAGCACCAGGATACCGGCGCGAAGATGATCCACGCGGCCGACGACACGACCTCGAACATCATCGCGAAGTCGATCTCCGTCGGCGAAGGCCGCTCGACTTACCGCGGCCTGGTCCATATCCCGAAGACCCTCTCGAACTGCCGCAACAACACCGAATGCGACGCCTTGCTCATCAACGAGCACAGCCGCACCGACACCTACCCGGCGATCTCCGTACGCGGCCGCAAGAACTCCGTCCAGCACGAGGCGAGCGTCTCGAAGGTCTCGGCCGAGCAGATCTTCTACATGATGCAGCGCGGTCTGTCCGAAGGCGAAGCGATGTCCCTCGCCGTGAACGGCTTCGTCAACGACCTGGTGAAGGAATTCCCGATGGAATACTCCGTCGAGTTGAAGCGCCTCATCGAACTGCAGATGGAAGGATCCGTCGGATGAACGCCGTCGCCTCCGCTCCCGCCGGCGTCCTCGACGTCGCCCAGCAGTCCGCCGAGACCGCGCACTACCGCGCGCAGGATTGGTTCGTCGTCCTCCGTCAGCAGGGCTGGCACACGTTCCAGTCGCTGCCGATGCCCACGCGCGACAACGAGAAGTGGCGTTTCTCCGACGCACGTTCGCTCTCGCTCGACGGCTACGCCCCCGCGCCAGCCCCGACCGCCGCCCAGGCCGCCGACCTCATCGCGCGATCTCGCCTCATTTCTGACGCCGCCGGCCTCATCGTCCACGTCGACGGCCACTGCATCCTGAAGCCGACTCTATCCGCCGAACTCGTCGCCCAAGGCGTGGTCTTCGAATCCCTTGAGGACGCCGTCCGCACCCGCCCCGCCCTGCTTCAGGAACACCTCCTGAAGCACCCCGTGCTCCTCGGTAGCGATAAGTTCGCCGCCCTGCACCGAGCCTGGCTTCGCGCCGGCTACGTCCTCCACGTCCCCAAGGGCGTCGAGGTGAAGCAGCCCTTCGTCTCCGTCACTTGGACGCTCACCGACGACGTCGCGGTCTTCCCGCACGCGCTCATCATCGCCGACGAGCGTGCCGTGGCCGACATCCACGACTTCCACCTCTCCGCCAAGGCCGACCAGCGCGCCCTCGCGATCTCCGCCGTCGACATCCACGCCGGCACGGGCTCGCAAGTCCGCCGCCTCGCCGTCCAGGCCTGGGGTTCCGCCACGCAGTCCTTCCAGGTCGACAACACCTGCGGCGGACGTGACGCGCTCATCAGCTCCGTCAACGCCGCCGTCGGTTCCCGTCGCGCCCGTCTCGAGAACTGCGTCCGTATCGACGGCGAAGGCGCCGACGTCCGCCTCTACGGCATCTCCGTCGCCACGGGCGAACAGGAGTTCGACCAGCGTACGCTGCAGATCCATGCCGCGGGCCACGCGAAGTCCGACCTGCTCTTCAAGAACGCCCTGCTCGGCAAGGCGCGCACGATCTTCTCGGGCCTCATCAAGGTCGCCCCGGAAGCCCAGCGGACCGACGCCTATCAGACCAACCGCAACCTCCTCCTCTCACCGGACGCCGAAGCGGATTCCCTGCCTGGCCTCGAGATCGAAGCCAACGACGTGAAGTGCTCGCACGGCGCGACGACCGGCCAGATCGACCCCGCCGAACTCTTCTACCTACGCGCCCGCGGCATCCCGCTCGCCGTCGCCCAGGAGCTGCTCGCGCAGGGCTTCCTTGAGGAAGTCCTCGCCAAGGTCGGCCATGAACAAGCCGCTGCCGCGGTACGCGAGATGCTCCGCCTGAAATTCCACCAAGCCTGAACATGAGCGACGATACCACTGGCCAGCGCCACACGCCCAGCCCCCACGATCGCGTCCTCGCACGTGACGTGCAGTCGACCGTGATCCCTGCGGGCGAACCCGCCGTGCTACCCGCGGGCACCAAGGTCACCATCACGCACCGCCTCGGCGGAAACTTCACCGTCGTCTGCGACACCGGCATGTTCCGCATCAAGGGCTCGGACGCCGACTCGCTCGGCGAAGAAGTCCCGTCCGATACCACCGAGAACGAAGGTAAGACCGACGCCTATGGCTCTGTCGGTATCGCCGAACATGCTGGCCATACCGGCAAGCCTTCCGACGAAGCCGTCTGGGAAAGCCTCAAGAAGGTCTTCGATCCGGAAATCCCCGTGAACATCGTCGACCTCGGCCTGGTCTACTCGCTCAAGGTCGAGCCCCTGGACAATTCGCCCGACCGCCACAGCGTCGTCGTCGCCATGACCCTTACCGCTCCCGGTTGCGGCATGGGACCCGTCATCGCCGAAGACGCGCGTAATCGCGTGCTCGGCGTCCCGGGCATCAACCAAGCCCGCGTCGACATCGTCTGGGACCCGCCGTGGACCCAGACCATGATCTCCGAGGACGGCAAGATGCAGCTCGGGTTGATCTGAGCGCTTACACGCCGTTGATCAGTTGAACCGTTGGCCGGTTGGCCTGAGGTGAGACACGCCCGAGGGAGACCAGCGACCGTGGCTCCCGTGGGCATCCTCGTCCCTCCGGCCCCAAGGCCATCGTGTCCTCGTGCCCTCCGGCCCTCGGGTCCTCCTTCGTCGCCCTCCCCTCTTGCCCTTCGTCCCAATTTCCTAACCCTGCTGGAACCCCACCCATTCCCCAAGGTCACCCTCCCATGGCTTCTACCCCTGTCCGTCTCCTTTGCCTGCTCGGCGCCGCCGTGCTAATGGCCGCTCCGGCCGTCCGCGCCGCCGACGCCCTACCGGAGGATGTCCGCTTCCAGACCGAGACCCTGCTCACCGGACTCCCTCAGCCGATGCACCTCGAGTTCGGACCGGATGGCCGCATCTGGTTCAGCGAATATCTCGGCGCCCTCAAGATCTACGACCCGAAGACCAAGCGCGTCACGCTTGTCGCCGAGATGGAGATCTTCAAGACGCTCGAGAACGGCTTCCTCGCCTTCGCGCTCGACCCCAAGTTCGCGCAGAACGGCTGGATCTACCTGATCTACTCGCCCGTCGGCTTCGACGGCCAGTACCTGTCCCGCTTCCAGGTGAAGGACGACAAACTCGTCGCCGGCAGCGAGAAACTCATCCTGAAATATGAGGAGCAGCGCCTGCAGTGCTGCCACCACGGCGCGACCCTCATGTTCGGCCCGGACGGCTGCCTCTATTTCTCGACCGGCGACAACACCAGCCCGTTCGGCGACAGCAAGGGCTACGCCCCGCTGGATCAGCGCCCGGGCAAGGAACCCTGGGACGGCGCACGCACTTCCGCCAACACCAACACCCTTGTCGGCAAGGTGAACCGCATCCGCGTGCATGACGATGCGACCTACAGCATCCCCGAAGGCAATCTCTTCAAACCTGGCACGCCCAAGACCCGACCAGAGATCTTCGCGATGGGCACCCGCAATCCTTGGCGCCTGAGCATCGACCCGAAGACTGGTTACGTCTACTGGGGCGAAGTCGGACCCGACGCGCGCGTCGACGGCCCGCGCGGCTCGCGCGGTTATGACGAGATCAACCAGGCCAAGAAAGCCGGCAACCACGGCTACCCGTTCTTCGTCGGCAATAATTCGCCTTACGCCGAATACGACTACGCGACCGAGAAGGTCGGCCCGCTCTTCGATCCGAAGGCCCCGCTCAATAAGAGCCGCAACAACACCGGCCTCGTGGAGCTCCCTCCCGCCGTGCCGGCCTTCATCTACTGGCCGTACGCGGTCTCCGAACAGTGGCCTGAGCTCGGTGAAGGCGGCCGCACCGCCTGCGCGGGCCCGGTCTTCCATTGGCAAGAATCCTTCGAGAAGACCAACGGCTTCCCGAAGCACTTCGACCGCTCCCTGCTCTTCTGGGATTGGCAGCGCCCCTTCATCAAATGGGCCCGCCTCGACGCCAACTCCGATCTCAAGGGTCTGGAAGCCTTCGCGCCCACGACCTTCGTGACCGCGAACTCCGATGACCAGCGCAAGAAGCAGAAGGCCCTCATCGACAACGGAGCGACGGTCATCCGCCGTCCGGTCGCCGCGACCTTCGGCCCCGACGGTTGCCTCTACCTGCTCGATTACGGCGAGACCTGGGGCGCCAATGCGGATTCCGCGCTGCTGAAGATCTCCTATGTGCGCGGCAACCTCCAGCCGATCGCCAAGCTCGCCCTCTCCACGCCCGCTGGCCCGGCTCCGCTCAAGTCCACGCTCTCCGCAAAAGGCTCACGCGACCTCGACGGCGGCAAGCTCAGCTATTCCTGGAAGCTCCAGCCCGGCGATAAGAAGCTCGGCGAAGGCGAAGAACTCGCTGTCACGCTCGAGACCGCCGGCAACTTCAACATCGAACTCACCGTCTCCGACGGCCAGGGCGGCACCGTCACGCGCTCCACGCCGATCGTCGTCGGCAACACCGTGCCCGTCGCTCGCTTCCTCGCCCCGCAGGACGGCGACTTCTACACGCCTGGCAAGCCTCTCAGCTACAAGGTGACCGTGCAGGATGTCGAAGATGGTGCGTCGGACGCTAAGGCCGCCGAGTTCGGCCCGCGTACGCTGGTGACCTCCTCCTTCCTTCCGGCTGATGGCAAGGCCGTCGCGGTCGATCCGGGTCTCTCGCTCATGCGCCAGAGCGATTGCTTCAATTGCCATGCGATGGAAACCCCGCTGGTCGGTCCGTCGTTCTTGGCCATCGCCGATAAATACCGCAAGCAGGCTGGCGCGGACGATCTCCTCAACAAGAAGATCCGCCTCGGCGGCAGCGGCGTCTGGGGCCTTGTCCCGATGCTCGCCCACCCGCAGCACACCGAAGATGAAGTCGCCATCATGGTACGCTGGATGCTCGCGCTCGAGAAGGGCAAGGGCGGTCCGGTCATCACCCGTGGACTTGAAGGTCAGCTGACCGCCGCAAAAGATAACAAGCCCGGCAAGTTGCTCCTCGAAGCCATCTACACCGACGTCGGGGCGGGTGTCGCCGGCCCGCTCTCAGGCAAGGCTTCTGTCGCGCTACGTCACCGGCGCATCGAGGCCGAGTCCGCTGAAATCACCGGAGGCAAGAATACCGGCAAGGCCATCGGCTCCACGCAACACGGCGCCACGCTCAAGTTCGCCAACCTGAACCTCGCCGACACCAAGAACGTCAAGATCAACGCCTCCTCAGGCGGCGGCGCCAAGGGCAGCCAGATCGAGGTCCGCCTCGATTCGCCGACTGGTCCGGTCGTCGCGACGGTCGACATCGCCCACACGGGCGACTGGGGTAAGTTCATGGAGAACAAGGCTAAGCTCACCCCGGCGACTGGTCGCCATGACGTCTACCTCGTCCTGACCAACCCCAAGAAAGGTGGCGGCCTCATGAACGTCGACTGGGTGGAATTCGGCCAATAACTCACGGTAATTCGTTTTGCCTAAGGAAAGGGGAAGGGCCAAATTGCCCTTTCCCTTTTTATTTCCGCCACGTGTCCGAATCCGAAGACCAACTAGACAAGCCGCTCGACCCTTTCGACCCCGAGGTCATCGCCCGCTCTAACCGCGCGATCCTGGTCGGATTGCAACGCCAAGACGATACGGCAGCAGAAGCCCAGGCGCTCCTCGATGAACTCCACGAGCTCGTCAGCAACGTCGGCGTCGAGATCCGCGGTTCCATCATCGCGAAGCTCCGCGAGGAGAACCCACGCACGCTCGTTGGTTCCGGCAAGCTCGAGGAGATCGCCCAGCTAGCTCGCGACAACGAATGTGGCCTAATCATCTTCGACGACGAGCTTACGCCGGCGCAGCAGCGCAATTGGGAGAAAGACGCCAAGCTCCGTGCCATCGACCGTCAGGAGATCATCCTCGATATCTTCATCACCCGCGCGAAGACCCGCGAGGCCGTGCTCCAAGTCGAGCTCGCCGCGCTGCAGCAGATGCTGCCGCGCCTGAAGCGCCTCTGGTCCCACCTCGACCGCCAGCGCGGCGGCGGCACGATGCAGCGCGACGCCGGCGAGACGCAGCTGGAGATGGACCAGCGCAAGATCCGCGACAAGATCGCCAAGGTCCGCCGCGACCTCGCGGAAGTCGTCGCCCAGCGCGCCACCCAGCGCAAGCAGCGTAAACGCGTCCCACTCCCGACCTTCTCGATCGTCGGCTACACCAACGCCGGCAAGTCCTCGCTCCTCAACAAGCTCACCGGCTCCGAGGTGCTCGCGGCGAATAAGCTCTTCGCCACGCTCGACCCCACCACGCGCCGCCTCGCCCTACCCTCTGGCCGCGCTTTACTTCTGACGGACACCGTCGGTTTCGTCCGCCGGCTACCGCACCGCCTCGTCGAAGCCTTCAAGGCCACGCTCGAGGAAGCCGTGCAGGCCGACTTCCTCGTCCATGTCATCGACCTCGGCTCGCCCGAGCGCGATAAGCACGCCGAGACCACCCTCCAGGTCCTCACCGAAATCGGTGCCGGGGATCGCCCCGTGATCACCGTACTCAACAAGGCCGACTTGTGCGACGAGGTCGAACGCGCCCAAGCCCTCGCTGCCTACCCCGACGCCAAGCTGGTCAGCACCAAGACCGGGGAAGGCCTGCCCGCCCTGCTCCAGCGCCTCGAGGAATGCGCTGCCAGCCGGGATGAGCACATGACCCTACTCATCCCCCACGATCAATACGCCATGCTCTCCAAGCTGCATGCAGGGGCCACTATCCTCAATTCTAAGGCACTTCCCGAGGGAACTCGGGTGGAAGTCTACGTTCCCACCCGCCTGCAGGAGACCTGCCGGGTCTGGGCAATCAAGGCATAGGCCATTTTTTGCTCCCAAGCGGGAAACTTTTCGCTTTGTTTAGTGTTAACTAAGAACACCCATGCGCACCATCGCCCTCATCGCTCTCCTCTCCGCCTCCTCGGCCTTCGCCGTCTCCGAAGCCGACCGTGAAAAGGCCTTCAAGGCCGACATCGCTCCGCTCCTCGAAAAGAGCTGCGCCAACTGCCATGACCCGAAGAAGGCCAAGAACGGCAAGGTGAAGTCCGGCTTCAATTCCTCCAGCCTCGCAGACGTCATCAAAGGCGGTTCCGACGACGGCGTCGGCATCACCTGGGGCGATGCTTCCAAGAGCTCCCTCTTCAAGTCCGTCAACCTCGCCCTGACCGACCCCGAGCATGATGACGCGATGCCGCTCAAGAAGTCGTATGAAAAGAACCCGCCCCTCACCAAGGAGCAGGTCGCCAAGATCAAGGCCTTCATCGAAGCCAAGTAAGCCTTCCGGCTCACCTATGAAAAGCCCGCGGAAACCTGCGGGCTTTTTTTGTGTCTAAATAGGGAGGGCCTCACGCAGTCGCTTGCATTTGACCCCACGGTAGCTCGACCCCATAAACACAGAATCCCTTTCGCTCCATGACCCCTCTCCACCGCATCGAAGAACGCCTGCACGCCCTGACCGTCCGCCAAGCCATCGGATTTGTCGTCGGCGCCAACCTCTTCCTGGTCGTCCTGGCACTCGCCCTTCCGGCCGATGGAGAAATGCGCGGCCCGGCCCTCCTCTCGGTCCTCGGCAACTTCCACATCCTCGCCCTGCACATCCCGGCGGCCGTCTTGCTCATCGTCCCGCTCTTCGAATTCTTCGAACGACACGCGCAAGCGACCGCGACCGTGCGCCGCCTCTCCGTCTTCTCGGCCGCCGGCACCTGGGGCGCCGTCCTCTGCGGCATCCTCCACGCCCACTTCAACGGCTTCGCCGGCGAGGCGATCGAACTGCACCTTTGGGGAGGTATCGCGGCTTCCGCCTTCGCCGGACTGGCCAGCCTGCTGCTCGCCCAATCTTTCAAGTTGCGGTTGGCCAGCCAAGTCGTGGCCATCGGAGTGATGGGCTTCGCGGCCCACGTCGGCGGCGAACTCGTCCATGAGGAAGGCTTCCCCTTCAAGCCGAACAAGGTGGCCTCGCCGCGGCCGGACAAGGTCGTGACCGGCATCGCCACCGGCGCCAAGCGCGACGACTACGCGCAAGTCATCGCCCCGATTCTCGAAGCCCACTGCGTCGAGTGCCACGGCGCCAAGAAGGTCAAAGGCAAGCTACGTATGGATTCGCTCGAAGCCCTCAAGAAGGGCGGCTCGGAAGGCGCGGCCTTCGTCGCCGGCGACCTGAAGAAGAGCCTCATGCACGTGCGCGTGACGCTCGACCCGTCGGACGAAGAATTCATGCCGACGGAAGGCAACCCGCTCACGAAGGATCAGGTCCAGGCCTTCGCCCTCTTCATCGAAGGCAAGCCCATCCCTGACGACGTGGCCAAGGCCGCGATCGCCGCGACCAAGGCCCCCAAGCAGGCTCCGAAGAAGTAAGCCTATGCGTGCCTTGCTGCTCTTCTCCGCCGCCACGCTCGCGGCCGCGACTTACACCCCGAAAAAGCCCGAGCCGACGAAGCCGCTCACGGCGGCGCAGAAAGCCGAATACGCGAAGGTCATCCAGCCGATGTTCGACGCGCACTGCGTGTCGTGCCACGGCCCGAAGAAGGAAAAAGGTAAGCTGCGCCTCGACACCCTCGAGGCCACGCTCAAGGGCGGAAAGAACCCGACCTTCGTCATCGGCAAGCCCAACAGCAGCATGCTGCTCTCCCGCGTCTTCCTCGACCGCACCGCCGGCGATGTCATGCCGCCCAAGGCCGAGAAGCCGATGACCGAGAAGCAAAAGGAAGCCCTTTACGCTTTTGTGGAGGGCCAGCCTATCCCCGACGAACTCGCCAAAGCCGCCCTTGCCGACACGAAAGCGGCCCTGACG
>DBCR01000073.1:0-135 GCA_002293125.1 Opitutia bacterium UBA953
ATCTATCGCATCGTCTGGGACAAGTCCGGCGCCGTCGCCAAGGCCGCGCAGGGCGAATCCTCCGCCGAACTCCTCGCCGGTCTCTCCGGTGGCACGCAGTATGGCCGTCTCCGCGCCCAGCGCCTGATCGTCGAA
>DBCR01000073.1:150-5700 GCA_002293125.1 Opitutia bacterium UBA953
AAGAAGCAGGACCTCGCTCCGGCCCTCCGCGAGCTCGTGACGAAGTCCTCCGCCGACGTCGCCGCTATCCACGCCCTTTGGTCCCTTCACGGCCTCGGCGAACTCGATGCCGCCACCCATCAGGCCGCGCTGCTGTCCGCTTCGCCCGAGCTCCGTCGCAACGCCATCCGCGCCCTCGGCGCCGATGCCGCCGCCCAGAAGCTCTTCTACGGAGCGGGCGTCGTGGCCGACAAGGCCCCGGCCACCCGCCTGGCCGCCCTCGTGAAGCTCGCCGATTTCCCGACTTCCCCGGAAGTCCAGACGCTCGTGCGTCAGCTCGCCGCCGATTCGGCGGTGAAGTCTGACGAATGGCTCAACGAGGCTTCCCGCCTGCTCGCCAAGAAGCACAAGACCGCGACTTACGTCGAAGGCCCGAACCTGCTGCCTAATCCTGGCTTCGAAGAAGTCGCTGACGACAAGAAGACCCCGCTCGGCTGGAAGCGCCGCGACTACGGCCAGCGCGTGGGCAACAAGGACGCCAACTGGGGCATCGTCATCGACCCGAAGAACGTGCGCTCCGGCAAGCACGCCATGCGCGCCATCACCCGTGGCGAGGCCGACACGAGCTTCTTTGCCGACGTCGAACTCAAGCCGAACACCGACTACCGTCTCAGCGCCTGGATCAAGACCCACGCCATGCGCGGCAAGGCCAGCCTCAACGACCACATCGGCCGCGCCGAGACCGAGAAGGTCACCGCCCGCGAGTCGGACTGGACCGAGGTCGAGGTCGTCTTCAACAGCGGCAAGCGTACCAAGGCCAGCATCAACCTCCTGCACGTCGCCACCGGTGATTCCTTCTATGACGACGTCCGCCTCTCCGAACTCACCGTCGCGGGCGAGGTTGCGGTGACCGCCGGCGTGCCGGCCCGCGGAGCGGACATCTTCTGGAAGCACCCCACGGCTGCCTGTGCCATCTGCCACATGGTGGGAGGGAAGGGGAGCGCCATCGGTCCGGCCCTCGATGGTCTGGCCACTCGCGCGACGTCGACCTATATCCACGAATCCCTGGTCGAGCCCAACAAGGTGCTCGCGAAGGGCTTCGAGAAGCTCGGCGTCTCGCCGATGCCGCCCATGGGCTTGATCCTCAAGCCACAGGAGCTCGAGGACGTGAAGGCTTACTTACAGACGCTCAAGTAAGCCGAGGCCTTCCGCTCCAATCTGATTGATTCGGGGCGAGGGCTATCTATCTCTTTCGCCCATGTGCTCCGTCGAACTCAAGAAGCCGATGTCTCCGGTGGTCGTCCTGCTGTCCTTGGTTGCCGTCAGCGTCATCTCTTTCGCTATCCTTTACTTCGGGATTCCTGGCACGGGCTTCCGGGGGGTGCAGACGGGCATTTTCTTTCCGTTCGAAGCCGAGTTCGCCGATGCGCGTTTCATGGACCACACCATCAAGTGTGATTCCAAGGAAGTGACGGCCGAGGTCCGCAAGGCCTTGCAGAAGGTGAAGCCCGACTACCCGATCGCGAAGGCTTACGTCACGCTGACCAACTACCCGTCCGGTTATAAATTTCACGTCACCTACGCCACTTACTATGGCCAGCGCTTTTCTTTCAGCGGCGACAAGTGGTTCCGACGCGGCGCGCAGGTCGGCGAGCCGACGATCGATGCGGAGCTAAAGTCCAAGGACGACTTGCTGGAGAAGGCTATCCGCGACGCCATCGAGGCCTACTTCAAGTCCAAGGGCGCCCACGGCTGAGCCAAGGGCTAGGGCTAGGCAGGCCGGGGGCTAAATGAGAAGAGCCCCGGATTGCTCCGGGGCTCCTGCAAAGTGGGGTGATTGAGGGGACTTGAACCCCCGACCCCTGGTACCACAAACCAGTGCTCTAACCAACTGAGCTACAACCACCGTGCGTTCCTTCTTTAGCGGAAGGAAGCCCTATGCAGGGAATCCCACGGGGATTGTCAAACCCGGACCCGAAAGCGCTGAAAAGCACCGTCCTGCCTGAGGTTTGCCATCTCGGCCGAGTTTTCCTTCCTTTATCCTTTCCCTTTGCCCCTACGTATCGCTTTCTAACTCAACTTTATGTCTACGTTTTCCGACCTCGGCCTACCCGAGCCAGTCCTACGCTCCTTAGCCGAACACGGCTACGTGACCCCGACTCCCATCCAGGAACAGGCCATCCCGGTCATCATGGCCCGCAAGGATCTCATCGGCGCCGCTCAAACCGGCACTGGTAAGACCGCCGCCTTCGCGCTCCCAACGCTCTCGCTCCTCGGTCCCGCCGCCGGCAAGCCACGCTGCCTCGTCCTCGTCCCGACGCGCGAGCTCGCCGTCCAGGTCGACGAAAACTTTCAGAAATACGGCAAGCACTTCGGTACCCGCACCGCGCTCCTTTACGGAGGCGTAGGCTACGGCGCTCAGGTCAAGGCGCTCGAAGAGGGCGTCGACGTCGTCATCGCCACCCCGGGCCGTCTGCTCGACCTGCACGAGCAGAAGATCCTGGACCTGAAGTCCATCCAGATGCTCATCATGGACGAAGTCGACCGCATGCTCGACATGGGTTTCATCGAAGACGTCACCCGCATCGTCAACTATTGCCCCAAGGAGCGCCAGACGCTGCTGTTCTCCGCCACGATCTCCGACGCGATCGGACGTATCGCCGGCTGGGCGCTCCGCGAACCGGTCACCGTCGACGTCCGCACGGGCCTCGGCGCGGCCGATACGGTCGAACATGCGATCTACCCGGTCGACATCTTCCAGAAATACGACCTGCTGCTGTCCCTGCTCAACAAGAGCGGCTACAAGTCCGTCATCGTCTTCACCCGCACCAAGCGCGACGCCGACCGTATCGCCGAGTGGATCGAAGGCCATGGCACGCCCGTCGCCACGATGCACGCCGACCGTTCGCAGTCCGAGCGCGCCGCCGCCCTCGCGGGCTTCAAGTCCGGCAAGTTCTCCATCATGGTGGCGACCGACATCGCCTCGCGCGGCCTCGACATCCGCGGCGTCACGCACGTCATCAACTACAACGTACCGGAGCACGCCGAGGACTACGTCCACCGTATCGGCCGTACCGGCCGTGCTTCCGCCGAAGGCGAAGCCTTCACGCTCTTCTCTCCGGACGAGATGCACCATCTCCAGCAGATCGAAGTTCTCCTCGGCCGCACCATCGAGCGCCGTAAGCTCGAAGGTTTCCGTTACTATTCCGAACCGCAGCTGACTCCGGGGAGCGCCAAGGCGGCGACTGCCTCGCGTAAGCGCAATCGTTGATCGTGTCCGTGCCTGCGTCCGAGCCTCCGATGCGCCGAGCCCTCGAGCTCGCCCGTCAGGCTTGGGGACGCACGCATCCGAACCCGATGGTCGGGGCGGTGATCACGGAAGGCGGCCAGATCGTCGCCGAAGGCTTTCACGCCAAAGCCGGCGACCCGCATGCCGAGGTGATGGCTCTGCGTGCGTTAGGCCGTAAGCCCGCCGCGGACGCCATCCTGCACGTCACGCTCGAGCCCTGCTGCACGCATGGCCTTACGCCGCCTTGCGTCGATGCGATCCTGACTTCCGGTATCCGTACCGTCGTCGTGGGCGCTCGCGACCCGAACCCTGCCCACGCTGGCCATGGACTTGACCTGCTGCGCGCCCAGGGTGTCGCGGTCGTTGAAGGCGTGCTGGGGGAAGAATGCGCCGAGCTGAATCTTATCTTCAATCATTGGATTGTCCGTGGCTCGCCGTTGGTCGCGCTCAAGGTCGCCTCGACGCTCGACGGTAAGCTGACCTTGCCTGTGGGGCAGGGTAAGGCGATCACTGGTCCGGAGTCGCAAGCCTACGTCCATCACCTCCGTCGTTTCTTTCCCGCCATCGCCGTCAGCGCCGACACCGCGATCGCTGACAATCCCCGCCTGACCGCCCGCGGTGACGCTGGCGAGACCTGCCCGGTGCGCTTCGTGTTGGATCGTCATTTCAAGACCGCTGGCCGCACGGGCCTCAATCTCTTCCAGGACGCCCACCGCATCCGCACCATCGTCGTCGGGCTGGGCTCCGCCGCCAAGAAGTCCGACCTCGCCTGGTACGAGGCCGAGGGCGTCAAGGTCTGGTCCTTGGTGGGTAACGAGGATTCCTTCCTTAAGGTCTGGGCCGAACGCTGCGCCCAAGAGAAGATCAGCGGCGTCCTCGTCGAAGCCGGTCCGCGCCTGGCGTCCGCCATGCTGTCGGCTGGGTCGGCCGATTATCTCTACGCCTTCGTCGCTCCGCGCACGGGCGATTCCGAAGCCCCTAGCTGGCATGATGGGGTGTCCTTGCCAGTAGGGGGCCTGCGGGCGTCCCTGGTGGGTTCTGACGCCCTTTATCAGGGTCATCTGGGGTAAGTCCTGTCATTGTCTAATAAAAGGCTCCTAGGAAGAATTAGGGGTTATTCCCGCGTCTAAAGCAGGCGAGGGGGTGTCTTTTTGTCCCAAACTGGTCGCCTTGCCTGTTTTGGCTCGACTTTTCAAGAAAAACTTACATCACAGCGAGTCCGCCTCCCTGTCCAAAGCAGAATGGCCCTAACCTTCACAATCCTAACTACTTATGACAGAGAAAATCTTGGACCACAAGCGTAAGGAGAAGCCCTCCTTCACGTCTCTCATCGAGAAGAAGCGGGATGGGGGCGAATTCACCGCCGACGAAATCCGCCAGATCGTCGACTCGGTCATGGATGCTGAAATGCCGGAGGCCCAGCAGGCCGCTTTGGCTATGGCGATTTACTTTAAGCAGATGTCCGCTCAGGAAACCGCGCTCCTGGCCGAAGAGCTCCGCCTCTCCGGTGACGTCATCGACCTCGACCGTCTCACCCAGCCCAAGATCGCCAAGGTCTCGACCGGTGGCGTGGGCGATAAGACTTCCATGGTGCTCGGCCCCCTCGGGGCCGCCGCCGGTGTCATCATGCCGGGCATGAACGGCAAGGATGAAGAATTCTGCATCTCGACTGTCGAGAAGCTCAGCTCGATCCCCGGCTTCAAGGGCAAGGCCACGATGGACCAGTTCCGCCAGCAACTCGAACGCGTGGGTTGCGCCGTCACCGAGCAGTGCAGCGAGATCGCTCCGGCGGATGATATCCTCTACAAGCTCCGCCAGAAGACGGGTACGATCCCGTCCCTGCCGCTCATCACGGGCAGCATCCTTTCCAAGAAGCTCGCGGAAGGCTGCGAAGGCCTGGTGATCGACGTGAAGTGGGGCAACGGTTCCTTCATCCGCGACCTCGAGCAGGCCAAGCAGCTCGCCCGCATCGTCACCCGCGTCGCCCGCTCGCTTAACCGCAAGTGCGTGGCCCTCGTGACCGACATCAACCAGCCGCTCGGCGACTCCGTCGGCACGGGCCTCGAAGTCCTCGAAGCCGTCCGCCTCCTCAAGGGCGAAGGCCCCGAAGACCTGCAGGACCTCGTCCTCAAGCTGGGTATGGAAGTCGTGCGCCTAGCCGGTGTCGCTGGTTCGACCCTTTCCGCCAAGCAGACCGTCGAGAAGCACCTCAAGGACGGCTCCGCCCTCGAGAAGTTCAAGGCGATGGTCCGCGCCCAGGGCGGCAAGACCGACTGGATCGA
>DBCR01000002.1 GCA_002293125.1 Opitutia bacterium UBA953
GCTTCATGCTTCTCCGCGAAATAGCCCAAGATGTTGAACTCGCTGAAGAGGCGCTTGGGTACGCCGCGCGCATAGTCCTCGAGCTCGGGGAAGCGGGCCGCGAGGGCGCGGAGGGTGTCCGTGTGGTAGAGCCGGCTCCCGTGGCTGCGCATGTATTCCCACTCGGGCTTTTCGCCGAAGAGGTTTGCCACCGCCGCCTGCCATTTGACGGCTGCTTCTCCGCGGCGCACGAGTGCCTCGTAGCTGGCCTTACCGATCAAAGGCTTGCCGTCTTCGAGGAAGTCGCGGACGTCGGCGCCGGGTAGGAAAATCACATCTGAATCCACGAAGAAGACATAATCGCCGCGAACGTGGCGGTGGGCCTGGAGCTTGGCGACCTGCTGACCGACGTAGTCTTCGCGGAAGCGCGGACAGGAGACCTTGCGCTCGGATTCCAGGAAGCGGAGATGCTCTTCCTGGCCTTCGGGCACCCCGACGACGATCTCATCCCAGCCCTTGAGGTTGCGGTGAATCGATTGTAGGCAGAAGTCCAGCCACGCGATGTCGCGCTTATAGGTCCGGATGTAGATGGAGACCATGCCTGCGTCCGAGGTTCCGCCCCGCTCCTATGAAGTCAACGGATAAGCAGGCCCGCTCAGCCGAGGACGAGCAGCGCATTGTTGCGGGTGTTCCGCTCAAGACGGTAGCCGGCTTCGGCGAGCATCGTCATGACGTCCGACTTCTCGCCCAGATGCTCGATGCAGATTCGCTTCGGCCAGCGGGCGCGCGGTGCGGAACGGAAGAACGGCCCGAGGGCGGCCATCTCGAAACCTTCTACGTCGATTTTCAGGGCATCGATCGTGGCTACCCCAGCCTGGTCCAGGATCGCGACCAAGGTCCGGATCTCAAAATCTCCGCCGGTCTCGTCGCGCACGGTGCGAGCGATGGCGAGGTCGTCGCGGTCCACGATCAGGTGGCCGCGCCCAGGTTCGTCGCCGGCGGCCACGGGGAATACGTCGGTGACCGGCAGGTCGTTGAAGCGCAGGTTAGCGCGGAGGCGTTCGACGCAGACCGGATTAGGCTCGATCGAGATCACCCGTCCAGAGCCGCGCAGGCTGTTGCCGAGCGCGATGGAATAGAGGCCGATGTTGGCGCCGACGTCGACGAAGGTCCCGCCAGCCAGCAAGCCAGCTTTCAGGAAGTCGATCTCTTCGCGGTTATAGAACGGGTGGATGAGTAAGGCGCTATCGACCAGGTTAGTGGTCGGATACACCCGGAAGCGCCCGAAGGTGGACGTGACGTCCACGGGGCCGCCGCGCAGGGCGTTCAGGACCCGCACCCAGAACGGCCGCAGCGAGCCGCGATAGAGCGGGGGGATCCGGACAAGCGCCAAGGTGAGCTTTTGGCCGAGGCTGGGAGCGAGCGTCCCGAATGCATGGGAAGGTTCAACCATGCGACAGACATACCCCTGCTCCGTAGCGGATACAATCCGCATCCCATCCCGATTGTGATATTGTAATAACTCAAGCCAGCCCGGCGCGCTCAGGCGCGCGGGCCATACTTACGCTGGGGCGCCTGGGCCGGCGCGATGGGCTCGATCTGGACGCCGGCGCAGGCCGGGTGGCGGCCGAAGGTGCCGTAGGTCTCGGTGTCAAAGCGCGTAGTCATGCCGCGGGCGGCCTCGGCGACGAGGACGCGACCGTCAGGCTGGATGAAGCCGACCTGGACGATGGTGGTGCCGTCCACCTTGCGGGTGTGCGCCACGATCTTCTCGAGGAAGTCGCCGGCGTCAGGGCCGGGCTTGAGGGCGAAGAGGATCTTCTTGATGAGGCTCGGGGCGCGGCGCAGCGGGGTGATGGCGTGGGCGCTGAGCGACCACTCGCCACGTTCTTCACGGAAGTTGAGGCGGGCGTCCACGATGACGTGGGAGCCGTCCATGAGCAGCGGCAGCTCGCCGTCCTTGAGCTGCGCGGCGGCGTCGTAGGCGTCCGAGAACATCATCACCGGAATCGTCACGGAGCGGGAGGCGACGGTGAAGAGCGCCCACGGGCGATTGTCCTTCTTGGAAATCTTCTTCTCGAGGGCTCCGACGATACCGCAGACGCGGACGGTGTGGCGTTCCTTCTTGTCGAGCTCGATACGGTCCGGGGTGACGGTCAGCGTGGCGATGGCTTCGTCCAGGCCATGGTATTCGGCGAGAGGGTGGCCGCTGAGGTAGAAGCCGAGCAGGGCCTTCTCGCTATTGAGCATCTCGAGCTTGGGCATCTTCTCCGACTTGCGCAGGACGAGGTCCGTCGGGCGAGCGGCGCCGGCGTCCTCCGCCCCGAGCATGTCGAAGAGCGAACCCTGGCCGCTGGCGCGTTCCTTGCGTTCGCCCGCGAAGTGACGGCGGACGGACTCGATGGAGTCGACGAGGTGGCGGCGGTCTTCGCCGGTGAAGTCAAAGGCGCCCGCGCGGACGAGGCAGTCGAGGGTGCGGGAATTGAGGTCGAACTCGCCGAGGCGTCCGACGAAGTCGCCGAAGTCCTTGTAGGGGCCGTTCTTCTCGCGCTCGGCGACGATATTGCGGGCGGCCTGTTCGCCGACGCCCTTGATGGCGCCGAGACCGAAGCGGATGGCGTTGTCCTTCACCACCGGCGTGAAGTCGGTGTCGGATTGGTTCACGTCCGGGCCCAGCGCTTTCATGCCGAGGGCTTCGACTTCCCCCATGAATTCGGCGAGTTTATCGGCGTTGCCCTGTTCGGACGTGAGCACCGCGGCCATGAACTCGACCGGGTAGTTGGCCTTCAGGTAGGCGGTACGATACGAGAGGATGGCGTACGCGGCGGAGTGTGACTTGTTAAAACCGTACTCGGCGAACTTCTCCAGGGTGGCGAAGATCTCTTCGGCCTTCTTCTTGTCGATGTTGTTGGTCGTCTTGGCGCCTTCGATGAAGATGGAGCGCTGCTGCTCCATCTCCTCGCGGATCTTCTTACCCATCGCGCGGCGGAGCATATCGGCGCCACCGAGGGTATAGCCGGCGATCACGCGGGCGGCTTCCATGACCTGTTCTTGGTAGACCAGGATGCCGTAAGTCTCCTTGGCGACCTTCTCGAGGAGCGGGTGCGCGTATTTGACGAAGGTGGGGTCGTCCTTGCCCTTGATGTAGTCGCCGATGAACTGCATCGGGCCGGGGCGGTAGAGCGCGATGAGCGCGACGATCTCGTCGATGGCGGAGATGCGGAACTTGCGGCAGAGTGATTGCATGCCCCCGGATTCGAGCTGGAACACGCCGATGGTCTTGGCCTCGTTGAGGAGGGCGAAGGTCTTGGCGTCGTCGAAGCCGAGTTTTTCGATGTCAAAATCCGCCTGGCGGCGATGCTTGCGCACAAGCTTCTGGGCGTCGTCGATGATGGTGAGCGTCTTGAGGCCCAGGAAGTCCATCTTCAGGAGGCCGAGCTTCTCGACAGGGTCCTTCGCGTACTGGGTCGTCAGGTCGCCTTCCTGCATCGTCACGGGGATGATGTCGGTGAGCGGGCGGTCGGCGATGATCATACCGCACGCATGTTTGCCGGAGTTGCGCACCATGCCTTCGATGACGCGGCCGGTCTCGATGATGCTCGCAGCCTGGGGGTTGATGGCGACTTCCTCGCGGAGCTCGTTGGACTTCTTCAGGGCGTCCTCGAGCGAGATGTTGATGTCGTCGGGGACGAGCTTGGCGAGGCGGTTGGTCTCGATGAACGGCAAGTCGCGGATACGGGCGAGGTCGCGGACGACCATCTTGGCGCCGAAGGTGCCGAAGGTGATGATGTTGGCGACGCGGTCTTCGCCGTACTTCTTGCGCACGTAACCAACGACCTCGTCGCGACGGCGCATGCAGAAGTCGATATCGAAGTCGGGCGCGGAGACACGCTCGGGATTCAGGAAGCGTTCGAAGAGCAGGCCGAAGCGGATCGGATCGATGTCGGTGATCTTGAGGCAGTACGCCACGATCGAGCCGGCACCCGAGCCTCGTCCCGGGCCGACGGGGATGTCATGACGACGCGACCAGTCGATGAAGTCCCAGACGATGAGGAAGTAGTCGACGAAGCCCGTGCCGGCGATGACGCCCATCTCGTAGTCGACGCGGCGGCAGAGTTCGGCGGGGCTGGTCTGGCCGACACCCGGAATCTTCTCGTCCTTCCACGCCTTGGGGTCGTCGTAATCCACCGCGTAGCGTTCCTTGAGGCCGGCCTTCACCTGCTCGAGCAGGTAGGAACCGTTGGCCCGCATG
Source organism: Opitutia bacterium UBA953 (assembly GCA_002293125.1). Lineage (GTDB taxonomy): Bacteria > Verrucomicrobiota > Verrucomicrobiia > Opitutales > UBA953 > UBA953. The sequence goes on from DBCR01000002.1 coordinate 4,232, forward strand.
GCCTTGCGCTTCTCGGCTTCGATGACGAAGTCGCCCGGCTTGCCGGCGGCGAGGAGCAGGCCGTTCTTGAGCTTCTCGTAGCCGTCGAGGATGGCGTCGATCTTGTCGGTGGCCTTGGGCTTCACGCCCTCGCTGAAGATGTAGACCGGGTAATTGTTCTGGCCGACCGGCAGCTTGACGTCGCACATCTCGGCGATGGCGACGGTGTTCTTGATGGATTCAGGGACCTCGCCGAAGACACGGAGCATCTCGGCCTCGCTCTTGAGGTAGAACTCCGTGGCGGAATAGCGCATGCGGCGCTCGTCGGCCAGGCGGGCGCCGGTCTGGATGCAGAGCATCGCGTCGTGCGCGACGGAATCGCCGGCGTCGACGTAGTGGACGTCGTTGGTGGCGACGACGCGGAGCTGGAACTCGCCGGCGAGCTTGAGCAGGTCGGCGATGATGCGCTTCTGCTCCTCGAGGCCGTGGTCAATCAGCTCGATGATGAAGTTCTCGCGGCCGAAGATCTCGACGAACT
>DBCR01000059.1 GCA_002293125.1 Opitutia bacterium UBA953
GGCCGCCAGAGCCGAGGATGAGGACGTCGAGTTTTCCCTGCGTAGCCATGCCCCTACTACTGCGGGGTGTCGGGAATGATGTGAACCAAAAACAGGGCCGGCCCGTTTCCGGACCGACCCAGCCTAAATTGGTGCTCAGGCCGGGACTTGAACCCGGACACCTTGCGGCACATGCACCTCAAGCATGCGTGTCTGCCATTCCACCACCTGAGCAATAAAGGAAGGTGCACGCTGGAACTCCTGACGGCTGGTGCAAGTAAAAAGCGATTGTGCTGATGCTTGCCAAGCGGTCATCTTTCCCAACGCTCACTTCCTCAATGTCCTCCGACTCGGCCGAAAACAACCCTCCCAAGGAAAAGTCCTTTGAACTGGACCTCTCTTCCCTTGGTTTCGGGCCCTCCTGGGTCAGCGGACCCTCCGAGAAGGTGAGCTCCGGCAACGGCGGCCCCCGCCGCGATGGCGATCGCCCTCGTTTCCGTGATGGACCCGGCGGTGACCGCCGCGGCCCGCGTCGTGACGGCCCGGGCGCCGGCCCCGGCGGCCCCCGTCGTGATGGCCCGGGTGGACCTCGGCGCGATGATCGTCGCCGCGATGACCGCGGCCCTTCCCGCTTTGAAGACGCACCGGTCTTCCGTCCCGTCGTCGCCAGCGCTTTCTTCCCGGATGACGCGAAGTTCGAGATTCTCGGCGGTGCGATGAAGAAGAGCAAGATGACCTACGAGCTCTTCGAGGTCGCCCGCCTGATCCTCGACAAGGAAGACCGCCTCTCGATCGTCATCCGCCACCTCGAGGCCGAACAGCGCCCCGACGCCCTGCTCGCCGTCTCGGTGCCCGACGGCCATCCCTTCCTCAGCGAAGGCGACGCGGTCTCCCACGTGATGTCCCGCCACCTCGACAAGTTCTTCGACGTGGTCGAAGTCGAGGTCGAAGCCCCGAAGGGAGCCTTCCTGATGGTCGCGAAGTGCCCGCAGACGGGCAAGCTGCTCGGCGCGCCGACGCACCACAGCTACCAGCGCAACCTCCGCGAGCACCACGCCCGCCATTGCCCGAACGTGCCGTTCGACGCCTTCAAGGGCCGCCTCGAGATGGTCCGCGAACAGGAACAGATCGACGCCTGGCTGAAGTCGATGTCCACCCGCAGCGAATACGCTCCGAAGGACCGCAAGGAAGGCGAACCGGAACGCCTCGAATCCCTCGATGCCGCCCGCGGTTTCCTCCAGGCCTTCCGCAAGGACCTCGTGGTGAAGACCCATCCGTGGGTCCGCTTCGCCGGTCGCCTGCTCGAAGAACTCAATCCCGGCCCGCTGCGCGACTCCGTCCGTTACGCCCTCGAACAGCAACGCGCCTTCCCCCTCGACACCGCCAACGGTATCCGTGGCCGCCTCCGCAAGGAAGGCTTCCACCTTTATAAGAAGGGCTCGAAGGGCATCACCTACGCGTGCTCCGTCCGCCGTCGCTGCCGCGACCCGAAGTCCACCTTCAGCGATCCGATGGCCAAGCTCTTCGACTCGCTCGACCGCAAACCGGCCCAGCAGGCCAAGGACCTCGTCCTCGCCCTCGCCGGCGAGAACGCCGAAGACGCCGCGAAGACCCAGGTGCTCACCGATCTCTCGTTCCTCATCGGAGAGGGCTACATCGCCAACCTCCCCGACGGCCGCCTCTTCGCCCAGCCCATCCTGAGCAGTCAGGCCCAGGCCAAGGAAGAAGCCGCCAACGACGAGGCCGCCGAAGAGAGCAAGTAAGCGCGAAGGCGCAGAGCGCCTTCGAGGGGACACGTGGGCAAGTGGGCACGTGGACAAGGGGCCGATCCAAAGGGAGACCGGAAACCGGAAAGTCAGCTGAGGGCATCAACACCCCATCCGATCATCCGGTTTCCGGTCCCCCTTTGAGTTGTCACTCCCCCTTGTCACCGTGTCACCTTGCCCACGTGCCCACTATACTGGCTCTTATTTCCAATTCTCCCCGATCCAAGCCGTGGGCAGCACGCGGCGATACCACTTGCCGCTGCGGCCGACGAGCGCGTCGGGCGGATTGGGGAGACCGTGGAAGACGACGATCTTGGCGCCTTCGGGAATCTCGGGGGTCTGCCAGAAGGAGAAGGGGAAATATTTCACGCAGTGCTTCTTGAAGCTGCGGCACCAGGTTTCCGGCCAGTAGCTGACCTTACCCTGCGCGGTGAGATGCGCGGTCAGGAACTCCTGCTCATTGCGGTGGCGCTTGCGCACGGCGTCGAGGTTCGCGCGGAAATATTCGAGGACGTCCGGATACGTGCCGGCGCGCCAACGGTAGACCGACGAGTTGCCGGTGTAGTCGCCCTTCTGCCAGTCGCGGATGATCAGGAAGTCGCCGGGCTGCGTGAAGAACGCGTCCATGTTGCCGACGATGACGATGTCGATATCGAGGAAGAGGATATCGCCTTTGAGTTCCGGGCCGCCGGGCGTAGTCAGCGCGGGCGAGAACGAGACGAGCTTGGTCCAGCCGCGCTCGGGGGCGCCGGCGGGGAGCTCGAGGCTGGGGATCGGGAAGGTCTCGATGCCGGCGTTGAGCCCGGTCTTGTCGTCCGTCAGGCAGACGAAGCGGTGCGGGATGGTCAGGTGACGGCTCACCATGGAGTGAAGACGGTTCACGTATTCCGGGCCGTACTTCTTGCCCCACTTCATGCAAAGGATGGTCGCCATGCTGCCGTCAGCGTGGGGATTACCCGCCGATGCTCCAGCCTGTTATGACGGGCCGCCCCCTTGCGTCCCCCCTGCCCTTGGGCATACCATGCCCTCATGAGCGACGATCACGACGACGAGAACTTCACCTCCGACGACGAATACGGCGAGGGCGGCATCCCCGCGGACCTGGAGGCCGATATCGAGGATAAGATCCAACGGGAGGTCGACGATCGCACCAGCTCACTCTACGAAGATTCCCGCTCCCGCTCCGGCGGCTGCCTCCTCATCCTCGCCCTCCCTGTCTTAGGGCTGTGGTTCTTGGGGTAGGGGCAGCGCCTTAACGATCAAAGGGAAACCGGAGACCGGATGACTGGCTGGGGTCATTAAGTCCGCAGCTAATATCCCGGTCTCCGGTCTCCCCTTCAGTGAGTCTGTCCGGCCAACTGATCAACCGGTCAACAGATCAACTTATTTGAGCGATCGCAGATAAGCCACCAAATCGACCAGCTCCTTTTCAGAAAGCATACCGTCGAGACCGGCGGGCATGAGGCTCGTGGTGAGCTGGGTCGAAGAGGCGATGGCCTCGTTGGGCAGGAGGCGGCTCTGACCGGAGGCTTCCTTGACGGTCACGCCCTCGGCGGAGCGCGCTTGGATGAGCCCGAGCACGCTGGACCCGTCGGTGAGCTGGAACGAATTGAGGTCGTAGTCGCGGGCGATATTGTAGCTCGGGAAGAGGATGCTCTCGACGAGTTCCCGCTCCGCGCGGATACCCCCGATCTTGGTCAGGTTCGGCCCAAGCTCGTTGCCCTTGTCGCCGATCTTATGGCACGCGAGGCAGGCACCGCGGCCAGATTCATAGACGGCGCGACCGGCGATAGGGTCGCCCTTCTTCACCGCGGCTTGGGCGAGTGGGACGAGACGTTCCTGCTTGGCTTCGTTGGCCGCGAGGGCGGCGTCAAACGACGGCTCGAGGACTTCATAGATCTCGCGTGGCAGGAAGCCGAAAGCCTTGCGGACGAGATCCTGACGGAAAGTGCCGAGCATCGAGGACTTGCTGAAGGCGATGGCGATCTTTCGTCCGGTATCCTTGGAGATACGCTTGTAGTTCTGCGACACGGCGAGCGCGACGAGGAGTTCACTCTGCTCAAGCGGGCCGGCGTTCGGCAGCAACGCGAGATAAGCGTCCCACTGCGCGGGGGTGAGCTTCGTGTTGGCGAGACGAGCCGCAGCGTCCATGCGCAGTCCCGGATTCGCCGGATCGACAAAGAGGTCCGTGAGCAGCTTGAACGCGGCGTCGCTGAGGTCTTCGCCGCTGCTCGAGAGGGCGAGGAGCGCCTTGAGGCGGAGCGACGACGGTTTCGTCGTGTCAGCAGCGATCGCATTCAAGGCCTCGTCGAAGCGCTTGTCCTTCACGTGGGCGAGGGCGTCGAGCAGGAGCGGCGAAGCCCCCTTGGCGAGCTGGGACTCCAGCGCAGCGAGCCAATCCTTAGCGTTCACCTTGCCGGGCTGGGAAGCGATGGCGCGCAGGGCGGCTTGGCGGACGAGAGTCTTCTCGTGCCCGAGCATCTGGGCGATGCCCTTGGCGACGCCGGGCTGGGCGGCGAGGGCGGTCGCGAACTTACCCATGGCGGCGACCTGCGTCGCGGAGGGCGCGGGTTGCGCGAGCCACCGGCCAAAGACCGGCGCGAGGAGCGCATCGGCGTCAGGCGCCTTGATCAGGGCGAGATAAGCATTCTTGGCGAGTGCGGCGTCTGCCGAATCCGCCTGACTGAGCGCGAACTTGAGAACATCGCCGTAGTCAGACTCCTTGGCCCGGGTCTGCGAGGCGATGCGGAGGAGACGGGCCTGCGCGATGGGACCTTTGACGGTAGCGAGATCGGCGGCGGTGAAACCGGCGAGACGCATGCCCGCGGTGAGGATGGCGTGCTCGAGCACGAGGTCAGCCTCACGTGCCAAGAGACCGCGGATGGCCGTGGTGATGGCCGGCGACTTGGCCTCACGGAAGGTCAGTCCTTCAAGCCCGCGACGGACGACCGCTTGGTCGGCGGACGAAAGTTGGGCGAGCAGTTCGGCATCGGTCTTCACCGGTGCGGGGGCGAAGGGACGGTGCGCCTTGGCGACGGCCTCATGGGCGGCCTTCCCTTCGGCGGTGCGACGCACGCGGTAGATCGCGCCGGGGACGTTCGCCACGCCCTGCAAGCTGGACGGGCAATGGGAATACCAGGTGCCGGTGTCGAGGATCAGTAACGAGCCGTCGGGGGCCTCGATGACGTCGGAGAGGTGCGCGCCTTTGCGGTCGAGGGTGAAGAAATCGTGCTCCGTCGCCTGATAAGTGGAACCCTCGGGCTTGAGTTCAAAACGGACGATCTTCTGGGAATTGTAGTAGGAGACGAGAAGGTGGAGGTTATCCGGGCCGGACGAAAGGGGATGGTCGGCGGGCGCGATCCGGTCACCGCTCTTCCAGAAAGCGCAGCCGCTGGGGACGACGTGACCGAGTTCCTTGAGGATCGGCATACGCTCATGCGTGCGCGGGAGGTCGGCGATGATGCGCAGGAAATCCGGGCGTTCATAGACCCCGCCGAGCTGCCACTGCATGAGGGTGTCGACGCGCGGGCTGCCAAAATAGAGGTCGACGGTGCCCACGACCTCGCCGGTCGGGGTAAAGTCGATGCTGGCCGGATTATCGGCGCAGCCTAGGGCATGCCAGCGGATGTCGGTGCCGTCGGTCTTCATCGACCAGACGCCGCTGTTGAGGCCGGCGTGCACGAGCGTGCCGTCCTTCTGCTTCACGGTGTGGCCCTTGCGGCCGTGCGTCCAATAGAGCCGGCCGTCGGGGTGGAGGCGGGGGCCGTGACAGTCGGCGCCGTTGGCCGTCCAGGCGAAGCCGTCCACGACGAGCTCGCGCTTCTCGGCGACGCCGTCGTCGTCCGCATCGGTGAACTTCCAGATGCCGGGAGGCGAGGCGACGAAGAGACTGCCGTCGGCCCAGCAGCCGCCCTTGGGCACGGCGAGTTTATCCGCGAAGACGGTGCTGCGCTCGAATACCCCGTCGCCGTCCCGGTCCTCGAGCATGAGGACGCGGTTCGGGAGGACGGCTTCGAACTTCTTCGGGCTCCAATTTACGCCAGCGGAGTCGCCTACGAAGAGGCGGCCACGGTCATCGACGCATCCCATCGTGGGATTGGCTACCATTGGAGAGGTGGCGGCGACGACCATTTCAAAACCCACTGGGAGCTTATGCTTCAGCCCGCCCTGCGGCAGCTGATCCTTGCTCAACTCAAGAAACTGGGGGCGATAAGCGTAGGAGGGAAACTCCTCACCGTCACCGTGGACAGCCGGCTTGGCGGCACCCCACTTCTCCTTGAACTCGCCAAGCGGGTAGAGTTCGTAGCGACGCACGAACATCTCGGCGGCTTCGACCTGCAAGAGGATGCGGCCCTGGCTGGGCTTGCACTCGAAGGCTTCGTTCACCTTCACGCCATTGACGAAGTACTGGAGCGTGTCGCCCTTGGCGATCACCTCGAAACGGGTCCACTGGCCCATCGGCGACTCGACGTCGTCCTTGCCGCGGAAGCCGATGGTGTCTTTCCAATCCACGTCGCGCTTCTGCCAGTTAAGGCGACCGCCCTTCATGGTCTGGCGAGGCGCACCTGGGGTCCAGACCTTCTCCTTGTCGCGATCGAGCCCGACCTCGGCGCTGATGGAGGCCTCGAGCACGGTGCCGTCGGCGAGCTTCGGCGCGAGGACGAGGATATCGCCCACGCCGCCTTCGATGATCTGGGCTTCGATGCTAGCCATCCAGCTGCCGCCCACGGTGCCCTGCGGGCCGTAGCAATGGACGAGGATGCCGTTGTCGCGCGTGGCCTTGGCGCGCTTGCCCCAAGTCTTGTCGCCCCACTTGAACTCGATGACGAGGTGGTAATCCTTGAAGCTATCGTTGGTGGTGATGCCGCCGTAGGCGTTACCACTCACGTGGAACAACCCGTCCGGCTCGAACTTGAAGACGTTCTTAGGGTCGTCGACGATGTCAGCCTTGGGGTTGATGTGTATCTCGGCCTTTCCCTCGCGGAAAAGATCGAGGATGTTGACCTTCTTGGTGACGGCCTGCGCGACCGGTTCCGGTGGCAGCACGGTCTTGGCGACCGGCTCCTTGCTCTGCGCGGCCAGTCCGATGACGGACAGCAGCGCGAACACGAAGGCGGCGATGGGGTGGTTTTTCATGGGGTGAAGGAAGAAGACTTTGAAAGGGACCCCGATGTTCCAAACCGCCCGCCACTCTTCAACCCTTTCGCATCTATTGAGCGGAATAGGTCATTATCGGAGCGGAATAAGAGGGTGGGACAGCACCACGTGCTGTCCTGGTTGCCATTTTACACTCAAGGAGAAACCGGAGACCGGATGATCGGAGGGGGAGACCCGTTCTCGGGTCACAGTTCTTAGCCCTCGATTCAATATGGTGATAGCGACTAGTGACGTGCGGCTTTCCGCATCAACAGACAGGCGATCGCCGCGAGCAGGATATTCGGGAAGAAAACTAAGACCTCGGGATACCAGGCAGGATCCTTCACCCAGGTCGCCATCGAAGTCAGGAGATAATAGGTCAAGGCGATACCCAAAGCCAAGCCGGCGCTCACGCTGGTCTCCGATCGGCCGACCGAGACCGCCAACGGCACGGCGAGCATCGCCAGGCTCAGGACGGACAACGCGGTCGAAACCCGGAACATGAATTGGACGGCCAGCATCATCCGGTCGGCGGCACGCTGTTCGGCTGTCGGATGCTCCGGCAACCTCCAGCCGGCCTCCATCGCGGCGAGCAACTCTCCGCCCGTCATCATCCGGAGCCTCTTCACGTAAGTCCCCTTCTCGTCTGACCGCTGGCCGAGCGGCATCTCGAGACTGGTCTGTCTCGCGGACACGAAACTTTCAGGATGAGCGAGCGTATCGTTCCCTCCGGGACGGGTGGTCATACTTACATCCAGCATCTCAATCCGCAGGACGGATTGCCCCGCCGGGTCCGTCAATTTACTCAGCTTGGCTTCTTTGGCGCGGACGGACTGGACCACCTGCCCCCGGTCATCCACCTGCCAAAGATGGAAACGCTTCAGGGTCTCCCCTTCTTTATCCTCGGCCCTTATCAGTAGGCCCTTGAATTGCCGGTTCAGTTTACCTGGCTGGATGAGGCCAGCTGGCGTCAGCTGGGTGGAGCCAAGCAATACCTTCTGGAAATCATCCTCCGAGGCCGGCCCAGCTTCGAGATTCAGCCAAAGCGCCCCGAGCGCCACCACGGCCGCCGTGATCCAGACGGGGGCGGCGATTCGCCAAAGGCCGATGCCGGATGCCTTCATGGCCGTGATCTCCCCATCGGCACCCATGCGCCCGAAAGTCAGGAGCACGCCGGTCAGGATTCCCATCGGCAAAGCGTAAGGGAGCACGGTCGGAAATAGCAGGAGGATCAGTTCACAGGCCTCCCAGGGAGTGACCTTTCCAGATGAGACCGCCCCGAGCACCATCTTGATGACATTACCCGCCAGAAGCACGAAGACAAAGGCCCCGGTGGCAAGGGCGCTGGCACTGGCGCACTCACGCAGGACGTGTCGATCGAGGAGGCGCACGCGGCCTTAGTTGTCGCCGAGGACCGCAAGCTTCGGCACGGGAAGAGGCTGGCTCTCCCGGTAGGCCTGGAGGCTGTCATCCATCGCCCCCGACCGACTCCACAAATAAGGGAAATGGCCGAACTTGAGCGAGAGCTGGTGGGCGACGGCCTCAGGAGGATGGCCCGCCTCCAGCAAGAATAACGCGCAGGCCAAACCGCTCCGATCGGAGCCCGAACCGCAATGGATCAGCACCGGCTTCGGGGCGTCTCGCAACATCTGCACCAGCTCGGTCATCTGCTCGACGGACAGTTCACGATAAGCGCTCATACGGTAGTTGAGAAAGCCCACGCCGAGTTCCTTGGCGGCACGATGTTGGGCGTCATACCAGTCCCGGCCGACGTTCTCGCCTCGTAAGTTGATCACGGTCCGCAAGCCTGTCTGCTTAGCGAGGCTCACGAATTCCCCCGCCGGAAGCTGGGCCGAACGGTAAAGCAGCCCAGGCACGACCTCATGCTGATTATGATTGGAGTGCAAAAAACCGTAGAAAGAGAGGGGCACCCCGACGACCGCGAGCAACGTCCAGCCACAGATTCGAAGGAGACGCCAACCGAGGTCGAATGGCTTAGAAGTCGTCACTAGTCCATCTTAAGGTCTCATCAATGCGTTCAGGGCCGCTTCTGGTGACAAGCAAGTGACAAACGGAGGCGGCAGGGCCACAGCTTCTTAAGGGCGGGACAGCACCATGTGCTGTCCTCGCTGTCTTAACCTCAACTCAAAGGGAAAACGGATGATTAGCTGGGGAGATGGGAACTTGGCAGGGCTGACCACCCTTGGTCAGCCGCGGTTGAGCGAGGGCGCCCAACCCTACCCACTCCAACCCTTTTTCCCTTCCATCCACTCAGTCCTCTATTCAGCCCTCCCCTATCTCGCACTCTAACCTCGATACCCCACCCCCTCCTCGATATTTCTTACTCATGGCGCCTAACCCGCTCAAGCCGCTGATCAAGGGGATGTTCGTCATGCTCGCCGTGGCGGCGGTCGTCTTGCTCGCCACTGTCGCCCGCCTCGCGCTGATCGCCGAACAGGAGCGAGTCGCAGAAGCCCAGAAGCGCTCCAAGGAAATCAACGCGCGCTACCGCAGCGAGAGGGAGGCGGACCAGCAGGCCATCAAGCTACGGCGTGAGCAAAAGGCAGCCCTCGATAAGGAGGCGGCCGAGAAGCAGCCAAAGAAGGAAACACCCTAGAAGAACACCCCAGTGGTTGGCCTTTGACGGTGACCCCGCGGCCGGGAGGCTTTCCTCATGCCTTTCCGTCTCCTTCGTTCTCGTTCGGAACGCCCTGCCACCGTCGCACCTTACTCCCGCTTGCTTTGCGTCAAGGTGAAGTCGGGCAAGACGTTCATCCTCAGCACCGAACTCTGGCACCTGCTCCCCCAGGGCGACGAAGTGGTCTCGATCCTCAGCGCCAGCGGTCGTCCCATCTTCGCGGCGATGGAGCCAGTCAAGCACGTGGAGCTGACCCCGGCAAGATAGCCAACCCCAGGTAGCGTCGGGACCGAGTCACGACATAGGCTAACGCTTGGTCGAGACTAGGGCAGCACAACGTGCTGCCCTAGTCTCTCCATGGTCCTTCTCTCCCGCCCGATACTCCATACTCGATACTCTATACTCTCATCTCCGGCTTCAGCGCATCCACCGCCGCCTTCAATTCCTGTGTCTTCTCCCTCACATCGCCGGCGGGATCCATCGGGGCGCCGACGATGATCGTGACGCCTTGGCGATAGAACGGCCAGAGACAGACGAGGAGGATGTTCTGCACCGTGATGGAGAACGGTGTCACCCAGCGGCCAGGATAACTCCCGTAATGGAAGTAGACCGGGACCATTGGCACGCCGGCCTGCTGCGCGATGCGCACCGCACCGGTCTTGAAGGGAAGCTCGGACTCGCCGAGCGCCTCGACGAGTCCGGTCGGGCAGATCGCCACCGTCTGTCCCTGCTTGAGTAAGGCCACGGCGTCGTCGATCGACACCTGCACGAAGCCCCAGCGGAGGGCGAACTTCTTCAGGAACGGAAACGAGAACACCAGCGGATGCACCAGCAGACGCGCCGACGAACGAACCAAACCGAAGAGGAACACGTCGCGATAGCTGACATGATTACCACAAAGCAGCACCGGCCCCTCCGGCAACGTCCCCACGACCTTCACCTCGCCCACCAACGTCCGCACCAACGCGGTCGCAGGCCGGGGACTTATCTGAAAAGGGTCACACGCTGGCATAAGATTAGCATACCCCTCACGAATGCGTTAGCAACTAGTCAGCGGCCTCTTCGCCATGATATTCGACAAGCCAGCGAAGCCGCGGCAGGCAAGCTCAGCTGCGCCGACTTCGCCCGGGACTACGCCGCCAGGAAGCCAAGCGACCGCAACGCCCCTTAAATGTTCTGGCATTGATAAAACCAATACCCCCTTTCGCCATGAAAGAATCGTGAGAATGTAAAAAGTTGACCTGCCCTAGGCTTACTATTGCGTCATCGGAATACCACGTATCTATTACATATATCATGCACCTGAAATCTTTCCTGTTCGCGCTGATTTGCCTGGTAGCGTCCCATGTCGGGACGCCGGCGCAGACATCGAGGACCTCGATCGGAGGTCAAACCATCGACCAGTATTCAGGCTACACCGTGCCTTCCTATGGCTACGTGACGCGATACTACGAGAATGGCGTCTGGCGTTATTACGTCAACGGCTCGCTCCTCGACTCTTCCTACTTCGGCACCCTCAAGACCCTGAACAGCAGCGCCACATTCGACCTTGGAAAAATTGGTCAGTTTGGCCGCATCGAGACGGATCAAAAATTCGCGCTCATCTGGCAGACCTTTCGCGATAGTCATTCTCTCAGCACCGCAGGAAGATTTGTTCCGGCGAACAGGGCAAACACGCCCGCCCATAAGCTGACCCTTTATGAATTCGCGCATTATGTTTCCGAAGCGCGACCATCCGTCGCCATCACCTCCATGGTGAGGTGCGAGCGTTGCTCTGGAAAGCGCATGCGGACAGGGTTTACCGCTACGGGTGCCGTGGGTGAAGTTCCCTGCGAAGACTGTAATGCTCGTGGCAGTTTCGCCAAGCAGGAGACTTACGCGCT
>DBCR01000048.1:0-499 GCA_002293125.1 Opitutia bacterium UBA953
GGGCGGCCATGCTCACGCCTGAGCAATACCGGATCACCCTCGGCAAGGGCACCGCACGACCGTTCTGCGGCACCCTGCTCGACAACAAGAAGACCGGCACGTACCACTGCCTCTGTTGCGATCTCCCCCTCTTCTCATCGAACGCCAAGTTCGATTCCGGCACCGGCTGGCCGAGCTTCTTCAAAGGCGTCTCCAAGGAGAACATCGCCACCATCACCGACAACAGCCACGGCATGAGCCGCACCGAGATCCTTTGCGCGCGCTGCGACTGCCACCTCGGCCACGTGTTCGAAGACGGCCCCGCTCCGACCGGCCTGCGCTACTGCCTCAACTCCGAGTCCCTCAAGTTCAAGGAACTCAAGGGCACGCCGGAGAAGAAGTAACTTACTTCTTTTTCGCCTTCGACTTCGAGGCCGCCTTCTTCACCGGGGCGGCCTTCTTCTTGGCCACGACCTTGACCGGGGGCTTCTTCTTGGCGACCGGCTTGACGGACTTCTTC
>DBCR01000048.1:565-62585 GCA_002293125.1 Opitutia bacterium UBA953
CCTTCTTTGCAGGAGCGGCCTTCACGGCCTTCTTTGCGGCAGGCTTGGCCTTCGCCTTCGGGGCGTCGACCTTGGCGACGTGGACCTTCGCCAGGCGCTTGGCCAAGGCGGGTTCGACGTAAGGAGCGGGCGCCTTCGGGCGCTGGTCGACCGGGCCTTTCACGGCAGCCCAGAGCTTGTCGCGGAATTCCTGGATGCCTTCCTGCGAGTAGCAGGAGATCGGGATGACCATGTCCTTCACGCGTTCCTGGAACTTCTTCAGCTTCGCGGCGGCGGCCGGGAGATCCATCTTGTTGGCCACGATGATGCGCGGCTTGGCGGCGAGGATCGGTGAGTAGAGGCGGAGTTCGCGCTCGAGGATGCGGTGGTCGTCCCACGGCTCGCGGTTTTCGCTGCCGGCCATGTCGATGATGAAGACCAGCAACGAGCAACGCTCGACGTGGCGGAGGAACTGGTGGCCCAGTCCGCGGTTCTCGTGCGCGCCTTCGATGAGGCCCGGGATGTCGGCCATCACGATGCGGTCGAAGCGATCGGTGTAGTCGATCACGCCCACATTGACGTGGAGGGTCGTGAAAGGATACGGCGCCATCTTCGGGCGGGCGGCGGTGAGGAGATTCGTCAGCGTCGACTTGCCCGCGTTCGGGTAGCCCACGAGGCCGATGTCGGCGATCGTCTTGAGCACGATACGGAAGCTGCCTTCTTCGCCCGGGTAGCCGGGGGTGGTGCGACGGGGAGCCTGGTTGACCGAACTCTTGAAGTTCATGTTGCCCATGCCGCCCTTGCCGCCGGCGAGGAGCACGACGCGTTCGCCGTGTTCGGTCAGTTCGGCCACGAGACGATTGGAGCCCTCTTCGAGGACCTGCGTGCCCGGAGGCACCGGCAGAATCAAGTCGCCGCCATCGGGACCCGCGCACTGGCGGCCCTGGCCTGGAGCGCCATTGCGGGCGCGACGGTGCGGCTGCCAGCGATAAGCCTGCAGGTCGCCTTCGTTACGGTCGCAGAGCAAGACGACGTCGCCGCCCTTGCCGCCGTTACCGCCGTCGGGTCCGCCCTTCGGGATGAATTTCTCACGACGGAAGCTGACGCAGCCGTGGCCGCCGTCACCGGACTTCAGTTCTACCTTGGCTTCGTCGATAAACATTTCCCCTACGCTAGGGCCTCCCCGGCCCCGAGGGCGAGGAGGAAAGGCGACGGCTTAACGCTCCAGTCCGCGGGAACGCCGCAACCAGCGCTCGATCGGCGAGAAGAAGATGAGGTCGGCCAGCAGGCCGACGCCTACGACGACGAGCATCACGCCCACGACCTGATCCATACGCAGCAGCTCACGGCCGGCATGCAGAAGGGACCCTAAGCCGAAGCCCGAGAGAATCACCACGAAGATTTCGGCGGCCATGAGCGAACGCCAGGCGAAGGCCCAGCCCTGCTTGAGCCCACTGATGACGCCAGGCAAGGCAGCCGGGAAGATCACGCGCAGCCAGAGATGCCAGCCGCGGGAGCCCATCGTCATCGCCGCGCGGAGGTAGAGCGGCTGGACGGAGAGCACCGATTCCTGCACGGCGATGACGACGGCCCACACGGTGCCCATGACGACGACGAAAAGGACAGCGGCCTCGTTCTGACCGAAAGCGATGATCGCCACCGGGACCCAGCACACCGAGGGGAGCGTCTGCAAGCCGAGCGACATGATACCGATGGTATCACGGGCGAGGCTCGAGCGGGCGCAGAGGGCTCCGACCGGGATGCCGATGGCGGCACCGATGATGAAGCCGAGCATCAAGCGGCGCATCGTGACCCACGTAGCCGAAGCCAGGGAGCCGTCACGCAGCGCGGACCAGAACCACTCGCCGATCTGCGTCGGCGCGGGGACGAGGACGTCGTCGACGCGACCGGAACTGACGAACCACTCCCAGCCGCCCAGAACTAGCAGGCCGATGACGATCGGGACGAGGGCGCGAGGGGATTTCATACGAGGCCCTCCTTCGGTTCCGCGAGGTGGGCGGAAAGGGCGGTGGTGATGTCGGCGGCCAAGGTGGCCAGGGCCGGGTCGTTGATCCGACGCGGACGCGGCAGGTCGATGTTGAAGACCTGACGGATGCGGCCCGGATTGGGCGAAAGGAGTACGACGCGATCGCCGAGGCAGACCGCCTCGCGGATGTTATGCGTCACGAGCACGATCGTCTTCTTGCGCTGCGTGAAGATCTTCTGGATGTCGCCGTAAAGCTGATCGCGCGTGAGCGCGTCGAGGGCCGAGAACGGTTCGTCCATCAGGAGCACGCGCGGATTAGGGGCAAGCGAGCGAGCGAGGGCCACGCGCTGGCGCATGCCACCAGAAAGCTCGTGCGGGTGGGCCTTCTCCTTGTCGGCCAGTCCGACGAGATCCAGGTAGTAGCGAGCAGCTTCGGTGCGCTCGGCGTCGGTGAGGCCAGGCTTGAGGCGTAGGCCGAAGAGCACGTTCTCGAGGGCATCGAGCCAGGGGAAGAGCGCATCTTGCTGGAACATCACGAGCCGATCGCGGCCAGGCTCGACGACATTAGCTCCGTCGAGCTTGATCGAACCTTCGTCGACCCGTTCCAAGCCGGCGAGCAGGCTAAGCAAAGTAGACTTACCGCAACCCGACGGACCGACGAGCACGAGGAATTCGCCCTCCTTCACCTGAAGGCTGATATCCTCCACCGCCGTGACGAGACCGGAGCGTCCGTTGAAACGCTTGGTCACGTGGCTCAGCGTAAGCTGGGAGCCGGGTTCGCTGGACAGAGGGGCCGACATCGAGTCGAGGAATTAGCGGGAACGGGTCAAAGAACGCAAGGAGGGTTACTTACGGGCAGGGGGAAGGTCATCGACCAGAGCCTGCAAAAGAGGCGCCACCGGGGCTTCGCCGGAGAGCAGACCACATGCGCGGGAATCGGACTGGGCCTTGGCGAAAGACTCCGCCAGGCGACGGAGACGGAGGGCGGGATCTTCGGGTTGGTCCCAGCGGATACGGCGCAGCGCGGGCGAGATGAGCTCGGCCTTCGGGGCGGCGGAACGTGATTCGGCACCTAAGGCTTCGCGCGAAAGGCGTTCGAGCAAGACCGGGTCAGCGACTAAAAGGTCCCGCAACAGATAGTGCGAGCGAACGAAAGCCTTCACCGCTTCACCTTTGGCATCGAGGGCCTTTTGGGAAGAAGCCAGCACGGTGATGATCGAATCGTGATGCTCGACGAGGACCTCGCCGCCGAAATCATCCACCAGGCGCGTCACCCATGGTTCGACCGTCCAGGCGGCATCCACGTCGCCACGCTTAAAGAGCGCAATGAGTTCGGCGTTCTGCGCCGGGAGCACCTGGGCATCGCCCCCGGCGATGGTGATATTGAGACCCCCCGAACGCAGCCAGACGCGGGCATCGACGTCCTGCGTGTTGCCGAGTTGCGGCGTCGCGACGCGACGACCGCGAAAATCAGCCGGAGTGCGCAGGGGCGACCCTTTGCGGATGACCAAGGCGTTGCCACCCGAAGCGACGGGGGCCAGGACGCGGATCGAGCGACCCTTCGTGCGCACATGGGCGTTGATCACCGGAGAGGCGCCGACGTAGGTGATATCGATGGCGCCGGCGACGAGGGCCTCCATGGCGGAGGGCCCGGCGTTGAAAGAACGCCACTCCAGCTTCACCCCGGCCGGAAGATTAGCCTGATGAAAATCTTTCCCTTCTCTTTCCAGCTGGCGTGCCGCCAGAGCCGGGGCGTGCGTCAGGTTAGGGAAGAAACCCACCCGCAAGACGACTGGCTGTTCGGCCGCGACCGAGGAGGACACGGCGAGAAGAGCGAGGATAAGAGATCGCATGGCGGACATGATGAGCGGAGACGGGCAACACTGTTAATTTATGACTACATTAGTTAAGATAACAGGATTAAAAGTCGAGCCAATTTATCCCCGCACTATAAAACACATAAACTTATGATTTTGAATGGTTTAGATTAAAAAGCACCGATAACAAACCATAGACTAGCCCCAACGACGAGAGCCGTGGCGACCCAGCCCAGCGAGCGAATCCAAGGCGGGGCGACGAACACGCCCATCAACTGCGCATCGCTGGTCATGCGCACGAGCGGCCAGCAGGCGAAGCCGAGCTGCAGGCTGAGGATGACCTGACTCCAGATGAGCAGGTTCTCCACCCTACCCTCCCCGGCCAGCCCGATGACCAATAAGGCGGGAGCCAGCGCCGCCAGACGGGTCGCGACGCGCACGATCCAGCCAGCCGTCTTGATCTTCAGGAATCCTTCCAAGACGATCTGGCCGGCCATGGTACCGGTGATGGTGGCGTTCTGGCCCGAAGCCAGCAGCGCCACGGCGAAGAGCGTGCCGGCGAACGTCACCCCCAGCACGCCGTCCAGCAACCGATGGGCTTCGCGGATATCCGTCACGGCTTCGGGTCTGCCATGGAAGGCCGCCGCACTGAGCACCAGCAGGCCGGCGTTGACGAAAAAAGCCAGGCAGAGCGCGAGGGTGGAATCCCAGGTCGCGAAGCGCATGGCCTCGCGGCGCTCAGCTTCCGTCTTCCCGAAATCACGCGACCCGACGATCGACGAGTGCAGGTAAAGGTTATGCGGCATCACCGTAGCGCCGATGATACCCAGCGCGACAAAGAGCATGCCGGGTCGCGTCAGCACTTCCGTGGTCGGTACGAAGCCTTTGACGAGCTCAGCCATGACCGGCTGCGCGAGGAAAAGCTGGACGCCGATACAGGCCGCAATCGTCAGCACAAGCACGGCCACGAGCGATTCCAGCCAGCGGTAGCCGAGGCGCGTCAGCGCCAGCAGGACGAGCACGTCGAGTGCCGTAATGATGGCGCCAAAGAAGAGCGGGATGCCAAAGAGGATTTGCAACGCGATGGCCGATCCGAGCAGCTCAGCCAGGTCCATCGCGATGATGCCCAGCTGGGCGGCCACCCAGAGGAACTTGCCCACGGCCGGCGAATAACGCTCCCGGCAGGCCTGCGCGAGATCGAGTCCGGTCGCGACGTTGAGGCGGACGCACAGATGCTGGAACAGGATCGCCATCAGGTTCGACAGCAGGATGACCCAGAGCAGCGCGTAACCGAACTGTGAGCCACCGGCGAGGTCAGTGGCCCAGTTGCCTGGATCCATATACCCTACCGAGACAAGGAAACCGGGACCAACGAAGCCAAGGAAACGACGGAAAGCACCGAAGCGCGAGGCCGCGCGGGCTTGGGTCGGTTCATCTGTCCTCATCACCATTGAGCATCACCGACGACCGCGCCCTGTCAACCCGCCGCCTGCGCGAAAGAAACCCCGGCCAAAATCGTCCAGAGCGCCGTCCGCCAGGCATGCGACCGAACCAACTCAACAAGAGCAGGCGACGTCGGGCCTTCAAACTGGAGCCGCCGATGGCACGGCACGGACCAGAAACCGGTCAACGCCCAGCAGACCAGGACGATAAGGAGTCCGAGGAAACGCCCATCAAGGAAAGTTAGCCAGCCGTGTCCGCCCAATTGGGCGAGCAACAGCGGCCCGACGACCCAGCCCACGCGACGCGTATAGGCCTCATGCGCCTCGGCGAAGCCTTCGGCCCGCCAACGGGCGAAGTCGGGATAGGTGCAGAGCAGGATCAGCCACGAGACCGCGGCCATGGCGACGTCGACGCACGCCACGCCCGATTGGATTAAATGAAGGTTCATGAAGGCACCGAAGTCAGTTTTGCCCTTTGCACAACCCTGCGAGACGTTAAACCCAAGGCATGCCCCGCCTCTTCCTTGGCCTACTCCTAGGTGCCTTGCTCGCGCTCGCCCCTGCCTCCGCGCAGGAGACCCCACCTAACTTCGTGATCCTCTTCGCTGATGACCTCGGCATCAACGACCTCGGCTGCTTCGGCCGCAAGGATCAGAACACGCCCAACCTGGACAAGCTTGCCGCCGAAGGCGCGCGTTTCACGCAGGCCTACGCCGCGGCTTCGGTCTGCTCTCCGTCCCGCGCGGCCCTGATGACCGGCCAGAGTCCGGCTCGCCTGAAAATCACCACGTTCCTCAACGGTCGCAGCGACCGTGCCTCGCACCGAGTGCTGGCCGCACCGATCAACCTACATCTTCCGGACGGCGTCCAGACCATCGCCCAACTCCTGAAACCTAAAGGCTACGTATCGGCCGTGGTGGGCAAGTGGCACCTCGGCGGCAAAGGCCATCAGCCGACCGACCATGGCTTCGATGAATATTTCGCGGGGAAGCCTAATCCCGGCGCCGAATCGCCGCAGGGCGGCAAAGGCGAACTCGGCCAGGCCGACTATGCGGTGAAGTTCATCCAGAAGAACAAAGCCAACCCTTTCTTGCTCTACCTCGCCTTCGACAACCCGCACATCCCGCTGGCCGCGCCGGTCAAGGCGATCGAAGCCAACGCAAAATCCTTCCACCCGACCTACGCGGCGCTCATCGAATCGCTCGACGCCGCCGTCGGCCGGGTCATGAAGGCCCTCGAAGACAACGGCCTCGCGAAGAACACCTTCGTGGTCTTCGCTTCCGACAACGGCGGGGTGCACATCTCGGAACTCAAGGAAAGCCCGGCGACCTACAACGCGCCTTCCCGCTCCGGCAAAGGCTTCGTCTACGAAGGCGGGATCCGCACGCCCCTCATCATCCGTTACCCGGCCCGCCTCGCGCCTGCCGTGATCAGCGAGCCGGTCATCCTTGGCGACCTTTGTCCCACCATCTGCGCGCTGGCCAGGGTGCCCGCTCCCTCGACGCTGGATTTCCAGGATATCTCGCCGGTGCTCTTCGAGCAGAAGGCGCTCAACCGCCGGCTCTTCTGGCACCAGCCGCATTATATGAACCAAGGCGGCAAACCTGCCGGCGTGGCTCGCGAAGGCGAGTGGAAGCTGATCGAACAATACGAGGACGGCAGCCTCGAGCTGTACAACCTCGCCAAGGATCCGAGCGAGACCACCGACCTT
Source organism: Opitutia bacterium UBA953 (assembly GCA_002293125.1). Classification (GTDB taxonomy): domain Bacteria; phylum Verrucomicrobiota; class Verrucomicrobiia; order Opitutales; family UBA953; genus UBA953. The sequence goes on from DBCR01000048.1 coordinate 7,502, forward strand.
GCCGCCGCCGAACCGACCCGCGTGGCGGCCCTCCGCGGGAAGCTCGAAGCCTGGCGCCGGAGCGTCGGTGCCGAGTCGCTCAAGGCTAACCCGAACTTCAGCCGCAGCCTCTGGGAAGACTGCTTCGTCAAGACCGACGTCACCCAGCTCAAGGCCCTGCCGACCTCCGAGGCCATGCGCCCGCTCCTAGCCGATTGGCGCAAGGCGATGAACGACGCCACGACCGAAGGGGCAAACTCGCTCATCTTCCTCGAGGCGCGCGACGCCCAGGTGAAGGCGACGAAGATGAAATATGAAGAGCCGCCGCAAAAGGACACCCTCGGTTTCTGGGTGAACGCCGATGACACCGCGTCCTGGACCTTCCAGGCGCCGAAGGCCGGCACTTATCGCGTGACCGTGCTGCAGGGCTGCGGCAAGGGTAACGGCGGCTCCGTCGTCGCCCTCGATACGAAGCAGGGCACGTGCGAATTCACCGTCGAAGAGACCGGCCACTTCCAGCGCTTCGTGCCCCGCGAGGTCGGCAAGCTCACGCTCGTCGCCGGCGAGAACACGCTCACCGTGCGCCCGGTCAAGAAGGCCAAGGCCGCGGTCATGGACCTCCGCCGCGTGATCCTCGAGCGCGTCGACTGAACGCTCAGAGCGTCGCTAACAGCGCGCGTAATTCTTCCTCGGGTTCCTCGTGGCCTTGCGCCACGGCGAGCGCGAGCGCGTCCGCAAAGACCGCCTTGGCCGCAGGCTTGTCACCGACGGCCTGCAGGCTCTTGCCGAGCAGGATCCGAGGCATCATCCAATCGGCCTTGGACGCGGCGGCGACACGCAGGTGCTCGACGGCTTCAGCCGCAGCGCCCTCGGTCAAGAGCGCCTGTCCGAGCGAGAAGCGGAACAGCGGATTCGCCGGATCGGCCGCGACGTGGCGACGGAAGAGTTCGGAGCGGGACATGATCAGGCCTTCGGCTTGGCCGATGACTGGCGGAAGATGACCATCGAGAGGCCCGGCAAGCGGACTTCGATGGAATAAGGACGTCCTTGGCACGGAATGTTCTCGGCTTCGACGCCACCGAGGTTGCCGAGGCCGTGGCCAACGTAGTGTTTCGAGTCGGTGTTCAGGGCCTCTTCCCATCGTCCCGGGAAAGGCACGCCGAGGCGGTAGGTGCGTTCGACCGGCGTGAAATTCCCCGCGACTGTCCACGCGCAATCGCGTCCCCGCCGCTCGAAGGCCAGCACGCTTTGCGCACCGTCGTCGGCGACGAGCCAGTTGAAGCTTTCCGGACGCAGCTCATTCTCAGAGAGAGCGGCATCCGCGACATAGAGTCTGTTCAGGTCGGCGACGAGACGCTGGACGCCGAGATGGAGCGGGTAATCAAGCAGGTGCCAGTCGAGGGAGGCATCGTATTTCCATTCGGCGAACTGACCGAATTCACAGCCCATGAAGAGGGTCTTCTTGCCCGGCCAAGACCACTGCAAGGCCAGCAGGCAGCGGAGGTTCGCCGCCTTCGTGGCGTCATCGCCACCGTCCATCTTGCCGATCAGCGAACCCTTGCCGTGGACGACCTCGTCATGCGAGAACGACTGCACGAAGGCCTCGGTCCACTGGTAGAGCATGCCGAACGTGAGCTTATCGTGGTTGAACTTCCGGAAGAGCGGATCCTGGCGGAAGTAGTCGAGCGTGTCGTGCATCCAACCCATGTTCCACTTGAAGTCGAAGCCCAGGCCGCCTTCGGGGACGGACTTCGTCACGCCCGGGAAGGACGTGGATTCCTCGGCGATCATCGCGACGCCGGGCTGGTAGAGGTGCACCAGCGAGTTGACCTGCTTGAGGAATTCGATCGCCTCGATGTTCTCACGGCCGCCGTAGCGATTCGGCACCCATTCGCCGGCCTTGCGCGAATAGTCGAGGTAGAGCATCGAGGCGACCGCGTCGACGCGCAGGCCGTCGACGTGGAAACGCTCGAGCCAAGACAGCGCGGAGCAGACGAGGAAGCCGCGTACCTCGTGTCGGCCGTAATTAAAGATCAGCGTACCCCAGTCCTGGTGCTCGCCCAGACGCGGGTCGGCATGTTCGTAAAGATGCGTTCCGTCGAAGCAGGCCAGCGCAAAGAAGTCGCGCGGGAAATGCGCCGGGACCCAATCGACGATCACCCCGATGTGCGCCCGATGGAGGGCATCGACCATCGTCATGAAGTCGAGCGGCGAGCCGAAGCGATGCGTCGGGGCGTAGAAGCCCGTGACCTGATAGCCCCAGGAACCGTCGAAGGGATGCTCCGACGGGGGCATCAGTTCGACGTGCGTGAAGCCCATCTTCACGCAGTAGGCGGCGAGCTGTTCGCCGAGCTCGCGGTAACCGAGCACACGGCCTCCCTCTTCAGGGACGCGGCGCCAAGAGGCCAGATGCACCTCGTAAACCGACATCGGGCGGGAGCGCAGGTCGCGGCTGCGACGGGCCTCCATCCACGCCGCGTCGTTCCAGACGAACTTCGAGAGATCGCAGACGATGGCGGCGTGGTTCGGCGAAGGCTCGAAATGCAGGCCGTAAGGGTCAGTCTTCAGGAACGGCGTAGAGTCGTGCGGACCGACGATCTCGTACTTGTAACGGGCACCGGCATGGACTCCGGGGATGAAGAGTTCCCAGATACCGGAAGCCCCCAGATTGCGCATCGGGTGGGCGTGGCCGTTCCAGAGGTTATGGTCGCCGACGACCGAGACGCGGCGGGCGGAGGGAGCCCAGACGGCGAACGAGACGCCCAGCACGCCATCGAGGGTGCGGACATGGGAGCCCAGCTTATAGTGGGCGCGGTGATCGTCGCCCTTGCCTAACAGGAAGAGGTCGTCTTCCGAGATCGTCGGCAGGAAACGATAGGGGTCGTCGACGAGGCGGCTCACGCCGTCGGGATAAGTCACACGAAAGCGATAGCGGAAGGTAACGGTGCCCGGCAGTTCCACCTCGAAGACACCGCTGGCATGCAGCTGCTTCATCGGGACGGGCTTGGTCGGACCGTCCGGGACCAATTCACAGGCGCTCGCCCAAGGGAAGAGCGAGCGGGCGACCAGACCGCCTCCGACCAGCGGATGCAGACCCAGGAAGCGGTGCGGAGAGGTCTCCTTGGCGTCCACCAGGGCGGTCAACTCTGCTGGGCTGAGGCGCATCCCTAAAGACTCTTCGCAGGGCAGTGGGTCGGCAAGCGCTCATTGCCCGAAAATACTTGAGGGAAACCCCGGAGCGACAACGCTCACGGGATGCCTGGCCGTCGTTTCTGGATCCTTGCCGCAAGCCTCTCCCTGACCGTGGCGGCCATGGCGGCCGAACCCGCCCAGACCGTCGCCAAGCTCGCCGAGGTGATGCCCAACATCGTCGCTGACAGCTTCGCCCCGGAAGAAGGCGGCAAGGTCGTCGTCGCCACCAACGCCCACCTTGAAAGCAAGGACGCGACCATCGACGCCAAGAAAATCCGGTTCGACTACCGCTCCGGCATCATCGTCGCCGAAGGCAACGTCGTGTATGCCACCAAGAACCTGCGCATCATCGGCGACCGGATCGAAGCCGATCCGCGCAATGATACCATCGTGGCGACCAACGTCCGTTTCGGCCGGGCGCCCCTCTACTTCACCGCGGACACGCTGAAAATCGTCAAGGGCGATAGGACCATGCTCGGATTACGCATGTGGAACAGCGAACCCGAGCAACTCGGCATGCACCTGAAGATTGCCGAAGCGACATACACGGAAGCCGATGACCGCCTCAGGATTCGCAGCGTCACGCCGCACGTGGCCGGCATCCCGTTCTTCAATCTCCCGTATTACGCACAGGACGGCTATCGCGACATCCCTTACGACCTTTACCTGAACACGGGGAGCGAAGACCACCAGGGACGCTACCTGCGCTCCACTTTCCTGATGCGCCAGTCCCCTTCCCTCTGGGTCGGCGGCCTACTCGATATTTACGGCAAGTCCGGTATCCTCGTCGGTCCAGCCTTCCGTTACGATAATTCGAAGCAGCCTGAGGGCGGCATTGTCTGGAAGGGCAAGTTCGAGAGCGGCTATATTAACGATCGCGGCGATTTGCTTACCGATGTCTACGGCCGCACCCCGGATCGCCAGCGTGCCTTCCTGTTCGGCGAAGTCAATGGACGCACCGTCGACGGCGTCGAATTCGCCGGCAATATCTTCGGACAGTCAGACCCCGGGTTCATGCGTGACTTCCGCCCGAACCTCATCCGCGAAACCGGCAACCCGCAGGCGAACTTCGAAGTCTCCGCGCCCTACGCCGGCGGCTATCTCTCGGCCTCGCTCACGGCCAAGGCGGACAACTACCAGGACATCGTCCAGAAGCTCCCTGAGTTCCGCTTTGACCTTCCGCAGCAGTCGATTGACGGCGGCGATTGGAATCGCCGCAGCTTCGTGAGCCTGGGCTACTTCTCCGAACGCCCGTCAGCCGATCTGCCCCTCGCCAATTTCCAGACGGCCACGCTCGCGAGCGGGGCTTGGTCAACCGCCCGGCTCGACACCTATTTCGGCGTCAACCGCACCTTCGCCCTCAGCGATTGGCTGACCTTCAAGCCCGTGGCCGGCGTCCGTGCTACGGGTTGGTCTCAAGGCATCAACGGCAACAGCACCACCGCCAAAGTCATCGCGCAAACCGGTTTCGATTTGGAAGGCCTCGTGACCGGCTCCTGGGATTTCGTGGCGAATAAGTGGGGTATCGACGGGATGCGCCACAGCGCCCGACCCCTCCTGCAGTATCGCGTGATGCCTGGCGCCGACCGCGAGATCGGCACCGTGCCCATGACGCAGCGTACGGTCACCGCTTCGGCCCTGGAAGAAGTCGACCTCGCCGACCGCCTCGACCCTGCCTCCACGACCGACCGCCAAGTCGTCCGCTTCGGCCTGCGTAACACCCTCGAGACCCGCGATGCCAAGTTTGGCACTCGTGAACTCGCCCGGGCGGACCTCTTCGCCGATTGGCGCGAAGGCCCGACGGCCGTTGATACGGGCCGCAGCGACCTCCATTGCGCGATCAGCCTGACGCCCGCCCCTTGGGTCACCCTGAGCTCGGGCCTCCGCCTGCCTAACGGTGGCGGCGCCCCGCTCGAATCCATCCAGAGCATCGCCTTCAATTCCGGCGACTTCTGGCGGACCTCCGTCAGCTGGGTCGAACTCCGCGAAATCACCCAAGCCCGCCAGCTTATCTGGGAAGGCCGAGTGACCCTGAATTCGGTCTACTCGCTCGTCGCCACGCTCAACTACGACGCCTTGGCTGGTCAGACTACATACCAGAGCATCGGCATCATCCAGCGCGTCGCGAACTCCTGGGAGCTCGAATACGGCGTCATGCAGCGACTCGACCCGATTAACAACGGCAAGAACTCATTGGGCTTCCAACTGCGGGCTAGATTATTCAAGTTCTGAGCGTGACGGATAGCACTCCAGACTCCCCTTCGGTCCCCGAGGACGGCATTTTACCGCCGGCCGACCTGCCGATCCGCCTCGACGTCTTCGAAGGTCCGCTGGATCTGCTCCTGTTCCTGATCCGCAAGAACGAGATCGATATCTACGACATCCCGATCGAGAAGGTCACGCAGCAGTACCTCGAGATCCTGCGCACGCAGGAGAAGGACAATCTCGAGCTTGCGGGTGACTTTTTCGTCATGGCTGCGACGCTCATGTACATCAAGAGCCGCATGCTCCTCCCGGCCGAAAGCCGCCCGGAAGAGGAAGTCGCCGCCGCCGACGAAGGGCACGACCCCCGCTGGGCGCTCGTCCAGCAGCTCATCCAGTACAAGCGCGTCAAAGAGACCGCCGCGATCATCCGCGGACTCGTCGAGGACCGTCAGGGCCTCCTCGGCCGCTATGTCGTCCAGCCTCAAGGCGAAGACGCCGTCGCGCGACCTGTCGCCCCGGCGGACCGCATCGAACTCTGGAACACCTTCAACCTCGTCCTGCGCCGCCTGGCCGAACGCATCCAGCCGGGCAACATCACGACCGAGACCGTCACGGTCTCCGACCGCATGGAGACGATCCTCGCCCGCCTCGAGACCGAGGCCACGTTCGCCTTCACCAGTTTACTGCCCGAACGTCCGACCATCGGCTTCCTCGTGGCCACCTTCCTCGCCTGCCTTGAGTTGGCGCGCCTCGGAAAGCTTAATTTGGAGCAGGATGCCGCCTTCGCGGAGATCAACTGCTCCAAGGCCGAAACTGCCGCCGTGCCCAACGCCGGCGAAGCCCTTGAAGGTAAGTCGGAGTTCGACGAGCCCGCCGGCGAGGCTAACTGAGTAGCGGGCTTGAATCCACCGCCGGTCCGGTCAGGCTGTACCCATGGCTCGTGCCAAGCGCCCTTCCAACCATCTGCTAGGCATCGGTCTTGATGCCCAGGATAAGCATAAGCGCATCACCCGTGGCGAAGGCTTCAATCTCGTGGGTGGCTCGGAAGATACGCACGAACGGATGACCGAGACCGTGATTAAGACCTCCGAAGACCTCAGTCGTAAGGGCCGGACCATCGCCGAAGCCCACCCGGAGGAGTTGGCTGACCTGCTCCGCAAGCACGACCGTGGCGCCTGAGCCAAAAAGGAGCCACAGACGGGTTGACTCACCTCTTTCGCAGGATTTGACTACCTCTCCCCAAAAATGAGCAACGAGCTGCCCCCTCCCCCGCCTCCTCCTCCTGCTGACGGTGACAACTCCGCTGCACAGGCTCCTAAGCTGAAACTCTCCAAGCCGACTGGCTTCGTTCCTCCGCCTCCTCCCGCCACCGACACCGGTGCCGCGATTCCTCCGCCGCCCGCCGCCATCCCGGCTCCGTCGGCGATCCCCGCTCCCGCCACGGCTCCTCGTCCAGCCGCTGCTCCGGTCGCCAATCGCAACGTCGGTAATGTCGCCGCTGCGTTTGACGTCCTCGCCCTGGCGGCTTCGTTAGTAGGTGTGGTGTTCCTCGCGCTCGAACTTTTCGTCAAATCCAAAGGTTAAGTCTCTTTCATGCCCTCCGATCTCATCCTCAATCTCGATAACACCAACTTCGACGCCACCATCAAGGCGTCGACCGTCCCCGTGCTAGTGGACTTCTGGGCCACCTGGTGTGGTCCATGCAAGCAGATCGGCCCCGTGCTCGATCAGCTCGCCACCGAGATGAATGGGGCCGTCCAGATCGTGAAGGTAGACGTGGATACCAATCAGGCCCTGGCCCAGCAGCTGGGCGTGAACTCCATCCCGGCCCTGTTCCTTTACAAGAACGGGGTGGTCGTGGACAAGATGGTCGGTGCTCGCCCGAAGGGTGACATCGCCGCCTTCATCAAGAAGCACTCCTGAGAGTGGGCTAAAGCCCAATAAGAAAGGCCCGGGATTGCTCCCGGGCCTTTTTGTTGCCGCCAGCGGCGAGACCTTACTTGGCCTCGAGCGGGTGCTCCTTCAGGAGATCAGCCGGGTTATATTGGGCGCGGTTGCCGATGGCCTTACGGACTTCAGCGACCTTGGTGTCCATGACCGGCTCAGCGACGTTGCCCCAAGCTTGGCGGACATAAGTGGCGATGTGGGCAATCTGCCCGTCCTTCAGGCCAGCGCCGATGTTCGGCATGTTGCCGTTGTACTTCACGCCGTTGACTTCGATCTCGCCCGCGAGACCGGCAACGATAGCCTTAACGAGACGGTCTTCCGAACCAGTGACCCAGACGGACTTGACCAGCGGAGGGAAAGCACCCGGGACGCCGAGACCAGTCGCCTGGTGGCAGGCGGCGCAGTTGGCGAGGAAGAGCGTCTCCCCCTTGGCGGCGTCGGGCTCGAAGACCACCGGACCACCTGCGAGGGAGGCCTTGGGGGCGTTGAGATCGAAGGCGCTCGGAGCAAAGTTACCCGAGTTTTGGGTAAGGTAGAGGCCGGCCCAGAAGCCGAATCCGCAGAAGAGGAAGACGATGAAGATCGGCGTGAGGGAGAAGCCCTCGGCGGGCTCGTCCTTGTCGCGGGACAGTTGCGAATGAACCTCCACGAGGCGTCCGTCGGACGGGCCTTCGGAACCAGCGCCGGAGGGACCCCGGCGAGGGCGGTTGTTATCAGGATGACGGTTACGGTCGTTCATGGGTTCACTTCTTCAATTTGGCTTCAGGCGAGGAGTAATCCTGGCGGAGGGATTGGAGATAGGCGGCCAGGGCGACAGCACGCTCGGAGGCGACTTCCTGCTTCGCGCCAGTATAGAGGAAAGTGAACTGTCCGCCGTGTTTGATCGCGGTGTGCACGACGGCGAGGTCCTTGGTGCGGGCGCCATAGTTGGCGAGGTCCGGACCGATGCGGCGTTCGCCGAGGAGGACCGGCTTCTGTAGGACGTAGTCGCGAGCCACCGAGGCGCGGACGCCATAACCACGGGCGATGTCGCTACCCTGCCCGGCCGGACGGACCTGCTGGGTATGGCAGCTGACGCAACCGAGGGAGACGTAGACCGCGCGTCCCTGGATGGCTAGGCCGGGTTCACGGGACGGAAAGAGCGGGCCACCTTCTTCGGCGGGGGCGGGACCCAGCGAGCCGAGCTGAACCTGGCTGCTGACGACCAGCGCACCGAAGGGAAAAGCAACGGCGAGGAAGATGCCGGCCAGGAGAGAGTTGAGATTCTTCATGGGGTGTCCGGATTAGTCGTGGCGGCCAGCGGAAGCCGGCGCGGAAGATTTGAGGATCATGCCAAAAGCATTGAGGGCGAAAGCGATGTGCCCGACGAGCAAGAGCACGGCGGAGACGGTCAACACGGTGTTCCATGAGGTAGTGGACTTGGCAATCTGCTGGAAGGAAACCGAAGCGTCAGCGAGCTGCTTGCCGTTCTCCCAACCACCGACGAGCAAGGCGACGATCGAAGCGACGGCGCCAAGGGCGGTGGACCAGAAGTGCACGTGGACGAGTTTGGCGGAGGGCCAGAGCGAACCGGTGAGACGGGGCAGCACGAAGTAGGCGGCGCCGAAGAGGACCATCGTCGCGAACGCGTAGGTCAGGAGCTGCTCCTGGCCGGCGGCGAAGGACGTGAAGCGGGTCACCGCGTTGTAACCACGGAAACTGAAGATCGCGTTGAGGACGCCGAAGACCGTGAAGGCGACGGCGCCGAAGGTCACGAAACGGAGCGTGGTGTCGTTCCAGGCGCGGGACCAGCCGCCTTCGGAAGAAAGCGTGCCGTGGAAGTTGATGGCGGTGATGATCACCGGGATGATCAGCATCGCGCCGGCGACGACGCCGACAGACTGGAGCCAAAGCGGTACCGGGGCGCCGATGAGGGCGGCGGGACCGGTCCAGCCCGCGAAGAGGACGAATGACCAGAAGGCCACCGGGGCGAGATAGTAAGCGCTGATGGTACGACCAAGCACCTTGGGCAGGAAGTAATAGATGGCGGCGAGGGCGGAGGCGCCGAACCAGAGATGAAGGAGGTTCGAGACGAACCAGCTGTGGGCGATGGCTTGGACCACGCCCGAAGCCGGCTGCCAGAGGATGAGCAGCTGAGCCAGGAGGTAGGTCAACGGGAAGGCGAACGAAGCGGCGACCACGAACCACTGCGAGGCGAACGTGTGACCCGTAGGGCGACGCGCGAAGGCGACGATCGGCCAGAAGCCAGCGAGCAGGAAGGCGACGGCAAGCACTGGTCCGACTTCGCGCGGAAATTCCAAGAGCGCGAAACCCGTCTGATTACCGGCGAAGATTAGGACCACGCCGTAAGTGAGGGCGAGATTCCAAAACACGCCACCAAGGGTAGCGAGCCAGCCGTTACGGAGCTCAAAACGACCGAGCTGCGAAAGCAGCCAGAGATTAAGAGCGAAGAAGGCGTTAAAGCCCCAGCCATAGACGAAGAGGTTATGCTGAGCGGCGGCGACATGCCCGTAGGTGAGGATTTCGCAGTCGCGGAAAGGGCCGCCAGCGAGCGACCCCTGCTGCAAGGCTGCGATCACGCCGAGGACCGAAGCCGCGAGCAGCCAGATCACCGAGGAGATGAAGAAGAGAAGGAACGGACCACGGAGCTGGCTCTCGGTCCGCGTGAGACGCGAGTCGCCTTCGGGGGGACGGCCCTGCGGGCGGCCGGAACGATTTTCCTGAGTCATCGGTAAAGGGAGTGGGAGATTATTTGAGTCCGAGCTCGGCCGTGGTCCACATCGCCGTGCGACCGGCGGTGGCGGCGCGAACGGCCTTCACCTGATCAGCGGAGACCGGGTTGCCCTGGTTGCCGAAGCTCTGGCGGACGTAGGTCAGGACGTCAGCAACATCGGCGTCAGTAACGCCGGCCACGGGAGGCATCATGCTATTGTAGGTCGTGCCGTTGACGGTGATGGGCCCCATGAGGCCCTGGAGGATGAACTTGATTGGGAGCTCGGGATTGCCGACCACGATGGGCGCGTTGGCGATCGGAGGGAATACGGGAGGCAGGCCCATGCCCGTCGGCTGGTGGCAGGCAATGCAGGTGCGCGCGTAGACCGCGGCGCCACGCTTCATCTGGTCGTCAGAAGCCTTCACGAAGGCTTCAGCTGCGGCCGGTGCGGCGGGAGCGGGTGCAGGGGCTGGGGCGGCGGCGGCTTGGATCTTCGCGATGACCTTGTTGTCAGCGGCGATGAGGGCGGTGGCGTCCTTGACCGGGATACGATAAGAACCATCGGCGTTGCGGGCCGGCTCGGTGAGCAGGGCCTGCGCCTTCTTGGCGTTTTCGGCGCGGAGATCTTTCTGGGCCTTACGACGAAGCGCGTCTTCATCCGGGGCTTGGCGGACAGCAAGGTACGCGTAGGCGGTCACGATCAAGGCGGCCGCGATAAGGCACACGAGGCGCAGCCACGAGGCGATCTGGCCGGGAAGTAGCGGGCGACTCCCGGGGGAAGGTTGTTCACTCATGATAGTTGATGGACTCGAGGATACGGGGATCGTGGACAGGGATGGTCTCGTGCTTGGCGGCGCCACGCAGGAAAATAGCGAAGACGATGCCGCCGAAGCCGATGATGGCGGCTAGATCGAGGAGAAGTGAGGAGGTGAGGAACGGCGTGACGACGAAACCTTCCGGGGTCGACTTGTCGTAGACCTGGCGAGGGATCGCGTTGAACCAGAGATCCACGATACCTCCGATGAGGATGATCCAGGCGACCGTCAAAAGACGATCAGCGATGATCTTCGTGCGGTAGAACAACAGGGAAAGGAACGGCAAAAAGAAGAAGCCGAAGATGAGGTACATCGAGACGCTCCACCACTCGCTCTTGAGTCCTGTGGCGGCGTCGATTTCACGGATGTTATACCAGAACGTCTCTTCCGGGATGTTCGCGGTGTAGATCAGGAAGTACTGCGAGAAGCTGATATAAGCCCAGAAGACCGTGAAGGCCAGCATGAGGCAGCCCAGCACGTGGCGGTGGGCCTGATTGAGCAGCCCATCAAGCCAGCCGCCGTTGGACAACTTGTAGGTAAGGATCACCGTGACCGCGAGAGCCAGGCGGATGGAGAGCGCGAAGAACCAGACACCGTACATGGTCGAGAACCAGTGGTACGAGAGGGCCATCAGGCAGTCGAAGGCCAGCATGGTGAGCGCCACGGCCGAAATCGGGATGCCTACGGCGGAGACGGCATGCAGACGATGCGTGTGTCCCGCGGTGCGATCGGTGTCCTGAGCGAACGACCAGCGACGGAGCAGCGTGACGAGCACACCGAAGACCAGGACGTAGAGGCCGATGCGGACGAGGAAGAACGGCTCGTTCAGAAACCAGCTCTTGGCCTGCAGGATCGGGTCATGGCCGACGGTATGACCGCCCGCGAGCACATGGGCGGGGTCCGTCCAATCCCAGAGGGCGTGGCGGAATTCAGGGAGGAAGGCCAACGGGACGACTCCGATGAGCAGGACGACCGGCAGCGCCTCAATCAGCAGCTCCCAGTTACGACGGACGAGGGGCGCCCAACCGGCATCAAAGACGCGGGTGATCATCGTGAGGAGCAGCATGCCGATGAGGACCGAAACCCAGAAGAGCGACCCGACGAGGACGGAAAGAGCCTGACGGTTTTCGTGGTGGCCGACACCGATGTAGGCGAAGACCCAGACGACGGCCAAGGCGGCGACGCCGAGGGCCAGGAATTTCTTCCAATGGGCGGTCAGGGCGTGAGGCGAAGAAGAGCTCATGGTCGAATTACTTGATTTGGGCCTTCACGGCGGCGGGGACGAGTTCGGGCGGGCAGTTCTGCGAGAGCTGCAAGGCACGCACATAGGCCACGACGGCCCAGCGCTCCTCAGGAGAAAGCTTGTCGCCGTATCCCATCATCGTGTTCTTGCCGTTGGTGACGACGTCGTAGAGCTGTCCGTTCGGATAGGAACGGATGAGCGGCGTCTGGAGGCTCGCGATGGTGACGATGGCGACGTCGCCTTCGATGGCGGAGCGCACCTTCATGATACCGTTGCCGTCGCCGGCGTCGCCATGGCAGACGGCGCAGTAGATCTGATACTTCGCCTGGCCGAGGGCGAGGACGTCGGCGTCGATCGCGTAGGGCTGCGGCTGGCCCTTCGTGAGCTTGAGCGACTTCTCGGGGAAGCCGGCGAGGAAGGCGGCCTTGGCATCCTTACCCGTGACGAAGCTAGGGTTGAGGGATTCGGCACGGCGGAAGTCATCCGAGAAAACCTGAGCGGGCTCGAGGCCGGTGCCACGGGCGACGGTGCCAGCGACGGGCGGGCGGGCGTCGCGGCCATCGGCAAAGAGAGCGTTCTCTCCCTGGGCCTTGTACTTGTTCTGATAGTCCATGTCGTCGAAGACATAGACGGGCGTGTCCTTGGACGTCTTGCCTTGGAAGCCGAGGAAGCTGATCGTGGCGACGACAGCGACGGCGAGGAATGCGAGATAGCGGGTCATGGGTGCGGATCAGTCGCGGATGACGGTGATCTCCTGGCCGCCGAGCGACTGGAGGAAGTTGCGCGACTCATCGAGATGGAACTGCGGGTCACGGGCCTCGAGGACGATCATGAACGTGTCGTCCGAGATGCGGGCGAAGTTCGGGAGGTCGAAGAGCGGGTGATTGTGACGCGGCAGGCGGTTGAAGATGAACTGCCCGAAGAAGGTGCCGAAGGCGGCCAACAGAATCGTGCACTCGTAGATGACGGGGAACGGGAAGATGACGCTCCAGTAGGGCTTACCGCCGACGATCAGCGGATAGTCGTACGAATTCATGTACCAGGTAAGGAGACAGCCGGTGATGAAGCCGGTGACGCCGCCCAGCAGGGTCAGGCGCGGGACGGGGGAGCGAGGCAGGCCCATGGCCTGGTCCATGCCGTGGATCGGGAAAGGCGTGTGCACATCCCAGTTCTTCCAGCCGGCATCGCGCACCTTCTCGGCGGCGTGAAACACGTCGGGGACCTTGCGGAAGATGCAGGCCACGCCGTGGATGCGTTCGTTACGTTCGTTCATGGTCGTTGGGCGGCGGGAATCAGTGGGCGTGGGGGTCGGCCTGCGGCGCGACCATCTTCAATTCGGCCATCGGAAGCAGCGGAAGGAAGCGGACGAAGAGAAGGAAGAGGACGGAGAAGAAGCCGAAGGTGCCGAAGAACGTGAAGATATCCACGATCGTCGGGCTGTAGTAACCCCAGCTGGACGGCAGGTAGTCGTTGGCGAGCGAGGTGACGGTGATCACGAAGCGCTCGAACCACATGCCGACGTTGACGAAGAGGCAGATGATCCAGACGAGGGAATGGTTCTCGCGGACCTTCTTGAACCAGAAGAGCTGCGGGGTGATCACGTTGCAGGAGACCATGATCCAATAGGCCCAGGCATACTGTCCGAAGGCCCGGTTCACGAAGGCGAACTTCTCGAAGGCGTTGCCCGAGTAGGCCGCGATGAAGAACTCGGTGGCGTACGCGTAGCCGACCATCGTGCCCGTGGCCAAGATGATCTTACACATGTTGTCGATGTGGTACTGGTTGATGACGTCATGCAGGCGATAGATCGCGCGCAGAGGCAGCATCAGGGTCAGCACCATCGCGAAGCCGGAGAAGATGGCGCCGGCGACGAAGTACGGAGGGAAGATGGTCGTGTGCCAGCCAGGGACGTTCGAGACGGCGAAGTCGAACGAGACGATGGTGTGCACGGAAAGCACGAGCGGGGTCGAGAGGCCCGCAAGGAGCAGGTACGCCATCTCGAAGTTGGACCACTGGCGGTTACCGCCGCGCCAACCCATGGCCAGCAGGCTGTAGAACGCCTTGCGCCACCAGGTCGTGGCCCGGTCGCGGATGACGCCGAGGTCCGGGATCATGCCCATGTACCAGAAGAGCGTGGAGACGGTGAAGTAGGTCGAGACTGCGAAGACGTCCCACTCAAGCGGGGAGCGGAACTGCACCCAGATACCGTTCTGATTGGGCAGAGGGAGGAGCCACCAGCCGAACCACACGCGACCGACGTGGAAGAGCGGGAAGAGACCCGCGCAACAGACCGCGAAGATGGTCATGGCCTCGGCGGCGCGATTGATGGACGTGCGCCACTTCTGGCGGAGGAGGCAGAGGATCGCCGAGATCAGCGTGCCGGCGTGGCCGATGCCGACCCAGAAGACGAAGTTGACGATGGCCCAACCCCAACCCACGGGCGAACGGAGGCCCCAGGTGCCGGTACCGGTCGCGACGAGGTAGCCGAGGCCGATGAACGTGAACGACGCGACGAAGAGCGCGACGCCGAACATGATCTTCCACCAGAGCGGGGTCTCTTCTTCGACGATGCCACAGACCTTGTCCGTGATCCAGTGGAAGCCGCGGTTATTGAGGATCAGCGGGGAGCGCGGGAGCTCGGCTGGACGAACCTTATCGAGGATCGCGGGGCGCTCGGAAGAGCTGTCGTGGGCGTGAGCCATGGGACGGGTGGTCGTTAAGGATTATTTGGCGTGATGCGCAGCACCATGGGCGGGCTTCGCGTGAGCATCGCCGTGCGCCGGGGCGCCGTGCGAAGCGCGGCCGTCCATCTCGAGGCGGGAAAGCGGGACGAGGTTGGCTCCGGGCATACGGAGGTTGAGGTTACGCAGCTTGGCCTGGTAGGTCGTGCGCGGACGAGTGTTGAGGTAGGTCAGCGCGCCGTAGGAACGGGTCGAGGCCTTGGCCTTGGCGACGCGGGACTTCGGGTCGGTGATGTCGCCGAACTCGATCGCACCAGCCGGGCAGGCCTGCTGGCAGGCGACTTGGATGACGCCATCACGGACGTTGATATCGGGCGAATTATCGCGGGCTCGGACCTTGGCTTGGATCTTGGCTTCCTGGATGCGCTGGACGCAATAGGTGCACTTTTCCATGACGCCGCGCATGCGCACGGAAACATCGGGATTCTTCTGCAGCTGCGGCAGGTCGGCCGGATCCTTGACGGCCTTCTCGGGTCCGAGCGGACCTTCGTAGAAGTGGCCGTCGACGCGCTTATTGTAGTCGAGGAAGTTGAAGCGACGGACCTTGTACGGGCAGTTGTTCGCGCAGTAGCGGGTGCCGATGCAACGGTTGTAGGCCATCGTGTTGAGACCTTGGTCGTCGTGGACGGTGGCGTTAGCGGGGCAGACGGTTTCGCACGGGGCGGTCTCGCAATGCTGGCAGGCGACGCCCATGAAGGTGACCTGCGGGTCTTCGGGGATCGCATTACCGGCGGCGGTGCGGCCGTCGAAGAAGTAGCGGTCCAGGCGAATCCAGTGCATGTTGCGTCCCTTGAGCACCTGCTCGCGGCCGACGACGGGGATATTGTTCTCGGACTGGCAGGCCGTCACGCAGGCGTTGCAACCCGTGCAAGTGTTAAGGTCGATCGACATGCCCCACTGCTGGAGCGCGGGGAACTTGTCTTCGTGGCCCTTCCAGACGGCGACGTTCGGGGCGACGGTATGATTCGGGTGCTCGTAGGCGGAGTTGCCGCGCGGCGTGGTGATGGCCTTGACGGACGGCGCCATGGCGCCGTCCTTGCCGTAGACAGCGGGAGCGTGGCCATCGATGCCGAGCTTGGCGAAATTCTCGTTCTTCTTAAGGTCCTCGACGTTGCCTTCGCGGATGATGTCGCGGCCTTCCATGGACCAATGGTCCTGCATGTTGCAGACCGCCACGGTGGCGGTGGTGAGGGTGAACTTCACGCCCGTGCGTACAGCCGGCGCAGAAGCGGAGACGAAAGGATAGGTGTCGAAGCCATTGCCGGTGACGCGACCGGCGAGGCGTTCGTCGACACGCGTGGCGACGCGGCCAGCCACGCGGCGACCGAAGCCAAGCTGAAGTCCGATGGTATAATCCGCCATGCCGGGCATGATGAAGACCGGACCGGTGACAGTCTTGGCGCCGAGGGTCAGCGTGGCGACGCGGCAAATGAGACGTCCGTCGACCAGCTGGTTGATGTTACGATTGAGGGCGCCGATCTTGTTGATGAGCATCTCTTCCGGCTCGATGGCGAGCTTGGCGGCGAACTTGGGACTGATGAGGATGACGTTTTCCCAGACCGTCTTGGACATGGGATCCGGAGCCTCGGCGAGCCAGCCGTTGTTGGCGTACTGACCGTCACCCGAGTGGACGCTGGGCAGGAGGCGCACTTCGAGGGAGTCGAACGAAAGGTCAGGAGCGGCGAAGGCCTTGATCTGCTCGGCGCCGACGGCAGGCTTGGCGGCGGCGAAGGCGGAACCGGCGAGGACGCCCTCGGCGAGCCAGGCGGCAAAAGCTTCGTCGGAAGCATTCTTCGACAGCGAGTCGAAGGTCTCGCGGACGAGCGCGTGGGCGTCCTTATCGGAGCCGGCGAACGGAGCGAGGATATCGAGTTCGGTGACCGTCGCGAACAGCGGGTCGATCATCGGCTGCACCGGGACGTAGACGCCGCTCAGCGTGCGACCGTCGGACCAGCTCTCGAGGTAGTGCGAAGCAGCGAGGAAGGTACCACCCGCGGCCTTCACGGCGGCGGAGGTCTCGTCGAAAGAGGCGCCATGATAACCGAGGCGAACGACCGACTTGGCGGCCTTGATGGCGGCGCCGAAGTCGACGTCAGCCGGAGCATCGTAAGCAGGGTTACCGCCGAGGATGACAAGAGTGTCAGCCGGTTTGGCGGCGAGGGCGGCAATCGTGAGCGAAGAGGGAGCCGGTGCGGCGACATACTTGACGGCGGCGGCGAGAGCCTGGTTCGCAAGGAAGACGGCGCGCTGGGCGTCAGCGGAGAGATGTTCGCCGGCGACAATGAGGGCTTCGCCCTTGGCGGCCTTGACGAGGTCGGCGGCGCATTCGGTCACCCACTTGGCAATGGCGTCGACGTTGATGCCGGAGACTTTACCCTTGAGGGAAGCGGCGGCGGCATTGCCCGTCTGAGCGAGTACTTCCGCGGCGAAGAGGATCGCGAGGCCGGAGATGTGCGAAGACGAGGCGCGGAGGCGGTGATCGGCTGCGGCGCCAGTCAGCGAGAAGGTGGATTCGACGACGTAGAGACGCGTCATCTTGTCGGCCTGCTCGGCCGTGTCGGCGCGGCGGGCGGAGGAATAGGCGCGGGTGTCTTCGATGGTGGCGTCATGAGCCCCAAGGAAATCGCGGTCGAGGCTGAGTACGCGGCGGGCCTTGGCGTAATCAGGCAGCGCGCGGGCGCCGAGAACGGCGTGGGCGCGATCTTGGGAGACCGGCGTGTATTCGACCCAGCGGGCCTTCGGGTAGGCAGCCTTGAGGCCAGCGACGAGACGGGCGCGCGTGGGCGAAGTGGACGGACGGGCAAGGAAGGCGAGGCCGGCGCCGGCGTCGGCCTTGGCGGCAGTGGCGAGACCGCGCACGAACGCACGGGCGGCGGCGACGGAAAGCACGGAGCCATCGGCGGCGACGGAAGCCTGCGCGCGGTCCGGATCGTACATGTCGAGCACGCTGGCCTGGGCGAACTTCGAAGAAGCTCCGCCGTTGGCGCGGTGGCTCGGGTTACCTTCGATCTTGGTCGGGCGGTGCTGGTGCGTCTCGACGAGGATCGGCTGGTTGGCGAACTCGCCAGGAAAAGAGGAAGCGTAGTAAGTGGCGACGCCGGGAATCGTGTTCTCAGGCTGCTTGGCGTAAGGGAGCGTGTGATTGCGGGGTTCGCGGCAACCGGCGAGACCGAGGCCGGCGAGGCCGAAGGAGGCGCCCATGAGCATCAGGAACTCGCGACGCTCGACGCTGGTGATGGTGGAGGCCCCTTCGACGAACTCGCGTTCGGCGCGGGTGCGGAACTCGGGCGACTTGTTGCGCTCCTCGAGGCTGCGCCAGTAAGAGGGACCGGTCGGCTCGCCGGGCTGGGCCACGGGGTGTTCGAAAACTTTCTTGCTCATCGGAAAAGGGTGGTGGGATTAGCGGTGGCAGCCCGAGCAGCTCTGGGGCGGATTGACCTTCCAGTCATGGACGAACTTCGTGCCGTCCGCGGTCTGCGCAGCGGGCGAAGCGGCCTTGTAGGCGAGGTCGGTGACCTTGTCGACGGGACGCAGGAACTGCTCGGGATTGCGGTGGCAATCGAGGCAGAAGGACATGTTGAGCGACTTCTGCTGGCCGACGACGACCTGCTGATCGATCCGGCCGTGGCA
This sequence comes from Opitutia bacterium UBA953, assembly GCA_002293125.1. Taxonomy (GTDB): domain Bacteria; phylum Verrucomicrobiota; class Verrucomicrobiia; order Opitutales; family UBA953; genus UBA953. Next base: position 25,967 of record DBCR01000048.1, read on the forward strand.
TTCGACGCAGCTCACGCCGCGGTTCACGTGCACGGCGTGATTGAAGTAAACGTAGTCGGGCACCTTGTGCACCTTGACCCAGCGGATCGCTTCGCCGGTCTCCATGCTTTTCTTCACGAGCGCGAGAGCGGGGCTGTCGGACTTCACCTGGCTATGGCAGTTCCAGCAGGTGCCGGTCGTCGGGACGTTGGAATGCGAAGACTTGTCCACGTAGTTGTGGCAATAGCGGCAATCGAGACCCAGGACGGAATCGGGTCCGGCATGGAAGGAGTGGTCGAACGCGACGGGCTGATCCGGCGTGTATCCGACGTTCAGATACTTGTTCGTGGCGTACTCGTTGACCGCGGCGGCGACGACCACGGCCGTGATGAGCAGGCAGATAAGGATCTGCAACGGGGCGGCGTTGACGGCCCGGGCGAAGAAGTTGCCACGGGTGGCTGGGCGGTTGAGGAAATCGAGGAGTTTGCGCATCGCGTTCAGACGAATGGATTGGCGGGTTTTTTGACCGAAGAAGCACGAAAGGCAGAACCCCTTCGCAACCCAAATTTAAGCGGTTTTAGTCGCTTTTCAGGGGTAGCCTGGGAACGGAACCCCTAAGAACCTGTGAACTGAGTGTAAATTAAAATCATAAAATACTGAATGACATATATTTACAAACTAACGATTGTTTAAGTTCATTAAAGCCCTCCCCTGCACGCCAATGGGCCCTTTCCAAACTATTAGGCCAGCGGAGGGAAAGCCCTAGTGGGGCTAATCCATTCGCTGGCCTAAGCTGGAGTGGCTCCGACTTAGCGGGTCAAGGACTTAGCGGCGCTCTGGACGAGGTCGACGAAGCTCTTGGCCTCAAGGGAAGCGCCACCAATCAGGCCACCATCGATGTCATGCTCAGCGAGCAGGGCATCGGCGTTATCGGGCTTCATGGATCCGCCGTAAAGGATACGGACGCGACCCGCGGTCTCGGCTCCGAACTGGGAGACGAGCAGCGAACGGATGAAAGCGTGCACTTCCTGGGCCATGGCCGGGGTGGCGGTCTTGCCCGTACCGATCGCCCAAACGGGTTCGTAGGCGATGATGACCTGTTCGGCCTTACCTGCGGGGACACCGGCGAGACCGAGCTCGACCTGGTGCTTCACGACGGCGTTCGTGGTGCCGGCTTCGCGCTCGGCGAGCTGCTCGCCGACGCAGAGGATGGGCTTGAGGGACGCGGCGAGAGCGGCGTTGACCTTGCGATTGATGAAGGCGTCGTCTTCGCCGAAGATCGCCCGGCGCTCGCTATGGCCGAGGATGACGTGCGTGACGTGCAGGTCGCGGAGCATGGCGGCCGAGACTTCGCCCGTGAAGGCGCCGTGGGTCTTGTCGTGCATGTTCTGGGCGCCCACGGCGAGGTGGGTGCCTTCGGCGGCGGCGCTGACCGCGGAGAGCGCGGTGAAGGGCGGGCAAAGGACGATCTGGACCGCCGATTCGGTACCGACGACGGCGGCGATGGCCTTGACGAGGTCGGTGGCTTCGGTGGCGGTCTTGTTCATCTTCCAGTTACCGGCGATGAGGGGAGTACGTTTGGACATGGGTGTGTGTTTGAGAGCGTGTGGGCGGGGGTGAAGCGAGGTTCAGGCCGAAAGGGCCGCGACGCCCGGGAGGATCTTGCCTTCGAGGTACTCGAGGGAAGCGCCGCCACCGGTCGAGCAATGCGAGACCTTGGTGTCGACGCCGAACTTCTTGGCCGCCGTGGCGGTGTCGCCGCCGCCGACGATGGTGATCGCGCCGCGTTCCGTGGCCTTCTCGACGGCCGACGCCATGGCCTTGGAGCCGACGGCGAACTTTTCGAATTCGAAGACGCCGCAGGGGCCGTTCCAGACCACCGTGCCGGCGCGGCCGATAGCGGCCTCGTACAGCTTGATGGACTCAGGGCCGCAATCCATGCCTTCCCAACCGGCAGGGATGCCGGACTGCATCGTGGCAGGCTGGGTATTGGAATCAGGCGAGAACTTATCGCCGCAGAGGAAGTCGACCGGAAGGGTGACCTTCACGCCACGGGCCTTGGCCTTGTCGAGCAGCTCCTGGACGATCTTGGCGCCTTCGGCGTCGTAGAGGGAATTGCCGATCTCCATGCCGTCGCAGACCTTGCGGAAGGTGTAAGCCATGCCACCACCGATGATGATCTCATCGGCTTTCTCGATGAGGTTGCGGATAAGCGGGATCTTGTCGGCGATCTTGGCGCCGCCGAGGATGGCGAGGAGCGGGCGCTGCGGGTTGTTCAGCACGGTGTCGAAGGCCTTGAGCTCGGCTTCGAGGAGGAAACCGGCGGCTTTGCGGGCCAGGCTGACGCCGACCATCGAGGAGTGGGCACGGTGCGCGGTACCGAAGGCGTCGTTCACGTAGACGTCGCCCAGACGCGAGAGAGAGGCCCTGAATTCAGCCACTTTAGCCGGGTCAGCCTTCTGGCTGGTGCCGTCTTCGAGCTTCACCTTGCCCTCTTCCTCGATGTGGAAGCGGAGGTTTTCAAGGAGTAGGATCTCACCCGGCTGGAGGGTCTTGGCGGCGGCTTCGGCCTCGGCGCCCACGCAGGCGGCGACAAACTTCACTGGTTTACCGAGAAGCTTCTCGAGCTCGGCGGCCACGGGGCGGAGGGAGAACTTCTCGACGACCTTACCGTCCGGACGACCGAGGTGGGACATGAGCACCAGAGAGGCGCCACCTTCGAGCAGGAACTTGATCGTCGGCAGGGCCGCGGCGATACGCTGGGTATTCGTGATGGCACCGGTCTTCTTGTCCTGGGGGACGTTGAAGTCGACACGGACGAGGACACGCTGGCCTTTGACGGAGCCGAGTTCGCGGAGGGTAGGAGCAGGCATGGTGGTGAAAGGAGCAGAGAAAGGCGTAAGGCCAAGGGTGGGAAGAACAAACCGCCCGGGCCCTCGCAAACCGTCGTAACCGCCCACCCCCACCCCGCCGGGAGCCCAAAACAAGACAGGCGACCCGGATGGGCCGCCTGTCGCGGAGGAATCTAAGCGAGGCTTAGAGTTTGGCCGTGACCTTACCCAGAAGCTCGACGACGCGGTTGGAGTAGCCCCACTCGTTGTCGTACCAGCTGATGAGCTTGAAGAAGTTCTTGTTCAGCTCGATCGAGGAGCCGGCGTCGAAGATCGACGAGCTCTTGTCGTGGATGAAGTCGGAGGAGACCACTTCTTCGTCGGTGTAGGCCAGGATGCCCTTCATGTAGGTCTCGGACGCCTTCTTGAGGGCGGCCTTGATCTCAGCGAGGGAGGTTTCCTTGACGGTCTTGACGGTGAGATCGACGACCGAGACGGTCGGTGTCGGCACACGGAAGGCCATGCCAGTCAGCTTACCCTTCACTTCCGGAATCACGAGGGCGACGGCGCGAGCAGCACCGGTGGCGGACGGGATGATGTTGATCGCGGCGGAACGGCCACCCTTCCAATCCTTCTTGGACGGACCATCGACGGTCTTCTGGGTAGCGGTGTAAGCGTGGACGGTGGTCATCAGGCCTTCGGCGACGCCGAAACCTTCCTTCAGCAGCACGTGGACGAGCGGCGCGAGGCAGTTCGTGGTACAGGAAGCGTTGGAGATGATGTGGTGGTTGGCCGCGTCGTACTTGTCATCGTTGACGCCGATGACGACGGTGATGTCCTCATCCTTGGCCGGAGCGGAGATGATGACCTTCTTGGCGCCGGCTTCGATGTGACCCTTGGCCTTGGCGGCTTCGGTGAAGAGGCCGGTGGACTCGATGACGACCTGGACGCCAAGGGCCTTCCAAGGCAGTTCGGCCGGGGTGCGGGCGGAAACCACGAGGATTTCCTTTCCGTTCACGACGAGAACGTCGTCTTCCAGCTTGTCCGGGGAAGACTTCTTGGAGGAGACGGTGCCATTGAAGCGACCCTGCGTGGAGTCGTACTTCAGGAGGTAGGCGAGGTTATCCGCAGGGACGATATCGCCGACGGCGACGACGTCGAAGGTCGTGCCGAGGTGGCCCTGTTCGACGAGGGCTCGGAAGACGAGACGGCCGATGCGGCCGAATCCGTTGATAGCTACTTTGGTGGCCATGGTGTGGTGTATAGAAGAGTGGGTTCTCGCGGGAGCGGGAAAGGGATGAAAAAGGCCCTGCCGACCCCCATTGGCAAGCGAGAATGCGAATCAGGCTCCGGCCGACCAGACGGCGGAGGCCAAAGGCGGCAAAACCACCCTGCCCGCTTCGATTCGCGGAACGGGCCCAGGCGCAAAGAGGCAGGAGGGGAACGGCGAGACGACCACGGACGTCCAATTGCCGGTACGCGGGAGATCGAGGCTGACCTCATGGTCATGCGGATTACAGGCCAAGAGCACGCGGGCTGCTCCGAGGGCTCCATCCGCGTTGAGGACCGCGACGAAGGCCTCGCCGCCCTCTTGATGCGTGACCTGCATCCATCCACCCGTGACCGCCTGGCGTGGGCGCATGACCGCACCCGCGGGCGAAAGGCGGAAACCGATAAGGCGGGCGACGAACTCATGTTCGGCCCGGAAACGCTCCAAACGAACGGCGTCCAGCCGGTTCAGGTCCCCTCGACGCCACGTATTGCCGACGCCGCGCTTGGTCATCAGGAAATCCTGGCCGGCGCACAGCATGGGCACTCCCGCGGCGCAAAGGAGGACGACGTGCATCATGCGCGTGCGCAGGATATCGTTCGGCGCGGGGTCGAGCGCATCGGAGCCGGCTCGCTCGGTGATACGATCCAGCCAAGCCATGTCATCGTGCGACTGCGCGTAACGCAGGCGGGCCGACGGACGGATCGCGCACGCGGCGACGTGATGCAGCAGGTCCGCGGCCTTAGCGTGCCCGCGCACATAGGCCGGCAGGAATTCGCGAAACGCATCATCCCAGCTGGTCCACGTGCTGTCGTCGAGGTCGCGGGCCGCGTGGCCACGGAAGCTCCACGGCTCAGCGATGAGAATCTTCTGCGGGGCGCGTACGCGGAAGTCGGCTTCGATCTCGCGCAGCAGCGGCGTGCCGAGCAGTTCCGCAAGGTCGAGACGCACGCCGTCGACACCGAGCGTCTCAGTCCAATGCCGCAGCGCCGCATGTACGAGCCGTCTGAACATCGGCGCTTCGGCGCGCACATCATTACCGCAGCCGCTCCAGTTCGTCAGTTCTCCCTGCGCGTCGACGCGATAATAATAAGCCGCGTCGATGGCGCCAAGTCCGTTGGGGGAACCGAAATGATTGAGCACCACGTCCATGATGACGGCGAGGCCAGCCTCATGGCAGGCGCGCACGAGGTCGCGGAATTCCTCCATCGCGACGACGCCCGGCGCGGAAGCGTATTGATTGGCGACGCCGAACGCGCTGACGGGCATGTAGCCCCAATGATATTCTTCCTTGTCCGCATGCTCGAACTCCGCGCACGGCAGGAGCTCCAAGGCATTCACCCCCAGCGCCCGCAGGTAATTGCCCTGCGAGCGGACATAACGGGCGAGGTCGCGATAGCCGCCGGCGGAAGGTGCGCCCTCGGCGAGGCCGAGCAGATCGCGCAGGTGTCCTTCGAGAATGACGAGGTCCTCGACGGCCGGCGGCACGAAATCGTCCGCAAAAGGAGCCAATGATTCCGCCCCAATCACGATGCCTGCGGCCTGCTGCGGGCCGACGACCGCACGCGCCCAAGGGTCGACGAGCTGCGTCTCGCCGAAACGCTCCTGGGTACCGGCCTCGGCGGAGGTGACGGCGATCCAATAATATGAGCCGGCAAGATTTTCCGGATGCGTGGCCGACCAAGCGCCCTGCCCTTCGGGCTTGAGCGCGAGGAGATGGCTCGCGCCACCGGCTGGGTTACGCCAGCTGACCTCGACGGCACGGGCGCGCGGAGCGAAGACGCGGAACTGCGTCGAACGGACGCCGACGAGCGCGCCGAAATTACCAGGTGGCTCGAGCACATCGAGCGGATCGGAGGCGAGAATATCGCCGAGCTCAAGGAGGTCCGGAGTCGCGAAGATCATCCGCACCGGGGCGGCGGCCGGATCGGCGTCCGCGGCATGGAAACGGAAGACATGCTTGTCGGTGCGGCGGCGGGAGACGATCAGGTTGCGATGGTTCGCGGCGGAGCGACGGATGTTGTCGGCATCGTGCGGCGGCTCCACCCAGCGACCGCCGTCGCGGAGGAACTTGAACTCGAACTCATCGGCTGCGCCGAAGACGTCCGCGGCGGCCACGCTTAGTTCGAAACCTTCGGCACCGGCGACGCAGACCGGACTCAGGACCCAGCGCTCCATGTCGACGGCTTTGCCCCAATCATTGAACAGGCCGGCCACGCTGACCGTACCCTCGGCGACCTCTGGGCAAAGGGCCTTCCAAAAAAAGAAATGCACGCGACCGGCTTCCAACCAATGCCCCGAACGTAGCGCCCAACCACGCACGTCGGCCGGCTCGAGCAAAGTCAGGCGGGCGGGCGGATTCAGGGAGAGCGGCGGCAGGCCCGGCCCCGTCCAGTCGGAGGTGAGCATGACGAGGCCGGAGACCTTCGTCTCCCAGCGCGCGCTGGATAGCTCTCTCGTCATCAATGCCAAGAGGAAGGGAGGAAAAAGTTTTGGCGAGCAAAAGCGGGCTTCCCTCCCGTCCGCAGGTTAGCCACCATGCCGACGTGGAAATCAGCGTACTAGTCAGCGACTGGGAGGGACATCGCCTCCTCGATTCCGGCGACGGGTTCAAACTCGAGGAGATCGGGGGCGTCCGCATGATCCGTAGCGAGCCTAAGGCCTGGTGGAGCAAATCCCTGCCCGCCACCGAGTGGGCCCGCGCTATCGCCGAGCACGAAGAAGGGGGCCGCGAAGGCCGTTGGAAGCTCAAGGGCAACTGCCCCAAGGAATGGGAGACCCAGCTCGGCAAGCTCCGCTTCCAGCTCCGGTTCATGGATAATTCCAAGCAGTTCGGCGTCTTCGCCGAACAGTCACCGCACTGGAAATGGGTCGCGGCGCGCCCCCAGAAGCTCGAACCCCGCCCCCGCCTACTCAATCTCTTCGGCTACACGGGTGCCGCTTCGCTCGGCGCCGCCCAAGCGGGCTGGCATGTGACGCACGTCGACGCGTCCAAGCCCGCCGTGGCCTGGGGCCGCCGCAATCAGGAGCTTTCCGGCATGGCCGAGGAGCCGATCCGCTGGATCATCGAGGACGCGATGACCTTCGTGAAGCGCGAGGTGAAGCGCGGTAATAAATACGAAGCCATCATGCTCGACCCACCCGCTTTCGGCCGCGGCCCCACCGGTGAGTTCTGGAAAGTCGAACGCGATCTCGCCCCGCTCCTGCGCGCCTGCCGCGAACTCCTCTCCCCGCAGGCCCAGTTCATCCTGCTGACGGTCTACACCATCGATGCCTCTTCCATCCTATGTCACAACCTGCTCGAGGAGAACACCCGCGGGCTAGGTGGTAAGATTGATATCGGCGAACTGGCCCTGAAGCAGGAAGGGAATGGCCGCCTGCTACCGCTTTCGCTGTGGGGTCGCTGGACCGCGGCAGGCAAGGCATAAGCCCGGGCATTGGGCCGCATTAGGCTTTAAGGCGGTTTAAATGGTTTCCAACCAAGGCCCGATGCCTACTAAATGGGAACGTGAGCCTTGTCCCTGACCAAGCTACCTTCCGCCAGTTGGCCCAGAAGTCCGATCTCATCCCGGTGTGCCTTGATATGATGGCCGACCTAGAGACGCCGGTGTCAGTCTACGCCCGACTCCGCGCCTTGGGCTCACCTTTCCTTTTCGAATCCGTCACGGGTGGCGATAAGCTCGGACGCTACAGCTTCTGCGGCGCGGGCCCGGCGATGACCCTCACCGCTTGGGAAGACCGCACCGAGATCACCCGCCGCGACGGCTCGAAGGAAACCATCCCCACGCCGGCCGACCCGCTCTCGCTGGTGAAGAAGGAACTCTCCGGTCTGCGCGTCGCCAAAGTCCCCGGCCTCCCACCGTTCGTCGGCGGCATGGTCGGCATGGTCGGCTACGAATACGTCCACCGCATCGAGCCCACCGTCCCGAAGCCCGCCAAGGATCCGGCCGGCACGCCCCTGCTCCATTTCATGCTGGTCGACCGCGTGGTCGCCTTCGACAACGCCCGCCAGACCCTCCGCCTCATCGTCAACGCCCGCGTGAAGTCGCCGGCCGACGCCGATGCCGCCTGGGACGCCGCGAAGCAGGAGCTCGAGTCTCTCCGCGCCGTCATCACCGGCCCCCGCGCCGCCGTGGCCGCCGAACTCCCCGCTGGCGCCGAGTTCGCGGCGGGTAAGGCCAACGTGAACCAAGCCGACTTCGAAGCCGCCATCCTGAAGACGCAGGAATATATCCGCGCCGGCGATTGCGTCCAGGTGGTGCTCTCGCGCCGCACCGATGTCGCCTACAAGGGTGACCCGCTCGACCTCTATCGCGTGCTCCGCCACGTGAACCCGTCGCCCTATATGTTCGTGATGGAGACCGGCCGCGGCTTCGACGTCGTGGGCGCTTCGCCCGAAGTGAACGTGCGCCTCACCGGTCGTCTCTGCGAGATTCGCCCCATCGCTGGCACCCGCCCCCGTGGCGCCGACGAAGCCGCCGACCGTCAGCTTGAGACCGAACTGCTCGCCGATCCGAAGGAACGCTCCGAGCACCTGATGCTTGTCGACCTCGCCCGCAATGACCTCGGTCGCGTCTGCGTCCCCGGTTCCGTCAGGGTGCCCGACTACGCGATCGTCGAACGCTACTCGCACGTGATGCACATCGTCTCGCAGGTCGAAGGCCAGCTCTCTCCCGAGAAGGATGCGTTCGACCTCTTCCGCGCGACCTTCCCCGCGGGCACCCTTTCCGGCGCGCCTAAGGTGCGCGCCATGCAGGTCATCTCTGAACTCGAAGGCGAACGCCGTGGCATCTACGGCGGCGCGGTCGGTTACTTCGGCTTCGATGGCGGGCACGACTCGTGCATCGTCATCCGCACCGCCTCGCTCCGCGACGGCGTCGCCAGCATCCAGGCCGGCGCCGGCGTAGTCGCCGATTCCGTCCCGACTTCCGAGTACGAAGAAACCATCAACAAGTCCAAGAGCGTCCTCCGCGCCCTCGGCCTTGCCTCCGGCCTACGCTCCTGAGACGCTCGCCCGTGCCTAAGTCGAAGCCCCAGAAGAGCGCCAAGAAGAAGGCGATAGCTGTGGCTAAGCCATCGAAGGAACCCAAGAAGGAGCTCAAGAAACGGCCTCTCGCCAAGCCGGTTAAGGCCGTCGCGGCCCCTCGCGTCATTCCTACCCCTACCCCGGCCCCCACCCCTGTCCCTGATCGGGATACGGATCCCACCGAGCCCGGCCTGCCTTGGGAAGAATTGTCGACGGAAGAGCGCTCTCCGATCCGCTACTACCTCGATCAGATCGGCAAGACCCCGCTGCTGACATTGGAAGAAGAGACCGCGCTGGCACGTCGCGTCCTCAAGGGCGACGAAGCCGCGCGTCAGAAGATGATCCAGTCGAACCTGCGCCTGGTCGTGCGTATCGCCAAGGATTACGATAATTTCGGCCTGTCGCTCATGGACCTCATCAGCGAAGGCAACTTCGGGCTGATCAAGGCCGTCGAACGCTTCGACCCCGACAAGGGCGGCAAGCTCAGCACCTACGCCTCCTGGTGGATCAAGCAGGCCATCAAGCGCGCCCTCGCCTCGAACGGGAAAACGATCCGGCTTCCGGTGCACATGGTCGACCGTATCGCGCAGATGCGCCGCGTCACGGCCCGCCTGACCGTCGAAATCGGGCGCGAGCCGCATAACGACGAGATCGCCATGGCGATGGAGATCCCGCTCTCAAAGGTCGTCCATATGCAGTCCATCGCCAATCGCGCCGCCTCGCTCGATCAACCGGTCGGCCTTGAAGGCGACGCGACGTTGGGCGACCTGGTGAAGGACGAATCCGAACGGACTCCCTTTGAGACCCTCCGCGGAAAATCCGACAACGCGGAGATCGGGGAGATGCTCGCGGCCTTGGAGCCGCGCGAGGCCGAGATTCTGACGCATCGCTTCGGCCTCAACGGCGAAAGCCCGCTCACGCTCGAGGAGGTCGGAGATCTTTTCAAACTCACCCGCGAACGCGTCCGCCAGCTCCAGCAGTCCGCCCTCATGCAGCTCCGGCGCATCATGACCGAACGCCAGAAGCTCCTGACTCCGGAAGACGTGAAGAAGAACCGGATGGCTGAAGCCCGCTCCGAAGTACTCAGCGAGTTCTTTCGCTCCAAGGGTATCTCCGCACCGCCTAAGGGACGTCCAGGCCGCGAAGGGCTCTAAGCCACCGACCGGAGGCCCGCCTCGTCCAAATCCGGAGGGTAAGGTCGGAAAACAAAAAGGGCCCCGTTGCCGGGGCCCTTCGTTTAGCTTCTAATCCGAAGATTAGAAGTTGTAGCGAACGGTGAGGTCCGTGGTCGAAGGCGTGATGCCCTGCTCGTCGGAGTAACCCACGGCGAGCTGGATCTGCTTGCTCACGTTGTAGGCGAGCTCAGCACCCCAGACATTGTTGTCGGAGGAGTTGCGACCGAAGGAGACAGCGGCTTCGAGGTTGTTGCCGAGGTCCTTACGGACGTTGAGGCCGTAAGCTTCGTCGGAGGCGACGGAGACGGTGACGTCAGCGCCGAGGGCAACGTTCTTGAAGACGTAGCCGAGGGCGACAGCGTCATCGCCGTTGGAGTTGCCAGCACCACCGATGGTGGTGTCAGCTTCAACGAGGAAGTTCGAGCCACCGATCAGGGCCGAAGCCGAGAGGGAGTAGCCCTTGCTGTCCGTGTTGTAGCCGAGGCCAACGCGGTTGTAGGAGAGACCAGCAGCAGCCGGAGCAGCAGCCTGGGCGGAGGCAGCGGCAGCGAGGGTCGTGAGGGTGAGGATCGGGAGGATGTTCTTCATATGCATGATTGGTAATAAGCACGATTGAGCGTAAAACAACAAAAAAGTGCGTTATTGTCATCTGTCCGACACAAACGAGCTGGGGGCTGATTTAAAAACCAAACAAAAAGGGCCCCGTTGCCGGGGCCCTTGTGATCAGCCTCTAATCCGAAGATTAGAAGTTGTAGCGGGCTTCGAAGGAGGTGACTCCCTTGACGAAATCAGAAGAGTCCGCGTAACCAATGGCGAGCTGGATCTGCTTGCTCACGTTGTAAGCGAGTTCAGCACCCCAGACATTGGAACCAGAAACACGCGTGTAGGCGGCAGCGACTTCGATATTGGAACCAAGGTCCTTACGGACGTTGAGGCCGTAGGTCTCGTTGGAGCCAACCGAGAGGGTGGCGTCAGCGCCGAGGGCGACGTTCTTGAAAACGTAGCCAAGGGAGACTTCATCCGTGCCATTGCCGACATCACCACCAACGGTGGTAGCAGCACTGACGAGGAAGTTCGAGCTGCCGATCAAGGCCGAAGCCGAGAGGGCGTAGCCGTCGAGGCCGTTCGAACGAGCGTAGCCGAGGCCAACGCGGTTATAGGAGAGACCGGACGCAGCAGCAGCGCTCTGGGCAGAGGCAGCGGCAGCGAGGGTCGTGATGGTGAGGATCGGGAGGATATGCTTCATAGCGGGGATACTATTGATACGGGGCTGTAACAAAATCAAGCACCTTTTGCTTAAATTTCCTCTACCCAATTTTGACGTCTCTTTTACCCACCTCCATTCACAACCCACTGTGAATAAAGCTGGGGGCTATTGATGATCAAGGGTTAGGGCTGGGAGAAGGGGTGGGAGTAGGGACGGGGGTAGGGGGTGTTATTCGCAGCTGCTACTTGAACTACCCCGGGGTCGGTACGCCCTAAAATAGGCAAAATAGGGTCATTAGGCCAATAAACGCGTAAAAGCCTCAAATGTGCCCTATTACTATGGCTTAGGCCCATGGCCCTCTCAACGGCCCCCCTACCCAAGGCTTGTAGAGCGAGATCGAGCCGCCCCCGCTTAGCACCCCCCTCTCCCCCAAAAAAAGAAAGAAAGGGTCTGGGCGGGAGGGCCGAGGGCTCCGGCCAACAAAAAACCCGCTAGGCGAACCTGGCGGGTTTTGGGCAGGCCTCGGGGGAGGCTTACTTGCGACGGAACTTCGTGTTGAACTTCTCGACGCGGCCAGCGGAGTCCACGAAGCGCTTCTCGCCGGTGTAGGCGGGGTGCGAGTCCATGGTGACTTCTCGGCGGATGACGAAATGCTCGACGCCGTCGATGAGCTTGGTCTCCTTCGACTTCATGGTCGAACGAGCCGGGAACTCACGGTTCGTGGAGACATCCACGAAGACGACGTTGTTATATTCAGGATGGCCTTCCTTCTTCATAAAATAGGGGGTTTGCTAGGGGTTAGCCCTGACGCGCCTTGTAGCGAGGGTGCGTCTTGTTGATCACGTAGATACGGCCCTTGCGGCGAACTACCTGGCAATTCGGGTGGCGCTTCTTCAGCGACTTGAGGGAGGAGGAGACTTTCATGGTCGGGAGAGCCGTTTAAGCAACGGCAGGTCGGCCAACAAAGGTAACCTGCGTCCGACTGTCAACGGGATTTCCTATGCTTGTTTAAGCTTTCGTTCGGGCTATGACTTCAAGGCATGGAAACGCGCGTCCGCCCCGCCTTGCCGGCCGACATTCAGGCGATCAACGCTATCTATAACCACTACGTCCGGACCAGCACCTGCACCTGGCACCTGACCGAGGAGACCGATAAAGGAAGGGCCACCTGGCTAAAGAGCCGCGGCCCCGCCCATCCAGCCCTAGTCATCGAATTATGGGGCAAAGTGGTCGGTTGGGGCTCCCTTTCGACCTATAACAGCCGCCAGGGGTGGTCCGCCACGGTCGAGGACTCGATCTTCATTGACCACACCTTGCACGGCAAGGGCCTGGGCAAGCGCGTGCTCCAGGAGCTCCTCATCCGCGCGGAGGCCATCGGCCACAGCTCCGTGATCGCCCGAATCTCGGGCGAACAAACCCCCAGCCTGCGCCTCCACGCCTCGCTGGGCTTCGAACAAGCCGGACTCTTGCGCGGCGTCGGACACAAATTCGGCCAGAAACTCGATTGTGTCTACATGCTGAAAGCCCTGCGCCAGCCCTGACCTTGACAGAGTGGGGGCTAACCCTTTGCTCACCTATCCGCTTTAATGCTCAGGTGGTGGAATGGCAGACACGCTGGATTCAGGTTCCAGTGCCCCTAAAGCGTAAGGGTTCAAGTCCCTTCCTGAGCACCAAAAGCAAGACACGACCCCGGCGACCCCGGGGTCGTCCGTTTAATCCGATCCCCCATGTATCTATATATCAATTACAAACCTGCCCATGCCCCCGCCCCTGCCCCTCCCAGTTAGAGCCTTCCCCTCATCACAAGGAGGATTGTCCCCGCGGACGATACCCTCCACGCTTCCTGGCACCCGATGGCGGACCTCACCACATTACCCGACCTCCTTCCTTGGCCCTTCTTGGTCTGCAGCCGCAAGGGCGAGATCCTGTTCGCCAATCCGCTCGTCGACCGCGCGGTCGGCCAGAAGGTCCAGGCGGGCATGAACATCGATAAACTCTTCCTCGAACTCGAGAACGGCCTGGCCGCCTCCACCCTGCTCCACTCCGCCGCCCGCTGGTCCGCCTGGAGCGGCATGCTCGAGGTCCGGAACGCCAACGCCGGCGAACCCATCCGCGCAGCCAAGATCATCCTGCAACCCGATCCGAAGTTCGATCGCCAAGTCTGGCTCATCTTCGCCGAAGACCCGCAGGTCAACGGCGCGCCGATCCTCACGCCTCGTTCCGGCATGAGCCTCGCCCGTACGCTCATCGAAAATTCGCCCGACTTCATCATCCTCCGTGACCTACAGGGGCGCATCCTGCATACGAGCCGCAGCCTCGACGAGTTCCTCGCCCTGCCCTACCGCGGCTACGTGGCCGACCTCACGCTGGCCGATATCCTTTCGGCCCGCTCGGCCAACCAGTTCCGGCAGTTCGACGAGGAAGTGATCCGCACGGGCCAACGGGTGCTCCATGCGGTCATGCACTTCGAGACTCTGGACAGCCGCTCGCGCCTCGTCCGCGTCGTCCACGAACGTATCAAGGGCGGCGGCGGCCTGCCGAACGGGCTCCTGACCTTTGCGGTCAACATCACGGAATCGGTCGATGAACATAACCGCCTGCGCATCGCGCTCGAAAAGGCGGAAGAGGTCGCCGCCGCCAAATGGCAGTTCGTCGCCAACGTGACGCATGAGATCCGTAACCCGATCAACGCCATCCAAGGCCTTTGCGAGACGAACCTGGAGTTAGCCGCGCCGCTATCGTCGGACGTACTGCGCAAGATCCAATCCTGTGCCAGCGAACTCGAAGACACCGTCCGCGACGTGCTCGACTTCTCCCGGCTCGACCGCGGCAACGTCACGATTGAGAACATTCCCTTCAACCCCGTCCGCGCCCTCGAGGAAGTGACCGCCCAGTTCCAGCACCAGGCGGGCCGCAAGGGCGTCGAGCTCGCCGCGCTCGTCAAGGCTGACTCCCCCCAGTCCGTGCTCGGCGACCCGATCAAGTTCCGCCGCATCATCGCCAACCTCGTCGGCAACGCGGTGAAGTTCACCGAGAACGGCCACGTCCATGCGGAACTCGAATTCGAGGAACGCAACGGCCGGCTCCGCGCGCAACTCACCGTCCGCGACACGGGCATCGGCATCCCGCAAGACCGCCTCGAGAGCATCTTCGAGCCGTTCACCCAGGCCGACGCCTCCACGACGCGCCGCTTCGGCGGCACGGGCCTCGGCCTGACGATCGTCCGCAGCCTCACGCAGGCGATGGACGGCTACATGAAAGTGATGAGCGAAGTCGGCGCTGGCTCCAGTTTCGCCGCGACGGTCATGGTCGAACCCAACCCAGTCTTCACGCCCCCGCCGCAACCCAAGCTCGCTGGGCAGCGGATCCTGCTCGTCGCAGGCGACCGCGCCGTCCGCCAATGGTTCGCCGACTCGCTTTCTTATTGGGGCGCGGAATGCGAACAGACGGAGACCTACGAAGACGCCGAAGCGCTCTGGGCGGCCGCGGCCGCCGCCGAGAACCCCTTCAGCCGGGCGATCATCGACCTACCCGAAGACGTCAGCCCGCGCCTCCCGGCCTTCCCCCGCGAACAGATCATCCTGGTGACTTCTTCCGAAGTCGAATTCCGCAGCCAGGCCCAGCTCTTCCGCCCGGTCACGCTCACGGCGCTATGGACCCGCTTCAGCACCGAAGCCCCCCTTCGCGACGAACACGAGCCAGCCCACGGCGCCCCCCGAGCCTCCCGCAGCCTCCGCGTGCTCCTCGCCGAAGACAACGAGGTCAATCGCGAGGTCGCCAGCGCCCGGCTCCGCCGCGCCGGGCACGATGTCAGCGCCACGGTCGATGGCTCCGCGGCCCTAGACCTCTGGCGCACCAAGGAATTCGACGTCGCGATTCTCGATATCCAGATGCCAATCATGGACGGGCTGTCCGTCGCCACCGCCATCCGCGCCGAAGAACAGGCCCGCGGCCGCCGCCGCACCTCGCTCCTGGCCCTGACCGCCATGACCCAGGAATTGGATCGCGCCCGCTGCGAGGCCGCCGGCTTTGACGCCTACCTCGCCAAACCGGTCCGCGGCGCAGAATTACTCGAAAAACTGGAGCTTCTCGCCGCCAGCCAGGAAGCCGCCCTCGGGCGCGTCCGGGACGACGAGTTCGCGGCCAACCTCGAGGCCGCCGAAACCGAAGACGCCGAGGACCTGAAGGCCGCCGCCCGGGCCTTCCTCCGGCACGCCGAGGACATCATCACGCGCCTCTGCTTCGCCCGTGACTCCTCCGAGCCGGACACCCTTAGCCGGGAAGCCCACGGGGCCAAAGGGATGCTCTCCCTGATGGCCTGTACCGGCCTCGCCCGACTGGCCAATCAGATCGAACGTCAGCCGACCGAGACCTCGGCCCGGGCCCGGACGGATGAGCTCATCGACGGCTTGCGGAAACTGCGCGAGACGCTACGGTCTCGTTCTGACCTGAGCCCTGATGGCCAAGCCGAAACTCAAACCCGAGATCAAGACTGAGACGCTGGTCTCGGCGGCGCCCAAATGGAACGTCGTCGTGCTCAACGATCCGATCAACTACCAGGCTTACGTCGTCGTGGCTTTCATGAGCGTGCTGCGCATCAGCGCCGCCGAAGCCAAGAAGCTCATGCGCGCCATTCACGCCGAAGGACGCGCGACCGTCTGGACGGGCGATCGCGAACGTGCCGAGATGCTCTCACTGGAGCTGCAGCAGTGGCACCTCAACTCCCTCCTCGAGAAAGATGGCTGAACTGCGCCTCAGCATGACCCAGGAGGCGCGCACGGTGCTCTCCGACCTGCTCCGCCTCATCGCCCCCGCCGCGGCCCGCGTCTCCGTCAATCGTGCCAACGTACCTGCCAACGACGAGGAGATCGCCGGCTTCTGGGTGGATACGCTTTCCGCGCAGGCCTCCGAGGAGGCCCGCCTGCTCGCCGTGGCCTTCGCCAGCGCCAAGGGCGATCCGGCGGTAATCCTGCTCCCCAACGAGGCCCAAGCCCACGCCTTCCTCCGCGCCCTCTCAGCCGTCCGCTTCGCGCTCCGCGACCTGGTCTTCGCCGACATCACGGACGCCCAGTTGGAGAACGCGGAAGATCTCGATGACGAGTCTCTGCCGACCGAGAAGCGCCACGCTCTCGCCTGCTACGCCTGCTTCGGCCTCCTCCAGCAGTCGCTGATCTCACAGCTCTGCCCCGAGGCCTTCGACTGAGCGACGAAATCGGTTGAACGTCCGCTCCTGACCCGCAACAAACAGGACGTGCGCAGCGGCCTCCTCAGTTTCTTCTCCGCCCTCGGTTCGTTCGGTCGCCAGCTCGCGGCCCTGCCTCGCCCGAAATCCCTTCCTTTCGTCGGCGTCGTCCGCTCGATGGATGGCCCCACCTTCAAGGCCGACCTCATCGCCGGCCTGAACGTCGCGCTCCTCGCCTTCCCGATGTCGATGGCCTTCGCGATGAAGGCCGGTCTGCCGATCTGGTGCGGACTCGTCGGTTGCGGCGTCGCTGCCGCGGTGGCCCCGCTTTTCAGTGGTTCCGCCAATCTCTCCGCTGGCCCGACCAACGCCACCGCGGCCTTGCTCCTCGGCGCTTTCGCCACGCTCGGCGCCACCAACCCAGAAGTGCGCGCCTCGGCGCTCCCGACCTTGGTGCTGATGACGGGCCTGTTCCTCCTGCTCGCCTCCTGGCTTCGCCTCAGCGGCTTCGCCGACTTCGTCCCGCGCACGGTGATCTCCGCCTACATCGCCGCGGCGGCCTTGCGCGTCATCGCGCTCCAGCTCCCCACCGCGCTCGGCATGCCCGGCGATCACGCCGCCGAGACGCTGCCCGAAGTACTCTGGCACGCGCTCCGCATGGGCCGCACGCTCATCAACCCGGAATTAGGCCTGACCATCGTCACGGGCATCACCTATTTCATTCTGCGTCCGAAATATGGAGCCGGTAAAGCCATCCTCGGCGCGGTCGCCGTCGCCACCGTGGGCGCCATCCTCGCGCAGAACGTGGCCCACGCCCAAGGCAGCGTGGCCAAACTGGTCACCGTCGTCGGTGAAGCCGCCAAACCCGGGACCGCCCTGCCCCTGCCCGACTTCTCCGGCCGCACGCTTTCGACGCTGTTCTCGCCGGCCCTCGCGTTGGCGGTACTGATCGTCATCGAGGGGACAGCTAACGCCCGCGCCTCGGCCTTGAAGACCGGCCGGCCGTCCGACCTTCACCAGGAAGTCTACGGCCTCGGCATGGCCAACGTGGCCTGCGCCTTCACGGGAGGCATGGCGGCCTCCGGTTCGATCAGCCGCTCGGCCCTCAACGTCGCCAGTGGTGCCCGGACGGCGATGGCCTCGCTCCTCTGCGGCGGCTTCATCCTCGGCGCCCTCTTCCTCGCCAGCCCCGCGGTGGCGGTCGTGCCGCTCTCGACGCTGGCCATCCTCGTCATCCTCGCCGAACTCGAGCTCGCGAACTTCTCAGCGATCAAGCTGATCCTGAAATCCAGCGCCCAAGACCGGACGGTCTTCCTCGCCACCTTCGCCACCGCGCTCCTCGCCCCGCTCGACATCGCGATCTTCCTCGGCACCACGGTCGCCGTCGCCTTTTACCTGAAGCAGACGTCCACCCCGGCGGTCGTCGAATACGACTTCTCCGACACGGGCGAAATCAAGGAACGCCCGAAGGGCCAAGGCACGACGGGCATCTCGATCCTGCACGTCGAAGGCAGCCTGCACTTCGGCGCGACCCAGGCCTTCCACGAACACCTCCGCCGCGCCTCGGCCGATCCGAACCTCAAGGTGCTCGTGCTGAAGTTCCGCGAAGCGCTCTACCTCGACGCCAACGGCATGCTGCTCCTGCGCGACCTAGCCGACACGCTGAAGTCCGACGGTCGCCACCTGATCCTCTGCGAGGCGAAGGCCGATACGATGAAGATCATCGTCAACGCCGGCCTCGACCAATCGGTCGGCAAGGAGAACGTCTTCCCGTTCGAGGAAGCCCACCCGAACCTCGCCCTCGCCAAGGCCGTCCGCCGCGCGCGTGAACTGGCCGGCGGCGGGCAGGCGGTCCTCCGCATCGTGACGGCACCGCACCCCGACCTGCCCAAGCCTGCTTCAGCCTCGGGGGAGGATTGGCAGATTTAGTCTCCTCTCGCCGTTTTTCGGACAACCCAAGCCGTCCCTTTGGGCTTTTACGGCGGTTTTTGAATTATGGCTTGAAGCCCGCACCGGGACTCGCCCTTTTGGGGTGGTCTGTTCACCTGAAAGACACCCACCTTCCCAGCACCATGAGCCACTACAGCGAAATCCAAAAGCACCTCGGCACCGAAGCCGAAAACCTCCTCGGGTTCAACAACCCGAAGATCAAGAAGGACCAGATCCATTCCCCTCGCGCGGATTGGGTCGACCACGCCTTCTCCGCCTCGGATCGCAATAACCGCGTCCTGGCCAACCTGCAGCGCCTCTACGGCTCCGGCCGCCTCGCCAACACGGGCTACGTCTCGATCCTTCCGGTCGACCAAGGCATCGAACACTCCGCCGGCGCCTCCTTCGCCAAGAACCCGATCTACTTCGACGGTGAGAACATCGTGAAGCTCGCCATCGAAGGCGGTTGCAACGCGGTCTGCTCCACCTTCGGCGTCCTCAGCAGCGTTTCCCGCCGCTACGCGCACAAGATTCCGTTCATGGTGAAGATCAACCACAACCAGCTGCTCACCTACCCCAACGTCGGTGACCAGGTCATGTACGGTACCCTGAAGCAGGCCGCCGACATGGGCTGCGCCGCCGTCGGTGCGACGATCTACTTCGGCTCCGCCGAGACCAACCGCCAGATCATCGAAGTCTCCCACGCCTTCCAGCAGGCCCACGAGCTCGGCATGGCCACGGTCCTCTGGTGTTACACCCGCAACAGCGCCTTCAAGACGAAGGAAAAGGATTTCCACGTGTCCGCCGACCTCACCGGCCAGGCCAACCACCTCGGCGTCACCATCTGCGCCGACATCATCAAGCAGAAGCTCCCGGAGAACAACGGCGGCTACCTCGCGATCCAGGCCACCGAGTCCTCGTACGGCAAGATCGACAAGCGCATGTACACGGAGCTCTCGACCGATCACCCGATCGACCTTACCCGCTACCAGGTCGCCAACTGCTACATGGGCCGCATCGGCCTGATCAACTCCGGCGGCCCCTCGGGCAACAACGACTTCGCCGAAGCCGTGAAGACCGCGGTCATCAACAAGCGCGCAGGCGGCCAGGGTCTCATCTCGGGTCGTAAGGCCTTCCAGCGCCCGATCGAAGAAGGCGCGAAGCTCCTGCACACGATTCAGGACGTCTACCTGACGAAGGAAGTCACGATCGCCTAAGGCGACCGCTGCCTCCTGACCAAAGCCCCGGCCACCGCCGGGGCTTTTTGTTGGGTGACGACGAGGTCGTCACCCAACAAGCGGTTAGCGGTAAGCGGTTGGCGGTTAGGTGAAGACAACGAGACAAAGGGAAAGCGGAGAGCGGATGATTAGCTGGGGCTCTTATGTCCGCAGCATCCTTCCCGGTTTCCGGTCTCCCTTTGAATTTTCGTCTCTCCTATCCGCTAACCGCTGACACCTCCGACCATGAGCAGGCCCGGTCCTCTCGCGAAGACCGGGCCTGGACTTGGTCGTTTAATTACTTCGTCGGGACGAGGTCGGCCTCGGTCAGCATGGGCTTTCCGACTTCGCCGCGCAGGGCCTTGACCTGCTCTGGCGTGACGGCCGGAGCGGAGTTGCCGAAACTGTTGCGGACGTAGGTCAGTACGGCGGCGATCTGCTCGTCGCTCTGCTGCGGCAACGGCATCATGGGCACGGGCGGCGTGTACTTCTTACCGGAGACGGTGATGGGGCCCTGTAGGCCGCGCAGCTGGATGCGGATGAGGTTCTCGACGGGGCCGTTGACCCAGTTCGACTGAGCGAGCGGCGGCGCGAGGACGGTGCCTTCGCCATTCGCTCCGTGACAGGCCATGCACGTCATGAAGGCCTGCTTGCCGGCCGCCAGGACGGCGGGGTCGACGTTCGCGACGGCGGTGGCGACGACGGGCTTGATGGTTGCGATATCCAGCGGCTTAGGGTCAGCGACCTTGGCCTTCTTGGGCGCCTTCTCGAGCGTCGCGAGCCACGCGACCATGTCGCGCACTTCGGGCAAAGTGAGGGCATCCATCGCCGGCATACCCGAGACGGGCGTGGACATGGACTTGATATCCTTACGGGCCACGCGCCAGCGATTACCGGCGACATCGACGTCGACGTTGTCCTTGTCCTCCTTGATGAGCGTGCCGACCAACGCCCCGCCGTTGGCGAGGTCGATGTTCACGGTGCCGTAACCGGCCACGATGCTGGCGCCGGAGTTCACGATGGACTCCAGGAGATAGCGGCGGTCGCCGCGCTTGGCGATACCGGCAAGGTTCGGACCGGCTTCGCCACCCGCGGCATGCGCATCATCCGACGCGCGGTGACAACGCAGGCACTGGCCGGCGGGCAAGGCGGTGAACAGCGCGAAGCCGTTCTTGGCGTCGCCACCTTCGAGCGCGGGCAGCCACTTGGCGAGCTTGTCGGAGCCTCCGGCGATCGCCTTCTGCGTGGCGGCAAGGGCTTCCTTGATGGAGGGCTCGGAGCGGAGCGCGGCGGCTTCGAGGAGTTCGATCGCGGCCGGCGAGATACCCTTGGCCTTCTCGAGTGCCTTGAGGCTCTCGACGAAGAGCGCGTCGACACCGGGTGCAGGCAAGTTGGCGAGGGCCTTCCAGGCGCCCTGACGACGGGCGGCCGAACCGGTCTTGGCCGACTGGGAGAGCTCGATGAGTCCCTGCGCGGGGTTCAGCTGGGCGAGCGCGCCGATGGCGACCATGGCGACTTCATCCTGCTTGTCCTTGGCATACTTGCCGGCGACCTCGCTAAGGTCGGCAGGCTTACGCTCGAGCCAGAGCCCGAGGGCCTTGGCGCGGGCGGAACCGCTGAGCTTGGTGTTGGCGACCAGGCCGGAGAGCAGCTCGTTGGAAAGCGAGGCGACCTCGAGCTTGTACTGTTCCACGAGTTCGAGGGAGGCGCGGAGGATATCGGACTCGCCCTTGAGTAAGGTCGGCAGCGCGGCGCTCAGGCTGGCGCGCAGTTCCTTGGCGTCGCGGGCCGGCAGCGGGGCCCAATGGCCGGTCGACTGGTCGACGGGATACGGATTGGCCCAGAGGGAGAGGAGACGAAGGGCTTCGGCGCGGGCTTCGGCCGGGAGCTTCTCGTTAGCGGCGATGGCCACGACGCGGGCGGCGTTCTTTTCGCCCCCGAGACGGAAGGCGCTGTGCGTGAGGCGACGCAGCATGAAGACGGTCCATTCGCGGGCACCCAAGTCGTCGATCAGCGCGGCGACGGCGGGGCGGCCGGCTTCGAATCCAAGGTCATGGATCGCCCGGATGGCTTCATCAGCGACGACCGTCGACTTGTCCTTCACGAAACGAGCCGCGGAAGCATCGTGACGACGACGCAGGGTGATGACGGCGGCGAGGCGGACGGAGGCGTTATCGTCCTTGGCCACCGCATCGAAGGACTCGGGGGTCTTGCAGAGGTGGTCGATGGCGAAGGAGCCTGCGTGGCGGATGATCGGATCGGCATCGGCGTTCTCCTTGAGCATCGCCAGGATCTCTGCGAGATGCTTGTCGGCACCGAGACGGGCCGCGGCGATGGCGGCGAAGGAACGTACGCGGAGCGAAGGATCGAGGATCAACTTGCCCAGCGGCAGGTCGTTACCCTTGAGCGGCGATTCCTCGAGGGCACGTACGGCCTGTGCGCGGACTTCGGCGTCGGCGTGCGCCAGCAACGGGACAAGGCGACGGGCGGCGGCGGTACGCTCTTCGAGAGAAGCCATCGGGGTCGGGCCCTTCCAGGCGGATCCGGGGGCGATGGCCGCGCCACGACGGGCGAGGATGCCGAGACCCCAGATACCGTGCACGCGCTCGAGGGCTTGGGTGGACTTGGTGGCGGCTTCAAAGAGGTCCGCGGCACCGGGGCGGCGGGTGAGTTCGATCTGGGCGCGCAGACGGACGCGCTGGTCGGCGTGCGCGAGGAGCGCGGCGAGTTCAGCGGAGGTGGCCTTGGCGATGCCACCGTTGATGAGCGCGGCCACGGGGGCGACGGACTCAGGCTTCATCATCTTGTTGGCCTCGAGGGTCACGAGACGTCCGGCCTCATGAGACTCCCAGCCAGTGATGAAGTCAGAGACGACGAGGCGTCCCTTCCAGTCGTATTCGACGTCGGTAGCGGCCACGCCCCAAAGCAGCTGGTGCGAGGAGGTCATCTTCATGCCGGCGCCCGCGGGCTCCATCTTGAAGGACCAGATACCGGACGCACCCGCGGAACCACGGTAGTCGCAGATATGGAAATGACCGGCTTCAGATTCGAGGAAGCCCGCGCCCGGGTGATAGGTGAGGCCGGAAGGACCGGAGCTGATGTAAGCGGAGGGCGGGATGATGAACGCAGGCTGCGCGGGATTCTGGAGCTCCCAGACCTTCTCGGTCATCCAGCGCGATAACGGGCGCTGTTCGAGGCCGATCGAGCGATGGAAGGTGTGCATGGCCTGATGCTCCATCTCCCAACCGGAATCAGCTCCCTCGACGACGTAGACCACGCGGGCGGCGTCGCCTTGGTCGGAATTGTTGTCGACCGAGAAAGCGTTACCGAAGTCGTCGAAGGCGATCTCCTTCGGATTACGCAGGCCGAAGTGGACGACTTCGAAGTTCGTGCCGTCGGGCTCGAAACGGAAAACGGCGCCGCGATTGCGGGAATCGTACTTCTTACCTTCCTTGGTGGTGACATTGAAGCCGCGGTCGCCGATGGTACCCCAGACGCGTCCGTCCGGGCCGATGGCGAAGCCGTTCATGTCGTGTCCCGAGAGCGAGATGCGGACCCCGAAGCCGTCTTCAATGACCTTACGGGCGGTTTCGACGCCGTCCTGCTTGGCGTCCTGCATCATCCAGAGTTTGGGGATACACGCGAAATAGACCGTGTCATCCCAGGCCATCACTCCGGCGCCAGTGCCATCCAGCACGTCATTGAAGCCACCGGAAAAGATCTTGTTCGTCGTGAAGGTGCCGTCGGCCCGCTCGCCCCCGACATGGCGGATGAGCTCGGACTTGGCCGTCATCCATTCATGCGAGCGCTTGGCCTCCCACTTCTTATGCAAAGCCAAGCGATCGGCGGTGGTCGCCGCGGCGAGGTCGTCGTGATACCAATAGAGATGGTTACGGTCGTCTTCGACACCGAAGCGGAAGCGATGGGATTCGGCGACGTACACGGAGCCGTCGTTGCCGAAGCCGATGGCGGTGGGCGAGGTGACGCCGGTGACCTTGCGGTCGGCAGAGACCTTGAAGGTAGCGCCGGGGACAAGCGCGGCACTGCCTTCGCCGGTCACGCGCACGAGGCTGGCGTCAGCCTTGGGCTTGGGGCGGCCGCCCTTCGGGAAGGCGGGCTTGGCTTCGCTCGAGAAGACGAAATGGTCCGCCGCGATGAACCCCCAGGCGCCGACATGGTCGTCGATGATCCGGATGACACCGCTCTTGCCCTTGAACTCCGCGATGTCCCAGACAGTCTCGCGTAGGGTCAAGTCGTTGGCGCCAGTCGTTTCGCGGACGACCTTGCCGCCGACGAGGAGCTGGACGGCGGTCTTACCGGGGTGATTACCACCCGCGACGAGGAAGCCCAGGGTGGCGTGCGTGAGCTTCATCTCAGGCGAGGTCAACATGCCCGTGGCGGCGTCGCCGCGCAGACCGGAGCAGACGAGGGCGTTGCCCCCGTAGTTGCGGAACTCGCCATTGACGCCGTCGACCTTGCCGGCGATCGGCGCAAGACCGAAGCCGGTGCCGGCGGCCTGCCAACTATCGAAGCCGTCGCCTTCGAAGGCTTCGATGACCTTGGTGTCGGCCTGAAGAGCGGCAGCGCTGAGGCAAAGGGTGAATGTGGCGAAGAGGGAGGACTTCATGGCGGAAATAGGGGTACAGCCCAGAAAAGGGGTTGTTCCCTTCAGGTCGAGCGTCCCCTTCCAAAAACTTCCGATTAAACGCGGAACCCGTGCAGGACTTGGAACTTCGCCCCAAAATGAGCGGGGTGCGTCAAAGCCCGCAAGCGGCCCGTAGCCTCGTGGTCGCCCGACAGCGCGATCTCCTCCATCTCGCTGGCCGCATACTTCACGAAAAAGGCTTCCTGGCGGTCCAGGCGAACACTCCTGAACCCAGCCGCCACCAAGATCGGCTCAATTCGATCCCAAAGGACGTGGCACGTGAGGTCCTGGGAGCCGAGTTTCTCCAAGATCGCCCCCGAAAGCTGGTGACTATGATACGCGCGCGCCGTCCCGGCTGGCGAAGACTCGAGGCACTGCGCGATGGTCTTGCCGTAATCGAGCAGAATGACGGCGCCCGACCAACCGCCAGACAAGATCTTGGTGAGGAGTTCCTCGGCGGCTAACGGCGCATCGATGATCCAGCCCTCTTCCGCGACGGGCAGCGAGAGCGCAAACTCCGCGGCGCGCGGCGTGGAAAATTCTCCTAGTGGCCCAACGGTGAGTTCAGCCCCGTCGACCCGCACGCCGAGTTCACGCCAGATTCCGCCTTGGCGGACGAACCGATGGAAGGGCTGCGCGTCGAGCAGCTCGTTGGCGACGAGCACGCTGCGAGCCGGGAACTGCGGCTCCGCACCAAAACGAAAAGTACGCAGCTCAGCGAACCGCGAGGCGACGCCGGCATAATGCGCCTGGCCAGGCTCAGCGCCGATTTCGACGAGGGCATGCGACTTCAAGTCGCCGACCAACGACTGCGCCGCGCCCGCGATCAGCTGACCGAACATCGGTCCGAGGGCCGCCGCGGTGGTGAAGTCGGTGCCGGCGGACTTGCCGACGCGGGTACGGTCCGCGACGTAATATCCGAGCCCCGGGGCGTAAAGGGCCGCCTCGACGAGGCGCGCGAACGAGACCACGCCGCCACGGGCTTCGCGACGAAGCAAGGCGACGATGGCGTCATGTCGGGCCGCGGGCTCCACGCAGGAAGCGTTATGCGGTCTTTTCCGCTCCGCCAGACGAATCGGGATTGAGCCGACCTCCGAATTGGGCTGACTGCAGGCAGATGATCCTCGCGATCGAAAGTTCCTGCGATGAATCGGCCCTGGCGCTCTTCGACCCGGCCCGTGGACTCGTGCGCGAACTCATCAGCTCGCAGGCGGCAGAACATGTGAAATATGGCGGCGTGGTCCCGGAACTGGCGAGCCGCATGCACCTCTCCGCCCTGCCCCTCCTGCTCGCCGATTTCCACCCCGAGCTTTCGCAGGCCAAGACGATCGCCGTCACCCGCGGTCCGGGACTCCTTCCCTGCCTGTCGATGGGCGTGACCCTCGCCCGTTCACTCGCGCTGGCCCGCGGCCTCCCGATCGTCGGCGTAAATCACCTCCGCGCCCACGTGCACTCGCCCTTCATCGCCGTCCACGCACAGAATCCGGCCGGCTTCGCCGCCGCCCGCACCGCCCTGCTCCCGCACCTGGCCATCGTGGTCTCGGGCGGCAACACGCTACTGGTGAAGCTCGACGAACAAATGCGCCTCACGGTCGTCGCCCGCACGGTCGACGACGCCGCGGGCGAAGCCTTCGATAAAGGGGCGAAGCTGCTCGGGCTGCCTTACCCAGGCGGCGCGCTCATCGAGAAGCAAGCGTTGCAAGGCGACCTGAAGAAATACCCTTTCCCCCGCGGCATCCCGGAGAAGGCGGACCTGCGCATGAGTTTCTCGGGCCTAAAGACGGCTCTGCGCTATCAGCTGGAGAAGATGTCGGACGACCAGCTCGCCGCCGAGATGCCCGACCTGTGCGCCGGTTATCAGCACGCAATCATCGAGCAGCTGGCGTCGAAGGCCGGCGCGGCGCTTGACCTTTCCTCCTATAAATCCGTCGGGCTTTCCGGTGGTGTCGCTAATAACCGCACGCTACGCACGCGCCTGGCCCAGGTCGCCCGGCAGCACAGCCTACCGTTGATGGTGGCCGAGCCGAAGCACTGTGGCGATAACGCTGGGATGATTGCCTTCGCGGCTTGGGCCGACGTCGGCCTGCCTGCTGACGCCGCGGCCGTACCGGCGGCGAGCCTGACGGTCGACCAAGTCTAAGCGGCCTGCTTGACGAGTTCGGTGAACGCACGGAACTGCGGGTGCGTCGCATCCCCGACCAACGCGTAAAAGACCGTCTCGGTTGGCAGGACATGCGCCCCGGCCGCCCGCAGAGACTCCAGGCAGGCCCTACCGTCGGCGGAGCGCCGGCCCGTCACGGCATCGGATAAGATCGTGACCCCCATGCCTTCACGGAGGGCATCCATGGTGGTCTGGTAAACGCAGACCGGGATTTCCAACCCGCAGATGAGCAGCTGACTGACCTGCATCTTGCCGAAGGCCTCCACCAGCCCGGGGGCGCCAAAAGCCGAGAAAGCCGTCTTGCCGAAGACCGTCCGCCCCTCGCCGGCGGCGAGCAGGAGATCGGGATGGGTCGGGCCGAGCTTGGCCGGGACCTGTTCGGTGAAGAGCACCGGCACCCCGAGGATCTTGGCGGCCGAGGCGGCCAGCACGCAGCGGCGTAGGCAGGCCTCACCCTCAGGCATGGCCTTGAGGAAGGTCGGCTGGACGTCCACGACGAGCAAGGCGATGCCGGTGGCAGGGGTGTCGGACATGGCGGTCAGACTGCCCCGACTGACCAATAAGTCAGGTGTAAACCATCTTGAATGGGATTGCCCGCCCCGCCCTGCCCGACATCTCATATCGGTCATGGACTGGCAGGTTAAACCCATCGCGCGCATCTGCGCCGCTTCCGGCAACGAACTCCACGTTGGCGATCTCGTGACGTGCGTCGTCTTCAAGCCTCTCGGCGGCAACATCGAGCGCTGCGACGTACTCCGTGACCACGCGACCTCGTTCAAGCCCGACGGCATCCTCCTCGGTCGCTGGACCCGCGAGGTCAAGGAACGCGGCGAAGAAGAACAGGCCCATCGAGCCCAGCTGCTCGCCTCCCGCGAAGAGTTCTTTCTTTCTCTCTTTGAAGACGACGCCGATCCGTCCGGCGACAAAGGCGTGCTCAAGCACATCCTCGCCATGCTCCTGGAGCGCAAGCGCATCATCAAGCAGGTCGGCGTCGCCGACCAAGGCCTGATGACCTACGTCCACGCCGCCAGCAAGCAGACCTACCTCGTCCCGGTGCTGGACCTCCAGCCCGCCCACATCCTGCAGGTCGGAGCCTCGCTCGACCTGCTCGTCGGCTGACCTTTCCATGACCCTCTTCCGCCTTGCCCTCGCCCTCAGCGCCCTGCTCCTCGCTGGCTGCAAGAATAACGATATCCCCGACGAGATCGCCTCCATCTTCGTCGAAGCCTCAGCCGCTTCGGGTGGTTCGATGCGGCAGGACGTCCGCCTCCCGGTGAGCCAGATTACTATCACGGTGATGACCAAGCCGCTCGTACCGGCCGAAGAAATCCTGAATACCGACGCGATCACCAGCGGCGACCCGGATCTCCGCCAGGAGTTCCTCCTCGTCCAGCTCGACCGCAAGGCCGCCATCGACGTGATGAACTACACCAAGGAGGCCAGAGGCCGCCGCTTCGTCCTCATCATCAATGACGCCGCCGTCGGTTTCATGCCCATCGACCAGCAGATCGTGAACGGCAACCTGATGTTCCACGTCGAGAAGAAGGGCCTTTCGAACACGGAGGCGGTGATGGATATCAGCAGGCGCCTCAACATCTCGGCGCTCAAGCTCCGCAAGCTCAAGGAAGACGAACGCAAGTGAGCCTGCGGACCAGCCTCGCCCTCCTCTTCCTCTGCCTCACGGCTCTCCCGCTGGGCGCGACGGACATCGTCTGGCCCACCACGATGGATCGCGCTTCGATCCGCACCCCGCAGGATTACCTGCAGCCGACGGTGTCGGGCAAGACGGAGTCGGCCCTCTTCGGCATGGTCCGCGAGGACGGCAAGCGCTTCCACGAAGGCATCGACATCCGCCCGGCGAAGACGAACGCCGACGGCGAAGCGCTCGATCTTGTGCTGGCGGCGATGGACGGCCAAGTCGCCTACCTGAATGCGAACGTCAATGGTCCTTACGGCCGGTACGTCGTGCTCCACCATGCCGCCGCGGAAATTCCCGTCTACACGCTCTACGCCCACCTCGCGAAAATCGAACCAGGCCTTAAGACGGCCCAACCGGTCCGCCGAGGCTCGGTCATCGGCCTGATGGGCCGCACCTCCGCCGGCGCCACCCCCATCACGAAGGATCGATCTCACCTCCATTTCGAGGTCGGGCTGATGCTTTCGAGAGGTTTCAACCGCTGGTACGCCGCTCAGCCGGAGAACAAGCAGAGCCCCAACCTCCACGGACTCTACAACGGGCAGAATCTCATCGGCATGGACCCGATGCTGATCCTCGGTCAACCGAAGGTTGATATCCTTGCCGCCCTCCGCAGCCAACCTACCGCTCTCACGGTCGGATTGCGCACGAATAAGATGCCGGACTTCGTGGAACGCTATGCCGCCCTCATGCGCGGTGATGCCTCGCGCGTCGCGGGCTGGTATGTCGAATTCTCCTGGCAAGGCATGCCCGTCCGCTGGACGGCCCTCGACGCCAAGAGCCCTCATTTGCCAGCCGGCCGTTGGCGCCTCCTGGAGATCGACCAGACCCAGCGCACGCGCCTGATCCAACGGAAGATGCTCGGCGCCGATGGGCGCACCCCCGGCGAACTGCTCACGCAGAACCTCGAGGTGCTCCTCTCGACGGCCCGCTGACGCGTGGACAGCACGTGGTGCTGTCCCTACCCAGTAAGCAACTGTTTCGCAGCAGTTCCCCCATGCCAGCCGATCCCCGCGGCGCGCGGCGCCGCTTGGTTCAGTTCAGCCCCGGATTCTCCGGCGAGTCCGCCTCGAGGCGCAGATCCGGCCGATGGCGCTCGAGGAGTTTCTTCCATAGCTCGACGCCCTCGAAGTCGACGCAGAGCGCATCGAACGGACAGACGACCCAGGTGTTCATCTTCAGTTCGCTCTCCAGCTGCCCAGGAGACCAGCCGGCATAGCCGATGTAGGCGGCTAGCTGGAAGCGTCCGTCCGCGGCCAGCTGCGCGGCCTCTTCCTGATCTAATCCGAAGCGCACCTCGGGCGAGCCTTGGGCAGGGAAGAGCCAGCCCCCGAAGGCCAGTCGATCGGTCGCCACCGGGCCGCCCTCAAAAAGGGGTACGTCGTCGAGTGGCTTGAGTTCCGCCGTGGAATCAATCTGGCCGAACACCCGGCCGAGCGGACGGTTCACGATGACGCCGAGCGCGCCTTCCGCGGCGTCATGGGTATGGAGCAACAAGACCGTCTCGCGGAAATGGTCATCACGCAGCTGCGGGTGCGAGACCAGCAATTGCCCCGCTAAGGTCTGCGGAGCGCGGGCCATCAGCGTTCGAGGTGCGTGACCAGCACGCCGGCTTGGCCGAACATCTCGGCGACCAGCGGGTCGTTCTTATAGTCGTGACGGTAGCGCACCTCGGTGATGCCGGCGGCGGCGAGGATCTTGGCGCAGTTGACGCACGGGAAATGGGTGACGTAGCAGATCGTACCTTGCAAAGAGACGCCCCGCTTGGCGGCATCGGCCACGGCGTTCTGTTCGGCATGCACGGTGGCGAGCTCATGGCCGTCGCGGATATGCGAATCATGCGGGGCTCCCGGCAAAAAGCCGTTGTAGCCCGCGGCCACGAGGCGGTTCGGGTGCTTGCCGGTCGAGACGATGATGCAGCCGACATGCAGGCGCTCGCAGCTGGAGCGGGTACTGACAAGCACGGCGGTGGCCATGAAGTATTCGTCCCATGACGGACGAGAAGCCCCGTTGACGAGGGCTTCCAGCTGTTCGGCGAGTGACTTGGGTTGGCTCATCGCATCCACAGGCTGTCAGCCGGCACCCACCCGAGGCAAGTGGCAGTTACGCACAGGATCGTCGCCAAGAGCATCAGCACGGCCGCCCGACCCAGAAACGGCAGGAAATCGGCCGGCTGGGCGGCCTTGCGGAAAGCGAGGTGCTGCCAGACGGCCAAGGGTAGCAAGGCCATGGGAGCCCAGCCGAAGACGTGCCCGAGGCAGGCCAGACCGACCACGGAATTGAAACCATGCAGGTTGCGGGCGAAGCCACGTCCGAAACGCACGACCGTGGTACGCTTGCCGACGGCGAGGTCGGTCTCGAAATCGCGCGCGTTGTTCGCGACGAGGATGTTATCGGCGAGCAAGCCGAGGCCGAGGCCGGCGAGGAGGGCGGCGAACCACGGCATGGGCAAAGAATGGCAAACCCAGTTCTCTCCCCCCTTGTCGTAAATGCGGTCGGTACAGAGCGCCCAGGCGGTGAGCACGGTGGCCTGGACGCCGAAGCAGCCAACCACGAAGACGTCGCCGAGACCGTGGTAAGCCAGCGGGAACGGACCGAGCGTATACGCGAGCGCGCAGGCGATCGCCAGGAGCCCGGCGAGCAACAACCAAGGCGAGAGCGATGCGACGGGCGCACCGAGGATCAACGCCAGCACGCAGGCGATCCAGATGCCCCTTCGCATGGCGTCGGGCGCGATGTCTCCGGCGGAGACGGCGCGGCGCGGGCCGACGCGCGCGGCGGTGTCGGCGCCGCGGAGCGAGTCGCCGAGGTCGTTGGCGAAATTACAGGCGACCTGCACGCAGAGCGCGAAGCCGAGGCAGCTCAGCAGCATGAAAATGAAGGACGGATCTGACCCGACGCCCGGCTGACCGGCGCCGGCGATGGCGACCGCGCCGCCGAGCGCAATAGGCGCGACGGCCGCCACCAAGGTCTTGGGGCGAGTCGCGGCCAGCCATGCGCGGAAGGTCGTCATGCGGAGATGAAGGTGGCAGACGCAGAACGGACGGAAACAAAAAAGCCCCGCTGAGCGGGGCTTTTCGGAGAGGTCGCGCAGTCTTACTTGGACTTCAGTTCCTTGACCGTGGTGGCGGTGACAGCTTCCGTCCAGCTGGCGGTCGTCGTGCCCGGGGTCTTCTTCGAAGCGAACTTGTTTTCAGTCGTGCTGGTATCGGCGCGCCAATCGACGTGCGCATCACCGAAGGCGATGTGTCCGCCTTCCGCACCCCAGACGCCGCTGACGGTATCCCACTTGCCGGCGGTGTTCAGGCCGCGCGTCCAGAGGAGGGGGACCTGTTCGTTGAGATTCTTGTTGGTCGGGGTGTAGGTCGTCCAGGACTGGAAGCCACTGGTAGCGCTCGGAGTGATGAAGGCTGGGTCGATGGTTTCGGCACCGGCGGCGCCGAGCAGCACCTGCTTCGGGAAGGAGGCGCTTTCATTGGCCGGGTCGGCGTCGACGTACCAGATCTCACCGCTGTTCAGGCCAGCGTTGAGGGCAAGCACGGCGGCGAACTGCGGCAGCGTGGTGGCCGAGGTCGGGGCGGTGGCGGTGTTCCAGGCGGCGTCCTTGATGAACTTGCTGCCGGAATTGAAGGTGATGTAGGACTGGGCGATGTTGCGCAGCTTGGTCGAAGCGGCGGACTGCTTGGCCTTCTTCATGACGCCCTGGACACCCGGGAAGAGGACGGCGGCGAGGATACCGATGATCGCGATCACCGTCAGGAGTTCGATGAGCGTGAAGCCCTTGCGATTACGGGGGGAGAAGATGGGGGATTTCATGGGGTGAAGGTATCAAATTTTTAAAGAATACCCCTCAGGCAGGCAAGCCCAGAGAGCCCTAAAGTGTGTCGCTATTGTTACAGCTTAAACCAACAAAAAAGCCCCGCAGAACGGGGCTTTTCGGAGAGGTCGCGAAGTCTTACTTGGACTTCAGTTCCTTGACCGTGGTGGAGGTCACAGCGTCCGTCCAACTGGCGGTCGTCGTGCCCGGGGTCTTTTTCGAGGCAAACTGGTTTTCCACGGTGCTGGTGTCAGAGCGCCAATCGACGTGCGCATCACCGAAGGAGATGTGGCCGCCTTCCGCACCCCAGACGCCGTTGGTGGTATCCCACTTGCCGGCGGTGGTCAGGCCGCGCGTCCAGAGGAGGGGGACCTGTTCGTTGAGATTCTTGTTGGTCGGGGTGTAGGTCGTCCAGGACTGGAAGCCGCTGGCAGCACTCGGCGTGATGAAGGACGGGTCGATGGTTTCGGCACCAGCGGCGCCGAGCAGCACCTGCTTCGGGAAGGAGGCGCTGTCATTGGCCGGATCGGCGTCGACATACCAGATCTCACCGCTGTTCAGGCCGGCGTTGAGGGCGAGCACGGCGGCGAACTGCGGCAGCGTGGTGGCCGAGGTCGGGGCGGTGGCGGTGTTCCAGGCGGCGTCCTTGATGAACTTGCTGCCGGAATTGAAGGTGATGTAGGACTGGGCGATGTTGCGCAGCTTGGTCGAAGCGGCGGACTGCTTGGCCTTCTTCATGACGCCTTGGACGCCGGGGAAGAGGACAGCGGCGAGGATGCCGATGATCGCGATCACCGTCAGGAGTTCGATGAGCGTGAAGCCCTTGCGATTACGGGGGGAGGAGGTCATAGATTTGATGGGGTAGGAATAAGAATAGTGGAAAAAAGTGTTTTGGGAAGCCGAAAAGAGGAACTAATAAGCTTAATAAGGTAACGGGAAGCGGCCGGTCAGGGAGGCCACGATGCCCTGCGCCTGTTCGATTTTGGCAGGATTCTGTGGGTCGGACAGGACGATAGCGATCGCTTGGGCGATTTCCTTCATTTCGGACTCCTTCATGCCACGGGAAGTGACGGCCGGCGTGCCAACGCGGATTCCGCTGGCTTGGAACGGGCTGCGGGTCTCGTCCGGCACGGTGTTCTTATTGGTGGTGATGTGCGCGGCTTCCAGGGCGAGCTGGGCGTCCTTGCCGGAGACGGTCGGGTGGCTCTTGCGGAGGTCCAGCAAGCTGAGGTGATTGTCAGTGCCACCGCTGATCAGGCCGAAGCCGAGCTTCACGAGCTCGTCGGCGAGGGCGCGGGAGTTGGCGACGACCTGCTTGGCGTATTCCTTGAACTCAGGCGTGGCGCACTGCGCGAAGCAGATCGCCTTGGCGGCGATGACGTGCTCGAGCGGGCCCCCTTGGGCGCCAGGGAAGACCGCGGAGTCGATGGCCTTGGCGTGCTCGGCCTTGCAGAGGATGAGGCCACCGCGCGGACCACGCAGGGTCTTGTGCGTGGTGGTGGTGACGAAGTCGGCGTAAGGCACGGGCGACGGGTGCACGCCCCCCGCGACAAGACCGGCGATGTGGGCGATGTCGGCGAGCAGCAGCGCCCCGTTCTCCTTGGCGATCTTGCCGAAGCGGGCGAAGTCGATTTCGCGGGCGTAAGCAGAAGCTCCTACGGTGATCATCTTAGGCTGCTCGCGCTTGGCCATCTCCTCGACTTCGTCGTAGTTGATGCGGCCGTCGGCGCCCACGCCGTAGTGAACAGCGTTGTAGAGCTTGCCAGAGAAGTTGGCGGAGTTGCCGTGCGTGAGGTGACCACCATGCGACAGGTTCATGGTCAGGATCTTGTCGCCGGGTTTGATGCTCGCGAAGTAGACGGCGGCATTGGCTTGGCTGCCGGAGTGCGGCTGGACATTGGCGTGGTCGGCGCCGAAGAGGGCTTTGGCGCGGTCGATCGCCAGTTGTTCGATCTGGTCGACGTTCTCGCAGCCGCCGTACCAGCGCTTACCGGGATAACCTTCGGCGTACTTGTTGGTCAGGATGCTGCCTTGGGCTTCCATCACGGCCGGAAGCGTGAAGTTCTCGGAGGCGATCAGCTCGATGTGCGTCTGCTGGCGCTTGAGCTCGGCCTTGATCAGGCGGTCGATCTCAGGGTCGAGCTGGGCGAGAGGGATGCGGCGAATGGCGGTCATGGGTAGAGTGGTAAAAGGGCAAATCGTGCGAGGAATCGTGGCAACGGCAAATCGGCGGGGTTATCCACATGGGGAGTCCAGCTTATCCACGCGCCGGGTATGCCGGCCGGCTTCGAATTCGGCGGCCAGGAAGGCCTCGACGCATGCCAAGGCGGTCGGGAGGTCGACGTATTTGGCCCCGAAACAAAGGACATTGGCGTCGTTATGGCGACGGCTCTGGCCGGCGGCGTCGGCGCTCTGGACGAGGGCGGCCCGGATACCGCGCACCTTATTGGCGGCGATGGAGATACCGATGCCGGTCGTGCAGACGAGGATACCGAACTTCGCGCTACCGCCGACGACATCGGCGGCCACGGCATGGGCGTAGTCCGGATAATCGCAGGAAGCCTCGGTCTCGGTGCCGCGATCGAGGATGGCGTAGCCTTTCGCCTTCAGCGCTTCGCTCAGGCCGCGTCGCAAGGCGAATCCGCCGTGGTCACTGCCAAAGGAAAGCGTAAGCGGGCTGGTCATCGGGAAAGATTCTGGCGCAGAAACTCCACCATCGCAGGGATGGCTTCAACCATGGAATCGCGGCACTC
The DNA here is from genome assembly GCA_002293125.1 of Opitutia bacterium UBA953. GTDB lineage: Bacteria > Verrucomicrobiota > Verrucomicrobiia > Opitutales > UBA953 > UBA953. Next base: position 60,855 of record DBCR01000048.1, read on the forward strand.
CTCGTAATCGCGATACCCACCACCAAAAGGATCAGGAATGTCCCGCGGGACGTCCGTCGGCAGGACGTCGCGCAGGAGGAGCACGACAGCGGGCAGGACGTCGAAACGAGAATGCAGGGCGGCGAGGTGCGACTCGGTCATGCCGAAGATCACGGCACTCCGGTCGACATCGGCCTGGGTCAGGAGCCGGCTGCGGTGATCAGAGACGTCCAGGCCGATCCGCTGCATGGCTTTGACGGAATTGGCGGAGGGTGGCTGACCGCCCTCCGCGGCGAGCCCGAAGGAGGCGACCTTCAACTTCTCGAGCCCCTGCCCTCGCTTGACTAGGGTCGCCCGGAGCAACGCCTCCGCCATCGGACTGCGACAGGTATTACCTGTGCAGACAAACGTGACGGTGTCTCGTTCGACGGCCATGCGATTCAAGATGAGGGATAAGCCCCTCGGTTCAAGTGTTCAAACCGCCCCGTCGCGACGGAGCTGGCGATAACCGATATCCCGACGGTAGTGGCAGCCTTCGAACTTGATCTGGGGGACGACGGCGTAGGCCCGGCGGGCGGCTTCCTGCAGGGTCGGACCATGAGCCACGACGCCGAGGACGCGGCCGCCGGAGGTGACGACCCGTCCGTCCGGCAGGCGCTTAGTGCCGCCATGGACGATGTCCACACCCTCGGGCAGGGTCGCGGGCAAGGCGATGGGGTCGCCCTTACGGATCTCGCCAGGATAACCGCCTGCGGCGAGGACGATGATGATCGTGGCGCCGGGGCGCAGCTTCACGGCCGAAGGACGGAAGCGGCCATGGGCGATGTCTTCCATGATCTGCACGGGGTCAGTCTCGAGCGAAGGCATGAGCACCTGGCACTCAGGGTCGCCGAAGCGGACGTTGAACTCGACGACCTTGGGTCCGCTCTCGGTCACCATGATGCCGACGTAAAGCGTACCGCGGTAATCAATGCCGTCGGCCTGGAGGCCGCGCAGGGTGGGCAAGATGATTTCCTCGCGGAGACGACGTTCGACCTCGGGCGTGACAACAGTGGTGGGAGCATACGCGCCCATGCCACCGGTGTTGAGGCCGGTGTCGCCTTCGCCGACGCGCTTATGGTCCTGGCTCGGCGGGAGCATGAGATACTCTTCGCGGCAGACCATCAGCATGATCGAAGCCTCTTCGCCCTGCATGAATTCTTCGATGACGACCTCGTCGCCCGACGCGCCGAATACCTTGGTCTCCATCATGTCGCGCAACGCGGCTTCGGCTTCGGCGTGCGTCGTCGCGATGACGACGCCCTTCCCTGCCGCGAGACCTGAGGCCTTGATGACGATGGGGACGGGCTGCTTGCGCACGTACTCCAGCGCAGGCGCGAGCGAGCGGAACGTCTCCGAAGCGGCGGTGGGTACCTTATGGCGCACCATGAAATCCTTACTGAAAGCCTTGCTGGCCTCGAGGCGGGCGCCGGAAGCGAGCGGACCGTAGGCCGGGATGCCGGCGGCTTCGAGGGCGTCGACGACGCCAGCGGCGAGCGGGACCTCGGGTCCGACGATCACGAAGGTGGACGCTGTGCGCCGGACGAGATCCAGGACGGCGGCAGGATTGGCGGCGTCAACCTCCAGGCACTCGGCCTCGAGCGCCATGCCGCCGTTGCCGGGGGCCACGCGGACCTTGGCCACACGGGGGCTGCGGAGGCAGGCCTTGAGCAAGGCATGCTCCCGACCGCCGGAGCCGAGGATGAGGACGTC